>JABDIN010000007.1 GCA_013003715.1 Desulfobacteraceae bacterium | reverse complement strand
ATGTAGCCGTTTTCGATGGTGGGGGTGGAGATTTTCCAGATTTTGCAGACGTGGGAATATGTTTTCACGCGTTTTTCGCCGAGGCTGATGGGGTCGGATTCTCTTTTCCCGGCGGTGGCGGGGTATTTGTCGGTTTCGTCGAAGATGAGGTGTTTTATGGGTTTGTTGGCCAGGCGGGAGGGGGAGGTGGCCCAGCCGAGGTATATGGGCATGTGCTTGAGGTTAATGCGCAATTGGCCCATGTCGTCTTTGGCGCCGGTGGTGTAGCTGCGGAGCCGGGGGCTGGAGGTGATCATGGGCTGGATGCGGTCTTTCATGTTCTCTTTGCCGGTGAGTTCGTCGGGGAAGATGTAGAGCATGGGGCCGGGGTCGCGGTCGATGCTGTAGCCGGTGAAGTTGTGGACGGCTTCGGAGCCGCCGACCTGGGGGGCTTTGCACATGATGATGGTGCGGATGTGGGGGAGCTGGGCGGCGTCCATGATGCCGGTGAGATAGGGGGTGATGTCGTTTCGCCAGGCACCGGGCAGGCTGCTCATGGTGAGGATGCGGTGGCGCTGGGCGTGGTCGCTGACCCGAATGTGTTTTTGGGTGCGCAGCACCTTTCGTTCCCCTTTCATGGGGGTGAAGGTGTATTCGATACGGCCCTGGGTGCGCACGTTGTCGGCGATGGTTGCGGGCACGAACGCCGGCAGGTCGGCCAGTTTATGGGTGATGGTTGTGGTCTGTATCATCGGTAAGTATCACGTGAAATTGTTTGGTGTTGGCGAATTCGGTCAGGTGCTGGTTGAGGCCGTCTTTCATGTCGGCGAGGCGCTGTGCGGGGTCCATGTGGCCCCATTCGATGTTTTTGAGGGTGATCCAGTGCTCGATGATGGATTTTAAGGCGATGGCCCGGGAGACGATTTCCATTTCCACTTGTGAGCGGGGCATGTGCAGGCCTTGCTCTTTTTCGTACTGGAAGGTTTCTTTTTTGATGGCGAGTTTGATTTTTTTAATTTCCGCTTCCTTTTTGCGCCGGTCCAGGTCCTGGAGGCCGGGGTCCTGGTCTTCGATGGGGTCGTGGCGGACGAGGCCGGTGCGGGGGTCGTTGATGTACCGGGCCAGGGCGGATTCGGTGATGCTGCCGTCGGGGTTCATGTGGCAGAGCTTTTTTTTGTCGATGTCGTTGTAGAATTTGGAATGCTGGATTTTATAGCCTTTGGCCTGCAGGACGCGCAGGGCTTCGGCCCGGTTCTTGTACCGGGTGCCTCCGGTGTCGCCGCCCATGGTTTTCTGGAGCATTTGGGAGGCTTTTTCAAAGGCCCGCAGGTTGGCGGGCGATGGATTGTCCAGGACGTTTCGCTTGGCGTTCTCTTTTGCTGAAAGCAGCGTCCGGATGTCGGTGCTTTCGGATTGTGCGAGTATGTCTTTGAGTTCTTTATCGTCCATATCTGCTGGTCCAGAGCTTAAGGGCGTCGGCGATGCCGTGATCGCCGAAGGGTGCATAATAGTTGAGCATGTGGCCGCCGGGGGCGGGTTTTCGGGTGTGGAGCTTGAACAGGCCGCGATATTTCATGCTGGCGGGATAGCGTGAAAATGCGGTGGTGACGGCATATCCGAAATTTTCAATGTACTTGAGGTCCAGTGTCTCTTTGACGTCGCGCGAGAGAAGCCCCAGGAGGATGAGCTTTGCAAGTTTCTTGACGTTTGAGGCGACCACGAGATCGGACATGATATAGATTTGCGGCCGTACTTCGGGGAGCTTCCAGGCGTGGGCCGATGGGGTGAAGTCGGCTTTGCCGATGATGCGGCCGTCGAGAAAAAAACCGATGGAGACTCCGACGCCGCCGGAAAAGTAATCGATGCGCGAGGATAAAAAGAGTTCATTGAGCCG
Organism: Desulfobacteraceae bacterium; assembly: GCA_013003715.1. GTDB lineage: Bacteria > Desulfobacterota > Desulfobacteria > Desulfobacterales > Desulfosarcinaceae > JABDIN01. The sequence continues at coordinate 84,356 of JABDIN010000007.1, read as the reverse complement.
GATGCTCTGGGACAATTGCAATTTGGCAATGGTGAGTGTCTCCTTGCCGGTGATGGTGTTGTCAGCAGGCCAAATGGAACCGATGCCGGTACTTTTGATGGTTTGTTTGATGACGATTTTAGGCCGTGCCTGCCGGGCGATGATGTAGGTGTGGTTTCCCCGGCCGCGTGGCAGCACGGCAACGGGCTGGCCGAGGATGGCGTACGCTTCGGCCAGGTCTTTTTCCAGGACCACGAAAAAGGCCTCAAACCGGGCAATGGTTTCGTACAGGTCCATGCTTTTGTCGGTCATTTCGCGGTATGGCGGCGGATCCCATTGAACGACGGCACGTAGCAGGGTTTCAAGGCGCTCGTATCCTTTTTTGTAGGTGGGCGGGAAGGCGAACACGGTGTGCTCCGGATCGCGGCCGCTGAGAAAATCAAAGCCGTCGATAGGAGTGTATTTCATGGGGTCGATGTGTTCCTTGTACGCTTTGAGTTTGGCCCGGGTGCGGTCGACAAGGTCGGTCCAGTGGGCTTTGACTTGCTGGAAATGGCGCTCCTGGTATGGGTTTTTAAGCTGCCAAACTTCGCGCAGGTCGTAGATGAGCGACAAGGTGGCGGCGGTGTCCAGGGGGGTATCGGTGCAGAGAAGTCCCCGAAGGTGTTCGGGGCAGTCGGTTTTCTCTTGTATTTGCGGCTCCTGGTCCGTGAGGTAGGCACCGAGCACGGAGGTGTACATGGACACGTCACAGCAGGAGATCGGGCCGCTGTAACCTCCGGAGCGTAGCACGGACGGTACGGTGAAATTACCGGCCCCGATGATGAGCACGGGGTGCTTGACGGCCGGGGCATAGTGGGCCAGGACTTTGCGGACCGATGCGGCTACCGCGCCTATGAATGACATGGGGAGGCTCCTTTGGGTTTTTGTTTGTGTGATTCGAATTTCCATTCCGCCGAGGGATCGGGTCCGTTGTCGCTGGGGCATAGCGTGGGTTCCATGGCGTGTTCGTCCATGGTGATCACGCAGGGTTCGCCGGGGCCGTGTTTCAGGCATTTTTTGCAGGTGTATTGTTTCGGCATTGCTGGTCTCCACTTTTTGTTGTGCTGGTTTTCTTCAGATAATTTTTAATGTGCTGATCACTCAGCAAATCGATTAATTGTGTTTGTTCGAATTTTATCATCTCCTTTTGCCAATCCGGGCCAAAGGGTATGTATGTGTCACTCATGATGGTCTCCTGTTCGGGTTTTCGCTGTGGTAGCGTGTTTCTACTCGCTCTTTGATGCCTCTTTTGGTCATGACGACGGCCAGGCGCATGAGGTAGAGCAAAAAATCGGTGTTGCCGGTTTTGACTGCTTCGGTGATGGACGCGGCCATGTCCGGGGGCATGTCTCCGGGGAGTTCGGGTTCGTCTTCTATGGCCTGAAGGATGTCGGTGAGTTTCATGATGTGCTCTACCGGCGGTTATCCACTGCAACGGCAAACCACAGGAACCGGAATTGAAAACCGGTCCCGAACCGCTCACAGCATCCTAATCGCGCCCGTAAAGTGGGCTTGTCCGGATAGTTGATGTTTATCCAGGGCCATTGCATGATCCCTACTCTTACGGCTTTACTGAAAAAGAAAAACTGTACCCCTTTTGACCATTTGGCTTCATATATTCTCATGATTGATCTCCATTTCTTATTGCCTGTTGAACGATCTCCACGACTTTGAGCATGGCCATGGACCCGTTTTTGATGTTTTCGATTTTCTTGATCTTCAGGAGCATTTGAAAGAAGCGGTCAAATTGTGCCATGGGAGCGAGATAGGTTGTTCCGGTGGCGGCGGTTTGCAATTCGGTGATGACGGCTTCGAGGTTTTGTTCTTCGATGTCGGTGAACGCGAAGGTGACGGCTTTGGTGAACACGTTGGGGGTGGTAAAGGATACAAGTTTTACGTTCTCCACTTCTTTGACGAGGTCCGAGGAGAGGCCTGCGTACAGGCGGGATTCGATGTCTTCTATGGTTTGCCAGAGTTCTTTGAGCAGGTTGGGGTCATCCTCGCCGACGATGGCGTTGTGGGAGAGCTGGATGGCGATCTGCTGGTCTTTGGTGAGTTCTTCGGCCAGGAGGATTATCAACACGGTGGGGATTCCGGCTTCGATGGCGGCTTTGATCCGGTGATTGCCGGAGAGCACTTCTATTTTTTCGGTTTTTGTGCGGCGGCACAAGGGGGTGCTGGAGAGCCGCTGATCTTTTTTGATGTTCTCCACCAATTGTTTGAAGGTGTCTTTTTTAAAGTACCGGGCGTTTTTGGTGAGCAGGGTCAATCGTTTGGGGTCGATGATCATCAGCTCTGCGTTGCGGCCGAACATGGCCCGGCTGACTTCTTTGAGGGTCTGGTTGTGTTTCTCTATGGTGTCGGTGTCCATGCTGGTTTCCTTATGGGTTGATTCCGTCTAACAGGTTTTCGCCGTCTATCCGGCTTGCGGGGTGTTTCAGGATGTAGGCGAAGACGCCGGGGTCCTGGAAGACGAGTTCGGATATGCGGCCGGACTTTTCGCGATTCAGTGCGGACCATTGTTCGTCGCGCTCTATCCGTGTGGATTTGGTGGTGTTGATGATGTGCACGGGGCTGTTTTTCATGAGCTGGCTCAACTTTTTCAGGCCTTTGAAGATGTGTATTTTTTCACGGGGGTGTGGTGGTTCGGGTGGTGGTGGTGCGTCCCCGCGCCCCTCTTTGGTTATCTGTCCAAGGTGGCGATCGGGTTTTATTGTCCATATGGGGGGCAGGCCTGCTCTGATCCATTGGGCGATGTTGAGGCCGAGTTTATAGGCGTCGCCGGGGTCTTTGCCGATGGGTACGGGCCATCTGATGGCGTGAGTAAAGGTTTCTTTCCACCATTGCCAGGCGTGGGCACCGGCGGTGTCGAAGTCAAGGGCGACGAGGATGGCTTTGGCGGCGGTGATGATGCGGTTGGCGGTATGGTCGGGTTTTGCGGAGCTGGAGCCCATGGCGATGACGCCGACGAGCTCGCCGGCGTCCTGGGCGGTGAGGATGGCGTCGAGTTCGGATTCGACGATGACGAGGGCTTTTTTCTGGGGGCCGATGATCATGGGGGCCATGTTGGAGCCGGGGATGGCGTAGTATCGGGGTTGGCCTTCGGGGCGGCGGATGCGCAGCCGGATGACGCGGTCTCCGGAGGATGCCGGGGCGTGGGTGGGAATGACGAGGCCCTGGGGGATCCAGAGTTTCTTCTTTTTGCCGTTCTCCTTGGTGATGTCGGCCAGGGCCCAGGCGCTGCGGGGGCGGTAGTAGTTTTCGGGGTTCCATCCGAGTTGGTGCCGGGCGATGGTGTCGGGGGTGATGCCGCGTGTTGCCAGGTAGTCGATCTGGTTTTTATTTTTTTGCAGGTGTTTGTTTGCCCATTCTGCAAAGGCTTTGGCGCGTTCGAGCCAGGTTTGGCCGGGGTCCTGGTTGGTGTGGGGTGTCCAGGTCGGGCGCTTTTTGATTTCTTTGGGGGCGCGGATGTCGGTGTATGAGGGGATGTCGCGGTCCAGGCGGATGCAGGCGTCCTGAAAGCCGAGGCCTTGAAAGTCCATGAGGTACTGGATGTCGTCGCCGGTCTTTCCGCAGCCTCGACACCAATAGGAGCCGCGGCCGTTGTTTTGTTCCGGCCAGACGTGGAAACGGTCGTCTCCGCCGCAGCCGGGGCATGGGCTGTGATATTCGCCGCCTTTGGTGGTGGATACGTGTTTGGCGTGGATTCCGGTTTCGGCTTTGAGCAGTTCCAGTACGTTCATTTTTCGTTTCTCCATCTGGACGATCCAGGACGATGCAGGACCATTGTTTTCAATCATCGTCCTTAATTTTTGGTCACCTATCTTATTAATATTATTATATTAATATTTTTTCTAGGACGATAGGACGATAGAAACATATAAATTAGAGTAGAAAAAAATATTATTTATTATTTTTGAAAAACCTTGGTGAATGGTCCAATCCTCCCTATGGTCCTTATTCTTTGTTTAATAGCTTGATATTTTTGCATATTTTGAAACCACTGTTTCCTGTTTTTGCCAGGACGATAGGACGATAGGCTATTCAACGACCGCCGGGTTGAGTTTTAATCCGTAGTATCGATATCTCCCGCTGACCTTTTCGCGACCGAATCGCTTTCCGATGAGGCTGCCGAATTTCTTTTGTTTTGGAACGCGGTTGCCGATGTGGGCCCGGAACCAGTCGTCAAAGGCGGTGTATAGTTCGCTGGCTGCCACTTCGGCGTTTTTCTCGACGACGCAGCACTGGTCGATGAAATCGCCGATGAGGTCCTCGTTGCGACGGTATTCCTTGGTTGCGTCGGTGACGATGGCCGGTGGTATCAGCTTCTCTTTTTGCCAGAGCAGGCATCCGCGCACGAGCCAGGCCAGGATGCCGGAGGCTTCGGTTTTGAGCCGGTCCGGGAGGGTCTTGTCCACGGGGCGCTCATTGGGTTCGACGGGATCCCGATCCACAAAGGAAAGATTGAACGGAATGAGCCGGATCCGCTCCCAGAAGGCAAAATCATCTGCGGGTGCGTGTGGCTTATGGTTGGTCAGCAAAAAGAGTTGATGCGTGGGATCAAAGGTTGTGTGGTGCCGGTCGTGTGGATACCTGCCGACCAGGGTGTCTCCACCGGACAGCCACTTAACCCGGGAAGGGCTGAATCGCTTGCCTTCGTCTGTTTCTGATGCGAATACGATGCGCATGCCCCGCAGCGCCATGATGTCCGGACTGGGTGCGGATGAATTTTTGGCTGTGCCTTCGTTTAACAGCATTTCCGACTGAACAGGGCCGACCAGGTCCCCCAGGACATACGATATCGTTTCCACCAGGAGGCCTTTGCCGTTCCGGCCCTGGCCATGGAAAACGGCGAATATGTGCTCGGAGATTTTTCCGGTGATTCCATATCCGAAGAGCTTCTGGATGTACGCCACCAGTTCTTCGTCATCGGAGAAGATCTCGCGGATCCACTTTTGAAACAGCGGGGCTGGTTCGTCTATGCCTTTCCATTCGTGCGGACAAGCCTTGATCAAGTAATTCTCAGGCAATCCTTTTCGGGAGGATCCGGTGGTGAGGTCGATGACGGTATTTTTACAGGGCAATAGCATGGGCTGTGCGTCAAACTCTTCTCCGATTACGGCTAAGGGGTCTTTGCTGGTATGGGCGAACTTCAAACAATTTCGGCGGCCTTTATCGGTTCGGAGCCTGCTGATTCTTTTTTTAAAGACCTCTTTTCTCTTCTCGTACATTCGGGCTTTGGCGATATCTTCTTCCTGGTGAGCCTCCTGGATTTTCTTGTTCAGCGCAGATACCTCGGTGTTGTATTTTTCAACCACATCCTCCACGCCGGCCAAGGCAGCGCCCATAATGTCGTATCGCCAGTGAGTACCATTCCACTGCAGCCACTCCTCGGAACTCTTGTTGAATAAGAACTCGCCGCGGTGAATCGCCGTAAACAATGCACCATCGCCCAACTCGTTTGAATTGAGACAGTCGGTAATAAAGCGGGCGGAAATGGGATCATCCTTCTTCGGGACGTCATCGAGGTTTTTTGCCTCTTCAAGCCGCCGGGCTTCGACCTGTCTCCGGATGTCGTCTATGTCCTGTATCTTCGTCATATCGATAAATTTCCGTTTTTCCGCGACTTTCTAAAATTTAAATGGACGCTTTTGCGGAGGAAGCCGAAACCGTGTATCCGTTCTCGGTCTCGGAGGACCCGCCCGTTTGCGTCGATTGTGATAGCCTTAGTTCGTGGGATTCCCATATTAGGACCATTGGATTGTTTTTAAGGTTCGAGGGAGGGAGAGGGGACAATGCCGGTTTGGCCCCTCGCTCCGCTCGGTAATAAGGGAGGCCTGGCTACGCCAGACCTGTCTGTTTGATTGCTATCCAAACGGTAAAAGGTCAGGCCGTGGGTCCATCGTCATTACTCGCACCGGTCACACCGTACACCCTTCAAAACCATGAAATTGAAGATCGAGAAGATCATACCGATCAAGACGGAAATGGCTGAAGTACCCGCCACCACAAACATGGGCAAGCCCACAACGCTGGTGAGGAACGGTACATAAAGAAAGCCGCCGCCGACACCGATGAAGCCTCAAAGAAACAATCCGCGCACACAATTTGGCCGTCAACATCGCAGCAAAGCTTATCCGTAGACCCGCATATTTCGCAATTTTCCATGGTTTATGCCTTTATCTCATACGGCTCTAAAGCCTCTGCCGGATTCTTCTGATTGATGCAAGGGGTGGCCGCTGAGCACTTCCTCCGGAACTTTTCCGCGCAGATCGACACCGGATTCCATTAAAAGTCGAATCAGTTCGGATTTTTTGCACGATTTGAAGCTCCCCCTCTTTTTCAAAAGAACTTCAAACAGGAAGGTTTCGATCTTCGGATCGGTGAAAAGATTGAGCTGTTCACCAAACTCCAGAATCTCGGCTTTGGTTTTCTTTGCAAGGTATTCCTGGGTGATGGACCACTCGTCCTGGAGATGGAGATCCAGGTAGCCGGCCATGAGCCATCTCTCATTGGTGGTGAAGGTATGCATGAGAACCACCTGGCTCAGCGCTTCATGAAGATCCTCAAAGATCTGTTCGGTTTTCATCATGCTGATGACGCCGAACAGGTCTTTGTAATCCAATCGAAACCATGAACAGTCCGAATCGATGTCATCTGCCTTGATGTTGTGCTTGACCGCAAACCATTGGTGAAGCTCCGGAATGCTTTGAATGAATGCGTAAAGGACTAAAGAGAAGATGCGTTCATCGTCAGGCTTGAACGTCTTGATCCGTTCGGGCAGGGCGTCTTTGAAAAATTGTTCCCGGAAATAGTCACCATGCCAGGACACGCGGGGGCCTGTGCCATCATCTGTCGAGGCTTTGGTAGTTGAAGACTTTTGTTTCGATCTTGAGGCCTTGTCATAACAATCCCTATCCCCGATACAGACCTCTTCATAGTCGGGTTTGCCATAGAGAGTCAGCAGGGCTACGAAACTATCACAGGCTTTGCATTTTTTCGGTGCACCATTCCAGAAGTTATTGTAATCGTTGTAGGAAAAATCCTCTCTGAATCTGAAAGCACGGACACCATACGCTTTATACGGTCCGCTTTTTTTCCAGTGTTTTAAAATATGGTCGTTCTGCTTTTGCTTGAAGCATTTGCGGTTCAGGCATTTGCCTTTCTCCACATCGATGCTGAAGAGTTTTTTCTGTACATCGCTGTTGTGAGAACAAGCCGGACACCCTTCTTTTTTAAGATCGAACCTGGCACCCTTGAGTTCGGGTGATTGTGTTGATATCTGATGCCGCAACGCGTCAACGGTCATTGGAGATCCATAGGCCTTTTCATCTGTCAGTTGTTCGAAATAGGATAGAATCTCTTTTTTATCCTTGAGCCGGATGAGCTGCTCCAGGTGGCCATACTTGAGTTTGCCCTTGTCCCAGGCGGTCAGGACCTTCTTGGGAAGGGTGAACAGGGCAAGGCGGCGGCGGATGTATGCCTCCCGGATCCCTGTGCGTTCGGCAAGCTCGGATACCGCCCCTTCGCCTTTTTTACCCACGAACATCTTAAAGGCCTCGGCCTCTTCAAGTTCAGTCAGGTTTTCGCGCTGAAGGTTTTCAATGGTCTGGATATCCAGGGCCGTGGCATCGTCCATCTCCTGGATGATTGCCGGGATGACCGCGCCGGCCAGTCCGCCATTGGATTCTGCAATATGTTTTTTTGCGCGAAACCGCCGTTCACCGGCAACGATCTCAAAATCGGCCCCGTCTGATCTTTTAGGCCGGACTAGAATGGGCTCCAATACCCCGACGGACTTGATGGACGCGATCAGTTCGTCGAACCTGGGTCCCTTGAAGCTTTTCCTCGGATTGAACGGACTCGGTACAATTTGATCTAGTTCAAGTTCCTGGTAGTTTCTCTGGTTCATGGTTAATCCTCCCTGTTTTTGTTGATTGATCCGAAATGATGGTGTTCAGAAGATCCAAAGATGATTTGGCCAGGGCGACACAGCTTTTTTTTGCCGCTGCCGCTTTTTCATCAGATGGAGCGATGATCATGTCGACAAGGGTATTGTAGAGTTGACCACGCATTAAGCAGATGGTCTCAAATTGTTTCAGCAGTTTGGTTTCCGGACGGTTTTTATTGTCCATTTGTTCCATCCTTTTTGAGTATCCGGTAAGCTAATTTTAAAGGCAGAATAACCCGGCCGGGCAGAAAGAATTCCGGCCGATTCGGCACCCAGGCCCATTTTTTAGTCGAGCTGATCAGGACCTGGATACCCTTGTCTGTAGATTTGCCCATGTCTTCAATGGGGATAGAAATGGTCTGGTGTTTCATTGGCAGATCCTTTCTCCTGTCTCCGGCTCAAATGAGCCGAAGACAGGAATAGGAGGAGGGATCCGATATTGCCGCCTCGGATCCGGGCGGAATATAAAAAAAAATGGGGCACTCAGAGTATGATCTGAGTGCCCCATTAATTGTTTAAATTTGTCTACTGGAAGTAAAACAGAGAGGTGGCAAAAAAATGGCAAGCTTTTTTTGCCATTTCTAAACGAATAACTATTTGAAATTATAGTTAAAACGTGGTGGAGGCGGCGGGAGTCGAACCCGCGTCCGAAAACAATCCACTTTAGCGTCTACATGCTTATCCTGATATCTATGTTTCGCCTTTTCTAGTCTCCATCAGGCAGGATACTGAAAAGGCTATCCTACATTAGTTTCGCAGATGCTTTAGCAGGATTTAAGCGTCTGCTATCTCGCTAAGTCGACGCCCTTGTCAGAGCCGCAAGAGAGCAATGACAGGACGGAAGCCGCCTAAGCAGCTACAGCGTATTGATAATCGTCTGCGATTATAATTTAGTTCCAGCCGGTTTTACGAGTCAGCCGGAGCTCGGCATGCACCTAAAGCTTCTTTATCCCCGTCGAAGCCGTTTCGCCCCCAATTTTTGAAAGAACAATATAGCCCAATAGTAAGTAAACTTGGGCGATATGTCAATGAAGATGAACTTGAAATTGAATGGTCAGTATTTTTTCTTTTCCCGATCGAAATCGCGTTTCTGGTCGCGACGGCGGATGTCCTCGCGTTTATCGTATTTTTGTTTACCCTTGGCGACGGCTATTTCTATTTTCACTTTGCCGCTTTTGAAATAGAGTCGTAAAGGCACCAGAGTGTGGCCTTTTTCATTGACCTTGCCATACAGTTTTTTGATTTCATATTTATGCAGCAGGAGCTTACGCTGGCGCAGCGGCTCGTGATTGTTGTAGTAGGCGAACGGACAGGGGCCGATGTGCATCTGGTAGATGAACACTTCACCGTTTTTGATGCGCGCATACGAGTCCTTGAGGTTGGCTTTGCCCATGCGAAGGGATTTCACTTCAGTGCCGGTCAGTACCAGGCCGGCCTCATAGGTGTCGACGATGAAAAAGTCGTGCCGGGCTTTACGGTTGACGGCGATTATTTTTTTATTCTCGGTGCTCAACGAAGTGTTCTCCATTCGAATCTATGGGCAGCTACTCATTGTATACGGTTTCGGTGATCAGCTTGCCGTAGGTGTCATTGATCAGTTTTACGATACCGGCCGCTGTGTTCCGGCGCAACATATCGTCGATAAAGGGTTTTACCTGTTGGCTGTCCAGGGCGCGGATCATGGCTTTGGCAGCCGGTATGGATTGGGGATTCATGCTGAGCTCATCCAACCCCAGCCCCAGTAATATGGGGATATTGATGGGGTCACCAGCCATTTCACCGCACATAAAAGTTTTAATCCCGGCTTTTCTGGCCACATCGCAGACATGCTTGATCATCCGGATTATCGCCGGGTGCAACGGGTGATAGAGGTGCGCCACGTCGCGGTTGGTGCGGTCTATGGCCAGGGCATACTGGATGAGATCGTTGGTGCCGATACTGAAGAAATCCACCTCTTTGGCGATGAGATCCGCCGTGACCACGGCCGATGGCACTTCCACCATGATGCCGACCTGGATGTCGTCTTTATAGGGGATGGCATCTTTTTTCAAAGAGGTTTTTGCCGCCTCGAGCAGTTTCCGGGCTTCCAAAACTTCTTCCACGGAACTGATCATGGGGAACATCACCCGCACGGTGCCGAATACGGCGGCCCTGAGGATAGCCCGAAGCTGGGTTTTGAAAATCTCCGGTTTTCTCAGACAATAGCGTATGCCGCGCTGACCCAATGCGGGATTTTCTTCTTCAGTATCATTATTGTAGGCCAGGGCTTTGTCGCCGTTGATATCAAGGGTGCGGATGGTAACGGGTTTGTCGCCCATGACCTGCACCACGTCCTGGTATTTTTCAAAGAGAAAATCCTCACCGGGAAAGTCGGGCCGGGAGAGGTATTGAAACTCGGTACGATACAACCCGATGCCGTCTCCCCCATAGTGCATGACGGACACCACCTCCTCGGGGAGTTCGATATTGCCCATGATGCGCAATTTAACGCCGTCCGTGGTGATGGCGGGCAAATTGCTCTTGCGGGTGATAACCGCTTTCCGGGCTTCGTAGCGGGCTTTCCTTTCCTCGGCGTCGATCAGGGTCTGCTCGCTGGGATTGACCACGACTTCACCGGTGGTGCCGTCCACGATGATGATGTCGTCGGTTCGAATCGTCGCTGTGGCTTTTTCAACACCTAGCACTGCCGGGATTTCTAAAGTGCGGGCGATGATGCTGGTATGGGATGCCTTCCCACCCCGGTTCGTGACAAATCCTTTGACGCTTTCGAGTTGAATCTGGCTGGTTTCCGCCGGGGAAAGATCCCGGGCGATGAGGATGACCCGTTTGTCGATGTCACTGATGTCGACCCGATCGGCGCCGATCAGGTTCTTCATCACGCGATCCGAGATCTGTACGATATCGTCCGCACGTTCCCTCAGGTAGGCATCGGACATGTTTTCAAACATGGGTTTTACAATGGATACCACCTTTTTAAGGGCCCACTCGGCGTTTATCTGTTCTTTCTCAATCGATTCAATGGTTTTCCCATAGAGCATCTTGTCGTTTAACAGGGCGATATGGGTTTCCAGGATATGGGCGTGCCCTTTGAGTTCGTCGGGGGTGTCCTCCATGATTTTCTGGAGTTCGGCCTTGGCTTTATTTACGGCGGTCTTGTATCGATTGACTTCATTTTGAATCGATGATTTTTCGATATGGTATTGCTCGACGACGTCGACACCACCCTTATCCACAAGGTATGCCTTACCGATACAGATACCGGGCGAACCGCTGATGCCTTGAAGGATTATTTCATTTGTTTCCGGCAACGTCATGTTCTTTCGTTTCTCCAAAACCACTTTTTACGAGGGTTTCGATTTCGTCGAGGATACGATGGTCTGACGGATCATCGATGCTGATATCTATCTGCGAGCCTTTTCCACATGCCAGTGTCAGGATATCCAGCGTGGATGATGCATCCACGGTTTCGACACCATTGCCGATCCATACCCCGGCAACTGATGTCCTGGCGATTTCGGCGATTTTCGCGGCGGATCGGGCATGCAGCCCCAATTCGTTGATGATGTCAAGTCGTCTGCTCAGGTGTGGTTTTGTCGGATCCATGGTGCATGATATCGTTGCATGTGAAGATCGAATGTATTTTACCGCATCCAGGAAAACAAAAAAAGGGATGTCATCCCTTTTCACCGGGCTTCTACTTATCAAACATGCGATTAACCTGTCAACGAATGAAATCCGGATTGAAATTGGTGTTGTCAAATCGCTAACCTGCTGCTATTTAAAATAATTCATTGTTAATCCCGATAATACAACCGAGCTTCGGGCTCAGAATGGAAAAGGGTGATTATGGAAACACAATTTATGATAGACGATTTGAAACTTGGCGAATCCTGGCGTCTTTTCAAGATCTTAGGGGAATTTGTGGATGGGGTGGAAAGCCTGCATGATGTGGGGCCTGCAGTGAGTATATTTGGATCGGCCAGGACGCCACCCGAAAACCCGGTTTATCAAAAGGCGGAAGAACTGGCCGCATTGTTCGTAAAAAACAAGTTTGCCGTGATCACGGGCGGCGGCGGCGGGGTTATGGAAGCCGCAAACAAGGGCGCTGCCGCGGCGGGTGGGAAATCCATTGGGTTGAATATCAAACTGCCGTTTGAACAGAAGCCCAATCCGTTCGCCGATGTCCAGCTTGAGTTTAAATATTTCTTTATCCGGAAGGTCATGTTTATCAAATATGCCGGCGCTTACATCGGATTGCCCGGTGGATTCGGCACCCTGGATGAGATTTTCGAGGTGGTGACCCTGGTGCAGACCCAGCGGATCAAGCCGTTTCCGATTATTGCGGTTGGATCGGACTACTGGAACGGTCTTTTGGATTGGGTGAAGCTGCAGATGCGTGATACCGGTCGAATATCTCCAAATGACCTGAACATCATCCAGGTCATGGACGATCCGGACGAGATCGTGAAAACCGTCAAGAAAACGGTCATCTTTTAACCATCCATTAAACAGGCCCATGTCAATGCAACCGACGCATGAGGAACTCAAGGAGCAGCTTGCGGCCCTGAGCAAGGAGTCCAGCAAGCTCAAGCAGCAGGAGCAGGCTGTTCAGCGACGGAATGAATACCTGACGGCGCTGCATGAAACCTCCCTCGGGCTGATTGACAAACTTGATAAAAAAGAATTGCTGGAAACCATTCTGGAACGCGCGGCTTCGCTCATCGGAACCGCCCACGGGTATATTTATCTGCTGGAACCCGGGGACACCCTGATGCAGATGAAGTACGGCATGGGGTTTTTTGCCGGTCAATTGGGGCGCCACGTGGCGCGTGGCCAGGGGATGGGCGGCCTGGTCTGGGAGCGGGGACAGCCGGTGCTGGTGGATGACTATCGCACCTGGGAACATCGGCTCCTGGACAAATCGCTGGATGGGCTTCACTCGATTGTTGGTATTCCGATGCAGTCCGAACAGAAGTTCATGGGGGTCATCGGACTGGCCCATGTGCAGATGGAGGGGCGTTTTACCACAGAAGATGTGGCAATGCTCGAGCGATTCGCCGCCCTTGCGCTGATTGCACTGGAAAAAGCCCGGTTGTATACGGAATTGCGCCGGGAATTGGCCGGACACCGGCGCACGAGCATGAGCCTGAAGGAGAGTGAAAAACGACATGCCAGATTATTGGAATCTTCACCGGACCCGATAGTCGTTTACAGTATTGAAGGCGAGGCCACATATGTAAACCCGGCGTTTGAACAAACCCTGGGATGGAGCCGCGCGGAAATCCTCGGCGGTAAAATAGATTTTGTTCCCCAGGAGAATTGGCCGGAAACCCGTGACGCCATCCGCCAGATGCTCAGCGGAAAGAAGATTCAATTGTTTGAAACGCGCAGATTGACCAAAGACGGCCGTGTTCTGGATGTACAACTCAGTTCGACCTTGTTCGAAGGGCATGACGGCAAGCCCGCCGGCAATATCGTGATCCTGCGGGATATTACCGCGAGAAAGCGCGCTGAGCGTGAATTGCAGCGATACCATGAAAAACTGGAAAAACGGGTCAAGGCACGGACCGAAGCGCTCGAGAAAAGTAATCAGCGCCTGGAACAGGAGATACTCGAAAAACAGCGGGCCGAAGAGGCGCAGCGGCATAGCCGGGCACAATTGGCCGCCCAGTCCAAGCACCTGGAGGAGGTTAACACCGCGCTGAAAGTACTGCTGAAGCAACGGGAATCCGACAAATCCGAATTGGCTGAGAATGTCCTTCATAATGTCCGGGAATTGGTCATGCCGTACCTGGACCGTATCAAAAAGCAGCGATTGAAGACGGATCAGACGACATTGGTGCAGATACTGGAGACCAATTTAAACAATATTGTATCCCCGTTTATCAGTAAATTGTCTTCCAAGAATTTCCGGTTGACACCCATGGAAATCAAGGTTGCCAATCTGATCAGGGCCGGGAAAACCAGCCGTGAAATTGCAGATCTGCTTTTCCTTTCAAAAAATACGGTGTTGTTTCACCGTGCCAACATCCGTCGTAAGTTGGGGCTTAAAAACGCCAAGGTTAACCTCTCAACCCACTTGTTGTCCTTTGACGAGTGATGGTATTTACCCATTACTTTCCCATTGATATGACATTGAATTTCCGCTGATGGAAAAGCCGATATCCATCACATGTCATGAATATAATCGTGTATAAAAGAATCCGGACATAGCGCGTGGACGATGATGAATATCAGCATAATATACCGGGATATTAGGTTGCCCGTGCATCCGAATTTTTCCGTATCCGATTGATATTTTGTCATATTCCACTTGATCCAATTGGGGCCGATTCGCCGCAGCCACCGCCTGTGAATCAAATATAGTTGTGCTGTGGTCATGCCGGACGCTGACCAGATTCCAGGCGTCCCCGGGGGAAGGCCTGTTGAAATGGGGACTAGTGGGATGATTTTACCCCGGGATAAACCGCATTTGATTTTCCTTGACTAAAAATTGTTGAATTGACATTAGGGAATTAACCTAAATTGGTTAATGAATTTTGTTCATGATCCATGTCTTTCGTTCAGCATCACTATGCTGGACAACCGGACGTTCTCACATGGTGAGCAAGTTTAAATGGTCGGCTGAATTGGCCCACCCACCGGGCATCTCCATTCGTTCCGACTGAAATCGACACAATTTTCCAATAGAATCGCCTGCTGCCTATGCAAACATTACACGTATCAGATGTTACCCTGACCTTCGGTGGTTTGAATGCACTATCCAATGTCAACATGGAGATAAAACCGGGGTTGATCACCTCTGTGATCGGACCCAATGGTGCAGGGAAAACCAGTCTCCTCAATTGCGTGTCCGGCTTTTACCATCCGACAAAAGGGGATATTACTTATGGGGCCAAACACCTTACCCATTCTTCTCCCCACCAGGTAACCAAACTCGGTATTGCCAGAGCGTTTCAAAATCTGGAATTGTTCAGGGGGCTATCGGTCCTCGACAACCTGCTGCTCGCCCGTCATACCAATCTGAATTATAATATTTTTCAGGCCATTATTTTTTTCGGTAAAGCCGCCCGGCTTGAAGCGGAGAACAGGGCTTCCGTGGAAGAGGTGATCGAATTTATGGAATTGGAACCCTATCGGAAGAGCATTGTCGGCAACCTCAGCTATGGTGTTCAGAAACGGGTGGAGGTCGCCAGGGCCCTCACGCTGGCCCCGGATCTGCTGCTGCTGGATGAACCCATGGCCGGCATGAATATCGAAGAAAAAGAAGATGTTGTCCGTTTTATCATGGACATCAAACAGGAGCGCAATACCACCATCGTTCTGGTGGAGCATGATCTCGGTGTGGTGATGGATATCTCCGATCAAATTTATGTGTTGGATTTTGGAGAATTAATCGGAGCCGGCACCCCCAAAGATATCGCATCTAATCAGAAAGTCATCGAGGCTTATATCGGAGAAGATTGATTGCATATGGACAAGACAGATCAGCTACTTGAACTGAGTATTCCACAATTGCTGCGGTGGCGGGTTAAAAGCTCCGGGGACAAAGTTGCGCTAAGGGAAAAGGACTTCGGTTGCTGGAACTGCTATACATGGGAAGAATATTATAATTACGTCCGTAAAACCGGCCTGGGCCTGTCTGAAATCGGATTGAAAAAAGGTGATGTGATCGCCCTGATCGGGGACAATATTCCGGAAATGCTTTTTATCGCCCTTGGCGCGCAATCCATTGGTGCGATATCGGCCGCTATTTATCAAACCACCATGCCCGAAGAGATATGTCAACTGTTGGGGTATATGGAGGTCGCCGTGGTCTTTTGCGATGATCAGGAACAAGTGGATAAGATCCTCGATATCCGGGATAAGGTGCCGGGTGTAAAAAAAGTCATATATGAAGATCCCAAGGGTATGCGGGATTACAGAGCCGATGACTGGTTTATGTTCATCGATGATCTTTATGAATTGGGCGATACCGCGAACGATAATAATCCTGGCATGTTCGAGTCCCTGGTGGATCAGGGCAAACCTGACGATGTGTGCCATCTGTGTTTGACCTCCGGTACCACCGGCCTGCCCAAAGGAACCATGCTCACCCACAAAAATTATATCAGCATGGGATTGCAATTGACGGAGGCGGATAAATTGGAAGATACGGACGAATATCTGTCCTTTCTCCCTTTTGCCTGGATCGGTGAGCAGATGAATTCATTCGGGGTGGCCATGGCCACGGGGATCACCATCAATTTCCCGGAGTCGGTCGAAACCGCCATGGAGGATCTCAAGGAGATCGGACCGCATTTCATGTTCGGTGCTCCCCGGATTTATGAAACCATTCGCTCCCAGATCTGGTTGAAGATCGATGAATCCTATTGGCTGAATAAAAAATTGTATAATTATTTCATCAAGGTCGGCGAAAAAGCGGCGACCTTCCGGATGACCGGTAAGCCCATGCCCCTGGGATTGAAAATCAACGCCTGGTTGGGTTACCAGCTCATGTTTCGTCCCTTGATCAATCAGATCGGCCTGTTGCGTCTCCGGCGGGCGTATACCGGCGGGGCAGCCCTGGGGCCGGAGTTGTTCACTTTCTACCAGGCCATCGGTGTCAATCTCAAACAAATCTACGGCCAAACGGAAATCGTCGGTATCGCTTATATGCACCGGGATGGCGATGTCCGGCCGGATACGGTGGGCAAGCCGCTGCCCAACACGGAATGCCGGATCTCCGAGGAGGGCGAAATCCTGTCCCGGTCGCCATCGGTTACTCCCGGCTACTTCAAGTTGCCTGAGAAAACCGAGGAGTTGCTCGCGGGCGGTTGGCTGCACTCAGGCGACGCCGGGTATATTGACGAGAACGGTCATCTTGTGGTTATCGACCGGGTTTCCGATGTGATGCACAATTCATCCGGGGACATGTTCAGCCCCATGTTCCTGGAGAACAAATTGAAATTCAGCCCGTATATAAAGGAAGCCGTAATTTTTGGAGACCAAAAAGAGTACGTTGCCGCGCTCGTCAACATCGATCCCATTGTAGTGGGCAAATGGGCCGAGGACCGGGGCATTTCCTACACTACATTTATGGATTTGTCGGCGAAACCAGAAGTGGCGGAATTGATTCACGGGCAGGTGGAAGACGTGAACAACCGTGCTGAAAAAGAGCATTTCCGGATAAAGCGTTTCGCCATTCTCTATAAACTGCTGGATGTGGACGATGGCGAACTGACCAAGACCGGTAAAATCCGGCGGCAATTTGTCCGGGAAAAGTATGACAACCTGTACACGGCGCTCTATGATGAGGCTGTCAGCGAACAAGAAGTGGAAGCGGAATTTCAATACCAGGACGGACAATCGACTATAGTGAAAACCAAAATATCCTTTTATACCATGGAAGGGGTCCAATGACTTATTTTTTCCAACTGGTGGTCAGCGGAATTGTGGTGGGCTCGATATATGCGTTGTCTGCGCTCGGGTTCGTATTGATTTACAAATCCAGTAAAGTGTTGAATATCGCCCATGGCCAGATCATTGCGGTGGGTGCGTTCATCACCTATGCACTGACGGTCTGGATGGGGATTCCCATATTTCTATCCCTTATCCTGAGCATGGGGGCCACCTTCTTTCTGGCCATGAGTGTCGAGCGTATCTTTTTACGGCGGTTGATCGGTGAGCCGATTATTTCCGTGATCATGGTGACCATCGGGTTGATGTCCATCCTGGATGGACTGGTTTATCTGACGCCCTTCGGGACGGAGAATTTCTCATTTCCGGTGTTTCTGCCAAGCACCCCGATAGACCTGGGGGGCGTATACATTTCGTGGACGCAACTTATGGGCGTGATCATCACAATTGTCATGATCAGCGGATTTTCATGGTTCTTCAAAAAATCAACGGTGGGTATCTCCATGCGCGCGGTATCGGATGATCAACTGGCCTCCATGTCCATCGGCATCAGTGTGCCGAAGGTTTTCGGCCTGGCATGGGCCACGGCCGGTCTGAGTGCCGCCGCTGCGGGAACGATCATCGGCAATATTACGGGGTTGAACTTCGATACCCTTCACGCCTTCGGTATCGTCGTGTTTCCTGTGGTGATCCTCGGGGGGTTGGATTCGATTCTCGGCGCTGTGGTGGCGGGTGTCATCATGGGACTCATTCAGCAATTCGCGGCAGGCTATCTGGACGGAAACTGGGGATTGAACGGCACCGCCGAAGTATTGCCCTATATCATATTGTTAATTATCCTGTTGATCAAACCTCACGGTTTATTCGGCATTCATGAAATCGAGCGGGTATAGACTATGGCCACTAATCGTTGGTTAGCCACCGGAAATTACCACATCAGCTACCAGGACGAGCAGAAAATATTTTCCACTCATCTGGATCGATCCATTTTCATCGTCTTTCTTTCAGCGCTTTTTATCTGGCCGCTGTTCTTTGAGGTGAGTAACAAGTTCATGCTTGTGATTGATAACATCATGATTGCGGTGGTGGCGATCATCGGTCTGAACATCGTGACCGGTTTTGCAGGACTGATCAGTATCGGGCATGCGGCGTTTGTGGGGGTCGGGGCCTATACTCTGGCCTCTTTTTCCCGGGTCCTGGGGGATTCCAATATGTTGCTGACGCATGCCTGGCCGCTGATGATTGTACTGTCCGGTCTGATGGGTGCGGTGTTCGGTGCCATTGTCGGGCTGCCGGCCATGCGGCTGAAGCATCTATACCTGGCCATTGCCACCCTGTCATTCCAGATGATTTTCCAGTGGACTATTAATTTTATGGATTTTTTCGACCAGGGCCAGACCATATCCATCGGCCGGGTTCACTGGCTGACCGGAGAAGTCGCTAGAAAAGACCACTATGTTTTCTGGTACTACATTATACTCGTGTTTATCGTTCTATGCGGTTTCATGGTGCGAAATTTACTCCGTACGCGTTACGGCCGGTGTCTGAGCGCGGTGCGGGACAATGATCGTGCTGCCGACGCCATGGGCATGCATCCCGGATTCACAAAAGTGTATGCATTCGGACTGGCCGGGTTTTTCGCCGGTATCGCCGGCGCCCTTCATGCCTATTTGTACCGTGGCGTGGGTATAGAATCCTTTACCCTGCACGAGTCGATCACCTATCTGGCCATGGCCATCGTCGGTGGCCTGGGCACGCTGCATGGTTCATTCTGGGGCCCTGCCGCCATCAAAGTACTGGATCTTCAAGTGGAAATATTAGCCGAGAAAGCGGCCCATTTCCTGCCGGCGTCAATGAATTTAGCCACCGCCTTAAGACCGTTTACCTTTGGTTTGGTTATCGTCTTATTTTTGATGTTTGAACCGAGAGGTATTGCGAATTGGTGGCGGATTGTGAAGTCATATACCAAATTGTGGCCGTTCCGGTACTAGGACGGTTCATGCTAACCTAATATATAATGGAGGGTGAAATGAAAAAGAGCAAACTGAACCTGATGACTGTTTTTATAGCCGCTGCTTTAATGGTATTTATATCATGCGGCACTAAGGAAGCAGAAAAGGTCGAAGTGGCAACAACAGCAACAGAAGCAAAGACTTATAAATTAGCCCTTTCACTTGCCATTACCGGACCTACCTCGGATGCGGGTAACCCCTATGCCAAGGGTGTTGAGGACTATTTCAAGTTCGTCAACGAGATGAATATCCTGGGTGAAGACAAGATCGAATGCACCATCAGAGATGATCAGTATAAAAATGACGTGACCAAGAGAAATTTCGAAGAATTTATCGCCGAGGGACTGGATTTTTATCTGAATTATTCCACCGGCAGTACCCTGGCACTGAAAAAAGATTTTGAAGAAGAGAAGATGCCGACCATCCCGGCTTCCTTTCATGCCGGCAACCTGATTGAATCCAACTATATTTTTCTGCCCATCGCCTCTTATTCTGCGCAGGCCATCGGTCTGGCGGAATATGTCGTGAACAACCATAGCGGCAGCACGCCCAAGGTGGCTATGTTCATCCATCCTTCGGCATTCGGGCGCGGGCCGGTTTCCGATGTGGAAAAAGCCATAGCCGCCGGCCTGGACATGGAACTCATTGAAGTTGTTGAGCATGGAAAAGACCTGGACAATACGGCGATGTTGCAGCGCTTGCTCAACAAGGGGGTTCAGTATGTCATCTCACAGACGGTTCAATCTCCGGTGGCGACGATGTTGAAAGATGCCAGCCGTTTGGATTTGGTTGCGAAAACCTTTGGCGAGAATGGCAAGATTACTTTTCTCGGGTGCCATTACACCGGTGGAAACGACCTGATCGCCCTGGCCGGACCGGCTGCCGAGAATTTCTTCTGGACCACTTCCTATATCATCACATCGGAACCCGGAGTGGGAACCGATGCCCAACTGGCACTGGCAAAGAGATACGGCCGGGATGATAAGGCGGCACAATCCCATAATTATGCCAATGGTGTAATGGTTGCCCAGGTGGCCACTGAATGTATTTTGCGGGCCAAGGCCAGGGGAAAAGCGGTGAACAAGGAAAGCCTTTACCAGGAGCTGTTGGAAATGAACGGTATCAATGCCTTTTATCCGGTTACGACTGTCGGTCCGGTGACTTACTCGGCAACGGATAAAGCCGGTGTCGACACCTTGCAGCTCTATGCGGTTAAAAACGGGGCCTTCAAGTCCGTCGGCACACCATTCATTCCTATATATACCGGCAAGATATAGTTTTTAAGATATCGAACCATTGTGCGCGCATTTTCCCGGCACCATTTTAGACGGGTGGTGCCGGGGAAACACCCTTCAGGGGTAATTTAAAAATTACCAGGAGAGACAGCTAACCGTATCATGGATAAACACACACAAGAGAATCTGCTGGTCGTCAACAACATAGAAGTTGTTTATAACGATATCATTCAAGTGCTGCGCGGTGTCAGTTTGCAGGTAAAGGAAGGGAGTATCGTATCCCTTCTGGGGACCAATGGTGCGGGAAAAACAACCACACTACGCGCCATCAGCGGCCTGCTCAAACCTGAGAACGGTTATATCCGGGACGGCCACATCACGTTCAAGGGAAATGACATTACCAACGTTTTAGGTACGAATGTGGTGAAATATGGTGCGGTGATGGTTCCGGAGGGCCGCCGTATTTTCAAGCATCTTACCGTAGATGAGAATATTCGTGTCGGTTCGATCACCCGTAAGGACGGGGCGCAGAACATCCGTTTGGATCACCGTCAGATGTATGATCATTTTCCACGCCTCTCCAACATCACCAATCGACTTGCCGGTTATTGTTCCGGCGGTGAGCAGCAAATGATCGCTATTGCCAGGGCATTGATGGCTGCGCCAAAAATGTTGATGCTGGATGAGCCTTCGTTGGGGTTGGCCCCATTGTTGGTGAAGGAAATTTTTGAAAATGTGAAAACCATCAACAAGGAACTAGATACGACCATCCTTGTTGTTGAGCAGAACGCAAAGGTCGCCCTGACTGTTTCCGATTATGCCTATATCATGGAATCCGGCAAGATTGTTCTGGAAGGACCGTCCGGGGAATTACAGAACAACCCTGATGTGAAAGAATTCTATATGGGAATCACCCAGGGGGGCGGGCGTAAATCGTTTAAGAAAGTAAAATCGTATAAGCGCCGGAAGCGTTGGATGTAGGTCCTCGGCCATTGTTTTAGGTGTTCATTTTCCTTCGGCCCAGGTACCGGGTACGACCTTTCCCAAAGAGGAGAAAACTATGAAAATTCTTGTCGGTTACAATGGATCGACGGCATCCAAACGAGCCTTGGAACTGGCGTCAACCCATTCTAAAACATATGATGCCGTCCTGTATGTGATGACCTCCATGGAGGGCGGATCCGGTGAAAAACCCGATGAGATCCAGAAAGCCCAGCTCATTTTGGAAGAAGCCAAGGCATACCTGGATGGCCAAGGCGTCACTTATGAAACCAGTCAACTCGCCCGCGGCATGGCACCGGGGAAGGATTTGATCCGGTTTGCCAAAGAAAACGATGTCGATCATATTTTCCTGGGCATTGAAAAGCTCTCGCGGGTCGGTAAACTGCTGTTGGGCTCCACCGCCCAATACATTATCCTGAAGGCACCTTGCCCGGTGACCACCGTTCGTCCCTGAGCGCCGCACCTGATACCAGCACAACTACTATTCACGTTTGGATATTTTCGCGGCATTGTTGATGGTGAGCCCCGATTATCCACTGGCCGACAGGATTATTTCCACCGGGTGATCAATAAGACCTCGCTCCCAGTGGAGAATCTGAGATGGCTAAGGAGAAAACAAATACACATGGGCATATACGACTTAACCTGCTACGATATCATACGCCGTAACGCATGGATGTACAAAGACGTCCCGGCGTGGCTCGAAGAACACAAAAATAGGTCCACCACATTTGCCGAGTTCATGAAAAACGTGGACGAGCTGGCCTGCGGGCTTCAGCAATCCGGAATCGCAAAGGGCGACCGTATCGGCGTGATCGGTAAGAACAGCCTGGAATATTTCATGATCTACGGTGCTGCGGCGGCCATCGGTGCAATCGTTCTGCCGATTAACTGGAGGCTCTCCGCCGATGAGATGATATTCAATCTCAACGACGGCGAACCTAAAATGCTCTTTGTGGACAAAGAATTTCAGGAGATCATCAGCGATGCGCTGGATCGCATTCCGTCCGTGGAGATATGTCATAATCTGTCCGACGGCGGCGGATTCGGTGATTTTGATGCCCTGTTTGATAACGGCAGTGAATTCAGATCCATCGAAGTGTTTTCCGATGACGGGTATATCATTATTCATACCGCCGCCGTAGCGGGACGGCCCCGTGGCGCCCTGTTGACGCATTCAAACGTGTTGTGCGCGAACATGCACCTCCGGGACGGGCTGAACCTTAGCAGTTCGGATGTTCACCTGAACCTGCTGCCCTTGTTTCATGTGGGGGGGTTGTTTATGGCATTTTCCGCCTTCCATGCCGGCGTGCAGAATATCAATATGCCCAAATTTGATGGCAACCGGGCTGTGGAACTCATCGCGGAAAAAAACGTTTCGCTGTTGTTTGATTTCTCCCCCATACTGGGAAATGTCCTGGATGAACACGAGAAAAGCGGTCGGGATATCAGTTCGCTTCAGAAGGTGATCGGACTTGATTCGCCGGAGACGATCGAGAGGTATCAGAAACTCACCGGTGGTACTTTTTTCAGCATGTATGGTCAAACCGAAACATCCTGCCTGGTTTCCCTGTCTCCGTATAACCATCAACCCGGGTCTGCCGGTCGGCCCATACCGCTTTGCGATATAATGCTGTCCGATGACGATGGCTGCGCGGTTCCGGTGGGAAAAGCCGGCGAAATTCTCGTTCGCGGCCCCATGGTGTTTAAGGGGTACTGGGGGTTGGAAGAGGAGACGGCCCGGACATTTCGCGACGGATGGCACCATACCGGTGATCTTGGGCGTATCGATGGCGGTGGATACCTGTGGTATGCCGGACGTAAAGCGGAAAAGGAACTCATCAAACCCGGTGGTGAGAATGTCTATCCGGCGGAAGTCGAAAAAGCGATCCTCGCTCATCCGGCGGTTGAGAAAACCGTTGTTTTCGGCGTGCCTGATCCCAAGTGGAAAGAAGGTATTAAGGCGGTATGCCTGCTTCAAAAAGGGCAATCCCTCACTTCAAAAGACCTGATCAGGTTTGTCGGCCGGCGTATTGCCAGTTTCAAAAAACCCCAATATGTGGAGTTTGTCGACGCCTTGCCGATGACCCCATCCGGAGAAATCGACCGGGACAAGGTCAAGGCGTTGTATAGTTGAGACCGCGATCGGGTTCCACCTGGTGTGTCCGGGGGAACCGGCAGTTGTTTCTCCCGTTTGCCGATGCATACTGCAACAACCGTGGTGTCGGGTCTATTATCCATTTTATTTTCCCCTCCTTTTTGATGTGCAGCTGTCAATTCTTTCCATATGCGCTTGACAACCGCTTTTCGTTCTCCATAATGTTGTCTTATCCGCCAGGTGCCAATGGACAGGACATTTTTTCCCACACTGTGTTAGACGCCGGTGTGGGGGAAAGGCCGGAATAAACATCCCGAATGAGGTTTCCATGACAGCCAGTGGTCAGGTCGAACCAATCGCTCCGGATCATTCAAGAGACATCACCATCCCATCCCTTTTTTATGATCGGGGAACCGGTCCGGATGCAGACCGTATCGCATTGAGCGTCCATTCTTCCGGGCAAGAGACCGCCCTGTCATGGTTTGAATACTTTGCCGAAGTAAAGCGGGTTGCCATGGGTTTGGTCGATGTTGGAGTTGTACGGGGTGATAAAGTCGCGATCTGGGGGGTAAAACATCCGGAAAGTGTAATCGTTGAAATGGCTGTGCTCTGCACCGGTGGCGTGGTGGTCTGGATAGCCGATAACAGTGTCATGGATGAGATACGCTACATCGTGGATCATTCGGGTGCCAAATGTCTGGTCGTTTCAGGCCATGAATCGATCATCACACCGGCATTGTCATTGTTAAACGAATGTGCCGGTTTGCAGACAATTATCACTGATACCATTGCCGATGCCGATGACCAGGGTAGCGATGGTGTGATCGGTTTCGACGCTTTGGGTTTGCGGGGTGTAGAATTGGAAATGGCCGCCGCAGGGACCTTCGAGGAACTGACCGGTCGGGTTGACGGAGATGATTGTGCATTCATTTCTTACACCGCCGATCACGGTGTATTGCCCAAAGGGGCGATGTTGTCCCACCGGAATGTCATATCCGCCGCAAAACAATTAATGGCTGTGGATCCCTGTCAAAAAACAGATGATTATCTGTCTTACCTGCCGGTGGGATGGATCGGCGAGCAGATGATGACGATTTGTTCTAGCGTTCTGGTGGGCAGCACGGTCAACTTTACGGAACATGCCGACACCCGATTGGCGGATTTGCAGGCGGTCAGCCCGACGATCCTGTTCGCCCCGCCCAGAGTATATGGGCAGATCATGCGACATGCGCTGGATCGTTATTTCAGGGCGAAAGGATTGTTCCAACCACTCTTTAACCAAGCCTTGAGTGTCGGCCAGCGTGTCGCTGAACTGATGTTGGCGAAAAAACCGGTCCCCTTGCTGCTGTCCGTTTACCACCGGATAGCGTTTCACGGTGTCTTGAAAGGCCTCCGGAAACAATTGGGTTTGTCCCGGTTACGAAATGCCTATGTCGCCGGAGCCGCGCTGCGTCCCTCGCATTTTTATTTTTTCCATGCCCTCGGCGTCAACCTGAAACAATTCTACGGCCGGACAGAGGTGACCGGCATCACGGCGGTGCACCGGACCGGTGATATTAAATTCGATACCGTCGGCAAACCCCTTCCGGGAACCTTTATTCGAATATCCCCGGAGGGAAGGATCATAACCACCGGCGATACTTTTTTCGGGGGGTACCACAAAGATCCGTCAGCAACTGCCGAAGTCACCTGGGATGGCGGTTTTGCTTCAGATGATAAAGGTTTTTTCGACAAAGATGGCCATTTGGTGGTTTTTGACCGAACCAAGGAGATTTTCACCCTGATGAACGGACAATGTTTCAGCGCCCATTTTCTTGAAACACGGCTTAAGCGAAATCAATACATAAAAGATGCCTGGGTTATCGGTGATAAACGGCCGTTTATCGCCGCCATTATATGCATTGACGAGGTGATGGCCGGGAAAGCTCACGATAAATCGAAAAGCTTGTCATACCAGGCGCTTTCCCAAATGCCGGATGTGTATACATTGATCGCTGAGCAGGTTTTAAAGGCAAATGAGGACCTCCCGGACCATATGAAAATTAAAAAGTTCATCAATCTTCATAAACCACTGGAAACGGATGCTGGCGAGTTGACAAGGACCCGTAAACTTCGCCGGTCTGTTGTGGAACGGCGATACCGGCCCCTGCTCAAGGCCATTTATGCCAACGACATTTTTATCCGATACAACACTTCCGAAGGCGTCAGGCCTGAACAATCCGGGCCAATGGGCATCGATTTGACGATCAGGACGGTGGCCGGGAAATCGTCCTGAAAGCGACGGACCGTCTGGTTATTAATCGTGAAGACGGCTTCAAACCTAACATACCCATAGATATCTTCATGGTATTTAAACGAACGCCGTCCCGTTTTCCTTTTACCTATCCACCGTCGCCCGGGCGGTCTGCGATCGGCGACTGAAACGGTTATGCGGTGCCGGGTTAACCGCTGCAGAGTTCAAATTAATTTTGAATTCTGTTCGGTAGTATGGTTATATCCTTTAAACTATTCCTTTATTTTCGAGCCTTGGTGGCTGGGCGCCTGACCCACGGAAATTCGGCAATTTATTTTTTCGTGAACCCTAAACGAATTCCTGAACTATTCGGGATGGTTAAAAAACGAGGAGAGTGAACGATGGTGCGAACGGAAATTTCTTTATTTTTGCAAAATGTTCCCGGAGAATTGGGCAGGTTGGCCACCTTGTTCGCCGACGCCCACATCAATATCGATGCCCTGGCCATTCAGGATGCCTCGGATTATGTGAAAGGATTATTTAAAGCACGCGGGAAGTCCCTTAAACGGATTGCCTCGGCCGCCAGTTACAATTCCATGAGTAAAGATTCGGCCGACTTCGCACTGATCCGGCTTCTGGCGGACAATACCGATAAAGCCGTGGACCTGCTCTCCAAAAACGATTACCTGTTTGATATATTGCCGGTTATCGCCATACAACTGACCAACTCCCCCGGCGAACTGGCCAAGGTGACCTCCAAGTTCGGCGAGGAAGGCATCAATATCAACTATGTCTATGGATCCGTATCCTCACCACAGGAGAATTGTCTCTTTGTTTTTTGCCCCGAAGACATCGAACATGCAGCGAAGATTTTTCAGGATTGATCAAGGTGCGGATGACCTGATACGGCGACCGGAAGACTGACTGGATGGCCCGGAAAAAGCCGCTACAGGTGAGCAGCGGCTTTTCGTGTATTTCTATCCTGTTCAATTCACCGGTGAGAGCATTACGGCTTGCGTTTGTCGTTGAAGATGTTGTTGGATATCACCACCCGTTGAATTTCCGAGGTGCCCTCGTAAATTGTGAAGACCCGCGCATCCCGATAAAACCGCTCCACCGGGTACTCTTTCGTGAACCCGTAGCCACCGTGGATTTGTATGGCTTTGGCCGTAATGCGGTTTACCATTTCCGAGGCAAACAGCTTGGCCATGGACGCTTGCATGGTGTGTTTCTGGCCGTTATCCTTCATGGCGGCGGCCGACAGCATCAGCTGGCGGGCCGCTTCGATTTCGGTGGCCATATCGGCGAACATCCACCGCAACCCCTGGAACTTGGATATCTTCCGGTTGAATTGTTCCCGCTCCTGGGCATAGGTCACAGACGCGTCCAGGGCGGCCTGGGCAACGCCCACGGATTGCGCGGCGATACCGATCCGTCCACCATCCAGTCCGGTCATGGCAATTTTGAATCCGTCACCTTCACTACCCAGACGGTCACCGGCAGGCACCCGGCAATCATCGAAAATCAGGTCCACGGTGTCCGATGCCCGGAGCCCCATTTTATCCTCCAGGGCCCCGGCTTTCATGCCGGGGTTGTCCTTTGACACGAGAAATGCGCTGATACCTTTATGTTTGAGCTCCGGGTCGGTTTTCGCCGTAACGATCACCAACCCGGCGTTTTTACCGGTGGTTATGAATCTTTTGGTGCCGTTGATGATATAGTGATCGCCATCCTGAACCGCCGTTGTGTATTGGCTGACCGGATCCGACCCGGCCTGCGGTTCGGTGAGTGCAAAGGCACCGATATATTTGCCGGCGGCCAGTTCTTTCAAATACGTCTGTTTTTGATGCTCACTGCCGAATTTGAGTATACTCTCGCAGACGATGGAGTTGTGCACCGACATCACCACTGCCGTTGAGGCGCAGGAGTAGGCAATTTCAGAAAGTGCCAGCACGTAGCCCACCGTATCCGATCCGGCACCATCATATTCCGGTGGCACCATCATCCCCAATAGGCCGAGTTCCGCCATCTGCTGAAGGTTTTCTGCAGGAAATTCCTTGGTGCGGTCTCTTTCCGCTGCGGTCTGGGAAAGCACCTCCCGTGAGAATTCACGCACCATGGACTGGATCATGAGTTGTTCGTCTGTGAGTTTGGATGACATGCAGAGTTCTCCTGATAAACGTCTTTATTCATCTTCCGGGGCAAGGGCCAGGTCGATGCCGGCGTAGCTATAACGGGTAAAATCCATCTTTCTGCGGCGCAGCCGGGGCGATGCTATTGATTGTATATCACGACCAGCAATTCGGCGGATGTTTTTCCGATATTTTTCATCTTGTGCCGGATTCCTGAATTAAAATGCAATGACTCACTTTTTTTCAGTTTGTTGACATGATCGCCAACCATCACCTCGATGGTACCACTCAAAACGTAGACGAATTCTTCACCCTCATGGTGATATCCGACGCCCTCGTGTTCCTGCATGGCCTCAATGGATACGCGAAATGCCTTCAGATGTTTGTTCTCTGCACCGGGCGTCAGTGTGGCATAGGCGTAGTTGCTGGTTCGCTTGGTATATTCCTTGACGCGATCCTTCATCTTTAATTCCTGCTCTTTGAGCAAAAAAGATGAATCGATTCTCAAGGCTTTGGCGATCTGTAAAAGCGTTCCCACCGGCGGGGTTTCTTTTCCATTCTCCACATTTTTCAAAAATTCGATGCTGAAACCGGTATCATTGGCGATGTTTTCGTAGGTGAGATTTTGCTCAAGCCTTGCCGTTTTTATTTTTTTGCCCACAGGTGTAAATGCGCCGGCTTTTTTTTTAGGCATAAAATCTCCTTGGTCTTGTGGATTATATATTTCTCATTAATTTTCATGCAAGATTCAGGGAATCAATATTCGTAAAAGCCTCTTTTGGTTTTTCGGCCCAGCCATCCGGCTTCCACATATTTGCGCAATAGGGGGCAGGGGCGGTATTTTGAATCCTTAAATCCCTCGTAAAGGGTTTCCATGATGGCCAGGCAGGTATCCAGGCCGATCAGGTCCGCCAGCGCCAGGGGTCCCATGGGGTGGTTCATGCCCAGTTTCATCACCATATCAATATCCTCGCGTGTACCAACATTATGATAAAGGGCAAAGACCGCTTCGTTGATCATCGGCAACAGAATCCGGTTGGCGATGAAGCCCGGAAAATCGTTGGCCTGTGCCGGGGTTTTTCCGAATTTTTTGGATAGTTCCCAGGTGAAATCAAATGTCTCGTCTGATGTGGCGATGCCGCGGATCACCTCAATCAGCTTCATCACCGGCACCGGGTTCATGAAGTGCATACCGATCACTTTCTCCGGCCGATTGGTCTGGGCGGCAATCCGGCCGATGGGGATGGATGAGGTATTGGTGGCAAGGATGACCTCTGCCCGGCAGATTTTATCCAGGTCTTTGAAAATTTGGAATTTCAGGTGTTCCTTTTCAGTGGCTGCTTCCACCACGAAGTCCGCATCGGCCATGTCCTTGATATCCGTGCTGGTTTTTATACGGCCCAGCACCGCCTCTTTCGCTTCTGCGGTGACTTTACCTTTTTCAACGCTTCGCGCCAGCAGTTTTGAAATATTGTTGAGCCCGCTTTCAACGAATTCCGGGGCGATATCATTCATAATGACATTGATGCCGCTGTTGGCGGCCACTTGTGCGATACCATTTCCCATTTGTCCGGCACCGATTACGCCAAATGTTTTCACTTCCATTTTTAGTCTCCCTCAATTCTGAAATTAGAGTATAATAAATCGACCTTGATTGTTAGCCGAAGTTAGCGCTTCACGACCATGGCCACTGCCTCTCCACCGCCCAGGCACAGGGATGCGATACCGGTTTTGCTGTCCCGCCTCATCATTTCATGAAGGAGGGTCACCAGTACCCGGCACCCGCTGGCACCGATGGGATGGCCCAGGGCAACGCTGCCACCGCAGACGTTGGTTTTCTCAGGGTCCAGACCCAACTCCCGGGACACTGCCACGGTTGAACCGCTGAATGCCTCATTCACTTCAAACAAGTCCACATCCGGGATGTCCAGTCCTTCTTTTTTCAGGCATTTCGGAATCGCCCAGATCGGTGCCACGAGTACATACTTCATGTCGATGCCGTAGGATGCTTGAGCACCGATGGTGGCGATGATCTCGCAACCCAGTGCCTCTGCTTTTTCTTTGGCCATGACGACCACGGCGGCGGCACCATCGCTGATAATTGAAGCATTTCCCGCAGTGCCCACACCGTCTTTTTTAAACGCCGGCCGCATTTTGGCCAGGGCCTCATAGTTTGTTTCACGCGCACATTCATCGGTGTCGAAGAGCACCGGATCGCCTTTTCGTTGGGGGATCTCGACGGGAATGATCTCTCTTCTAAACATTCCAGTGCCGATGGCGTGCAAGGTGCGCTCGTAGGACATGGCCGCATACCGGTCCTGGTCTTCACGGCTGACATTGTATTTTTCAGAACACATTTCGTTGGACATGCCCATATGGAAATCGTTGACGATGTCCCAGAGGCCGTCATGTATCATCGAATCCGTGAGCTGCCCGGGTCCCATCCGGTAGCCGAATCGGGCCTTCTCCAGGTAGTAGGGGGCCATGGTCATATTTTCCATGCCGCCGGCCACAACCACGTCGGCATCACCGGTCTGGATCGCCTGTGCGGCCAGCATGACGGATTTCAGCGCTGAACCGCATACCTTGTTTATGGTGAAACATTCCGCTTCCCAGGGCATACCCGCTTTTACCGCTGCCTGTTTGGCGGGGTTTTGGCCATATCCGCAAGGCAATACCTGTCCCATGATCACCTCATTGACCTCTTCGCTGTTGATACCGGCGCGGCCCACTGCCGCCTTGATAACAATTGCGCCGAGGTCGGTGGCACCGATGGAACCTAAAGATCCGTTAAAATTGCCGAGGGGGGTCCGCACGGCGCTTACAATAACTGCATCTCGCATGAAAAATCTCCTTTGTTTACATATTTCTTCGATACTGCCCACCTACGTCGTAGAGGGCGCGGGTAATTTGACCTAGAGAGCAGAATTTGACAGTTTCCATCAATTCCGTAAAGATATTTCCGCCGGATAGGGCGGTTTCCTGTAATTTTTTTAACGCAATGCCGGATTTGGCGGCATGCCTGTCCTGAAAATCCTTCAACCGGTTGAGTTGGGATTGCTTTTCCGCCTCAGTGGCACGGGCCAGTTCGAGTCCCATGGAGCCCTGGAAGGGGTCGTCAGCGTCGGTATCCGGATCGATGAACGAGTTGACGCCGATGATCGGCATTTTTCCATTGTGTTTCAGGGTTTCATAATAAATGGATTCTTCCTGAATCTTGCTGCGCTGGTAGCCGGTTTCCATGGCACCTAAAACGCCGCCCCGTTCGGTGATCCGTTCAAATTCAATGAGTACGGCTTCTTCAACCAGGTCGGTCAGCTCCTCCACGATAAAACTGCCCTGGCTCATGTTTTCATTTTTTGTCAGTCCCCATTCACGGTTAATGATCTGCTGAATGGCCAATGCACGGCGTACCGACTCCTTGCTGGGGGTGGTGATGGCTTCGTCAAATGCATTGGTATGCAGGCTGTTGCAATTGTCATATACCGCACACAGGGCCTGCAGGGTGGTGCGGATATCGTTGAACTGGATATCCTGGCTGTGCAGTGAACGCCCTGAGGTCTGAATATGGTATTTGAGCATTTGGGATCGTGCCGACGCATTGTATTTTTCGCGCATGGCTATGGACCATATCCGGCGTGCCACCCGGCCGATGACAGTGTACTCCGGATCCATACCATTGGAAAAGAAATATGACAAGTTCGGTGCGAAACTATCCAACGGCATCCCTCTGGACAGATAATACTCCACGTAGGTAAATCCGTTGGAAAGCGTGAGGGCCAGTTGGGTGATGGGATTGGCTCCAGCCTCTGCGATGTGGTACCCGGAAATGGACACGGAGTAAAAATTTCTGACATCGTTATCAATAAAGTATTCCTGGATGTCACCCATCATTTTCAGTGCGAATTCGATGGAAAAAATGCAGGTGTTCTGTCCCTGGTCCTCTTTGAGAATATCGGCCTGGACGGTCCCCCGGACATTTGCCAAAACGTCCGCCTTTATC
The DNA here is from genome assembly GCA_013003715.1 of Desulfobacteraceae bacterium. Classification (GTDB taxonomy): domain Bacteria; phylum Desulfobacterota; class Desulfobacteria; order Desulfobacterales; family Desulfosarcinaceae; genus JABDIN01. Next base: position 52,270 of record JABDIN010000007.1, on the reverse strand, counting down.
TTGATATACTCACCGGCCGAGGGACTTTTGCCATGTTTCTGCGAATACTCGTCCACCTGCTGTTCCACCGCCGTGTTGAGAAACATGGCCAGGATGATGGGTGCCGGCCCATTGATTGTCATGGAGACCGATGTGCCGGGTGCACAGAGCTCGAATCCGCCATACAGGACTTTCATATCATCCAGGGTGCAGATACTCACACCCGAAGTGCCCACCTTGCCGTAAATATCCGGACGCACTTCCGGATCGTATCCATACAGGGTAACCGAGTCGAACGCCGTGGAAAGGCGTTTGGCCGCGGATTCAGCCGACAACAATTTGAACCTGCGATTGGTCCGCGCCGGATCGCCTTCACCCGCAAACATCCGCGTGGGATCCTCACCCACCCGTTTGAGCGGAAAAACACCGGCGGTATACGGGAAATAACCCGGCAGGTTTTCACGCCGCATCCACCTGTATATTTCGCCGGGGTCTTCAAATTTCGGCAAGGAGATTTTGGGGATCCGCTGTCGCGATAAAGACTCTTGAAACAGCGGGATGCGTATCTCTTTATCCCGGACGGTATACACCAATTCATCCTTGGTATAATCTGTCTTGATCTCCTGCCATTTTTCCACAAGGGAAACCGTCTCCTTGTCCAGTGTTTCCCGTGCTTTTCCCAGGGATTTGTTCAGCGGATCCAGAAGGGTGACGGTCTCCTCTCCAGGATATTCGCTGGATAGCACCGCCGCGGCCTGTTTCAGGTGCCAGACCTTTCTGAGCTGTTCGGCCTGTGCATCGGTGCGCCGGTGGTAATCTCTGACGGTATCGGCGATTTCCGCCAGATAGCGTGTCCGTTCCGGCGGGATTATAATCGTCTTTGATGTGGAGACATTGGTGTCGGGTTTCGGAAGACTGGATTCAAATCGCCGGCCGGTCTTTTCGGCAATGGTGTCCAGGATACCATGGTAGAGGGCGGTTACACCGTCATCATTGAATTTTGATGCAATGGTGCCGTACACCGGCATCTTCTCGGGAGCCCATTCATAAGCGTTCCGGTTCCGTTGGACTTGTTTCCGAACATCCCGGACAGCGTCTTCACTGCCTCTTTTTTCATATTTGTTTACGGCCACGAGATCGGCAAAATCCAGCATGTCGATTTTTTCCAACTGAGAGGCCGCGCCGAATTCGCTGGTCATAATATACATGGAGGCATCCACCAGGTCGATAATCTGGGAGTCCCCCTGGCCGATACCGGCGGTTTCGGCGATGATCAGATCATAACCGGCCGCCTTGACCACCGACAATATATCCCCGAGGGCATCCGGGATTTCGGTCTGTGACCGACGGGTGGCCAAAGACCGCATGTACACGCGGTCATTACCGATGGCGTTCATGCGGATGCGGTCGCCCAACAGGGCACCGCCGGTTTTCCGCCGTGAGGGATCGCTGCTGATAACGGCCAGCCGGATATCCGGAAAATCATGCAACAATCTGATGATCAATTCATCGGTGAGGGAGGATTTGCCGGCCCCCCCTGTCCCGGTGATACCGATCACCGGGATTTTTTTCTTCCCGATTCGCTGTGTGATGTCCGATCTTAATTTTTCAAGATGCCCGTTTTGGTCGGCTACAGCGATTTCCATAGTGGAGATGGCATTGGCAATTTTAACCTTATTGTCCGGCTTTAAGGCCTTCACATCGATGTTGCTGCCGTCGGTAGTGGGAAAGTCAATAGCCTCGACCAGGTGATTGATAATGCCCTGCAAACCCATCCGGGCACCGTCGGCCGGGGAGTAAATTTTCCTTACGCCGTAATCCTCGAGTTCCTTGATTTCCTCGGGTACGATCACGCCGCCGCCACCGCCGAAAACCCGGATATGGGTCGCTTCATTTTCTTTTAATAGATCGATCATATATTTGAAATATTCAACATGGCCGCCCTGGTAGCTGGATATGGCGATACCCTGGGCATCTTCCTGTATGGCGGCATCCACGATTTCCTTAACGGAACGATTGTGTCCGAGGTGCACGACCTCAACACCGGTTCCCTGCAGAATCCTCCTGAAAATATTTATCGATGCATCATGGCCGTCAAACAGGGATGTAGCGGTTACAACACGCAGGTGATGCTTTGGCTGGTATATTTCGATTTCGCCGGTCATGACCCCTCCTTATTGAGTAGATTCTTCATCGTAATCTGATATTAAAAAAAGCTAGACCATGGTTGCCGTTGCCCGGCACATTCCGAGGATGTACCGGGTCTGCAAGTCAATGTACATGTCGATGCTGTAGTGGTTGGCCAAAAACCATCGGCGGAATGTCCACATATGACCCAGCACGGAAATATTGTGGGCAATCAGGTCAACGGTTTTTTCGTCCATCCCCGGCAAGTCTCCGGTGCCCATGAGCCGGGCGATGACACCCGTGAACAAACCGGTAATCCTGACTTCATTTTCAAGAACCAATTTGCGAAACTTTTTCGGCAGGGATTGGGTTTCCTGATAGATCAGCAGGATGTGGTCGTTCATCTGGTGGCAGACCCAGAAATACTCCTTGATCACCTCCGCCAGCGTGTTCGGTCCCTTTTCGGCACGCTCCAGGGCATCCGCCACACCCTTTTCCACTTCGGCATGGATGGCATCACAAACCAGGAAAAGGATATCTTCCTTTGATGCGATATATTCATATAAGGAGCCGATGGACAAGCCGGAGGCCCGGGCGATCTGGCGGGTCGTGGATTTATGGAAACCCTGTTCGATGAATAATTCCACCGCGGCATCGACGATCTGGCGCCGCCGGATTTCGACCAGTTCCGAGTTTTTGATCTGGGTCGGGATATCGGTTTTGGCTTGTGTTTTGGAGATCATGAGCATGTATTGTATATTTTAAGTTGGTAATCCGAGCGAACGCTCAGTCATATTACATAGGTGTCTCTTCGATTGTCAAGGATAATTCCAGATGGGGGATATATAACTGAAATTATAATGAAATATAATTTCGATACGGCAGCTGATGCCCGATGGGATCGATACTTCGTGAATTGGGAGGCCAAGGTTGGGCTTTATGGTCTAATCAACCATTTTCTATTAACTATTCACCGGATATCGGTTTCAATGCGCAGCGCATTACATGTAATACCTGCGCCTTGAACTTTTACCTGCGACAAACTAATAACGATGAAAGTGAGACCATGATCAACAAGATATTCAATAATTTTTATTGTTTAGAGATTCCTTTGCCGGAAACCCCGTTAAAAACGATAAATGTTTATGCCATCGTAACCACACCCAGGTCCTTGATTGTCGACACCGGTCTGAATCGGGATGTTTGCGAAAATGCTTTTCGCCACTGTCTATCCGTCCTGAATATAGATTTGCAGGATTTGAATTTTTTAGCTTCAAAACAAGCGGTCGACCGTTGCGAAAAGAACCATCGATTCTTTTTCAGGGTGCGTCGACCATAACGGTGTTAAAAAAGGGACGCTAACAACCAGGGTCCATGGCATCCACTATGTTTTCCGCCGGTCTTCCCAATTCGGGTATCGTACATCTTCATCTTCCCACGGGAAGTAAGACTTTATATCGATCAATGGCGAGTTGTCCAGCGCGTCAATGCCGTCAATGTGAATGATGTTGTTTTCCATTGAAGTCATCCTGCACCGGGTAATGGCGATGAGATTCGGCCTTGCCGGTGAATGGGTGGCGAATACACCGGTGAGTGGGTTGGCGGCGTTGTGGCAGGGATGCACCTCAAGGGTATTTCGATTTTCCGGTTTATCGTTTTCATGGAACCAATAAAAAACGAGGATGTGAGAAAATTGTTCCAAACCTTTTAGACCGGCGGCATAAGATTCGTTAACCTCAATCCAGGCGCTGGTTTCCGTGTTTCGGATCGTACCGATTTGTTTTAATTCAAATGAGTTCTTCATGACAGCGGGGGTGCGTTTGGAGATCAGATCATGATTTGAAAAAATACCCGCCTTCAATATGTACAGGAGGCGGGTATTGTGTTTGAACGGCTTACGTGATCATTCTGTCTTTCAATTGAGCGTCTTCCCAAAACGGCGACATTTTGCGGAGCCGTTCAATGATCGGCGGTAGTTTTTCGACAATGAAATCAATTTCCGCTTCGGTATTGAAAACGCTCAGGCTGAATCGTATGGAACCATGTGCAGCTGTAAACGGCACATTCATGGCCCGCAGGACATGGGAAGGTTCCAATGATCCGGAGGTGCAGGCCGAGCCCGAAGAGGCGCAAATGCCATGCTGATCCATGAGCATGAGTATGGATTCACCCTCCACGAACTCAAAGGCGATACTGGTGGTGTTGGGAAGTCGGTTTTCCGGGTCTCCGTTCACCATGGAGTGGGGAATTTTGTCCAGTAGTGCATTCTCGAGTTTATCCCGTAACTGACGAACTCGAGTGTTTTCCTCTTCCATGTGAGCTGCCGTGAATCGAGCTGCTTTTCCCAAAGCAATGATGGAAGCGACGTTCTCTGTTCCGGCCCTTCGGCCGTGCTCCTGATGTCCACCCATCAAAAATGGGGAAAACGTTGTCCCTTTTTTGACGTAAAGTACGCCGACGCCCTTGGGGGCATGGAGCTTGTGACCGGACAGGGACAACATGTCTATGTCCAGTTTGTGTACATCAATGGGAATTTTGCCAACCGCCTGCACGGCATCAGTGTGAAACAGGATGCCTTTTTCCTTGACTTTCCCGGCAATCTCCTCGATGGGGAAGATGACACCGGTTTCGTTGTTGGCCCACATGACGCTGACGACGGCGGTGTCGTCGGAGAGATTCTGGTAGAGATACACCAAATCCAATCTTCCCTTACTGTCCACCGGGACCGTTGTGGTCCGATATCCCTCTTTTCCCAATTGTTCCACAAGGTTTTTGACCGCCGGATGCTCGACACTGGTGGTGATGATGTGACGCTTGTCCGGTTGCGCTTTCAGGGCAGACCGTATGGCCGTGCTGTCACTTTCAGTTCCGCAACTGGTAAATACCAGCTCTTCCGGATCAGCGCCGATTAAATCCGATAGCTCCCGGCGAGCTTCCTTGAGTTTCAATCCGACATCACCACCGAAGGCATGGATGCTGGATGGATTGCCATAGTACTCACCCAGATAGGGAATCATCGACTCAACCACTTCAGGTGCAACCTGAGTCGTGGCATTATTGTCCACATAGATAATCTTTGCCATTCCGGTTATACCTCCTCAACCACGAGTTCATGCGACACGCGGTCTTTCAATACCGTTTCCACGTAGTTGTTCAGGGTCATCTGGGATCTGCTGCAGGTGGCACAGGCGCCTCGCATCCTGACGGTGACCTTGTTGCCCGCAACATCCACGAGTTCGATATTGCCGCCGTCTTTTTCCAGGGCGGGTTTGATTTCACTTTCAAGGATCTCTTCAATCATTCGTATCTTCTGCAGATTGGTCAGGGCTTTTTTCTTGGTTCTTGGCGCAGCCTCGCTACCCATTATGTCATCTATGATATCCTGGATTTTATCGTGGCAATTACCGCATCCACCGCCTGCCTTCACATAGTCGGTGACATCTTCAATGCTCTTGAGGCTGTTCTCACGGACGGCACGTTCAATCTGTATATCGGTGACACCGAAACATTCACAAACGATTTCACCTTCGACCGCCTTGGCTTCTTCGCCCAAATAGCATTCGATGGCTTTTTCAAGGGCATCGCGGCCCATGACGGAACAATGCATTTTTTCTTTGGGCAGACCGCCAAGATACTCGGCAATATTTTCATTGGTAATCCGGCGGGCTTCTTCAAGTGTTTTCCCGATGACCATCTCGGTTAATGCAGACGAGGAGGCTATGGCACTGGCGCATCCGAACGTTTGAAACTTGGCTTCTTTGATGAGTTTGTTTTCGTCGAGTTTTATGGACAGTTTCAATGCATCACCGCAAGCCAAGGATCCCACTTCTCCCACGCCGTCGGCATCATCCACAATACCCACATTTCGTGGATTCAAAAAATGTTCTTTGACCTTATCCGTATATTCCCACATGATAACCTCCTGATAATTGAGTTGAACAAAGTCGTTTGGCTTATCGCTTTCATAAATCTTCTGATTATCTGATATACCAAAGTTGTCCTAACTATAATCATAAAAAACAAAATGAAAAGTGGAGATAGGGACTTGTGTTTTGTTTTAATGCATATCCGATACCTTTTTCAACTGTGTATCCCTTTGCAGCAGACAGGGTTGACGTATGTAATAAATGATACGGTTGAAGCAGTGTCCGGTGATAAAAGGTAATGTCAATTCTACTTGAGATCATCCTGTTGAAGCCGTGTATCACAGTGGACATTCCCCGGCACTTATGACAAAATGAGAACCGGGAGTATTCAGACGTGTTCCGGTTTGACAAGCTTGACCCTTCAATATCGGAAATTTTCCAGTACAGTCAATATTTACTGACGTATGCGGGGGAGGCAATGAAAATGAAAACCAGAAAACCGGTTTATGCCGGCAGTTGGTATCCATCGACAGCCCGTGAATGTGAGTCCCAAATAAATGAATTTATTAAAATCGGTAAAACCCCGGAAAAACAGCCCTCGAATTGGGTCGGCGGCATTGTACCCCATGCCGGTTGGTATTATTCCGGCGCCATCGCCTGCAATGTCATCCAGGCACTTGTAACGGAAAATCCACCGGATGTCATTGTTATTTTTGGCATGCATCTGCATCCGGGGTCGGCTGCCTATATTATGGCGGAAGGGGCATGGGAAACCCCGTTCGGCTTGTTGCCGGTTGAGACGCATTTGGCTGAAGCGCTTGTCGGACGGTTTTCTTTCCATGTCGAAACCACCTCGAAATATTCGCAGGACAACACCATTGAGCTCCAACTTCCGTTTATAAAATATTTTTTTCCGCAGGTGAAAATCGTCGCCATGGGGGTGCCACCAACCAAACAATCCCTTGAAATTGGATCTCAGGTAGTGGAGATTACCAGAGAACTGGGGTTGAAGGCCGCTGTTCTCGGTTCAACGGATTTAACCCACTATGGCGCCAACTATGGATTCACGGCAAAAGGAACAGGGGCTGCGGCGGTAAACTGGGTTCGGGATGAAAATGACCGAAGGGTAATTGAAGCCATGCTTTCATTGGATGCAGACACTGTTATTGATGAGGCTCTGGCCAATAACAATGCATGTTGTGCGGGCGCTGCCGCCACAGCTATCGCGGCCGGATTGGCCATGGGATCTTCAACCGCCGAGACGATCGCATATGCCACCAGTTATGATAAAAGCCCCGGTGACAGTTTCGTGGGTTATGTGGGAATTGTTTTCTAACAAAAAAACTAACGATCCGCCCGGATCAGGCCGATAATATGATCACGTATTTGTCAAGGTCCGAAGCGTTATAGATTATAGGTTGGACGAAAATTGATCGGTGCCTCCTTCTCCTTTCGTTTCACCATCCGTAACTTCTGAGTCAATCTCTTTTTCACTGATGATCTGAGCGTTCAGACCCTGATTACGCGGGCGCTGCTTGCGGCCCATGCGGGATATGATTACCCTTATGGGTATGATCACCCGGTCAAAAATGAAAAATATATAATAATACAGGGGTTTTACAACTATGATGGCCATCAACAGATTAAGGCGATTTTTCGTCCGGCATTTCTCGATGAAAGGGACATACGACAATGTCGGAATTCAAAATGATCCTTTGGAAAAAGTTGTCCGGGAAAAAATCTCTTTCCATGATAGCATGAATGATAACATTGATTTCCAGGTAGAATCGCCGCATACGGTCATACCTGAAGTTTCCATGGATCAGGAAGTCGATTTTGCATGGCAGGGCGACCTGGAAAACTATGCCCGGGGATTGACCATCCCCGGTGAAGCCATTGAAAGATGGATATCCGCGGGACTGTTGCTGCCGGACGAATTAAAAGTGGCAGAAAAGATATTGAAGATATTGAGGGAAAATAAAGAAGTGCATCAAATGCATTGACGGGGAGGCTCAGGAGACGAAGCTAAGGCTAAAGTAAGCCCCTCATCGGCCGATATTAGATCCAGAGGCTTCTCGGGGGGAGCCTCTGTTAAATCCTATTCATTTTTTATATTTACTTCCTTTATTTACGGGGCAACCTTCGGGTTGCCCCGTATCCTTTTGAGCGGATGCCCGCCGCCGAACCGGATATCCTTCGGTCCGGGCGACGGGCCTAAAACGCTTTCGACCGTATCAAGGTATAAAGCAATTCAAGGGCTTTCCCGGACCGGCCTGGCTTTTTATCGACAATGACCCGCCACGACGATTTTTTTTCCAATGAAGAGATCACCTCGTTAATCTTGGACAGGATGTCGGCACCGTCGCTGTCTTTCAAAGCGATTTCCTCGAACTCCTGGAATGATACGGCATCGTTTTCATGGGTACCGGGTCCCAGGCCCACCAGTGCGGATCCTTCTCCGATTTCGATTAATGCCCGGTTAATGGCTGATGACAGCCGCGGGGCAATCGGTGAGATATCCCGATGGATCATTTTTGCCAATTCATATGGGGTCATCTTGCGAAAAGCTCCTTTTTCATTATGTTATAAAAAGACAATCGTTCATTACAAGGTATCTCAAAAAAAAAATTCTCATAGGATTGGCTATTTTTAGAGAGCCGATAATTCTGATTATAGACCGTTTTATGCCTGTTTTAAGATGGCTCACTTGCAGCTGCAATATTAAGCAAATAGACTTTTTTGAGATGACTTCTAATACATTTTGTTTTTATATGCAAAAGCTAATGGCCGGGAAACACCTTTCGAAGGCCTTCGGTGTTCGGTTTTTCATGCCGGGGTTTCAGATGGAAAAACTTGATTCGGGTGCGGATATCCAAACTCGGGAGTTGCCATATTCCAATTATGTTGTTATGTAATCCAGCATCAATCATCGCTCCGGCCGGAAGCAATCACCACCATATTTCACTAAAGGACTTTTCCATTGGGTATTGGTAAGCTCATAACGTTGCCCCCTGCAACGGGTTATGTCAGACCCGTACACCCGGTCCACAGATCCCGCAAGTTCAGCGAACGAAACGTCCAATCGCACCCATTCGGTATAATCGACAAGGTGACGATTTCCAGCATAGCCAGACGAAAGTACCAGGAAAATATCGAACATCTCCACTCCACCACTCAGATTGCCGCCGCCTCCACTTCACCGCGATCCCCGGCGGCAAGCGAAACCAGGATAATTGAATACAAACCCACTACAATCATTGGTCCAAAGAATTCCACGTAATTTATGATGATCTTAAAGGGTGATTTACGTCCCCTGGGCAATCTTGAGGTCAATCGTTTGAACTATTCTGTAAGAATGCGGGCGTTCAGTCCATCTCATTTGAATTTTCTTGACATCTAAATCCATATCCCCATACAATCCGTCGATAAATTGATATGCGCATTAGATCTTTAGGGGCTGGGTGTAATTCCCGACCGGCGGTTAAAGTCCGTGAGCCGAGTATTCGGCAGGAACCGGTGTAAATCCGGTACCGACAGTTATAGTCTGGATGGGATAAAGATTTAATGTACCTGTGATGGAAGTGTTTCCAGTCCGTTGAGTTGACGCGGTTTGTGGTTCCGTCCGGTTGACTGCCGGGACTGTATCGAATTACCACTGCCATCAGAGCGGTCAGTGCCGTTGCTTTTGTTGTCTGAACCCTATGCGGGGACACAGATGGCACAGACTGTTTTGACACGGGTATTCCCGAAGACCAAAAGCCCCTCACCATGTGCGGGGCTTTTTTTATTGGATATGCCCGTGTCCTGAATTTCAGGGTGCGGGGTAAAGCGAGGTAAGGATGAACACAAAATATTTGAGTGCATTTCTGGTCTGTGTCTCGGCGGCGATGTGGGGATTTGACGGGGTGGTTTTGACACCCCGGCTCTATAACCTGGATGTCAGCTACGTGGTATTTATACTGCATGCGCTTCCATTTTTAGGCATGAATCTGATTTTATACAAAGAATACAAATGGATTGGCCGAATGAGCCGAAGCGACTTGCTGTTTTTCTTTCTAATCGCCTTGTTTGGCGGGGCGCTGGGGACACTGTCCATTGTGAAGGCGCTGTTTCTCGTGGAATTCAAACATTTAACCGTTGTGGCCCTGTTGAATAAACTTCAACCGGTATTCGCCATCCTGCTCGCCGGCATTTTGTTAAAGGAACGGATCGGCAAGAATTTTATCCTGTGGGCATCCGTGGCGATCTGTGGCGGGTATTTCCTGACCTTTCAATTCCATGTGCCAGAAATCGTACACGGCGGCAAGATGCTGCCCGCCGCTTTGTATGCCTTGCTCGCCGCCTTTTCATTCGGTAGTGCCACTGTGTTTGGGAAAAGGGTTTTGTTTAAAGTTCCGTTTCAGACCGCGCTCTTTTTTCGCTACGGCATAACATCGGTTCTGATGCTGGCAATGGTGCTGATAAACGGGAAGTATAGTCAGTTGTCCGTCACAACACCGACAAATTGGACCTTTTTTGTGATCATCGGACTGACCACGGGCAGTGGAGCGATTTTGCTCTATTATTATGCGCTGAGACATATTTCCGCCAGTGTTTCGACAATTTGTGAATTATGCTTCCCCATTTCAAGTATTTTCTTCGACTATGTGTTCAATGGTAACGTCCTCAGCCCGATTCAATGGGTCAGTGCAAGCGTCATGTTGTTTGCGATTGTCAAAATCACCGTAAACCAGAACTCGGTATCAGAGAATGGGCCTTGTTTAGAACCGGCCTGCGAAGCATCGGCTTAGTTCACGGCTGACGGTCATAGTCACCCGTGTTCGTTGTATCGTCGCTGAACAAACGCAACATTGTTTCCGGTGTTTCGGCACGTGTGCAAACGGGTTGACTGCGGTCCGGTGGGATGAACTCCAGCGACTGGGCATGGAGACAGAGGTTGCAGGTGCCGCGTGTGCGTATCAGGTGGCGGATGGATCGTTTAGAGCCGTATCGCACGTCACCGACGACGGCATGACCTGCGATCTTGGCGTGCCGTCGTATCTGGTGTTTGCGCCCGGTCAGCGGCTCACACGCGATCATGGTGTAGTGGCCGCTGTGGTTGATCACCCGGAAACGGGTGCGGCATGCCATCCGTTTACCCTTTCCTGCCGGATTATGTCGTCCGCCCGCCGAGCGGGTCAATTCCCATTCCCACATCTGAAAGCCGTTTTCCTTTTCCGATGCCGGCATTTGGCCGTGAACCACAGCGACATATCGCTTGCGGACAAGCCTCCTCCGGAATGCCGTGGACAGGTGGGCAAACACCTCGGGGCGGCAGGCCAGCAATATAACCCCGCTGGTTTCCCTATCCAATCGATGCACCGCATTGACCTTGAATTCCGGATCACAATCCAAGCTCGTGGCGAGCTGCCTGTCTGCGGCCACCCTGCGATTGAGTATGGAGATAAGATCTTTGCCGGGATCGTTGTGAACACTGATACCCTGTGGTTTATCCACCACCAGCCATCCCCTGCCAAGCTCGATTATGGGAAGTAAGACCTGTGTGGTTTGATGGGAACTGATGGTTTTTACATTCATGGATAAGTTCTTCCCGCCGTTGGGGTTGGCCTGTTTGAACCGCGCAATCCACCTTTGCCTGTCCTTTTCCTTAAAGTCAATGTGATGGACTGTTTTCGTATCAGGGGTGAAATAGTAAAATAAGAAATTGACATCAGATTATTTATTTTATATTGAAATCATTTATGTGGTATCTAATTGTAATAATGGAACTATAACTCTTGTAGACGTATTGTCCCATTTAAATAATTCAGACGGTAAAATTAACCATAATGAAAATGTCAATATTGAAATTTGGTGGTACTTCCGTTGGTTCAGTTGAGGCTTTCGACCGGAGTGTCCGCATCGTGAAAAAGGAGACCCGGCATCGGCACCCGATCGTGGTGGTTTCGGCCGTCGGCGGCGTGACGGATGATTTGATCGGATTGGTGGATCTGGCGAAAAAACAGAAACAGCGTTTGATTGCGGGTCGTCTGAACCGGCTTGAGGAAACACACAAAACGATTTTACAGGCATTTGTAAGCCCCCGGGAATTCCAACTGATCTGGGAAAAAGAGTTCTCGCCGTCCTTGAAGAAACTGCGATACGTTCTGACGGGCATCAGCTATGTCGGTGAACTGACGAAAAAGACATATGCTTTTATATGTTCCTTCGGTGAGATGTTGTCCAGCCAGATCATGAGGTATGCTCTTATTAACAGCGGTATGAGCAGCCTCCAGGTCCATGGGCGGAGGATTATCCGTACCAATAGTGAGTACCTGGAAGCCGAAGTGGATATGAGGCGAACACGTGAAAGCTGCCGGCGTATTCTCCTGCCATCGATCAAGGATGGTTTTGTCCCCGTGGTCATGGGATTTATCGGTAAAGACACCCACGGTGATACGACCTTGCTGGGGCGGGGAGGCAGCGATTTTACCGCCTCTTTGGTGGGGATCAGTATGGATGCGGATCAGATCCAAATCTGGACGGATGTGGATGGTGTGATGTCCGCGGACCCCAGACTGATATCCACTGTCAAACTCTGGCCGAAGATGAACATCGATGTAATGGCCGAAATGGCCAACAGCGGGGCAAAGGTTCTCCATCCGAAAACCATAACAGCCGCTGTTCGAAAAGCCATCCCGGTCTATATCAAGAACACCTTCAATCCTTCAGCACCGGGCACATTGATTACTGCGGACAGCCGGCGGGGTTTGAAAGGGGTGCAGTGTGTCAAGGGGCAAATGCTCATTCATTTACAAACTCCGGAAATGCTCCATGCTTTCGGATTTATCCAGCGGTGCAGTCAAGTGTTTGTGCAGCATAATATCTCCGTGGATGTTTGTGCCACTTCTGAAATATCCTTCACCAGCTCCATCGCCGCCTCGGATTATTCCCGGCGCCTGTTCAAAAACCTGTCAAAAATCGCGCATGTCGATCTCCATCCGGACCTGGCGAAAATCTGCGTCATAGGATCAAATGTGAGTCATGACGCGCAACTCATTTCCGCCATTTTTGAAATTCTCACCCCATACAGGATTTATACAGTCAGCATCGGCGCCTCTTTTCATAATATTACTTTTTTTGTCTCGGAAAGCCAGTCGGACGAGGTGTTGCTTCGTTTGCACCAAAAGTTGTTTGAGTGATCCATACCTTTCCGTCCCTTCATGCGATGGCGGTTTGAATTTCCGTTTTTCGATGCAATCCTGACGGTAAAATGCAGGTCGAATACCTCATCTTTCATTTCCACTGCTATTCTCATCTCATATCTCAGGTCCGGTTCGTCACACTGTCTGCATTGCGCCCGAAGAGTTCGGCATCAATCCTGAGTGCAGGTGATACCGGTATGTCGTAGGCGGGATGAATTCGACGGTTGATGTAATTAACGGCATTTGCGTCCTGGGTCCTACCGGTGAATCATTGTATATCGGAAGTTGAAATTGTGTATTGACGAACCGCATCAAAAACGATTGAATAGAAAGCTGTCGCCCCAAAGGAGTTTCACGCACGATTCATGTCCGCCGGGTACGTAATTTGCACATTTTGCACATATTGATAAGTCTGTATACAAATTAGTACTTTCTTACCTGATAATATTAATCTTGCCATCCATGCCATATGTGGAGTGCAGTCGGGTGGTGTCGATTTTTAATATAATAACAATATGTTAAATCGGGGATTAATCCGATTGCCGACCGTGGTGTTTTTCATGGTAATAACACAGCAAGGCACGTATATTGCTAAATTACCTTGGGATATAATTTGTCACCTGAACATTTTTCTTGCACTGGAGATTTCCCGGACGGGCGATCAACGGGGTGGCAAAAGACAAAAGGACAGTCTTTTGATATCAGTTCTGACCTGATGGATGATAACCAATAGAAAAAAGTGAGGTTCCCATGAGTATCGGCAGTTTTATCCTCAATATCACCCCATACCAGGAGCTCAGCATTTTGATATGTCTCATTACCTTGCTTCTGGCCATGTATTTTGCGAGAAAGCCGTTTCATCGGTCCATGGCGTCCTTCTCGAAAATAATTCACAGTTCAATGAGGTTGTCGGCTTTTGCCGTGGCACGCTCGGCCGGTTTATTGCGTCAGCGGAATAAAGCCGTTCTGATGGCAGCCGGACTTGAAAGTGCGGATCGTGCTCTGCATCGGGAACTTGAGCGCATGAGTACCGCCATAGAACGGGATTTGGGCGGCTACCCACAGCTCCAGCGTCAACTCACCGAGACCATCGTTCAACTGGAAGAGGACTATACCAGCAGTGCTGAAATACCCCAGGCCCTGCCAGATTGGGTAAAGGTCATCAAGGCGGTTGCAGACATAAAACCCACCGGCGACAGCATGGTTGCAAAGATGCTTGAAGACATTAATGAGACACTTCAGAATCAGCATCGTTCGGCTGTTGAAAAACACCGGGAAGATGTGTCCAAGCGGCATGGTATCCTGAGCAATATGATGCCCTCTTTCAGATCACTCAACAAGAACATCGAGAAAATGAGTCTTTTTTTAGCGGATCTGATTAAGCGGGCTAAAACCATAGACCTGTTCATCGATGAACATCGACAAATACGTCAGGAAACTGACGGCGCCGGGCAAAAGCTGTCATCATCATCGCTCACCCAATTTTTTACCGCCGGCCTGGTATTGCTGATCGCATTCGGCGGGGCGGTGATCAATTTCAATCTTATCGCCTTACCCATGTCGGAAATGGTCGGCGGGGGCAATTATATCGGGCCGTTTAAAACATCGGATGTGGCGGGACTCGTCATTATTCTCATTGAAGTTACCATGGGGTTGTTTTTAATGGAATCCCTTCGTATCACGCGTTTGTTTCCCGTGATCGGCAGCATGGACGACCGGATGCGGCGGCGAATGATCTGGATTACTTTTTCCATCTTATTTATCCTGGCCGGGGTTGAATCCGCCCTGGCATTCATGCGGGACCGGATTGCCGCGGATATGGCGGCCCTTCGCCAGACCCTCGCCGGCGTGGAACAATCCGAAGCGGCGTTCAGGATGATACCGACCTATGGCCAGATGATCATGGGTTTTATTTTACCATTTGCCCTTACTTTTGTGGCCATTCCGCTGGAATCGTTTATTTCGTCCTCCCGAACCGTCCTCGGCTATGTCGCGGTGGGGTTTCTGCTTCTTGTCGCTTTTTTACTGCGATTGATCGGGAACCTTGGATTTTACATGGGAAGGCTTATCAGCAATGTTTATGATATGATCATCTATCCGGCAATCTGGGTGGAAGGTGTCATTCTCGCAAAGATGCAAACCGGCACGCCGGGCAAACAGGATGCGGCTTCCACGAAGCTGAAGGAGTCTCCCCTGTTGGTCGAAGAGGTGGAATGATGTGGCAAAGGAGAGAATTCAAAATGAAAAAGCTTTATATCATGTTAGGGGTTGTCATCTGTTTACTGGCCGGTTGTTCACAGACTGAGAATCGAAACCGCGGTGTCTTTCTTCTGTTGGATACCTCCGGGACGTATGCACTGGAACTCAAAAAGGCCAGATCCATTATAAATTACTTGCTGGGTACCTTGGAGCCGGGTGATACGTTTGCAGTGGCCAGTATCGATACCGGCAGTTTCAGTGAGAAGGACATTGTCGCCAAAATGACCTTTGACCAACGTCCCTCCACCACGAACAATCAAAAACGGTTGTTTATCAAAAAAATTGATGAATTCGTTCAAAATGTCTCCAAAAGCAAGTATACCGATATTTCAGGCGGGGTGTTACAGGCCATCGATTATCTTAATGAAGTCGGTACCGGGAAAAAATATATCCTCATTTTTTCCGACCTGAAGGAAGAACTGGCCGACGGGCACATACGGGATGTACCGTTTGAGCTTGAGGGTTTCAAGGTTATCGCGTTGAACGTCACCAAGTTGCGAACCGATATCAAAGACCCCAAACAATACCTGAAGCGTGTGGAAGTGTGGCGGCAGAAAGTCGAGCAACGCGATGAGTCAGGTCGATCGCATGGTGGTGTGTGGGATCGCATCAATGACCTTGAACGGCTTGACGCGATTTTCAAAAAATGATTGCCGGTGGCCGCCTGTGTCGCCTTTTCCCAACAAATTGATCCGATATTTCAAGCCCTCACTTTATAGCGGTTAAGTGCAGAATGTGTCGGCGCGCCCTTTTAGTCGGTCCACTCCATGGGGTAGCCTGTCTGTTCGCCCATGACATAAGGCGCGGACAACGTATATGGGTGGTATTACCCCTCATTAGGCCCTCTGTTTTCTCCCATTGCCATTCTTGTTTTGATACGCATTTTGTTAACAACAAAGCAAAACCAATCACACAACCGGCAAGGAGGATCCATCATGACTGAAAATAAAGCTAAATCTAAAAAGAATGATTATTTCGAATCCGATAAAGAACGGGAAGAGGGACATGTCGACACCCGATCACAAAATTTCGAATGTGAAAATAAGGATGAACACCTTGGATGCGACCCCGGCATCGATGTCGCGGGTTAAGAAACCGGCAGAGCTTCTAACATAGGCGTTTAAATATATCAGCACCGCTGACAGGTGCACCAAAAAAAGGCAGGGCCTCTTTGAGGCTCTGCCTTTTTTATGTGCGGAGTTCCGGTATAGGCATTACTGTATCGGAAAAAATAGTATAGTAATGGAATAAAAAAACGAATATTAATATTGACACCAAAAATATTTGCATTAATTTTTTTCTAAACGAAAGATCAGCACCGATGATCTTTTGCCAACGTTATCACATCAGGAGGTGCAAAGATGATTTACAGAAGATTTTTTGATTATCCAAGCTTAGGGTTACGAAGCCCGTCTTCAGAATTTGAACGGATGAGACGACAAATGGACAGGCTGTTTACGGACTGGCCCGGTCAGAGGGATCCCCGGGTTTCCGCCGGTGTGTTTCCGCAAATCAATTTAACCGAAGATGCCGGTAAATTTTACGCCCGTGCCGAGCTGCCGGGTATTGCGGCAAACGACCTCGAGATTCAGGCCACGTCCAAAACCTTGTCTATTACAGGGGAACGAAAGATTGCGAAGGAAGACGAAGGTGTAAGGTACCATCGACGTGAACGTGACGCCGGAAAGTTTTCCAGGGTCGTTTCGCTGCCCACTGAAATCGATCCGGATAAGATAGAAGCCAAAATGGAAAATGGTATCCTGACCGTATTCATTCCCAAAGCCGAAGCCGCTAAACCGCGCCAGATTACGATCAATTGATTAAAATAAATTCAAGGAGGTGACAGCCATGTCTGACAACAAAAAACATGAGCTTCAGGTAAAAGAAAAACAGGAAATGACTTCGCCGGCCGAACAGACAACACCGGGCTTGGTTTTTTCGCCGAGTGTGGATATTTTTGAAAATGAAAAGGAACTTGTGTTGATGGCGGATATGCCGGGTGTTCAGGCAAAAGGTCTCAATATCGACTTGCGAGATGATACCTTGACGATCTCAGGTGATGTCGAGCCCCTATTTAGTGACAAAGAAGAGGAAATACTGATCGAATATGAGATGGGAAAGTACTACCGCCAGTTTTCCTTGTCTGAAGTCATCGATCAGGAACGCATCGATGCACAACTCAATCATGGTGTGTTAAGGCTGACGCTGCCGAAAGTGGAAAAAGCATCGCCGCGTAAAATAGTCGTTCAGGCAGTATAATGACGGCGATCAGGACCGGTTCCGGTGGTCGCCTGCAGTTGAACCGTAATAACAAGTGCTAACCCCGTGGCTTGATACGGGGTTAGCAAACAAATACGGATCAGAAATATATCCTTACTGTCAAAGATTCCCCGCAGCAAGCGGCGTGGTGCTTCAAACGGCCCGCTTCCACCGAGAATCCGGTCATATTCGTGATGATCCGAAGTTGAGTTTCCCCAGTGGATGTTTCCTCACCCGAATCCGATCAATATCAAGGTGATAATGGAAATTTTAGGAGGAAGTCGTAAAGACGTTGAGGTTTGCCGTTTTTAATGGGTTGGATATTCGTATATTCCACCCTGGTGATTTCGTATCCGCCAAAAGGTACTTTTCTTTTCCACAATATATTCAGGCAACAATGGGATTTTACCGCCACCGCCGGGCAGATCAATCATATATTGCGGTACCGCCAGCCCGGAACAATGTCCACGGAGTGATGACATGATGGATAGTCCTTTGGCGATGTCCGGTTGAAAGTGATGGGTACCTTGTACCAGATCAGGATGGTGCAGATAATATGGACGGATACGGATATCAACTAGCTTTTCCATCAGTTTTTTCATGGTTGCCGGAGAGTCGTTGACACCCTTGAGCAGCACGGTCTGGCATCCCAGCACAATACCGGCATCGGCGAGCAACCGGCAGGCGCCGGTGGAGACGTTGGTAATTTCATCGGGATGGTTGAACTGGGTGTTCAGGTACAGGGGCTGAAACTTTTTAAGGACCCGCAACAGTTTTCCGGTTATGCGTTGCGGCAGCGTGCACGGAACCCGACTGTGGATGCGAATCAACCGGACATGTGGAATTCCAGCCAATCGATATAGCAATCCGTCCAGGGTGCTGTCGTCGAGCAGCAGCGGGTCCCCACCGGACAGGATGACATCGCTGATACCGGTATGGGATCGAATATACGCCACACCTTTGTTCAGTGCCTGAACGCCGGGAGATTCCCTTTTCCCCACCCGGCGTTTTCGCATACAATGGCGGCAATAGACGGCACAGCGATTGGATACGAGAAACACCACCCGGTTCGGGTAACGGTGAATAATGCACGGCACGGGTGATTGGCTTTCCTCATCCAGAGGATCGGGCTGCCACATGCCGCCCTCGAGTTCCTGTAAACTGGGGATGGCCTGCTTCCAGATGGGGTCGTCGACGTCGCCGATCAGGGATAGATAGTACGGATTCACACGCATGGGGTAGGTGCGGATGACCCGGTCTATGGCGTGCCGGTCCGAAACGATCTGCTCAGGAAGGTCGTCCGGAAGAGAAATGCTCTCGGACAGAAGCGATTTCCAGGTGTTATCATCATTCATTGGGGTTTGTTGGAACTATTTCACACTATACATTGAAGCGGAAATTAATGATGTCGCCGTTCTTTACTTCATAGGTCTTGCCTTCAAGGCGAACCGTACCTTTTTTGCGGGCTTCGGCGTAGTTGCCGGCATCCATCAGGTCATCGTAGTGCAGCACTTCCGCTCTGATGAATCCTTTTTTTATATCCGAGTGAATGACTTCGGCTGCATCCACTGCCGCCGTCTGTTTGTTGATGGTCCAGGCCCGGACCTCATCTTCACCGACGGTAAAAAAGGAGATCAACCCCATAATATCATAGGAACTTTGCAGCACGCGATCCGTGGCGGACGCCGTGATATTGAACTCGGATAAAAACACCTCTTTTTCATCTTCATCCATCTGTGCCAATTCCTGTTCCAGCTTGCCGCGGATAACCATGCCTCTTTCATCTGCCAGGGTGCCCTTCATGTCCGGCAATGTTACCTCTTCATCTTCATTGTTGAAGAGAACCAGCAGGGGTTTCGCCGATAGGAAGGCAAATCCCCTCAGCAATTTGGCACCGGTAATTTCCGGGAACCGTCGAAGTGGTGTTTCATTATCGAGGTATGATTTGCATTGCTCCAGCAGGGAAAGTTCTTCGTTAATGACATCCTTGCCCCGCCGTTTATCCAGCGCCAGCCGTTCCAACCGTTTTTCCACCACAACCAGATCGGAGATGATCAATTCCTGGTCCATGGCCTTCACATCGGCAACCGGCGTTTGGGCTTCGGCACCGTAGATGCTGAAATTTCGAACCACCTGAATCAATGCATCACAATCGCGAACACGGGTCAGGGGACTTTCTTCCGGTCCGGCCATCCCGCCGGGAAGAAAATACTCCACTTGGGCAAATATGGTCTTCCGCGGCTTATACATAGCAGACAGCTCCTCCACCCGTGGATCTGGAACCGTGATCGTGCCGATGCGATCCTCATGCTGTGGCGATGATATGGTGCTCTGGGTGAGGGCGTCGAATACAGTGGCTTTCCCCGAACCGGGCAGTCCGATGATTCCTAATTTCATACTGATGATCTCCTGGTCCGCATGTTCAGATTACGGATTTTCCTAATTCAAGAAATAAACATCTGGCGCTGTTGTCGGGATCGGTCCACTCCCATCATTTGTCGCAGCGGTCGATGATATGGGGTTTTCTCATACTTTAAAATTTGACAAATGGAAAGAGATATTCCTATTCTTCGTTCGATGACAACCCCTTAGCAAGGTCGGCAGGATGAACATCCCCACCCTGAAAGAGTGCCGGAAATTAATGGCCAATATGCGGATGATGAAGCATATTGTGAGTCATTCCGAGCAGGTATGCCGTGTGGCCTGCCATTTGGCGGATGAACTTGCCCGTCACAACGGCTTGCGTCTGAACCGTGTCGTGGTTCAAGCCGGTGCTCTGCTGCATGATATCACCAAGACCCGAAGTTTCGACACAGGGGAAAATCATGCCCAAACCGGCGCCCTTCTTGTCGAAGAGCTGGGATTCTCGGAAGTCGGCACGATTATCCGGCAACATGTTGTTCTGGATGACTATTTAAGCTCGGAATCGCTTACTGAAGCCGAAATCGTAAATTATTCAGACAAGCGGGTTTTGCATGATCGGATCGTGTCTCTACCGGTTCGAATGGAGTACATACTGAAAAGGTATGGCAAAACGCTATGCGATCGTCAACGGGTTTTCCACCTGTGGGACAAAACCAGGGGACTTGAAGCTCGGCTTTTTTCCAATCTGACCTACACGCCTGACGAATTGCCGGAACGCTTGAACGGATCCGGTCCAACGGAGCGATGATCATGGCCAGGTGATGTGACCGGGTTATCCGTCGGACCAAACGGCCGGGGGCGCACCACCTCATCTGGTCATGGTAACCGACGGGATATCGCTGAGGCTACTCCCCGGATATCCTTCTTTTTGAGCTTCCCTACAAATGAGATGGTCAACTCTTGATCAATTTTATGATCGAAAATTTTGCCGCTGGGTTCAACCCCCCGAATCCGACCGTCGTGTAGAAACCAGGAGAGCAGATGACCGCCGGCCTCTTCACGATTTTCCATCGGTATCGTGTGTTTATCGCATTTTGTTGGTGTCGGAATAGCGATGCCTCGATCGATCAGGTGTTTGATAAAGTTCACGATTCTGGATAATCGGAGCAGGGTGGCCGCGGATATGCGGTCGATTTTATGGGCAATCGGAAAGACACTGGATCGCATCAGTGAAAAAGATCCGGGCAGCAGACCCAATTCCAGGCAACGGTGATAATCCATACTGCCCGGTGCCGGATAATATATGGAAGTGCCGATCAAGACACGCTGACCGGCCAGATAAATGAGGTCTGCGAGGCTGGTCTCGGCTGTTTGATCCGGAGCGCCGGTGATCATGTATCCCACCGCATCCATACCCATCTCTTGGACAATGGTGATGACTTTTTCAAATGCAGGGCGAACATCCGGCCGTTTGAACCGCCGGCTTTGTTCCGGACATATGGTCCCCAGCGAGAGATTGAGGGTTTTGAATCCGGCAGCTTTCATGGCCGCGATTACCTTACGGTTCAACGATGGGGGAAAGAGCCCGTTCATGGCCCGAAGTTCGATATTCCGGCTTCCATAGCGTTTGGTAATGATGGTGAGGAGTTCCAGAAACCAGCGGGAATCCAATGAGATATTTTCATCCTCAAAATCAATGAAGCCAACGTCATGGTTGTCGAACAACACCTCCAGTTCCGACATGACCGCGGAAACCGTTCTTCGCCGGTAGGGGTAGTCGGAACCGGCCCCCACGGCGCAATAACTGCAGGCCAAGGGGCAGCCGCGGGAGGCCGTAACCACAGCTGATGTTTTTTTGCGGCGGCGGTAATAACGGCCGTTCGTCAGGCTGATGGCCGGTATGGGGGCAGCGTCCAGATCCGCCAGGACAGCGGGTGCGGATATGTGCACCTGCCCGCCGGAGTCCCTGTAGCAAATGCCTGGAACCGTTCCGATATCCCCGCCGCTTTTCAATACAGATGCAAGCCGGGGCATGGCGATTTCCCCATCTCCACGCAAGACGAAATCCACCGCCGGATTGGAGATTGCGGATTCGGGCAATACCGTGGGATGATGTCCGCCAAGGACGATTTTACAATTCGGGGCTGCCTTTTTAACGGCTACGGCGGTAATCAAGGCTTCATCGCTATACGCGCTGAACAGGGATGAAATGCCCACCAGCCAGGCACCGGATTCGGCGACCAGACCGGCGAGGTGTTCGTAACTGTAACCGAAGTGTTTGTATTGGTGGAAGAGCCCGAAAGGGGAACGGTCGTGGCGGCCGTAAATCGGCAACAGATACGTCATCGGTTCCGGCAATGCAATGTTTCTGGTTTTTCCGGTGGCCAGTGCATCTATGATCTCCACGCTGAATTCCGCCTTGAGCAGTGCGGCGGCAATACAGGCCAGGCCATAGGGAATGGATCGCTTCCGGGTCATGTAAAAGTCCCGGACAGGGGGCTGGACAAGCAGGATCTCAGGCACGGGGGGCAACATCCGTGGTGGCCCGGGGGCGGACGCGGTTTAGCATAACGCCTGCTCAGTCCTGCCTTGCTTTGGATATTTCACTGAATGTGCGGATTTCCGCAGGCAGGTCCTCCGGTTGAATGCTGGATTCGACATTGAGCGCATAGGCGCGTTCGAAGACATTTTGGAGTTGAATCAGATTGCCGGGCCAATGATAGCTCAATAAGATATCCAGGGTTTCCGGTGTGACATTCAACACCTTCTGGTCATGATCACAGGCAATTTTATGAAAAAAGTGATTGATCAACAGGCATATATCTTCTTTGCGTTCCCGCAGGGGGGGGAGTTTAATGAACACCGCATTCAGTAAATTGATGATGTCCTTTTTTAAGGCGCCGCTCTTGATGATATCTTCCAGCTCCTTTTGGGTGGCTGCGATGATACGTACGTCCGTGGCGTCTTTCCGGGTATTCTTTTTTTCGGCTTCGAGTGTTTGCAGCAGCTTGAGCCTCAGACTTGAGGCAAGCTCGGAAATTTCGTCTAGGTAAATTGTGCCGCCCATGGCGGTTTGCACGAGCCCCTGGACATGCTCCTGCAGTTTATCCACCGGAAAGTCGTCACCGATACTATTGCAATTTAACGGTATAAACGGTTTGTCCTTTCGACTGCTCTCGGCATGTATGGTTCTGGCCACCAGTTCCTTGCCGGTCCCGGATTCCCCCTGAATGAGAATCATCGGGTTCTCCATCCGCAAGGTTTCGATCAATTCATATATTTCCTGCATTTTCGGGCTCATCCCCAAGAGATCGCCGAATCGGTGGCGGGATCGTGCGCGTTTGCGAATGAGTTTGTTTTTATCCTGGATTTTTCGCTCTTCCGCGATTCTATCGATGATGAGCTTCAGGTGATCCAGTTTAAACGGTTTTTGCAGATAGTCATAGCTGCCGTATTTCATGGCCTCAATGGCGGATTCCATGGTTGCATAACCGGTAACGATGATGACCTCCGTTTCCGGCCGATATTTTTTAATCGCCGCCAATAACTCCAATCCACTGAATTCCGGCATCTTGAAATCCGTGAACACAATGTCGTATCCTTCATCTTTGACCAGACCAAGTGCTGTAAGGCCGTTGTCCACGATTTTGGTATTGTAGCCTTTGGACGTCAAATACTTGTGGACCATTGACAAAATATCGTTATCATCATCCACGAATAAGATTTTGGGGTATGTCATGGGTTTTCCTTTTTAGGCGATCATCACTATTGTCATATCTCGCTGATATCGAGCGCATGCAGGCTCACAGACACTTTCCCGGGACATGAAACGGCACAATGATAGAATCTGAACGCTTGTTTATCCCGGGGTTATACGGTCAACCCCGGCCGGGTGTCAATCGTTATAACACCCATTGTGGTAGACAAGCAATTTGTGGGCCATCAGCGTATGCCGAATGGACACGGCTGATCGTCGGCATTTCCGAAATCCCGGGATTTAGGTCCAAATTTCAAGGTCCCATGGAGCCCATTGCGGAGAGTGCAAATTCGAACTCGCGGATTATCGATTGGTCAATATCCATCTTTTGTCCGGGCAATAGCGTAAAGGTGTATGTCTCAATTTCAAAATGCCGGCACACCTGCGCCGCCGTGTTGAAAAAGTGTTGATCCAATGACGCTATTGTCGTTCCGAGCCTGTGTCCATCCCCGACATAATGGAGTGGTACATGGTAGTGAATCCGCCATTCACCGGCTGTCATTTTGTGTGATGCCTCGGGCAGGTCCCCATATGATGTGATTCTGCCATTCTGGTTGATTCGTGTCTGGTGCAGGAACCTGCCATCATCAAAATTCGAGATGACCTCCGGTTTGTTCCCGGCATCGTTCGTATACACCAAGGCGGACGAGAGTTGGATTTTGCCTATATTGATGCCGGCCTCGGCCAATCGCTCTATACCGGCTGCCGGCGATTCAAATCCCACCGCCAGATGGCAGGTATCGACACACACCCCCAGATAGCGTTGCGTGAGATCACGATCCATCCGGTGAAGATCGTCAAAAAAGGCCAGACACTCATCGATGGATTCAAGATAACAATCCGGTTCAGGCTCCAATGCCAATTGGATGAAGCGACCGGTGGTTGATTCTATTTTTTGAAAATGTGCGGCGGTTTTCAAAATGTTTTTTTGGGCATCCGAAGGGCATGTCTTCCCGTAGGTGACCGGTACGGTGCTAATAGAGCCGGCAACACCTGATGGCAGGACGAATGCCAGGAGATCGGCCATTTCACAGGTATAAGCGACCCGCCTGGCAGACGACCAATCCGGAAAATAAACCTTCTCCTTTACAATACCGGAATGAAATTTGTCATAGGGGAAGGCATTAACAGTGAATATATAAATTCCCCGGTCTTTCAGCGCCTGTTTGAAGCTGTCAGCATCTGCCGCCATGCCTGCTACGGCATGGGCCGGCAGCCACAGGCCGAAGCCAAGCTCGGCGTCCGGAGATACCCCGGCCTTTACAATGGGTATATGTTCGAGGCATTGTCCGCGGATTTGTTCCCAGTCGCCACCGGTATAAATATTGGTGCAAAAGCCTAAATGGACGTCCCCGATCTTCACGGTTGAAAATTCTTTTTCATGAGCGTTACCGCTTTTTCCACAATTTCAGCCGGTAGATCATGGCAATCCAGGCAACGCCCGATTTCGACCGGCATGGCCAGGGTAAGCTCTCCCCCCAGATGTTCCTGAAAATCCCGAAGGCCTTCCAGAATTTCAAGTTCACCGGCGTTATTGCGGCTGTCGATGGCCGGATGCCAGAGTGCCAGCCCGCAATCCGCCAGCGTAAACAACATCTCTTCGGCTAAGTTCATATTCAGCATTCCCAGCAGTGCTGCGCAATACAGGTCCATGGCCATGCCGATGGCGACAGCTTCACCATGACGAAGGTCGTTGCCGGTCATCACTTCGAGTTTGTGCGCTGACCAGTGACCGAAATCCAGGGGTCTTGATGAGCCTCGCTCAAAGGGATCCCCACCGGTGCGAATGTGATCCAGGTGGAGTTTTGAACTCCGTTGGACGAGCTGTGAAATGATTTCAGGATTACAATCCTTTATCGCCTGCGTATTGGTACGGATGTAATCATACAGCTCAGCATCTTTGATGACGGCAACTTTATATGCCTCCGCCACACCGGAACGGATATCACGCAAGTTCAATGTGCTTAAGAAACGATCATCGATAATGACGGCTTCGGGTGGGAAAAAACTGCCGTACAGGTTTTTTAACCCATTGTAGTTTACACCATTTTTAACGCCCACGGCTGAATCGTCCTGGCTTAGCACCGTAGTAGGGACACGGATCTGCCGAATACCGCGATGAAATATGGACGCCGCAAAGCCGGCGGCATCCAACACCGCACCCCCGCCGATAACCATAACATAGGAATGCCGGCACAAGTTGGCTTCAGCCATGGATGCAATCATGGCTTCAACGTGGTGGAGGCCGTTTTTAATTTTTTCGCCGCCGGGTATAATTCCTATGGGTGTCACCACTTCCATCACCTGCTGATGATGGGTCGCCCAATCCATTATATCCGATTGCAGCAGTGGAAATGACGAGGCCACATTTTCATCCACGAAAATCATCACCCGGGGATTTTGTGCCTGATTGAATATTTTTTTAAGTGCAGTGTTTTTAATTGAAAACAGGTTGCTGGTGTAAACCACATTGTATTCAAACATCACACTGAATTTTTGTTTCAGAATCATAGTACCGCCGATGGGTTTGACGTTGGGTAACAGACTCGCAGCGGTTGCGTATCATCCATTGATACACAACAGCACCTTCATTGCCAAAACCATATAAATATCATAGTCGCCCTTGTTTTGTATATATCTATTTGTCGAACAATACCATTACAAGCTACTCAAATTATAGCGCTTTACACAGAACCTCCCCCGGGGTGACCGCATGTTTGATAATGCGGCTTATCTCCATGCAATCGGCCCACACATCCCCAGATTTATATTTACCCCCAACACTGAATCCTGTATGGACACTAATTGATTAAAGAAAATCCGCGATTTCGCTTCATCCTAATTTTATGAACTATTGCAGCCGAAACATGACGAACGGAGACATGTGATGGAGAAACCCATTGATCACTATTGGACCTTGCGCTTGCGTCAGGTGCAAAAAGTGTTGGAGAAAAATCATTTTGATGCCTATATCACCGATTCACCGCACCAGGCCAGGAAACTGGCGCTCGACACGATCATACCCGACTTGAATCCGACGAGTCTCTCCTGGGGCGGATCCATGACATTCACTTCCACGGAGTTGTATAACGTCCTGAAAAACAATGAGGACCTGGATATTATCGATACTTATGATAAAAGCGTAACGCCGGAGGAAGGGCTGGATCGGCGAAAGCAGGCACTCTTCGTGGATTTGTTTATTACCGGTACCAATGCCCTTACAGAGGATGGCCGGTTGGTGAATCTGGACATGATCGGCAATCGTGTCGGCGCGTTGACCTTCGGGCCCAAAAATGTACTGCTGTTTGTGGGGCGGAATAAGATCGTACCGGATATACCGGCGGCAATGCAACGGATCAAAAATTATACAGCTCCAGTGAATGCCATGCGGCTGGATAAAAAGACGCCTTGTGTGAAAACCGCCAGGTGCGAGGAGTGCAGCAGCCCGGACCGCATTTGCAATACCTGGTCGATCATCGAAAAATCATTTCCCAGGGGACGGATAAAAATAGTGATGATAAACGCGGATATGGGATTGTAACGAATGGACGGTCGGAATGTGGGATGCTATCTCTGGATGTACGCTATTTAAC
The DNA here is from genome assembly GCA_013003715.1 of Desulfobacteraceae bacterium. Lineage (GTDB taxonomy): Bacteria > Desulfobacterota > Desulfobacteria > Desulfobacterales > Desulfosarcinaceae > JABDIN01. Next base: position 24,882 of record JABDIN010000007.1, on the reverse strand, counting down.
GGATTGTATAAAACAGCTGCCGCCGACCCCGGCTCCGCCGGAGCCGCCGCCCATACCTGAATTTTTAGATGTCATCCCGTTGCTGATCATGTTCCCCTCGGCATCGACTTCAATACAATTCGAAATTCTGCTCTCCGATTCCGGGCTTACGGCTGTTACGGCAATGTGATACGTCTCGTGCGGTTGAAGGTCATCGAGGGTTATACCATACACGGCCGTGTTTTCGTCGATATCACCGGCAACATCAAGCTCGTCAGAGGCATCCAAGAATCCCACCGGCACTTCCATGCAGGAATGCGGTGAATCCGGTTTGGTTGCAGTGCTGAAGGGCTGGCGTGACCAATAGATTTTATAGCATATGATCTCTTCTGCTTGATTGTTTTTATCCCATGCCAGCGTGAGCTCCAAGGCGTGTACACCCATGTGGAAAAACACAATTGATGCGAATATGACAAGCGCCACGAGGGCACGGATGAGTAGATTGGGCTTGCTTTGCATTGGTAACCTCCGATGGGGATCCGGATCTGCGGTTAACTTGAACGGTTAGACGATCACGGGTACACTTACCCACTTCCTTATCTTTTTGCAAGTTTTCTATTGTAAAAATTAGTTTTTTTTTCGCCCACGGGCTATACTTTAAACTGACCGACCAGACTTTTGAGAAGTTCAGCCATTTTTGACAACTGATCGGCACTCAGGCTGGTTTGATTGCTTTCTTCCGATACCTGGGCCGCATCATGGTCCACGCGGTTAATTTCCTGGGCAATAATCTCTGCTGTTTCCGAGCTTTCCGCTACATTTTGATTTACATCATCGATGCCTCTGGCGGCTTGATTGATGTTGCCGGCGATTTCCCGGGTGGTGACGGATTGTTCTTCCACGGCGGCGGCAATGGTGGAGACGATATCGTCGACTTCGGTGATGACCTTCTTTATGCGATCGATCTCGGTGACGGTGCCCTCTGTGGTGGATTGAATACTCTGTATTTTGGCCTTTATTTCCCCTGTGGCATCAGCCGTTTGCCTGGCCAGTGCTTTTATCTCATTTGCGACAACCGCGAAGCCTTTACCTGCCTCACCGGCCCGTGCAGCTTCAATGGTGGCGTTCAACGCCAGCAGGTTTGTTTGTTCGGAGATTTCAGTTATCACCTCGGTGACTTTATTGATTTCATTCGCGGCATGTCCAAGCTCGTCCACTCTCTCGGAGGCTCCCTGGGTCTGGGAAACCGCTTTAGCCGTCACCCTGCGGGCATTTCCGGTATTGTTGGAAATTTGATTCACGGTGGCCGTCATCTCTTCCACCGCTGCCGCCACCATTTTTACATTGACGGCGGCCTGTTTGCTGGCTGCGGCAACGGAATTCATCTGCGCGCTCATATCCTTTGCGGAACCGGCCACGGAAGTTGACCGGTCGGACAGGCTTGAGGATACGCTGGAAAGTTTGTTGGACAGATCGAACAGGCCGCCGGAAGCGCCGATCAGAGAAGTCGCATTTTCCGCGACTTCCTGTATTATTTTTTGCAATTTTTCCATGAATTGGTTGAAATAGCGTGCGAGCACACCGATCTCATCCCGGCTGTCTATCGTCAGTCGCATTGTCAGATCCCCATCCCCTCGCGCGATATCTTTTAAGCTATCCGAGATGTGCTTGATGGGCATGACAATCGAGCGGGTGGCGATGAGCCCGAAGAAAATACCCAGGGCAACGGCGGCCATTATGGCGATGGCGATGATCAAAAAAGAGAACCGCTCGATCTCTATCATCTTGGACCGGCTGGCATCAGCGAACTCGCGCAGATGGCGGTTTAACGATTCTTTACTAAGGTTCATGGACTGCAGCATTTCATTTTGCGCGGCCACCAGCTGTTGATGTTCAGCCAATTTCAGGGAGATCTGCTGGTGCGCTTTTTCCAAGTCCTGGCCCACAACCCTTAATTGATCGCTGTTGTCAATTTTTTTGCGCCACTCTTCAATGGCCTTTCCTAACCGGACTGTCATTATATGCAGGCGTTGCCACCGGATTTCGGTATTTCTGTCTATGTAGGCCTCACCATAGGATGCCATGAAATTGCATGCGCTCAGCATCTCTTCATGCCAGAAACTGAGTTCCCCGATATCGGATGACAGTTTTTTTGAAGTATTCGTGATCTCTGATGACAATATCTCCTTTTCAGATTCGATCCTGTCGAACTGCTGAAAAGTGGACATGTATGAGGTGACGTCCTTGCCGGCATCATCCATGGCCTTGATTTCAGCGTGGGTGATGCCCGGTCGGGTCTTCATAGACTTGAAACCGGCGACACTCTTTTCTAAATCTTCAATCAGGCTCTTTTTGACTTCCTTCTGGTATCCCCTTGTTTCCGCATGATTATACAACATGTACTGGTCTGTTTTTTGCTTAGCAGATGCAAAACCATGTTGGATGCCGTTGATGGAATGGTTTAAACCGGATCCGGCAATGACGCGTTTCAAGGCCGCATAACCGGTCAAGCCGACCAGTAGGGCCAAAACGAGCAACATGGAAAAACCGATGCCGATTTTCTTCCCCAGGGATAGATGCTTTATCATTTACAGGTCTCCTGCACAGCACAGACGGATATAGTGGCTTTATTACAAGACCGTTACAGTTTCATACGGAGATCATGATCTGTACACGGTAAGAGCAGTATTCCTCTATTGATTGAAGTGCCAACGATGAAACAATCAGATTATAACCATATTAATCGGTGATTTAACGATTAACTTTAGAAGAAAAATCAGGTCTCCGGTGGCATACCTGTCGAGATGAAAACCACTCGTAAACCCACACATTTTTTATTGTTTACTTGAGAAAGATATGCCGATATGATTAGATAAGAATTAAATACATTCAATTGAGCGTTTGTAAATCGAATGGAAAGGTCGTAGCGTATACTCTCTATTAAAAAACATTGTCCTTTATCCATTAACCTTTTTGCTCCAGATCAGTATTTTCCTAGTCCAAAATATATAAGCTATTTCAGTAATTTCAAAAGTTCGCTGTTACCAGACGCTGACATCCGAATTGAACTCAACGTTACTCTTATTCGTAATTACTGATCCTATCCATGAGTGAAAAATTGAAGCCGTCTAAGCAGTACCACAGCCCGGACATGGATTTGAGCACGTTCATTCAAATGCCGGTTAGTGCTCAATTAGCTCGAATTCTCCCTATTCCCTTGTTTCGCGCATATATCTATTCTCTGGGTATGATTTACTATACACTCCATCCGGATAAGAGAGCGGCGATGAGCAATGCACTCGATCAATTTTTCGTTGACAACGGGCGCAATGGGCAGCGGTTGAAAAACCCTGGCATAAGGTCCTACCAAGGAGTTCTCGACCATTATTATGAAAAGCTTGTCAACGCATATCGACCGCTTGATGAAATATTGAATTATCTGGATGCCAATGTTTCAATCGAAAACCCGGTTTGGGCCGATGAGATAAAAACCGGTACAAGGGGTGCATTATTTATTTCAGGGCATTTTGGCGCGGTGGAATATTTACCGCTTTTTTTTACCATCAGAGGATTCAAGCCAAGCATCATCATGCGTTCAAAGACGCATGGACTGCACCGGATACTCACGGAAAAATCCAAATATGTGGATCTTCAACTCATTGATGCTTCGGGAAAAAACGTGATTCTGAAAGCAATTAAAGCCATAAACCGGGGGCGTACCCTGATTACCCTGGGTGACGAGTTTAAGCATTGGCTGCCCACACCGGGTAAAACGATTGAATTGTTTGGCGATATTGTTCCCCGCGACCGCACACTTAACCTGCTCTACAGGCTTACCAAGGCACCGACGTATTTTGGCCTCATGAGACGAGAAAAGCGCAAGTTTCACCTGCACCTTTCCAAGGTGGGGGACGGTGTTCAGAAGGTTGATGTGTCATATCGCTCCTGGAAAATTCTAAAGAAATATATTGGGCGGTATCCGGACCAATGGTATCAATGGCAGGAAGTTGCCACAGGCCTTGCAGACTATAAATTGAAAATGAAGGAATAAGGCCACCGGGGTAAACTACCTTCAACCCGGTCCCGGTATTTTCGGACCTCTAATTTCTCACGGATATACCGAAGGTAGGTTGAAAAGCTTCGCCTGAACACCGACTTGCCGTTCAGAGCGAAGCTTTTCTGTTTTAAATGTATGTTCTTTTTGCACTTGTACCATAGGCTTCTGTACCCGGATATACTAATGGATTGTACTTGCGCTTAATCTTGGAGCCTGTTGAAATCAGGAATTCCGCCATTTTAAGAATAGCTCTTGCCCTCATTCTGGGCCGTTTATCCAAGTTAAGTTTAAGTGTATTAATTACTCGTTCCTTTTCGGCGTAGCGTAAAAGATCGCCATGCCGCTCTTTCATCATTGTTTCTATTGCTGCAGGATGAGCATACATAATTGCCTCCATATTTTAAAAGGTACTTGGTTGAAGTAGTAGGGAAATGCCAGATGATCGTTAGCGTTGCGTTCCATTTGCATAAGATTGCCATTGACGTTGATCGGATGGTGATTCATGTGAAACCTCCTGTTTCGGTTGATGAGATGGACTGTGGTTTGAGACTTGAGTCATATGGGAGACCGGAATTTAAGGCCCTGGCCATGGTGGTTCCCAAACCAGCCATCGGGTTATGGGTTGAAGTTGAAAACAATTAGTCGAATGATGACGCCACTGATGCAGTGTAACCTGGCGACGTGCGCCATTAATACCTTTGGCGTTTTTTGAATGATCAGACGCTTAGAATTTCAGGTAGCTATAGCGAAAAAAGCGACAAACCGGGATCAATATGGTCCGCGGTTTCTTTGAATGGAATAAAAAAAACCGCGGATAATTTCACATCCGCGGTTTGAGTCTCTGTTTATGTCACAAAGCTCATAAGAGGAATCCCCCGGGATGCGAAGACGCATGATATTGGTCATACTTGTGTAATTGATTCATATTTTACGTCTCCTTTCATGGTATTGTCCTCTGTCATTGCATAGATGGTTGGATGAAATGAACGCGAGTCATCTTAATCAAAAATAGCGAAGAGAAAGATTGGCGCATTATATTCAAGAAAACCATTATGTCAATAAAAAAAATGTAACATGCCGATGAGACGACGAGAATTTCATCAATGGAGATTGTACACAAGACGTAGTTGCATGTCGGGTGGGCAGATACTGCACGTCCTCATCATCCCGGGAAAGGCGTAAAAAACCACGGCACTATTTTTACGCCTGGTTTCAGGATAATAAAATACCTTAAGCAGTGCATCAATAGCGCGGTTTATTCCAAAATTTCGAGGATAATCTGTTTTTTAAGTTTTCCGGAAGCCCCATTTAGGATCGTTCTGATGGCATGAGCGGTTCGACCGTGTTTTCCAATTATTTTCCCGGTATCTTCCTTTGCAACTTTCAATTCCAACACAATGCTTTGGGTGCCGACAATCTCTGAAATGTTTATTTTATCCGGTTGATCTACCAGCGCCTCTGCAATTTTGTGGATCAAGTTTTTCATTCACACATCTCCTTAAGTGTCACTTATGGGTAATATTTAACGGTTGCCTCTATGGGGGAAATCGTTCCTTCTTAGTATTCAACCAGTTTTGGAAAAATTGAAAACAGTGAATAGAGGAAGCATAAGAAGATTGTTGCCGTTATATCATGATTCCTGGTTCTGCGGCTTCTTTGTTCCTGACCAATTCTAATAATACTGACTTCCAACGAAATCATCAACACTCTTTTTCATAATTTCGCTGTGCTATAATTTAATAAAGCAAAATAAACCGGTGGGGTATACGCCCACTGGGCAACGGCAAGATTTTGCCATAAGATTCGCCATTGTCTGCATCTCAGAGATGCCCGGGGGGTGATCCGGCGGTCATTTATTCTTAATACTGCGATGTGTGGCAAAAGACAATGGAATAAACACTGTTTTTTCGGTATCCTACAAAGAAAGCCTTTGTAGATGGGCGTATACGCGCTAAAATAAAAAACCGTCAAGACCGTGGATTGCCCTTAAAAACCAAATGTTGTCCATTTTTTGGGAAAAAAGGACATTATCAGCCGGATGATTATACAGTTGTATCCTGGTGGTTTAAGGCAGGTCCCGGATGATTTCAGGCCAACAATTCCTTGCCGGATGATAACGAAACCGGTAAATGAATTCCGGCAAATTGATGCAGTTCACAGGAAATTAAAATCAGAGGGAGGTGTGTCGATATGGAATATACGCAGGCCAGACAAGGCCGTATATTTATCGTACGACCGGCAGAACACAAATATTGGCGCGGAATTATTGGAGCCCCGGGATACCCATTTTAGCTGATCATGTTTTCCGGTATCTGAACCGCGATGACTTTACCTTTTGCACACACCTCACCGTCTGAAGACAGGGAAATGGCGATGATGACCTTGCGCCCCTTGATCTCCTTAATGGTCCCGCGTAATTCCATGGGTTTGTCGATGGGCGTCGGGCGGAGATAATCCACTTTTATGGAAGCCGTGACAAACCGCAGCTCGGGATCGGTGTCCATACCGCGTTCCTGCTGGCGATAGGCCGCCGCCGCGGCTGAGGCGGTCCCGTGACAATCGATCACCGAAGCGATGAGACCGCCGTATACAAATCCCGGCATTGCCGTATGGAACGCCTTGGGTAAAAAGCGGCAGATGGTTTCGTCACCATCCCAATAGCTTTTGATCCGGTGACCATGTTCATTCAGCCGGCCGCATCCATAGCAATGGCTGGAGTGGTCTTTGTAATAGTCCTGGAATGCTTTTTGGGTCATGATACCTCATTTCCAATAGTCGTTAATTTGTACCCATCAATAAATGGCATTACCGGTTCATATTCCGGGAAGCCGTGATTCTCAGCCTATCCATATTTCACGATATTAATCAACTCTTGGATTAAATGGCGCGTTTTCAAAATTGTGCGGTCTCTGTGGACTCCGCCAACGCTTCCACCGACGACTCGCCTTGGGTAATGCAGTTCATGACGCGGTCAAAATATCCCGTGCCCACGAATTTCTGATGTGTAACCGCCATGTAGCCGTCTTCCTTGCCATGGACGAATTCCGCCTGCTGAAATTTGGAGTATGCCAGCATCCCTTCTTTCTTATAACTGTGAGCCAGATCGAACATGCCCAGGTTCAGGGCATGGAAACCGGCCAGGGTGACGAACTGGAACTTATAGCCCATCGCCCCCAACTCGCGCTGAAATTTGGCAATGGTGGCATCATCCAAATTCCCCTTCCAATTGAACGACGGAGAACAATTGTAACACAATAATTTATCTGGATAATCCGTTTTGATGCCTTCGGCGAATTTTTTCGCCTCCTTCAGATCCGGGTGAGAGGTTTCACACCACACCATATCGGCATACGGCGCATAGGCACGTCCCCGGGCGATGGCCAGGTCAATGCCGCTGTCCACATAATAAAAACCTTCCGAAGAACGCTGGGAGCTGTTGATATACGGCTTGTCCCGGTCATCAATATCACTGGTCAACAGGCGCGCAGCCTCCGCATCTGTGCGAGCGACCAGGATTGTGGGGACACCGCATACATCGGCGGCCAACCGGGCGGCGATGAGTTTGGTGATGAATTCCTGTGTCGGTACCAGTACTTTACCGCCCATATGCCCGCATTTTTTCGCAGATGCCAATTGATCTTCAAAATGCACACCGGCTGCACCGGCTTCGATCATGGATTTCATGAGTTCGTAGGCATTGAGGGGGCCGCCGAATCCGGCTTCCGCATCAGCAATGATCGGGGCATACCAGTAGGGGCCATTTTTCCGTCCATCCAACACCTGGATCTGATCCGCCCGGCGAAGGGCATTGTTGATTCGACGAACCACCTCCGGCACACTATTGGCCGGATACAGGCTTTGGTCCGGATACATTTCACCGGCGAGATTGGCATCCGCTGCCACTTGCCAGCCGCTGAGGTAGATGGCCTTTAGACCGGCTTCGACCTGCTGAACCGCCTGATTCCCTGTCAAGGCACCCAGGGCTGCAATATAGGATTCATTCAACAACAGGTGCCAGAGCCTTTGCGCACCGGCTTTGGCAAAGGAGTAATCGATTTTTAATGTCCCCCTCAGCTTTAGCACATCGTCGGGGGTGTAAGGCCGAACGATTCCGGCCCAGCGAGGATCCGTCGCCCACTCTTGTGACAATCCCGCCACATCATCCGTTTGAATCTCATGACACGATAGTCTTTCGCATAAGTCCCGGGCGCTCTCTTCAATAGTTTTCATAATTAACCCCTCCAAAAATTATTAAGGTGCTGATTTATGTGCTGCTCACAGGTACTCATAGACACGCAGTGTTAGGAATTCCGAAAGTGCATCGGCGGCGACGATCTCTTCAAATAATCGAGCCGCCAGCGGATAATTGTATTTCTCATATTGATCATCGCCCACGGATTCTCTGATGTTGTCCAACTCCTCCGCCATAATGGTGCGAACCAGTTCCAGGGTAACCTTTCGCCCGTCGGATAGCTGTCCGTGTTGGTGATGCACCCATTGCCAGACCTGGGTCCTGGATATTTCGGCGGTTGCCGCGTCTTCCATCAGATTATACAAAGGGACGCAACCGTTGCCGTTGAGCCAGTGGGTCATATACTGGACACCTACGCTGATATTCGTTCGTAATCCTGCTTCAGTAATTGTGCCTTCGGGAAGTCTCAGCAGGTCGGCGGCGCTTACATGGACATCGGCACGTTGTTTGTGGATCTGATTGGGAGTGGGCATCACACGATCGAACTCGTCCCTGGCCAATGACACCAGACCGGGGTGGGCCACCCAGGTGCCGTCGTGGCCGTCCTCGGCTTCGCGGGTCTTATCCGTTTTCACCTTTTCAAATGCCGCCCGGTTTTCTGCCGGGTCCGTCTTTATGGGTATTTGTGCCGCCATGCCACCGATGGCCATGGCACCTCTTTTATGGCAGGTTTGAATGACCAGAAGTGAATAGGCATGCATACAATGACTTGTCATGGTGATTTGAGCCCGATCCGGAAACAGGTAGCCCGGCACATTTTTAAATTTCTTTATGAAACTGAAAATATAATCCCATCTTCCGCAATTGAGCCCGACGATATGATCCTTCAGCTCATAGAGGATTTCCTCGGTCTCGAACGCCGCCAGGATGGTCTCGATGAGTACGGTCGCCTTGATCGTTCCCTTGGGGATGTTCAATAGTTCCTGTGCGGCGAGGAAGACATCATTCCACAAACGGGCTTCCAGATGATTCTCAAGCTTCGGCAGGTAGAAATAGGGACCGGTACCCATGTTGATGAGTATTTGGGCATTATGAAAGAAATAAAGCCCGAAATCGAGAATACTTCCGGATATGGGCAAACCGTCAACTTCGATGTGTTTATCCGTCAAATGCCATCCCCGGGGCCTGACAATGAGGGTGGCCGGATTGTCCTTCAGTCGATACTGTTTGCTGCCGTCAGGGCTGGTGAAGTCTATGGTTCCGTTGACGGCATCCGACAAATTCAGTTGTCCGTTCATGGTGCCGGTCCATGTGGGCGCGTGGGAATCTTCAAAATCCGCCATAAACGTCGATGCCCCGGAATTCAAGGCATTGATGATCATTTTTCGGTCCACCGGACCGGTAATTTCCACTCGCCGGTCCTGTAGATCCACCGGGATGGCGCCTATTTGCCATTGCGCTTCCCTGATATGCCGTGTTTCTTCCGGAAAATCGGGCAAGGCACCTCTGTCAATCTTCTGTTGAACTTCCTCCCGCCGTTTCAGCAGACGCTGACGTGCCGGTTCGAACTTCCTGGCCAGGGCGCCGACAAATTGCAGGGCTTCATCGGTGAGTATCCTGTCATATGCTTCAGTCACCGGGGCCTTGATGGACAAGCCCCCGATTCGGATGTCTTCGCTCATATAATCTTCTCCTTTCCCGATTTTGTTGAAAGGTTGATTTTAATGCTCCGGCGGATAAATATGCAAAACTCGTATGTCTGATTTATGGGAGGCGGTGGCTGCAAGAAGGCTTGTCCCCAGTAAGTTCCGCCGGAAACTCATTGCGCGAATCAGCGATACGTCACTTTACCTATTTAGTTGCCGGATTAATAATGAATTTAATGTAACAACCAACGGACAGATTACAAGTATACCCGGCCAATGGGGGGGGGATTCGGTTCGATCACGGAGACCGTTACACCGCTTCGGGGTGAATTGGAGATACTGATTGAAAACCTGCACCGTTTCCGGATGAACCATCGAACATTCATGAATACAGGCGCAGTTCCGATTCATATGGGTATATCGGTATCCAGGTGCCGCTTCGAATGTGCTGTTGTGTGACCTGCCAGAACGCCACCTGAAACAAATCCGCATGGGTTGTCGTGAAAATATGCCGCAGGTGGCCCGGTAACCCCAGAAAGAGCTTGAACTCTTCGGGGAAAACATCGTTTTCCCCCACATGATACCATGGTTGATCGGACAAGGCTTCCATTTCGTTTCTCGGCTGGGGTATTTGTCGAAAGCGGCAATCCGTTAAGGGGCATAATTCGTCATAATCATAGAATACGATACGGCCGTGCCGGGTAACCCCGAAGTTTTTAATGAGCATATCACCGGGAAATATGTTACTTGCCGCCAGATCCTTGATGGCATTGCCGAGATCGATGACGGCTGCCCGGTTCTGAGCGGGGCTTCCCTCTCTGAGATAGAGATCCAGGGGGGTCACCCGCCGTTCAACGTAGCAGGTGTCGAGAATAATAGAGTCTGCCATTATTTTTACGGATTTTTGTGTTTCCTGGATGAGTTCGCCTAAGAGATTCCCGCTGAAATGGCACCGGTCGATTTTCAGGTGCTCAAATACCTGTGCATCCAGAAGCCGTCCTGCCCGGTCATGCCTGAAAACATAATTATATTTGTCCATTACCTGCTGTCGCGTGGTGGTTTTCGGATGGCCGAAACGGTCCCGGATTACCTTGAAAACCATGTCGTCGCGGGGCATGTTGAAGGCTATCATCACCAGTCCTTTCTTGCCGGCCGAGATATCGAATTCATCGCCGCTGCACGAGGATAGTTGTGCGGTCAAATCACGAAATAGTTCCGTCTTTCCATGCTTGTTGAAACCGATGGCGATATACAATTCGGCAAGACGTTTTTGGGGTAAAAGTGCCATCAAAAATCGGATGACATGCGTGCAGGGGAAGGCATCCACAAAAAAATAGCTTCGCGTAAAAGAAAACAAAATACTGACGGCTTTTTCTGTTAACAGCACGGCATCCGCCGTCAGGCCGGCCGCCGTGTTTTCAAATGCAATGACCAGGGGAAACATCCGATCACAGGTTTGGATTCGCCCGACCAGATAAGCGCCGCGGCCTCTGTAGAAAGGCGATTTCAACATCTCCATTGTTGCTCCCGAAAGCTTTTGATTTTCGGTGGTAAGGTGTCTGGATATACAATCGGTGATGGATCGCGAATCACGATCCGGCCTGTAATCTGGGGGCAGAAAAGCATATTTTGATAGCAATCCTTTTATCGCATCCGCTGATATCCGGTCCACGCGATAATGGAAGCACTGGTCCGGAGGAATCTCCGGGATGTTGTCGGCGCTTGTTTCGGTGCTGAATTCAGCGGCTGGGTTATGTCCGATGGTGGATAAAATCCGGCGCGATAAGGAGTTGAAAACCGTTGCCGCGATTTGCCCGTCGTCTCTGTCCCGGATCAAGTCGCCGTATATGCCCTTGGCGCTCTCCCAAGTGGCAACCAGATGAATCCGTTCCGGATATGTGTTACGGATCTCTATTTCAGCCCCTTGGACAAGGTTCTTGTAGAGGTCGATCCGTTCCCGGGTGAGCGCCTGCATGCGCGGCCAATTCCGGTCCACAAATATTTTTTCGGCTTGTTGCGTCATTCGTCTGAAATCGTTGAGATACGCGTCGGCACGGGAACGGATGTATGTTGCCAGTTGAAAAGCCATGTTGTCGTGTTCCGGGTGTTGTCTCATTGAACGGCATCCTCAGCCAAGCAAGTATTGGCGGGGTCTTCCATCTTTTCCTCAAGTCGATGTATATGGGCTTTAGCGGATTGCGGATGCCGGTGAGCAATTTGGGGGAGCGGCGGTTTGGAGCGGACGGGGTGTGGACCGTCGATTACATCATCGGGTAAAATCTACAGCCTTTTCTTATGCAGGATTCACCAATTCACTTGATATGACCCGATTGCGCCCTTCCTTTTTCGCCTGGTACAAGCATTGATCCGCTTGGTTGATAAGTTGGGTTGGTGCTGTTCGCCGGTTGGGTATTATAACTGATGTTCCGGCACTTATCGTCACCCTGTCCGATACCGTCGACATCTCGTGGGGGATATTCAAAGCTTCCACTGCCCCTACCATTTTTAGTGCAATGGCATTGGCACCGGCTATATCCGTATGCGGCAGCAGGCAGGAGAATTCCTCTCCGCCATAGCGGGCCACAAGATCCGTGGGGCGGTGCACTGCTTCTAATAAGGTATTGGCCACCTGCTTCAAACAATCATCCCCGGTGGTATGACCATAAGTATCGTTATAGTTTTTGAACTTGTCAATATCCATCATCACCAGCGACAGACAACTCCCGATTCGCGCGGCGCGGTGCCATTCCATCTCCAAAGCCTCGTCAAAGCGCCTCCGGTTGTGGATGCCGGTCAATCCGTCGATTTTGGAAAGGTTTTCCAGAATATCACGGTGTTGTTTCAGCTCCAGATGGGTTTTAATTCTCGCGTTAACGATGGGTAGACTGAAGGGCTTGGTAATGTAATCCACTGCACCGGTTTTTAGTCCACGGGTTTCGTCCGCCTCCTGGTCCATCGCCGTGATGAAAATGACGGGAATATTCTTCGTCTGTTTGCTTGATTTGAGGCGCCGGCAGATTTCATAGCCATCCATCCCCGGCATAACAATATCCAATAAAATAAGATCTGGCGGATTCATGGAACCGGCAATTTCCAACGCCTTGCCGCTATTGGTGGCCAAGCGTACCTTGTACAACATTTTCAACGACTCTCCCAGAATACGTATATTCGCGGGTACATCATCCACAATCAGGATACTCTTCTTCTCGTTGCTATTACTCATTGGCGATGTCCTTATGGGTGTTCATGAAATGCACCAGTCGGTCCATCTCCTCGTGCAATTCTTCAATGGCGACGTCTATGTTTTCGGGCGTCTCTTTTTTGATGGCCGTTTCCAAATTAAAGGCCATGGTGTAAATTGCGGTCGCCGACAGATTGCCGGCTACGCCTTTCAGTGAATGCGCGAGCCGTATGGCCGTTTCGGTATTATTGCAGTTGATTTCATGCCGGATGGATTCGGGTGTATTTCCGTAGTCCCGGACAAATTCGGCCAGCAATTCGAGCAAAAGGTCCGTATTACCTGAAAACCGCCTTATTGCGGAGTCCATTTCCACACCAGGTATCTCGCCATGGACTGCCGGACATTTGTCAGACGAGCCATTCGACGTCGTATCTTTGTAAACGGTCCGCTCGCTTGTGGACCGTTGCTGCCGGCGATCGATGTTTTCGGACACGGTCAGCCAATGCTTCAAGGCGGTATGAAGAATTTTCATGCTGATGGGCTTGGTCATATAATCATCCATGCCTGTGGCCAGGCATTTTTCCCTATCACCTTTCATGGCATGGGCCGTCATGGCAATGATGGGTATGGGCCGGTGCCCGCGATCATCCCGGAATATTTTTTGGAGCAAGCGCGTGGCTTCGTAACCGTCCATCTCCGGCATTTGGATGTCCATGAGGATGATGTCAAAAACACCATTTTCTATGGCCTTCAGCGCTTCCGCGCCGTTGGATACCGGTTTTATGTGGATGTTCAATGCGGTGAGCATTTCAAAGGCCACCCGTTGATTGATGGGGTTGTCTTCCACCAGGAGCACCCGCCGGCCGGCAAATATGTCCGTCTCCAATGTATCAACGCAGGTGTTTGCCATCGTTTCGCCATCGGGCAAATCCCCGGCCCTTAGATTCACGGGAGCGCTGATTTCTTCAAAGCGTGCGTAAAAGCTGAAGGAACTGCCTTCCCCGGGTTTGCTGTCGAGACGTATAACACCGTCCATCATTTCCACGAGACGTTTGCTTATGGTCAATCCCAAGCCGGTACCACCGTATTTGCGGGTGGTTGATCCGTCCGCCTGGGCAAACGGATCAAAAAGCATGGTTTGCTGTTCCTGGGTAATACCGATACCGGTGTCTGAAACCTTGAATTCGAGTTTAACCGAGCTGTCGACCCTTTCGATCAGCGAGCAGCTGATATCCACGACACCATCTTCGGTGAACTTGATGGCATTGTTGATCAGATTCACCAGTACTTGTCTCAGACGTAATGGGTCTCCCAAGACCCATTCCGGCAAACCGGTGTCCAGATCCATGGAAATCCTGATGTTTTTTTCGGCGGCCGCATTGAAAAACATATTCCCGATGGTGTGCATGAAATCGGCGATCATGATCTCGGTTTTTTCCAGCTCCAGCTTTCCGGCTTCGATTTTTGAAAAATCCAGTATATCGTTGATGATCCCCAGTAGGGATTGGCCGGATACCTGGAGTGTTTTCAAATAATCCTGTTGTTTTTCAGTTGTCTCGGTATTGAGCAGCAATTCGGTGAAACCGATGACCGCATTGATCGGGGTCCGGATTTCATGGCTCATATTCGCCAGGAATTCGCTTTTTGCCCGTGTCGCCGCTTCCGCCTTGCGGGTCATTTCGGAAGCGCGCTTGATGGCGATCCCCAGCCGATCGTTAACCGCCACCAGCTCCTGGTTGGCGGATTCCACGTATTTTTTTGTCCGGGCAAGCTCTTCCTGAGCCCGTTTATGAATGATAATCTGGGTGACCAGGCTCGCAAAAATTTCGAGGGGTTTGACCGTTTCGTCGGAGGGTTTGCTCCCGGATTTCGAGGTGTCAACGGATATCAACCCAATCAGTTCACCGGTGTTGTCCTTCAATCCCACATGAAGATTGTCCCCGGCATCCCATACATTGTCATCTTCGACCCGGGACTCAAATTCTAGTGGCGCCGACGATCTCTTTTTGCACTTCTCAATGGTTTTGGGCAGATAATATGAATACTGGCCGAGAGGGTGGGATTTTTTAAACAATTTTTTATAATAATCGGGGGGCAGAACCTGGGCGCCGATGGATTTTACCTCTTCGGAATGATAATTCTGGTGGCTGATAATTTTTCGGAAAGGTGGCGTGTCCGTGAAATATGAGATCATGACCCGTTTAAAATCGGAATACTCGGCTATCGCTTTCGCTATTCTGCCATAGATCAACCGATCATCCTCCATGGTAATGACCGAAGCGGCCGCCAGGCTGAATTGTTCGGTCTGTTGGGACAGCATCTTGACCTGGCGTTCGCTTTTAATCAATGCCTCTTCGGAACGTTTGCGATCGATGGCAATGGCCACCTGCTCGGACACCGCACTTAAGATATCCACATCCCGGTTATCATAGAGATTCGGGTCCGAATAGCTTTGCACCACCATGCTGCCGATCACCTCTTCATCCACCAGCAGCGGTACACCGACCCAGGTCAGGGGTACGGTACCCCGAACCCGTCCTTCACCGCTCAGCCGAATCAACTCCGGCTTACGGAAAAAGGTCGGCCGCCGGGATCGGATGAGCAGGCCGGTCAGGGATTTCTCACTATCGAAATTCTGTGTGTAATTGGTGTAATCATCGTACTGGTCTTCGTAGTAAGGGAAAAAACCGGTATTGGTTTCCGCATCATACAGAGCAATGAAAAAGTTGGTCACATCCATCACCCGGGACAGGGATTTATGTATGGATCGATAAAGTTCATCCAGACTTTTCGTGGTGTTGACCGCATTGGAGATGTCGAATAATGTCTGGTTGATCTCTTTGGTATGATGATGGTCCTGGATATCGTTGATCACCCCTTCGATCCGTTTGCCGCCATCTTCCGTACTGAACACATATCCTTTTTCGGAAACACGATGGTATTTCCCGTTTTTCTTTCTGAACCGATATTCCAGGCGATATGGCGTGAGGGTTTGAATCGCTTGCGTCACGGCAGCGAGAACCCCTGCCCGGTCGTCCGGATGAATCAAATCCTGATAGCATGTGCCTTGATCTTTTCGCTTTTCTTCACAATGGCGGAACCACCGGTCTCGATTCCCGCCATCCTCGGGCCCCTCATAACGGACCTTCGGACCCGTCAGCTCCTCCGGGTCGTAACCCAGCATGGGTTTTATCGCCGGGCTGATATACGTAAAAGCGGAGTTGCTGTCCGTGAAAAAAATGATGTCATCGAGGTTTTCAGCCAAGTGCCTGTATCTGGCTTCGGTTTCGCGCAATGAATCGGTTGTCAACTTTCGTTCGATGGCAATGGCCACCTGATCGGAAACCGAATGCAGCAATTCAACATCTTTTGGTGCGTATTGTTCCTGATCGGTGTAGCTTTGCACCACCATGGCGCCGATGACTTCACCTTTTATGTGCAGCGGTACCCCCAGCCACACATGGGACGGTACACCGACAATTTCGGAATTCAGTCTTTTTGCGCGAGCCTCCATCTCCTCTTTTTTTATAAACAACGGCTTGCCGGTTTGAATGACCTCTCCGGTCAGGCAGGTGGAATTGCTGGCGTCGCTGATTTCGGTCCAATCCACATCCACCTCATCCGTATTGAACGGAAATACGATGGCATCTCTCTCTTTGTCATACAGGGCTATGAAAAAATGGGTGACATCGATAATTTCGCTCAGGGTGGCATGAATGGAGCGATAGAGTTCATCCAGGTTGAACGTCGTATTGACCGCTGTGGAAATTTTATACAGAATCCGGTTTATTTTTTCGGTGTTTTTTTGTTTCCGGTATATGGATTGAAACTCTTCCTTGATTGCGGATACGGCATCAATAACCGGGAGCAGCGGACTTTGAGGGTCCACGTTATCCCTGAAATGGTCATCGGGCTGTTTTGCTTTGCTGTTGATGAATTCCAGAAGCGTTTTTATTTCTTGCGCCGTTGGGCTGTGGTAGGCCTGTGGGGAATCCTCGGCATCCGGGGCCGGCTTATGGAACTTCCCCTTTTTGGGTTTTTCAGGGGCAGTGGGTGGAACTGATATGCCGGTTGGTTCTTTTAAACTCAATGAATGCCTCTATTTCGTACTTTTTATCTTGGAATGCCCCTCAAAAGCCATGCCCCCCGTCGGCTTTACTGTCCGCAGGCGCAATTGGCCACGGACCCTGAGTGCCATCACCCGGATTCGGGGACCACGGCAATACATTCGGCCCGTTACCCGGGTCACCTGTGAACGGCGGTGTTCATGATAATCCCGTCGGCGCGATGAACCTGTGGACAGAAATTTAGGCTTCTCAGAATAATATCGGCGCAATGAGTTGAATCTTAAATGATCCGCGATGTTCTGCAATGATGTATAGTTGCCGGCTGGGTGTGTGCTTGACGCATTAGATCGATTTTCAACAGGTGTGAAAAACCGAAATCCATTTCATACATGAATTACCACACTTCAGGGTATCCGATATCCACAAACGCTTTTTCCATTTTAAATTTATGCTGTCGTTCCATGGCTGCCAGCTCCAGGAAAATTTTCTTTTTGTCCGCATCGGTGCAGGCGTCGGCCAGTTGCGTATATTGCTGCATTGCAGCTTCTTCATTTTTCATTGCCAGCGCAATGGCATCGGCCGGTTTCATGTCCATCGTCAGCGGGGGCGTCTCCATTGTATCCGATACCTTGTAATCCGGAAGTGATGCAAAATGAACGTTGGCCTTTTTATTTGATTTCACATTCTCCAGAATTCGCTGATGGCCTTTTTCTTCCTCGGCAAAGTCATGAAACATCTTTTTCAAATGCGGATCGGCGACCGTTTCAGCTGCCGCCAGGTAGAATTTGTGGGCGTCTATTTCGTTATTGATCGCTGCCGATATAATCGATTCGAATTCTTTTGGTTCCATATCGCCTCCGTTACACACCGATACTGGTGATGATTAAAATGATTTTTAACAAGCGTATTACTAATGCTTATTTGACGAATAGTCCATACCAAAGCCGAACCGTGCCGACATTCATCGGATGCACCCGGTGTATAGGAATATCTGCAAACCACCATGGAATATGGGAAAGGATCGCACCTTGAACGGGATGTCATTGGCCCTGAATTTGACTGGCGTGAACAATACCAGGTTCCACCCCTGGTAATCCATTATCAACTTTTGGATCAGACGGATATGCATCGACCGGCTTTGCTCCTGATCGCCAATCCGGTGGCCATATGGCGGGTTAAGCGCCACCATGCCTTTGCGGGCGGTGAATTCGGACGGCCGCAAATCGAAAAAATCCACACATCGGACAGTGGCCACATCCGTCAAATTATTCTGCCGGAAAGAGGATGCCAGGCGTTCACAGGCTACGCTGTCCGCTTCCGATGCAAATATCAGGGGAGCCGCATGGTCTTTTATCCGTTCCCTGGCTTTTTTCTTAATGTATTCCCAATGGTGGGGTTTGAAGGCCGGCCATACCATGAATGCAAATTGCCGGAAATACCCGGTAGGAATCAATTTGGCCATCATGGCCGCCTCAAGGCTGAAGCTGCCCGATCCGGACATGGGGTCGATCAGCGGTGCTTCGCCGTTGAAACCGCCCTTGATCAGCCCAAATGCGGCGTGGGACTCACGAATCGGCGCCAGCGCAGCATGAACCTTCAGGCCGCGTTTGAACAGCGGGTCGCCGCTGCTGTCGATGGATATCGTCAACCGATCCCCGTTCAGCCGCACGTGAAGGGTTTGGCGGACCACCGTCGGGGCATCGATCCCGTTTTTATCCAGGTGAACGCCGATGGTATCCCGGATCCTTTCCCCAATGGCCGCTGAGTGGTATAAGCGCGAATTTCTGGTGGTCACCCGGACATCGACGGATGTGTTTTTGTACAGATACAACTCCCAATCCGTACGCCCGATTTTTTTCGTCAACTGCCGGAAATTGGTGCAGGCAAAATCGTCGATGCGCATGAGGATGCGGGTTGCAGTCCTCAGGTGCAGATTGGCCGAATAACAGTCCGTCAACCGGCCCTTGAACTTCACCCCGCCTTTCTGAATCCGACCGCCCTTAATCCCTAGGGGCGAGGCACCGAGTTCCTGTTCGCATACGGACTCGAAACCCGGACTCACCGCCACGAAAAAAGTCTTTTCCTGCCCGATCATCCGGCGCTTGAGCCGTTTTTCGAATGTGCTGTCCATGACCATCGGTCCTATCTGCTTGTAAATGGGGGGTAGGGGCATTACTTTTATGTTTCATACCACAGGATAGAGACAATGACATGTGCTTTCTGTGGTAAAAAAATAAAGAAAGGTTTAGAAAAAAAGAAAATGAAAAATCTGAAAACATATTTTTGTATGGGGGTAGCCATCTCCATGCTGTTTCCGGCCGCAGGATTTTCGGACAGTCCGCAGGTCTCCCCATGCAAAGCCTGTGACGCCGTGGATGGATTTGTTCCACCCGATCAGATTAATGATGAAATTCGCAAGTTGGTCGGCAAATACAAAGGTGGCGGTGGCGCTGAAAATGTCGCTATCCAAAAGGCCAGAGGTGTCATTGAAACCGGCCTTGTGCCTGTATTCGTTGATAAAGCGGATTGCCCTGAAATTGATAGTGAAAAGTGGGCCATTGATTATTCTCACAAGCGGTCACGGAAAGCATTGCACAAAGGCATTGACATTCCCCAGCCCAGAGGAACACCGATAGTGGCCGTTGCTGATGGTGTGGTGGTTGGCAAATTTGAGAACAGGGGAAATAGAAAAGGTATTGAAGTCATGCTTCGCCACACGCCGGACGAGACAGGTCTGTCATTCTGGACATATTCTCAATACACCCATCTCCTGGAAATGTCACCGCTGGCCATAGGGACAAGGGTCAAAATGGGAGATAAAATTGGAAAAACAGCCAATACCGGTGCAATGGGGAAAAGGACTCGCCGTGATGCCTTGCACTTTGCAATTCTATACAGTAATTCTCCGGAGTGGTCCAACGACGGCATCGTTGTAACACCGAAGAACGGATATTTCATGGACCCAAATGCCTTTTATCGTCTGAAACCACCGTACGATTCACCATCAATGTTGAAGTTACCCGGAAAAGAGAAATACGTACTCGTACCGTATCTGATGCCCGATGGAACAAGAGTGCCGGCCAATACAAAACGCGTCTGGCCTTATCAATGCAAATAACCCTGAGTTCAGCTGCCTAAAACACAAACCCCGACATCTTGAGTAATAGCGAGTTCCGTGCAACGGTCTTCTAATATGCCGAGGACGGAAACCTAATGGGAAAAACGGCCAATGCGGTGTACATCACCGATGGCGTCTGCACCCGTGACGGCCTGACAATCTTCTGCTGCCCGCGGCGGGAGTATCAGTATGACCCACTCCAGCGCGTCACCGGCATCACCGGCAAAAACCCGGCGGGCAATTCGGTGATGAATTATGCCTACACCTACGATGCCATGGACAATATCACCCAGAAGATCACCGAACACGGTATTTACGGGTATGATTATGATGACTTGTACCGGCCCATCGATGTGGCCAATCCGGCCGTGGCGGGAAACAACGAGGACTATACCTATGACGCCGTGGGCAACCGGAAGACATCGGCGGATGTGAGCGGGGATTGGCTGTACAACACCAATAATGAGTTGCAATCCCACGGGGATGTCACTTACAATTATGACGTAAATGGAAATACCACCGAAAAGGCCGTTGGCGGCGTGGTGGTGCAACGGTTCTTTTACAATCTGGAAGATCGCCTGGAGCGGGTGGAGGACGGTACCGGAATCGTCATTGCCGAGTAATACTACGAACCCTTCGGCCGCAGGCTGTGGAAGGAAATGGGGGGATTAAAGACCCATTTTCATTACGCCGATGAGGGCTTGATAGGCGAATATGACGCCGCGGGAACGGAGATCAAGACCTACGGCTACAAGCCCGGCTCCACCTGGACCACCGATCCCCTGTTCATGAAGGTTGGCGGTGAATATTACTTCTATCACAACGACCATCTGGGAACGCCCCAGAAGATTACCGCTGTGAATGGATCGGTTGTCTGGAGCGCGGTTTATACTGCCTTTGGCAAAGCTACGGTTGATCCCTCATCGACAGTAGTGAGTAATTTGAGGTTTGCGGGACAGTATTTTGATGAGGAAACCGGGTTGCATTATAATTACCAAAGGTATCATGATCCGGGCGTAGGGAGGTATTTGAGAGTTGATCCGATTGGGTTCATCGGTGGCATAAATATTTATTTATATGCTAGAAATAATCCTACCACTATGTTTGACATGAACGGTTTAAAGTGTTGGAAAACCTTTTCATTTGATATTCCATGGTTTTCCACTTTAATTGATTCCCAATTGATTTTTGAGAGCGAATGGAGTTTAGGTATGTACTCTCCAGAGATATCTATTCCAGTGAATCCGATACGTAGAATGTCTCCGGTTGGTCCCAACACAGTTCTAAGTAAGCACGGAATTGCACATTGTTCCGCTTCAAAATATCGTGATTACCAAGATACTTACAAATAAGAAAAATAAGAATTGAAGGAGGTATTTGTGTAAATGATTGCGGGGTTACTCCCTGGGGAAGATCATATGAAGTGGCTGGAGATACATATCAAAAAGGCAGAAGGGAGTTCGATCAAGAAATAGCCGATGTAAAAATATGGACTGCAACTACAATAGTAGCAAAAATTGAATGTACAAAATGGGTATCCACTTTACAATGATTGCTATTATTAGGGAAGACGTATAATGGGAGCCGTCAATGATAGAAAATTGGAAATCAATTGTATGCAGGTCATTACTGTATTTAATTCTTTATTTTTTTTAATGAGTATTTTAGTTTAAGTTCTCTAACTTTCATTAATCAAGATTATGATGGTGTAACTTGTCAATTTGTTTCATATTGGCTGAGTTTGTTTATCTGGGTCCTTCCCAGTTTTCTTGCTGGTTTTATTGGAAGTGGCTCTGGCATTATTCTTGGAGGAATTGTTGGATTATTGGGATCCTTTATTACCGCTGTTTTTATGGAGATAGGGATAGAATCAATATCATCTGATTTTTTATATATACTTCTCATTGTAATTAATAAGGGGTTGCATTCTGCCTTTATTGGATGCGTTTCAGGAGGGACCGGCGAGCTTTTAAGAGTACATAAAAAATCGAGGAGACCAATGGGGGACATCCTTAATTAATGATTCCTGAGAAGTAACTTCCAATATTTACTCAGATATGCTATAGTAGATGAAGAACGATAGGTGAACAACGGTGTCCAGAATTCAGGGTAAAAAACAGCGTAAAAATAAAATTTGGGGACATCCATGATAAGTATTGTCAAGAAAAAAGAACACCTCTCCTGAGCAACCCCAACTGTGCGTCTACAGGCTGTAAAATGTTGCTGAACACATGTTTAGATTCTATCACATTTTTCGGATCTTTCCTTGTGTATCAAAAAGATTCAGATCTTTTGACCAGACATCCATTTGCTGTATCAGGCGATAGACAACCATTGTTGAAAGTCACAATAAAAGGAACACAATTATCAAATAAAAGTGAAAAGAAGAGTCGTTTTCCTCCTCCTTTAAAAAATTTCTGATGCGGCAATACGTACATGCTCGGCATTGACGCTGGTTTGTTTTTCCATGGCTGCGGCAATCAACGCGCCTCTGGCCAAATGGTTGTCTTTTCGATTCTTCCCATGATTTGAAAAAATGAACAGTAAGGGGGAGTAACCTCTGAAACCTTTCTACACTTTCTACGCTTGCCGCATAACACCTAAAATAACAGTGACTTGCGCTGTATAAAGGTCTTTCTACACCGGCGGCCTCTGTAATGATTTTTTCAGTCACATGTCTGTTTCTAATCGTTTTTGCAGCGAGATAATGATTTTTGCAGGGAATCCCCAAATTCCAACCGCACCACTTGACGCAGTAATTGTTTTTGCAGATTACAGGCTTTCTATATTTATTTTTGTTGACATACTTTGCTATTATAACTATATTTGCAGAGAAATAATGATTTTGTGAGGTTTGCCCATGGAAATAAACGTTTTTGACTTTCGACCGGCAGGTTACGCATACTTGCTGGAAAAATTTGCACTCGCAGGTATGCCTAACTGGCACAGCTCGTCGGTTTCCACTACTGGCACTCACTATTCAAAAATTCAGGACGGGTTTGTTGAAGAAGTTTTCAGGACCCAATATTGGCCTGGGGAAAAGGTCGGTGATCATCTTGAATTCGCGCTGAAATATGATGGGGTCAACCTGGACTTGCTGACTCGCATCTTCGAAAAAGCTTCTCAGGATGAGCTCACCGAGTACATCAAATCCAAACCTACCGGAAAGTATACTCGGAGAATCTGGTTTTTCTATGAGTTCCTGACCGGAAAGTACCTGCCTGTCGACGACCTGACTTCCGGGAACTATGTCGATGCATTGGAAGCCAAGGATTATTACACCGTTCTGAACGGAGAGAAATCTTCACGTCACCGCATTGTAAACAACCTCCTTGGTCCCAAATCGTTTTGTCCGGTCATAAGACGAACCGAAAAGCTTGCCAAACTGGATTCATGCGACCTGCGTAAAAGGTGTGAGGATATCGTCACCGCATATCCTCCGGAACTGCTTCGCCGGGCTCTGAGCTACCTTTACAACAAGGAAACAAAGTCATCTTTTGAAATTGAGCACATCAAGCCCAACGCCTCCAGAACTGAAAAGTTTATCACATCGCTGCAGCTTGCTGAAAAGGAAGACTTCTGTGAAAAAGAAAGGCTGATAGAGCTTCAGAACCGCATCGTCGATCCGCGTTTCAAAGACAGCGACTATCGGGTGAGTCAGAATTATGTCGGCCAGACGGTTGCCTATCAGAAAGAGATCATACATTTCATTTGTCCAAAACCCGATGACCTGCAAAGTCTGATGGAGGGATTGATCGACTCCCATAAGCGGATGAAAGCGGGAAATGTATCCCCGGTCATTCATGCAGCGACCATCGCCTATGGCTTTGTGTTCCTGCATCCGTTTGAGGATGGGAACGGACGAATCCATCGGTTTCTGATACACAACATCCTGTCGTTGCAGGAACTGGTGCCATGCGGGCTGATGTTCCCGGTTTCAGCTGTCATGCTCAAAAATCCGGCGGACTATGATGCATCGCTGGAAGCGTTCTCTCGGCCATTGGCTCAACTCATTGATTATAGACTGGATGAAATGGGACAAATGACCGTCGAGAACGATACCGCATGCTGGTATCAATATATGGATATGACAGCTCAGTCAGAAGCCTTGTACGAGTTTGTAACCAAAACGATCGAAGAAGAGCTTGTGGAAGAGCTCAGCTTTCTATCCAACTACGACAATACCAAGAAGTCGATACAGGACATCATTGATATGCCTGACCGCCTGATCGACCTGTTCATCCAGCTGTGCCTGCAGAATAACGGCAGCCTTTCCGCAAGGAAGAGATCCGCTCACTTTGACTTCCTGACCGATGAAGAACTGTCGGCCATGGAACAGGCCGTGAAAGACGGCTATAACCGACCGGATTGATCAACCGCCTGTTATCAACGGTCGTTTAAAAATGAGCCATTTTATTTTCGGTAGCGAAAATTGAGCCACCTTGGTTTAAAAGACGGGGACAGGTAAACTCTGCTTGACAGGTTGATGCCGGATGTAATAGGGAATGAACGCGCTTTTCATAGGTTTGAATCAGAATAAGGAGAACCCGAGATGGCCCGCATACCGCGAATCATGATCACCGGAGAGTCCACGGCCTATCACGTGATATCCCGCACGGCCCTGGACGGGTATGTGATGGGG
>JABDIN010000096.1 GCA_013003715.1 Desulfobacteraceae bacterium | reverse complement strand
AAATGTTAATCGAACTGTTTCCCAGGATCAAAGGCGCCCTTTTTGACAGAAACGGCCGTTTGAAAAAGCAGATTGACATTTACCTGAATTCCGAGAGCGCCTATCCGGATGAGTTGAAAAAGAAGGTAAAACCCGGGGATGAAATCCATATCACGGTAATGTTGGCCGGGGGATAGCGGGCCGCAAACCTTATTTGCTCTGGCGGCGACACCATTAAGTCCTTGTTATGATAAGGATCATAGAGATCAACATATTTCGTGGAAAATTGATTTTTAATTTTTTTAAACCACGAAATACCTTGTGAGTAATCTGTTGCGGGTACCCACAAGGGGCACCCCTACAGGTGGGGGATTGTTCCGGTGATTGTGGATTTTTCGTGGGGAACAACCGCACGGGTGTTTGTTTTGATACATATTTGGTCGTTATTGTAGGGGCAACCCTTGTGGTTGCCCGTTTTTATTAACCACGAAATACAAGAACCACACGAAAAAAGAGCTGGAAGGATTTGGCCGGCTGCGCCGAATAAGAGCATATGTTCGGATATTAATCCGGCGATTGAATACCCCACGTTCGTCATTCCGGCGAACGCCGGAATCCAGTATCGATTCTGGATGCCGGATCAAGTCCGGCATGACGAGGTTAATATGATTGGTCGCCGGGTTGATAACCTCGAAATGCCTTGGATATAATCTGTTGCGGGTACCCACAAGGGGCACCCCTACGGATATAAGATTGTTCCGGTGATTGGGGATTTATCGTGGGGGACAACCGCACGGGTGTGTGGGGTGATCCATATCTGGTCGTTATTGTAGGGGCAACCCTTGTGGTTGCCCGTTTTTATTAACCACGAAATACACGAAACACACGAAAGAAGAGCTGAAAGGATTGGGTCGGCTTCGCCGAAGAAGAGCATATGTCGGATATTAAACCGGCGATTGAATGCCCCGCGTTCGTCATTCCGGCGAACGCCGGAATCCAGTATCGATCCTGGATGCCGGATCAGGTCCGGCAGGACGAGGTTAATATGATTGGTCTCCGGGTTGATAACCTCGAAATACCTTGGATATAATCTGTTGCGGGTACCCACAAGGGGCACCCCTACGGATATAAGATCGTTCCGGTGATTGGGTATTTATCCTAGCGGCAATACCAAGGGTGTGGGTATTGATCCATATTTGGTTGGTTTTGTAGGGGCAACCCTTGTGGTTGCCCGTGTTTAAACACGAAATACACGAAACACACGAAAGAAGAGCCGTTAGGATTTGGGTCGGCTTCGCCGAATAAGAGCATATGTTAGGATATTAATCCGGAGATTGAATTCCTCACGTTCGTCATTCCGGCGAACGCCGGAATCCAGTATCGATCCTGGATGCCGGATCAAGTCCGGCATGACGAGGTTAATATGATTGGTTGCCGGGTTATTACCTGAATCTTGCATGAAAATTAATGAGAAATAATTAAAACCATTGTTTATAGGGGCTAACATTGAATTTTAGAGGATTTCAATATTACCCGTATGGTAAAACGGATAATAATCTGATTTTCTCATTAATTTTCACCTAAAGGCCTGCCGGAGGCTTCCATCTGCTGCGTTATTAAGGGATCGCGGTAGGCTGATCACCACACTTTTGTTCCAAAAGATGTGGGGCTTCACCCTTAATGCCTTGCATATGAAAGCCTCCAACACGTGCAAGATGCAGGTAATTACCTCGAAATACCTTGGATATAATCTGTTGCGGGTACCCACAAAGGGCACCCTTACGGGTGTGGATGGGGGATCGGAAATGAAAATAAATTTCCTGCATTCCGATCAAAACAACCTTGCATATGCACTACCGACGATTAACTTGTTTGCGTAACCCATAAATCAGGAGGTGCACTATGAGCTATAAATATAAGTATGAAACCTTCCGCGCCGATTCCGGCGAATTTGATAGTAATTTTTCAGCTTATCTCAATGAACGGTCAAGTGAAAAATGGCGTGTCAAACATTGCAATTATTGTCACGGGTCTTCGGATGGAAAGATGTATGCCTCATGCATGTTTGAGCGTAAATCCTGATGCCCATCGGCGGTGTAATTGAACCTTTGCATAGACCGCCGTATAAACGGAACACGGGCGAATAAGCCGCTGCAGGCAGGATTTGTCCTGTCCTGCCTGCAGCACCCGGAAAAAAATGGATGGCTTGTCAGACAGCTATTTTCATCGGAATCTCTTCGACAGGCCGCGGCATCGACCCGGATTCGTGCAAGTGTGACTGCGGAAAGGGGGCATCGATGCAATCAGCCATAATCGCGCGAAGACGCCGGCGCAGGACCTGATAGGAGAAATGCCGGCGGGCAATGTTGAAATTGTTTTCGGTATCCGGCGTGTAATGAGGATTGCCGGAAAAGATATGACGCACTGATTCAACGACGTCCCTGGTCAGGTAACCATCCATGGAGACGAAATCGAAACCCAGCGGTTCTATATCGTTGATAAAGGTTTCATAACGATTGACGACCACCGGTTTTTTGAAATAGACCGCTTCGATCAGCCCGTTGCCAAAGCCTTCATAGAGACTGCAAAAGGTGACCAGGTCGGCTGCTGCGTAAGCCGTCCACAGCGAGAAATGTCCATTGGACGCTGCCTTAGGGCTCCAGGGGCTGATGATATCTTTGTTGACGACACGCAAATCCACAGCTTGGTCACGGGCGCGGGACTGAATCCATTCACCATAACCCATCCCCTCGTCGCCGTTCTCGTGTGAGATGACCAGTTTACACCGCGGGTTTTCCAGGGCTCTGACCAGTTCGATGGCATGTTCAATGCCTTTCCGCTCGATTATTCGGGTTGGTTGAAGCACCATCAGATCGTCCGGCGACAGACCGATTGACTCCCGAAACCGCTGAATTTCCCCTGTGTCTACTTCGGGCGGGTGATCAAAATCCAATACGTTCGGGATCAGTGTGGAAACGATGCCGCGACGATGCGCCAAATCGCGTTGGGCCAAGGAGTTGATGACCACATGGCGGATACTCGGTAGGTCTGCGGGAAATGCCATCGGCAGGAATTCTCCCACCGCATTGACAGCGAACCGCTTGCGTTCCCAGAAAAAGTCGTGGTGATGGGCGATGACCGGAACTTGTGTCTCCGAGATTGTCTCGGCCAAAGCCAGCCCCAGGGGTATGTTCATGGGGATGGTCATGGCATTTTCCACGATGAGAAGTTCAATATCAAACCGCTGGATAAAGTGGTGAAGCTTTTTTTTCAGGGTGGCGCGCAATTGATGGATGCGCTCGGTGATATCGGGATTCCGGCGGGTTTTGCCGAATACTTTGTCTGAGATAAACGCGATTTGACCATGCTTGAAATGTGCTTCGGGCGCAAGGTAACTCCGCAGTTTATGGTGTTCCACCTCTCCGGCGAACCAGTAGCAGCTATGCCCGTCCTCCTCCAGCACCTGTGCCCACTTTGCCGCCTCCAGACTCACACCATCCGTGCCTGCCAGCCGTGTAGAAAAAAAACCGATTCTCTTGATCATTTGGCTTCCCCTGCAATTGAGTTATTCGCTTCTCGATTGCCTTAAAGCAAGGAGTGTTCCATTTTCGGTCGTTGTTGATTATGTGTATTGTTTACAATGTATTACGTATTTTATTAGACGATCTGAAGAAGGTTGTTCACGGGAAATTATGAACTTAATTTCATAGAATTTGCGTAATTGAGGTGAGAAACCGGGGATGTGCAAGCATGGTCCGAACTCAATCGGGTCGTTGAGGCGGGCTTCGCGGACATGCCGCCACCGGCCGTCCCACCGGGCGTCCCACCGGGCGGTGGGGGCATCTCCGCCCGGTGCAATCCGGTTGTATTCTGTACGAACTATCGATTCAGTTCTGTTTCCATGGCATCCTCCACCCGCATGTGGTGGGTTTGCCAGATGTTGTTTTCATTGGCAAAGGTCTCCATATTGACCTGGGTCAGGCTGGTGAGCATGGACATATCCTCCGTGGCCAGGGCATCATTGCCGAGCTTCTGGTGAACCACCGCCCGGCTGGCATAGGCGGCTCCATATCCGGGGTCCAGTTCTATGGCCCGGTCGAAGTCGGCCACAGCCGTTTTGTCTTCTCCCCGCTGCTCATGTGGCAATCCGCGCAGGTGATATGCCCGGGCATAATCCGGGTGCAGATCGATGAGTGTGTCAAAATCCGTCATGGCGCTGTCCGTTTCACCCAGTTTCAGATGGGCGCTGCCCCGGCTGATAAGTGATAATTTATGCGCCGGATCTCCCGACAATACATCACTGAAAAGCCTGACGCTTTCCTCGTAGTTTCCTTCCGTGTATCTGCTTATGGCCTTGGTGAATATGGGCTCGATATTCATGTGGTTATCCATTTATTTTCCCCTTATATGCTTTCTGCCCTGAATTCCGGGCATTCCGGTTTGAGTTTAATCTTATGATAGGCAAGGAGTTCCTGTTGTCAATACGCTCGGATTTGTGCGCCCGGCTCCTGTTATTTCCATTTCAGCGGAAACGCCCGAACAATAGAGCTTGATTAAAAGATGATAGTTATTAACTACCACTATTCCCTTATTCTATCCTTATTGCAATCGTCCGAAACCATGCTGAATGTTTGGGTAGCCCAACGGATAATCTGAAACCAGGAGTATGTCCGATGAAAATAATCTCCGTAAGTAATAACCGAAAGTTCATCACGATGGCTATTCTGGTACTCTTGGCTTGTCAGGCTGCCCCTGCGGATGAGTCTGCCAGCCATCAATTCATGAGCTTGTATAGCGATGGTAGTGTTACCCCTTTGATGACCATATATATTGTCAACCTGGCTGTGGTAGCCGCCTTGATGATCCTGGGATGGCTGGTGAGTCTGTACCGGAAAAATGTCACCGTCGTTGACTCACTCTGGGGATTGGGATTCATCTTTATTGCCTGGTCCAGCTGGTACCAGGCCGACGACACCTATGGCCGGCAAATACTGCTGGTGGGGTTGACGATCCTTTGGGGGGTGCGCCTTATGGCCTACCTGACCTGGCGCAATCATGGCAAGGGTGAAGATCCAAGATATGCGAAATGGCGCCAATCGAGCGGCAACAGGTTCTGGTTGACCAGTTTGTTCAAGGTCTTTCTGCTTCAAGCCCTTTTTCTCTGGGTTATCGCTCTGACCATCCAGGCCGGGCAGATGAGCAGGCAACCATCACCTCTGGGTTTACTGGATCTGATCGGCACCCTGGTCTGGCTTATCGGCTTCATTTTCGAATCAGTGGGGGATTGGCA
Source organism: Desulfobacteraceae bacterium (assembly GCA_013003715.1). Lineage (GTDB taxonomy): Bacteria > Desulfobacterota > Desulfobacteria > Desulfobacterales > Desulfosarcinaceae > JABDIN01. The sequence goes on along the minus strand of JABDIN010000096.1, from coordinate 41,738 downwards.
GTTGGTCCGGTTCAAGGCCGGCCCGGAAAACCGGAACCAGGTTATGGACCGGGGTTTATGGCGGTATACCCGACATCCCAATTATTTTGGTGAATGCCTTATGTGGTGGGGATTGTACCTGATCACCCTCTCGGATCCGAATCATTGGTGGACCGTGGCCAGTCCGGTCGTTATCACCGTTGTTCTGCTGAAGATGACGGGTATTCCACTGACCGAGAAATTAATCCTTGAAAAACGGCCGGGATATCGTGAATACATTAAAAACACTCCTGCCTTTTTCCCATGGGTACCTAAGCAACGGGAACAATACGGAGAAAGCCCATGAAAACACTACTCCGACTGGCCGACCGTGGCAAGCTGCCGGATCCTCTGATCCGCCTGGGGATAAAATTCCTCGATTACAAACGCCTTTCAGTGGAAGGCAAGGGGGGACCGGAAGCGCTGATGAAACGAAAGCAGCAATTCATCAGGCAGATGCGCAAGAGCCCCATCGCAGTGGAAACAGAAAAAGCCAACCAGCAGCACTATGAAGTACCACCTGATTTCTACGATCAGGTTCTGGGGAAACATCGGAAATACAGCGCCTGCTATTGGCCTGACGGTGTGAATGATCTGGATACGGCCGAGGCCCGCGCCCTTGAACTCGTGAGTGCCCGCGCAGATCTGGCCGACGGCATGCGTATTCTGGAGTTGGGATGCGGTTGGGGATCTTTTTCTCTTTGGGCCGCGGGCAAATTTCCCAACAGCCACATAACGGCCGTATCCAATTCGATGTCACAACGGACGTTTATTCAAGGACAGTGCCGGGATCGCGGATTAAAAAATGTCGAGGTCGTCACGGCGGACATGATTTATTTCGAACTCCAGGGGTGTTACGACCGGGTCATCTCCATCGAGATGTTCGAGCACATGCGCAACTGGGAAAAGCTTTTATCGCGGATCAGCACATGGTTGAATCCCGACGGCCGTGTTTTCATACATGTATTTGCACATAAAGAGACCCCCTACCTGTACGAAACAAGAGGTGATGAGGATTGGATGGGACGGTATTTTTTCACCGGCGGCATGATGCCATCCGATGACCTGATGCTCTACTTTCAGGGAGATCTGACCGTGGAGCGTCATTGGCGCCTCGATGGCACCCACTATCAAAAAACAGCGGAGGCCTGGCTTGCGAATCTGGATACCGCAACGGAGACGGTCCTGCCCATACTGGCCGGAATATACGGCCTGGAAAATGCTGGGCTATGGTTTCAGCGTTGGCGGATCTTCTTCATGGCCTGCGCGGAATTGTGGGGTTATCGAGATGGCCGGGAATGGCTGGTATCCCACTACCGTTTAAAGAAAAGAGGGGAATCGTCATGACAGAGACATTGATCACTTCGCACACCAACTGGTTGAGCCGAATATCCCGAAAACCCGCTGTGAGTCTGGCCAAAAAAATCATTTTCAAGCTCCTGGATAAACTTGAGACCGGCCGGATAACCCTTTGTGATGGCGTTTCCAGACAAACCTTTGGCACAACCACACCGGATTTTTCTTTATCCGCGACACTCACCATCCATAACCCGAAGGCATACACACTTATAACCTTTGGTGGCAGCATCGGCGCTGCCGAGGCCTACATGATGAAATTCTGGGACGTGGATGATCTGACGGTTCTGGTGCGCATCGTGATCCGCAACCAGAATGTGTTCCGGGACATGGAGTCCGGTCTGGCCAGATTGGTGACCCCGTTTTACAACGTATTCCATTTCCTCAGACGCAATACCGTATCGGGAAGCCGGAAAAACATTGTGGCCCATTATGATCTGGGTAATGATTTTTACCGTCTGTTTCTGGATGATACCATGACTTATTCAAACGGTATATTTGAACGGCCGGAGGCTACCCTGGAAGAGGCCGCTATCGCCAAGTATGACCGGATATGCAGAAAACTACATCTGACGGAAAAAGATCACGTGCTGGAAATCGGCACGGGTTGGGGCGGCTTCGCCCTGTATGCGGTCCGGCGCTATGGATGCCGGGTGACCACCACCACCATTTCAGATGAACAATATGTAATGGCCAAACAGCGCTTCGAACGGGCAGGTGTTCAAAACAAGGTCACCCTTCTCAAATCCGATTACCGTGTGTTGCAGGGGCAATTCGACAAGCTCGTGTCCATTGAGATGGTCGAGGCCGTTGGCCACCAATACCTGAGAACATACATGGAAAGGTGTGCAGGACTATTAAAATCCGACGGCATAATGGTCATTCAGGCGATCACCATCGCCGACTGGGCATATGAAAACCACAAAAAGAGCGTTGATTTCATAAAACAATACATTTTTCCGGGTAGCTGTATCCCCTCGGTGACCGCCATCTCCGATGCCGCAGCCGGCGCCACTGATCTTCGCCTCTTTAACCTGGAGGATATCACACCCCACTATGCCACCACTTTGCGGATGTGGCGGAGAAGGTTTCTTGGTCATCTCGATCAGGTTGCGGGTCTGGGTTTTTCCGAGCGTTTCGCACGGATGTGGGAGTACTACCTGCGGTATTGCGAGGCCGGATTCAAAGAGCGATACCTGGGCAGTGTGCAATTGGTGTTCACCAAGCCCTTGACCCGTATGCCGGTAACTGGTTGGCCCGATTGATTTATATCTGAAAAGATACATGAGCACATGAGCCCTCCTTAACGATAAATGATCAACCGGGTGATGTTATGAATCGACAGAACTCCTTATACCACAGTATCTATGAGGGTACGATCCGTCACCGGCGGTTTCATCCGGTGGAGAACCAATTCAGGTACCGTGTGTTTTTCATGTTCTTGGATCTGGCACACATTCCGGAGCTCTCCGGCATTCACCCGTTGTGGTCCGGCAGAGGTGTCAATCTGGCATACTTCAGACGGCGGGATCATATGGGAGATCCATTGAACTCGCTGGATCTGTCTATCCGTGAACATGTCCGGAAGAAAACCGGTACACCACCTGCCGGTCCCATCCGTATCCTCACCCACTTGAGATATTTCGGCCACTGTTTTAATCCGGTCAGTTTTTATTACTGCTATGATGCAGTGGATGCCGAAGTGGAGACCATTGTGGCGGAGATTCACAATACACCATGGGGGGAGGAGCACCTGTACGTATTACCCGCCGGGGATAATGAACACATGTCGCCCCAATGGCGGCGGCACCGTTTCAGCAAAGCTTTTCATGTTTCACCGTTTATGCCGATGGGTATTCATTGCGACTGGCGGTTTCGGGTACCCGGGGAACGGCTCAATGTGCATATGATCAATTATGAAGAAGGGGAACGGCTCTTTGACGCCAGCCTGTCCCTTGAGCGAAAAATAATGAATCGCCGAAATCTCACAAGAGCTCTTCTCCATTATCCCGCCATGACCATCAGGGTTGTATTTCTCATCCACTGGCAGGCATTGAAACTCACCCTCAAGGGCGCGCCGTTTTATACACATCCGGAAAAAGTCGTGAAATAAGTATTTGACGGAAATGAAATAATGGACAGTGGGAACGGGATTCTTTTTGCCCGGCGTCCTCCGTTTCATCAGATATAACAATGGCTGCGAAGCGGCATAGCGCCTGCAGCCATTATTGGTACGTTAACTATTGCGTGATTATGCCTTTTTTCGTCTCCCGATTTTAAAAATGAATAGGATTACGAGAACCATGGCGATCAAAGGGCCGAATATTTGCAGGTTCGCGGCAATAAACATGGCTTTACCGATCAGTTTCATGTGTTCGGCATCGGTCTCCGGTACCATCCCCAGCTTGGCTCCCAGCTTGGCGATCACCTGGTATATAAATCTGCCTTCCGGTATTTCACGGTGGCATGACAGGCAAACGCCCTGGCGTTCCATGTTATCCCGCATTTCTTTTGGTAATGGGCCATCTAAAGGCCAATGGTGTCCCACGGTCTGCAGTTGTTGATCTTCACGGTTGACGATGTTGTCCAGGTCCATGGTCAATTCAGGTACCGGACTTATCTGGTATTCGGCTGTCAGGGTGACCAGTTCTCCTTTTTCGTTCATGATGTCCGCAAAGATGCCTTCGGCGTAACCTCTCAGATATCGGCCATCATGGGTGCCATACCCCAATGCTTTACTGCTGGCATGGCAGGAGGTACAATCTCGGGCCTGCCAGTCCACGGTATGCGGCACGGCCGGTGCCATGTCGATGCTCCGCTGGCCTTTTTCGCCACCGCCCTCCGCACCTTCCGGGGTTCGCCATATCTTATTGTGCACCAGGATTTCTCCGTCAGGCGCCACGACAGTGGTTATTTGCTGGCAACCGGGGATAATGGGGCTGACCCGTCCTTCTCCGTTGATGCCGAGAACAGGATCTTCCCACCTGAGATAGGATCGGTTTTCGCTGGTGCTTCCATAGGCGACACCGGGCGCAGTGGGGGGTTCAACACCGCGCATGGACTCGGCGGTGTGGCCGTTTTCAAAGTGCGTGTTCCCCGCCGCCACCCAATCCGTGGCCTTTTTCTCACCGGAAAAATCGACATTCACATGACAACCGTAGCACTGGGGAGCCCAGGAAGAGTGACAACCGTAGCACTCAACTTTCTCCAGGTGCTTTTTGGCCTGAAGTTTGGCCGCGACGGCTTTTGCCGGGTTCCGCCATTTGTTGGCAATGGCCAGGGATTTAAGCGTGGGCACTTCAAAATCAAGGCCGGATGCGGAATGCACCACCACATTTTCGCCTTGCCTGACCACGTTATTAAACGGATTCCCACGGGCAGTCAGCAGATAGCCGTCTTCGGCCGCATAGGTTGTACTGAACCGGGTGTGGGTGGCCAACGGTTCCGTCGAGAGCCCACGCGCATTATCCATGTCCGGTGCGTCACCGAATTCATCGCCCCAACCCAGGGGAAGCTCCCATGGATAGAGCGTTGCTGTTCCATGGCAGTCTGAGCATTCTATTTCGACATTGGCCAGGAGCGTGCCGGTAATGTTTCCGTTTCCATGCATGGATGTTGTGGAATGGCAGTCCTGGCAAAGCAGGCCACCCTCGGGATTGCCCTCGCGGGATTTCACCCGATGGTGTACATCATCCTTAATATATTGATAGAATTTGGTGTGAAGTTGTGGCTGCTTACCACCCTTTTGGGTATAGGGGCTTCCATAAGGGAATTCCATCAATCCCTGGTAGGAAACACCGATGCGTTTACCCCGGTTGTGGCAGGAAACACAGGTCTCGTGGGGGATACCGGAATAGACTTTACCGTTGGCGACCACTTTGACCTTCCGGGAGGACTGGATAGAGTGCACCATGGCATGGCCGGGCTCATCCCGTTTGACGGTTTTGTCTCCGCCTTCGTATTGTCCGGCGTTGTTGTAGGGGATATGGCAGGCACTGCACCCCATACCCCTGAAATCACCACGTTTTTCGCGGCCTTTGACACCCACGTGACAGCGCTGACAATCTGTTCGCAGATAGGTGTAAATTGCTTCCCATGGTTTTTCTTTCAGTGTCTCCACGTTTGTCATCGGAACTTGTTTGAGTTCGGTGGGAAAATTGTCCGGAAATTTTTTCATCAGCGCCTGGGTATATGCTTTATAAGCCGCTGTACCGAAAACGGGCGAGCTGCCGTCCGGGTCTGTTACATCGTAGTTTCCGTATTTTTTCGCATATCCGGTACCGGCAGGACCCCAGCCCCATACGGCACCCTGGATTTTACCGGCTTCGGTCTGCATGATGGATCGATGCTGGGCATAAGTCCACTCCTTGTGGCATTGGCCGCAAATTTCCTCGTTGGCCCAGACCGATCCCGAATGCACCACAAATGTATTGATCGTGCCCCCTGCCGGTGCACCGGTGTGGGCGGTTTTGGCATCTTTTTCTTCCGTTGGAGTACCGCCGTGACAAACCACACAACCGTTTGGATCACCAAGTTTTGCGCCTTTACCGTAAATCTGTTCAGCCATCCGGGAATCGTGAGCACGAATCGGTTCTATGCCCGAATGACACGCACCGGTTGCCAGGCATCCCACATTGGGCGCCGGATAACCGGATGGGTCCATCCCGGCAATCGGTGAATCAGCCCGAAGATCGGGGGGCATTGTCCAAAACAAAGTGACGATAACCAGAACAACCGGATAAAAAGGTGAGAATTTTCCACTAAAAATCGGCATACAACCCCCTGTTATGAATTGGAATGTATGGGAAGTACGTGGGCGCGGAGAGATACCAGCGATAGCACGAAAGGGTTGGAGTTCGGCAGCTCGGCTCGACTCAACTGGATGATAAAAAGGTATGATTGATTCGGTAGTGATGTCAACTAATATATTAAGTCTTCTGTATGGCCGTATGAAATTTTGTGAAAGCCCGTTCCATAGGGTACCGCAGGGGCGGTTTTTATATCGTCCTCCCAAAATGCCGCGTCACTGCCAATGCACTGTTGACACCGTCTTCGTGAAATCCATATCCCCAGTAGGCGCCGCAGAACCAGGTGCGGTTGACTCCGTTGATCTCACCACGGCGTTTTCGGGCGGCCAGGCCACCGGGATCATAAATGGGGTGATGGTAGACGATTCGTTTGATCAGCTTTTCGGGGTTGACGACACCGGGCAGGTTCAGTGTAACACAGAATTGCTCCGCCACGGTGAGATCCTGGAGCAGGTTCATATTATAGGTGAGTGCTACCCGGTCCATTTCATTTTTGGGAATATGATAATTCCAGCTTGCCCAGGCAGGTCGGTACTTCGGCATCAACAGGGTATCCGTGTGAAGCATCGTCAGGTTTTCCTGATATGGGATGGCGCCAAGTATCTCGATTTCCGAATCCGACGGATCAGCCAGCATGGTTAGGGCCTGGTCGCTATGGGTGGCAATGGCCACTTGATCGAAGGTATGCTGACTACCGTTACCGAGGGTGAGGGCAACATGTCCCTTATGGCGGCGGATGGTTTTTACCCTGCTGTTTAAACGGATTTTGTCCTTAAATCGACGGGTAAGCGGCTCAATGTATTGTCTTGATCCGCCCTTGATGGTTCGCCACTCCGGTTGGTTCCGGATGTTCAGAAAACCGTGATTTTGGAAAAACCTCACGAAATAACGGGCCGGAAAGTCCAAGAATCGCTTCGGATCCGACGACCAGATGGCGGAACCCATGGGAATGATGAAATGATCTATGAATTCCCGACCGTACTTTTCTTTTTCCAGATACTTACCCAGGGCCATCTGGTCGTCGTCCTTTTTGAGAAAATCTGAGGCCTCTCGCCGGAAACGTATGGCATCCCGGAGCATCCGGTAAAATGATGGCCGGAATAGATTTATCCGCTGGGCAAAAAGTGAATTGAAAGTGCTCGGGCTGAAGATAAGCCCTGTTTTAGCGCACTGGACGCTGAAGCTCATGCTCGAGGGTTGCCAGGCAACACCCAATTGAGACATCAGTTTGATAAAATTGGGGTAGGTGTTTTCATTGAAAACAATGAACCCCGTATCCACGGCAATGGTGCCACCGGGCCTGTCCACATCCACGGTATGGGTATGGCCGCCGATGTAATCGTCGGTCTCGAACACCGTGATCTCGTGGTCCGGGCTCAACAAATAAGCGGTGACAAGCCCGGAAATACCGGTGCCGACAATGGCAATCTTCATGTCCCGTATCCTCTCATTATATCTTCACGTTTTGCGGCACCGGTCGCAAATCCCGTATGATGCCCAGCCACGACAACACCACCAATGCGTAATAGGTAATGTCCAACTCCCACCATTTGAACCCCTGACGGGCGGATACGGCGTAATGGTGGTGATTGTTATGCCATCCCTCTCCCAATGTGAGGATAGCGAGCACGGCATTGTTGCGGCTGGTGTCTTTCGTATCGTATCGCCGGGTACCGATCATGTGATCCAGAGAGTTGATGGTGAAGGTGGCATGGAGCAACACCACGGTCGATATGAAAAATCCCCAAACCAGCATCTGGGCGCCGTCTGTGCCGAGCGATGGTGCGAACTTTCTGAGCAGGGCCCCTGTCAGGAAAATCAGGCCGGCAAGGAGGAGGGGAATAACCGTGTCGAAGCGGTTGATCCATCTCAGTTCCGGAAATCGGGCCCACTCTTTCACATATTTTGTGCGGGTCGGAAAATTAGCCCGGGAGGTCAACCAACCGATGTGGCTCCACCAGAAGCCATGCTGCAGGGGGGAATGCACGTCATTTGCCAGGTCTGTGAACCGGTGGTGATGACGATGGTGGGCGGCCCACCACAAAGGCCCGCGTTGGACGGCTGTATTGCCCAACACAGCGAACACGAACTGCCATGCACGATTCATCTTGAATGCCTTGTGCGAGAAATATCGGTGGTAAAAGCCGGTGATGGCGAACATTCGGATCAGATAAAGCGCAACTGCCATGGTCAGGGCTGCCGGGCTCCATCCCACCCAGAACACCAACAGGCATCCGGCATGCAGCACGATCAACGGCAACACTCTGAACCAGTCCACTTTCCTTTCCCTGTCATCCGTAATGCTGTCTATGCCAGCTTCCGAATCAAGCCAGCGCACAAGCGAAAGCATGGGGGAGACTTTGCGGTGATTATCGTTTGATTCTGTCATATTATATTTGTCATAACGGTTTGTCTTTTCCGGTGGCTGATGATCGGATGGTATATCTTAGCGTTCACCTTTTTCATCGTCAAGCCGGCATCCATATCTTAACCCGGCGACTAGTTATATCAACCTTGTCATGCCGGACTTGGTCCGGCATCCTGAATCGAAGCTGGATACCGGCGTTCGCCGGAATGACGAACGTGAGGAATTCAATCGCCGGTTTAATTAAAAAACGTGGGTGACAAGGAATGGACAGGATAGGGAGTGTCCATATCTCCGTTCGATACCAGAGGACCTGTTTATGATCATGATTTTTTTGCTGTTTTATGGTATGAAAAAACCGATTAGCGGGTCACGGTGTGTTGAACAGACACTAAATTAGGGTGTAAACCGTCAAAAACGAGGGAATTAAATGGAAAAAACGTTCGGTATCCGAAGGGAAGATAAAAACCGGTGGGAACGGCGGGTGCCCATCATACCCGGCCATGTGAAAGAATTGAAGTCGGAATACGGTATCGATACCGTAGTTCAACCCTCCGGTTTGAGAATTTACCCGGATGCGGACTACCAGGCTGCCGGGGCTGATGTGAAAGAGGACCTCGGGGGCGTTCAAACCGTCTTCGCCGTCAAGGAGATACCCGTCGATCTCCTGGCACAGGGCAGGACCTATATCTTTTTTTCACACACCATTAAAGGCCAGCCGTATAACATGAAGTTGTTGAAACGATTGATGGCATTGAAATGCAATCTCATCGACTACGAGCGAATCGTGAATGAAAAGAATCAGCGTTTGATTTTTTTCGGTGTGCATGCCGGCTATTCCGGAATGATTGAAACCTTGTACGCGTACGGGCAGAAGATGAAGCTGAGGGGCGTTGATACGCCCTTTGCGAACATCAAACAGGCCTATGCGTATGGGACCCTGGAAGCGGCAAAAGATCATATGGCCGAAATCGGCCGTGAGATATCGGAGCAGGGGCTGCCGAAATCGTTGTGTCCCCTGGTTGTGGGGGTTACGGGATATGGGAACGTTTCACAGGGTGCCCAGGAGATACTGGATATCCTGCCGGTCAGATCCCTGTCACCGGAGCAGCTTTCCGCCGCCATTGGGAGCGATATGACGGACAATCACGCTCTGTATAAGGTGGTGTTCAAGGAGCGGGATATGGTTAAACCCATCTCCGGGCAATTCGATTTGCAGGATTATTATGATCATCCCGACAAGTATGAATCCGTGATGGGGGAATATCTCCCACAGCTCAATATATTGGTGAATTGTATCTACTGGACGCAAAAGTATCCACGGGTCGTCACCCGGAAATATTTGAAGGAATACCGGGATAAAGGCCAACCCCTGGGATTGGCGGTAATCGGGGATATCAGTTGCGATATTGAAGGGGGTATCGAGATCACGAAAACGGCGACCATGCCCGACAACCCGTGTTTTACCTATCTGCCGGACTCGGATGCTTTCGCGGACGAAATTATCGATCCCGGTATTACCGTTATGGCCGTGGACAACCTGCCGTGTGAATTCCCGAAGGAATCCTCCATGTTTTTTTCCGATGTGTTAAAAGAATATGTCAATGCAATCGTGTCCGCGGATTTCGGCGCGGAATTCGCTGATGTGGATCTGCCGTATCCCATCAAAAAGGCACTGATACTGCACAATGGTCGATTAACGGAAGACTATGCATATTTAAAAAAATATCTTTAAGGAGCTGATATGAAAAAAATATTGGTATTAGGGGCGGGATTGGTGAGCCGGCCGGGTGTTGTTTTCCTGCTGAAACAGGGATATACGGTGACGGTCGCTTCACGGACAATTGAAAAAGCGGCACGTATCGTACAGGGATTTGAAAACGGGACCGCACGGCAAATCCTGGTGGAAGACAACGGAGTACTGGAAAAACTGGTGGAGGGAAACGACATTATCGTGAGCCTGCTCCCATGGGTACATCACCTCAAAGTGGCAAAGGCATGCCTGAAATTCAACAAGCCCATGGCCACCACCTCCTATGTCAGTGAGGATATGAGAAAACTCGATGGTGAGATCAGAAGTAAAAATCTGCTTTTTCTCAATGAAATCGGTATCGATCCGGGTGTGGACCATATGTCCGCCATGCGGATCATCGATAATGTCCACGCCCGGGGCGGGAAAATCCGTCATTTCTACTCCATTTGCGGCGGCTTGCCGGCGCCCGAGGACAATGACAACCCGTTCGGCTATAAATTTTCATGGAGTCCGAAAGGTGTGGTCCTGGCATCCCGGAATCCCGCCAGATTCCTGGAAAACGGTAAAGTGATCGAGATAGAGGGCCCGGACCTTTTTCTGAATAAGCGGATCGAAACCGTCGAGCCATTGGGTGAATTTGAGATTTATCCGAACAGGGATTCCATTCCGTATAAGGAGATCTACGGCCTCAAGGATGCGGAAACCGTCATGCGGGGGACCTACCGGAATATCGGGTGGTGCGATACCTTCAAAAAGGTCGTTGATCTGGGGCTTGTGGATGATACGCCTGTATCCTATGCGCCGGGAACGACCTACAACCAATTGATGGCGGATGTAGTCGGGGCTGATGCAAATGGAGATGTGATCGCCAGGGTGGCGGAGAAAGTCGGCCTGGACAAAGAGCATTTTGTCTTGAAAAACCTTGAATGGCTGGGGCTCTTCGGTTCGGATGCCGTGCCGGATGGTGAGAGCAAACTGGATATTCTGAGTGAAAGGCTGCTGGAAAAATTGAAATACAAGGACGGTGAGAAAGATATGCTGATCCTTCGCCACCGGTTCACCGTGGAAAACGCGGATAACACCCTGGAGACCATCAGCTCCACCTTGATTGACTACGGCATACCACATGGTGATTCCTCCATGGCCCGCACCGTCAGCCTGCCGTTGGCCATAGGGGTGAAACTCATGGCTGAAAACAAGATCGGTCTCACTGGTGTGCAAATTCCCATTAAAAAAGAGATATATGAACCCGTTTTGGATGGAATTGCGGAGCTGGGGATCAAAATGGATGAGAAAACGCTGTAAACCCGAACCGGTGTGAGAATTTTTGAATGGATAACGAGAACAACCCCCGGCCGGACCCGCAAGTGATGTTTGACCTGGCGAACATGCGGATGCCGTTCGGAAAGTACAAGGACCGTCGTCTGATCGATCTGCCGGAAGCCTATGTCGTCTGGTTTTCCCAGAAGGGATTCCCAAAGGGAAAATTAGGGGACATGCTGCGCATGCTTTACGAGATCAAGGCCAACGGCCTGGAATATCTGTTCGGACCATTCAGACAATAAAATAACCTGAAGAACCACGAACCACACGAACAGGAGCAAGGGTTCTATTCGCCTTCGGCGCGGTTTGCACTTGCCGTTATAATCTGACTATATGCTCTTCATCGGCGGAGCCGACATATGCTTTTCAGCTGTTTTTTCGTGTGTTTCGTGTATTTCGTGGTTAAGAAAAAAGATCCTAAGAACCACGAACCACACGAAATACACGAACAGGAGCGAGGATTTTTATCGCATGCGGTGATTGCTGGGATTGCCCCTACGATAACGACCCAATACGAATGGATGTCACATTCCGCAGGGGTGCCCCTTGCGGGTACCCCTAATGATTAAAAGGATTATCGCATCGTGACTGTAGCCCTCATCGGTATCGCCCTTTTTTTACTGGTTCTCCTGCTTGTTTTTGAAAAGCGGGAGAACACCGCCGGGAAATTGTTCACCAAAACACCACTCTCCGTCCTGTTTGTGGCGGCGGCCTGGCTGCAGCCGGATCCGGGTCAAGCATATGCCCAGTGGATGCTGATGGGATTTGTGTTGTGTCTGATTGGTGATATCTGCCTTGTATATTCTTCACGTAATAAATTGTTCCTGTCCGGTTTGGCCGCCTTTTTATGCGGGCATGTGTTTTACGTGATTGCTTTTTATTCCATTACAGACATCAGTGTCTGGACATGGGGCGCGCTGGGAGTGCTTGTGGTGGTAAGCGTTGTCGTTTTTTCCTGGCTGCGACCGTTTTTGGGGAACATGGTTGGGCCGGTGATTGCATATATCCTGGTCATTTCCCTGATGGTCAGCGGCGCAGCCTCGTTATTTGGGGATCCTTCTGCGAATGCCGTCGGCCGTTGGCTGGTATTTATCGGGGCTATCAGCTTTTTTCTATCCGACCTGTTCGTGGCCCGCCAGCAATTTGTCCGAGACGCATATGTTAATCGATCTGTTGGCCTTCCTTTGTATTATCTGGGGCAGTTTATGCTGGCGTTCTCCATCGCTTATATTTAGCGCCGCAAACATAAAAAACCGCCATTCCTTTTTACACCTGTCGTTGCTTTGCATTCTATCAATGCGACCCTATATTAGAACGTAAGATTCATTCTAAGTTCGAATAAAGTGTTCCATTTTATTCGTCATCAACAGAAACGGAGGCATCCGATGAATAAATATCTATACATTATACTTTTATTGGTGTTGGCGGCATCTCCTGCCCTTGCAGGCGAGTCTGTTATATATGAGGTAAATGGCCAAAAATATGAAGGGTATTATACCAGCCCTTCCCCCAAAGCTCCCCTGGTGCTGCTGATTCATGATTGGGACGGGCTTACGGACTACGAGGTGAAACGAGCGGATATGCTGGCTGAATTGGGGTATGCGACATTTGCGGCCGATTTGTTCGGCGCGGGCATACGGCCCACCGAGGTGGAAGACAGGCGCCAGCACACCGGCGAATTATACCAAGACCGGGCGAAAATGCGGGCCTTGATTCAGGGGGCTTTGGATGCCGCACAAAACAAAGGCGCGGACACCGGAAACACGGTGGTCATGGGTTACTGCTTTGGCGGTGCCGCGGTATTGGAATTTGCCCGGTCCGGGGCCGACATGAAAGGATTTGTGACCTTCCATGGCGGATTGAGTACCCCGGAGGGCCAGGACTATTCAAAAACCAAGGGGGCATTGTTGATTTTGCATGGTACGGCCGATACGGCGATCTCCATGGATGAATTTGCCAAGTTGGCGGCAGAGTTGGAAACCCAAAAAATTTCCCACGAGATGATCACCTACAGCGGCGCACCCCACGCTTTTACCGTATTCGACAGCCCCCGGTACCGGGCGGATGCGGATAAGAAATCCTGGCAACGGTTTTTGTCATTTGTGGCGGATGTCTTGAAATAAACGGAATCCACTTTCGATTCCAGGGTCATCACAGACCAATACGCTTGAAATGCAAAGCGTTATGTCATAAATAGAAACACGGGTTGATGTGGTTTCCGAAACACTGATATGCGATAGGTGTGCGGAATGAATCTCAATCCGAACCAAATGGAGGCTCAAATGAAGCATTCCTGGTCCTATAATTCCTATGATATCAAGGATGGTTTAAAACCCGGCAGCACGGAATTCCGCTATTTTTTTATGGTGTCCAAAGGGGACGAGAAAAAATGCAGATATTGTGTCTGGATTACCCCGGAGGCCGTGTCCCGTTTTGATGCCGCGAAGGATTTCGAGGCAATCGTATCGTCCCGCAAGGAAGACTGGGTCAAATGGGTGAAGGAAAAAATCGATGCCGGGGATTTTCGGGACCGGGCATTGAAATTTGATACATCAGGTGAAACGGAGATCAATTTGGCGGATGCCGGCGGTCATGTGACCATGGATTCACCCTGATGCCATGCCGGTGACGGCCGGAATCCGGAAGCGTAAACTGTTTTGTATAAGGGGGGCAGGCTTTGCAGAGTGTGCAGATACCGTTGTTCGTTCCCGCGGGTACCCTGGTAATTGTATATCTTGTCATTCTGATATCCGGAATCCACCGGAAGAGAAAAAAGCGAGGCTCCCCGTTTGCCTCCGATCTGCTGCGGAGCCCCGGACAATCGTTGCTGGCGCGTATTGACGGATTCAACGAGGAGGTTCAGGTCTGTGCGCTGGTATTGATCTTATATCCCATCATGGTTTTCGCCATGCATGTCGTCCAGACGTACTTCATGAAAATACCTGAATCGGAGACACGGGTTGCCGTATCGGCTGCGGGTGTTCTGGTTGTGATATCTTACTTTTTGTTGAAGCTGCTGAGACTGCTTTCCAAACGCCGGATTTTTCGGTTGGGATATCAAGGGGAGGTCGCCGTGGGCCAGGAGTTGAATCAATATATGAGCGACGGGTACAAGGTGTATCACGACTTCCCGGCAGACAACTTCAATATTGATCATATTGTTGTCGGTCCTTCCGGTGTGTTGGCTGTCGAGACCAAAACCAGGTCCACGGGCACGACAAAAGACCGCCGGGCGGACGCCGTGGTGACCTATGACGGCCGCATGCTGCATTTCCCCAAAGGCAGCGATCATAACACCATCGATCAGGCCAAGCGGCAGGCGGAATGGCTGTCCGCATGGCTGACATCGGCGGTGGGTGAACCCGTGGATGTGCGGGCCATCGTTGCTATCCCGGGCTGGTACGTCCGGCGGACATCACCGGACGGCATATCGGTGGTAAATCCCCGTCAGTTCGACAGCCTGTTCAAGCATATTCAACCGCGTCCATTGCCGGATAAACTATTTCAACAAATTGCTCACCAGATCGAACAAAAATGCCGCGACGTGGTACCTGCAATGCCGGATGAATCCTGATGAACCCGTATCCCAGACGGCTTGCATTCGGATATTCGACTCAATGTAATCTCAACTGCGGGCATTGTGTGGCCGTGGATGACACGCCCGCAGCATCGACCATGGCGCTTGCAGAGGCCAGGACGGCCGTACAGGAACTGGCCTTTTCAGATGTCAAGGGCATCAGTTTCACGGCCGGTGAGCCATTGCTTTTTTTAAAAGAGCTGATCGAACTGGTCCGGATATGTGCGAAGCATAAGATTTACACCCGTGTGGTGACCAATGGATTCTGGGCCAAAACACCGGCCCTGGCCGGTGATGTCGTCGCCGAGTTGCGGACAGCGGGACTGTCCCAGTTACGGATCAGCAGCAGCCGGTGGCATCAGAAACAATTGAGCCGGCAGCATATCATCCATGCGGCTGAAGCTTCCCGGATGGCGGGTTTGGATTATTTTATCTCCTTTGTAACCGATTTTTCAGGAAAGGATGATTCCCTCGAGCAATTTTTCCAGGATAACCGGTTACGGTATTACCCGGAACCGATGATCTATTTCGGACGGGCAGGAGATCTCAACCGGCCGAAGGTTTCCACGGACTTTTATCCCAACACCTGCGACATGAATCCGTACCTTTCACCGGAACTCAACATGTTTGCCTGTTGCGACGCCGCCGGACGCTTTCGGAAAACCGGCTTTCTCTCCCTTGGCAATGTCAAGAATTCTACCATAGAAGAATTATTCCAACGATATGAACGAAATAAAGTGTATGCGCTCATCAAGACCGCGGGATTGACGGCACTGGCGTCACACATCGGTATGAAGGCCAGTGAGATCGTGAACTATCGTAAATGTGAACTTTGTGAAAAACTGTTTGATTCACCCAAAAATCTGCGCTTCATAGAGCAGGCCGCGGCCTCGGATGCCACCCGCTGGGTGAGGTAACCGCAGGGGAAATCATAAGCCGGCCGGGGGAGGGAATTCCATGATTAAAATTGATGCTTCGAAATGCAACCGGGACGACCTTTGCAGCCTCGAATGTTCCTACGGATTTATGTTCAACAAGGATGATGACGGTTACCCGGTGATCGACAAAGACCTCTACGAAAAATATTGCATCGGCTGCCAGCACTGCATTGCTGTTTGCCCCACCGGTGCCATTTCCGACGCCGGATATTCGCAGGAAGATCTGGAGCGGGTGGATCGAAAACAGGCAGTGCCGGCAACCGTGGCGGCACACCACCTGAAAACCCGGCGATCCATCCGGACCTTCAAGGACAAACCCGTACCGGAAGAGGCGATCCGTGAATTCATGGAGATCACGCGCTGGTCGCCCACTGCCAGTAATTCTCAGCAATTGAAATGGTTGGTGGTGAAAGAGAAGGAAAACATTTCGCAGTTGGCCGCTCTCGTCATCGACTGGATCAAAGGGATGAAGGCCTATCCGGAGATCATCGAGCAATGGGATGCCGGTAACGACATCATTTTGCGTCGCGCACCGCATCTGGCTATTGTCACGGCACCCAAGGAGTATTTCTGGGGGTATGTGGATGCGGCCACGGCCATATCACATCTGGAATTGTTCGCCCCCACGGTGGGGTTGGGAACCTGCTGGGCCGGTTATTTCACGCGGTGTGCATCACAGTTTAAGCCCTTGACCGATTCACTTGAACTGGGCCCGGAGCAGATAGTCACCGGCGCGCTCATGTTCGGATATCCGTCCCATCGTTTCAAGGCGATTCCGGCCAGGAACGAAGTGAAGTTGAAATTCATCTGAGGTACCGGATTATTCCAGGACACCAGGCCAATTCCGGTTCGCTTTTTCGATGAATCCCGGAATATCCGCCATCCATTTCTTCTGGATATCGCGGTTGTAATTCAGGAAGAGACGGTCATCCACGATATTCCAGCCGTTGACGGGATCGATGTCGGCGGTGGTCCCCATCGCCACGGCCCACGCTCAGTAGCCGCCATATTGAGGCGCATAACGTTCGGGATTCGATGTGAATAATTCGAGATGCGCCGCATTGGCGAATCGCCAGGTGGCGTCCCGCCATTCATAGCTGAAGGCCTTGTCACCCTTTGTGGGCGTTCCCAGCGTGAAATAGGCCACCACATCGTATCCTTTGACGGCCAATCCCAGCCAATTCGTATTGACGGGCTTTTTGGCCCAGGCCGGGTGGGCAAAAGAGAGGGCCGACAAGACAATCAGAAGAAAAATGATCCTGGGGCGAATGATGTCAGACATGACCGGTTTCCTTTGTTTTTAAGTATTTGAGGAGCCGGGGAGTTTTTCCCATTGTCCGCGTACTGAAAAATCATCCAACCCGCTGGCCATCAGTATTTTCATGAGAGTGCCTTCACCAGTTCGCGGCAATAGTCCGGGATGTCTTCCACCACGCGGCCCCATACCTGATTGCCGTCACGAAATGCAGGCTCATCCACCCATACCGCACCGGCGTTTTCCATATCGTCCTTGATGCCGGTACTGCCGGTGACACTTTTGCCCTTACAAATACCGGCGCTGGCGGCAACCCATCCGGCATGGCAGATAAAACCCAGGATTTTTTGACGGTCGTTCATTTCCCGGACCAGGCGAAGAACACCCGCATCACGCCGCAGTTTGTCCGGCGCCCATCCACCGGGCACGAGCAGCGCATCCAGTTGATCGGCGGAGAGTTCGTCGGCGGCGGCCTGGCTTTTCACCGTCAGCCCGCCACTTTTACTCTTGTAAGTTACACCGCTCTTGGTGCCGATGACGGTGACGGTTGCCCCTTCCTCGACCATGCGCATATGCGGTACCCAGAATTCCAGGTCCTCGAAAGCAGCGGCAGCCAGGATACCGATATTTTTACCTGTCAGTTTCATTTGTCACTCCTTTTGTATGTCTGTTTATTGTTAAAGATAGGTTTCTCGTATCATCCGTCAAGCGATATTGCTTTAAACGACATATTCACCGGTAACAGCCGAGTTGACATCGGCGAGTCGGATCTTAGTTTGGGTTTACAATGATCTTAACTGAAGTTTCCCGGAAACGATTCGAGTGAAGGGAAAACCTGTACCGGTATTTCAAGGAGATAAAAACCAACGAACGATATCCCCAAACCGCTAA
Organism: Desulfobacteraceae bacterium; assembly: GCA_013003715.1. GTDB lineage: Bacteria > Desulfobacterota > Desulfobacteria > Desulfobacterales > Desulfosarcinaceae > JABDIN01. Next base: position 23,454 of record JABDIN010000096.1, on the reverse strand, counting down.
AATCTCATCTATTTACCTTCAATACAAAGGTTCAATAGCACCCTCGGGCTATATTCCACAAACGCGGCATCGACAAGGGGCACGCACCCCGCTATTCCTATCCATCGGTTTAGACGTTAATCAAACCGGTTGCATACCGGGAGGGCTGATCAAATGAAAATGTATACCCGTATACTTATTGCCATCATCGTGGTCGTGGTAGTGGCAGGTGCCCTGGCTGCAGTCAAAGGACTTCAAATCGGGCACATGGTTGCACAGGGCAAGGCTTTTACGCCGCCGGCCCAACCGGTCACCGCCATAGAGGTCAGCTCGGTCTTGTGGGAGACGACGCTGGCTGCTGTAGGATCCATCGAAGCGGTTCAGGGTGTCACGGTTACAGCGGAACTTCCGGGTAAGATCACTCGGATCGTATTTGAACCCGGTGCGACGGTTTCAGGCGGTCAATTGTTGCTGAGCCAGGATATTTCGGTGGAAAAGGCGCAGTTGAGTGCGGCGGAAAGCGAAGTGGTATTGGCGGGAAAAAATGCGGCGCGTGCCCGGGAATTGCTCAACAGGCAACTTATTCCCCGCGCCGATTTTGACGATCGGCAGGCCCAATTGGATCAGGCCGTTGCGCGAGTGGACAATATCAGTGCCGTCATTGCCAAGAAAACCATCCGGGCACCGTTCAGCGGACGCCTGGGGATCCGCCGGGTTAATCTCGGAGAAGTGCTCGAACCGGGCCAAGCCATTGTCACGCTCCAGTCTCTGGGGTCCGTATTTGTGAACTTTCAATTACCGCAGCAGGAGTTGCCCAATCTGCAATTGGGACTGCCGGTGAGAATAAGTGCCGATGGTCATGGGGGTGAGATCATGGAAGGCATCATCACCGCGGTGAACCCTGAAGTGGACCCGGCCACGCGCAATATCCGTGCACAGGCCACTCTGGCGAATCCCGGCGAGCGGTTGCGGCCGGGTATGTATACCAGTGTCACCGTCGTGTTGCCGGCCAGGCTGCCGGTGCTGATGATTCCCGCCACCGCCGTATACCACGCTCCTTACGGTGACTCGGTGTTTCTTGTGGAAGATTCCGATAACACCGGGGATGGATCAGGTCAGGTGCTTCGCCAGCAATTTGTCCAACTCGGGGAAAACCGGGGTGATTTTATTGCCGTTCGCACTGGTCTTACCGCCGGACAGACGGTTGTCAGCTCAGGTGTTTTTAAATTACGAAACGACCAGACGGTTGTCGTTGACAACTCGCTTGTTCCTGAATTTGAGCTGAAACCACAGCCTGAAAACGCATAAATCAATAACCGGTTGTCTGATTGAACCTCAATCCGGAAGATGTGACCCTCGGGTGAATGCTTATGAACATGAACATCACGGATATTTTCATACGCCGGCCGGTTCTGGCCATGGTCGTCAGTCTGGTGATCGTCATCGCCGGGGTGCAGGCCCTGCTTAACCTGAATGTGCGTCAGTATCCGCGCAGTGACAATGCGGCCGTGACCGTGAGCACCGTGTACGTGGGCGCCGGTTCCGATCTGGTGCGCGGATTCATCACCACGCCCCTTGAACGGGCAATCGCCGCTGCGGATGGAATCGATTACATTCAATCCCAGAGCCTGCAGGGCCTGTCCACCATCACCGCCCGTCTCGAATTGAATGCGGATCCCATTAAGGCGCTGTCGGAAATCAGTGCCAAGGTGGATCAGGTACGCGGTGATCTGCCACCCGAAGCCGAGGTACCCACCATTAACGTGGAGTCGGCCGACAGCCAGTTCGCCTCCGCATATCTCAGTTTCACATCCGATGTACTGCTCCCGAACCAGATTACGGATTACCTGATGCGTGTCGTACAACCACGACTGTCCGCCATTACCGGTGTGCAGCGTGCCGACATTTTAGGTGCCCGCACCTTTGCGATGAGAATCTGGCTGAACCCGGAGCGTATGGCCGCCTTCAACGTCAGTCCCGTTCAGGTGAGACAGGCGTTAGCCGCCAACAACTTCCTGTCGGCGGTTGGCAAAACCAAAGGAACGCTTGTGCAGGTCAACCTGACAGCTAATACGGATCTGACCTCGGTGGCGGAATTCAAACGGTTGGCGGTGAGTCAGCATGACGGCGCCATTGTCCGATTGGCAGATATCGCGGAAGTGGTGCTGGGTTCCGAGGACTACGACACCGAAGTGCGGTTCTCAGGCCAAACCGCCGTATTCATGGGAATCTGGCCTCTGCCCAATGCCAACTCCCTGGATATCATCAAGGCCGTGCGTACTGAAATGGCGGCCATTCAAACCGCATTGCCCGGCGGCCTGACCGGCCGTATTGCCTATGACGCCACCGAATACATTGAAAACTCCATTACAGAGGTCAGCGAGACACTGATCATCACTTTGATCATTGTTGCCGCGATCATATTCCTCTTTCTCGGATCTTTGCGGTCGGCCATAATTCCGGTATTGGCCATTCCGCTGTCGCTCATCGGCGGGTTATTTCTCATGCAGGTGTTCGGATTCACCATTAATCTCCTCACCCTGCTGGCCATTGTCCTCGCCGTGGGTTTGGTGGTGGACGATGCCATTGTCATGGTGGAAAACGTTGAACGGCATCTGCGCATGGGCAAATCTCCCCTTGACGCCGCCCTGGAAGGTGCGCGGGAACTCGTGGGGCCGATTATCGCCACAACCATTGTTTTGGCGGCTGTTTACGCACCGATCGGCCTGCAGGGCGGGTTGACCGGCAGCTTGTTCCGTGAATTCGCATTTACCCTGACCGGTGCCGTGGTTATTTCAACCGTGGTGGCATTGACCCTGTCCCCCATGTTAACGTCCAGACTGCTCAAGCCCGGAATGACCGGGACCGGTTTGGCCGGACGTATCGCACGCGATTTCAACCGCTTGGGCTCGTTCTACGACCGATTGTTGAACAGGACATTGAATTCGCGACCAGCGGTTTACACGGTATGGTTGCTGCTGGGACTGCTGGCCATTCCCTTGTTTCTCATGTCCCCGAAGGAACTGGCGCCCGCGGAAGATCAGGGCATAATATTCGGTATAGTGGAAGCCGCCGCCAATGCCACCCTGGACCAAACCAGCCGGGATGCGGCGGCCGCCAACAATGTGTTCATGAGTGTTCCGGAAACCGAATTCACGTTTCAAATCACGTCACCATCCTCCGGGTTCGGTGGAATGGTCGTTGCCCCATGGGAAGAGCGGGAACGCACGATTTTTGATATCCTGCCCCAAGTCCAGTACGGATTAATGCAGATACCGGGAATCCGCATGTTTGCGGTCACCCCTCCGGCACTGCCGGGCGGCGGTCAATTTCCCGTGGAATTTATCCTGGCCGCCACCGAAGAGCCGGAAAAGATCCTGGATTTTGCACGGCAACTGCAGCTCAAGGCGATCCAGAGCGGTTTGTTCGCCTTTCCGCCAATCATCGATGTCAAGATCGATCAGCCCGAGGCGCAGATTATTATCGACCGTGACAAGGTGGCGGATTTGGGATTGAATCTTCAGCAAGTGGGTGCAGACCTGTCGGCATTGGTGGGCGGGAATTTTGTCAACCGGTTCAATATTGACGGCCGGAGCTATAAGGTGATTCCCCTGATCCAGCGGTTAAATCGTCTGACCGCCGGGCAATTGCGGGATGTATATGTCACCGGCCCGGCGGGCAAGTTAGTGCCCTTGAGCACCATCGCCACCGTGGAGAATCGAACGGTGCCGCGATCCATAAACCGCTTTCAGCAATTCAATGCCGTGACGCTCAGCGGTGTACCCTTGCGTCCATTGGATGAAGCCCTGAGATTTCTTGAAGACGAAGCCGCTAAAATTCTGCCCCAGGGGTATGTGATCGATTATACCGGTGAATCCCGCCAACTGCGTACGGAAGGAAACAAGTTCCTGCCGGCCTTCGCCCTGGCCATGGTCATGATTTTTTTGACCCTGGCGGCCCAGTACAATAGTTTCCGGGATCCTTTTGTTATTCTGGCCGGATCCGTACCTTTAGCCATGTTTGGTGCGCTGATCTTCACTTTCCTTAAAATTCCCGATCCCAATGCCGCTTTCTGGACGGATGGATGGACGACCACCCTGAACATATACTCACAGGTCGGATTGGTCACCCTCGTCGGTGTCGTCTCTAAAAACGGTATTCTCATTGTCGAGTTCGCCAACAAGCTGCAACTCAAGGGGATGACCAAACTGGAGGCCATTCGGGAAGCCGCCCGGACGCGCCTGCGTCCCATTCTGATGACTTCGACTGCCACCATCGTCGGCTATTTCCCCCTGGTGCTGGTCAGTGGTGCCGGCGCGGCGGCCCGAAATTCCATCGGTCTCGTGCTCGTTGGCGGCATGGCGGTCGGTACGTTTTTCACCTTGTTTATCATTCCGTCGGTATACATGTTGATTGCCCGGCAGCACTTCCAGGCAACCACGGCCGCCGAAACACGGTCCGCCACCATCTGCCATCTTCCCACACCCCAAGGAATCAAGCTGCCTGCGGGATGCGGATTGAGTGCTGATGCCGAATGCAATTGGTCGGTGGATTGTGATGGATTAAAGGCCAAACCGCTGCAATAGGAGTGCAGGCATCTTCATGCACCATTGCAGGATATTTTTTACGGTTATTTCTCAACTTGGAGGGCACTGCGGTGAAAACAAAAGGCTTGATGCCCATTGGCTTTATGGTGAGCGCACTGATCATGGTGTTTTTGTTCAATGCGTGTAAACAGAATTCAGATGTAAAGGAGAACCCTATGACGATGCAAACCAATGTTGTAGCCGAGCGGCCGGAAGTTCCGGCCATCGATGTGAATTTACCGTCCGAGGTCGAAACCGCATCCTTTGGTTTGGGATGATTCTGGGGAGTGGAAGCCCAGTTCGGGCTGATCGACGGTGTGATCCGAACCCGTGTGGGATATGCCGGCGGACAAATGAGTGATCCGGATTATCGTCACATGGGGGATCATACGGAAACCGTACAAATCGACTATGATCCCCTCAGAATCAGTTATGCCGAACTTCTCAACGTGTTCTGGGAGAGCCATAAACCCACCGAAGGGTCCGGTTCACGGCAGTATATGAAGGCGGTTTTTTACCACGATGAGCGACAGCGGGCGCTGGCCGACGCATCCAAATCGGCCATGGAACAGAAGACAGGCCGCAGTGTGACGACGGAAGTGTTGCCGGTCAGGACTTTCTACTGGGCGGAGGATTACCATCAGAAATACCTGCTGAAACGCAGGACGGATCTGACAAGGGAGATGACCCGGATGTATCCGCTTGAAAAAGACTTTCTGAATTCAACCGCCGTGGCACGGCTCAACGGCTATGCCGGCGGATACGGCCGCCCGGACCAACTCGCCGCGGAAATCACGGATTTAGGATTGAGCCCTGCGGGCCGGCAATCGTTGGATCATTTGGTCGGCAGGAGCGGGCTGTTCAATTAAAGTCATACCACGGTGACGGGCACACCATGTTCCCTGATACCGTTGTTGCCGTACCCGAGAACATTCCATTCGGCGGATTCGGGTTGTTGGTTGCCTTGATTGTCCGTCGCCCGCGACATCAGTACATACTCTCCGGCCCGGTCCGCGTTCCAGATGTATTGCCAATGGCGCCAGGCGTGAGGCTCATCGGGACCGATAAATTCAGCCGGTTGCCAGGAATCACCATTGTCCGTGGAGATGTCGACTTTTTCCACATGATTCTCACCGCCATAAGCCGCGCCCAGGATTACAATACGGCCGGTGGTCAGACGTTCATCCCGAAGGGGTTGGGTGATAATGGAATTCAAGCTGATGTGGGAGACAAGCTCGCCGGTTTCGGAGGGCTGGCCTTTTTGAAATACCCGGTAAACCTTGTCCATAAAAAACCCTTCATAGGGCGCTTTCCGGACAGTGATCCGGTGTACCCATTTCACGCAATTTGCCCCTGTCCATCCCAGGGCCAGCGCGCGCAGGGGAAATCCGTGCTTTCGGGGCAGCAGATCCCCATTCATTTCATAGGCCAGGAGTGTTGAGGACATGGCTTTCTGGATGGGAATGCTGCGAATAAATTTGATTTTCGATTTTCCGAGCGGTTTATCCAAACCTTCGAAAGCCACATGGGCGGCGGCCGGTGTCGGACCTGCGGCGTCCAAAAGATCACGAAGCCATACCCCTCCCCACACCGCATTCCCGACACCCCCGATGGTCCAGGGATTGCCGGATGCTTTCTTTTCCAGCAGGGACCGGCTGTTGCCTGAACACTCCAGAGTGTTGGCGACGATGGCCTTGGGCATTCGGCAAATCTGCTGATAGTTCAGTGTCAGCGGTTTGTCGACCTCACCGTCCAGATTCAACACCCACTCATCGAGCGAAATCGGTGCTTCGGGTATCTGTCCCTGGTTCCGATCGAAAAATACATCGTTGCCGGTTATCCACGTTCTCAGGCGCTCCGTGGGGGTCTCGGCGTTTAAGGGCTTTTCGGTCATAATGCGCATGGATTTTTTCATGAAGGCCTCCTTTTCTTAGTGGAGCTGTCATGGTGGGTACACAATGATGTAAACCGTAATGATCACAAAGTCAATCAATCGACTGATCTGCGGATTGGGATCGCACTTCATTTAATGAACCTTATGGATAAATAATCGATTCTTTTTTGAACATGCCAAGCAAGGATCTTGATCTCAGCACCCAGGATCTTTATAATGGGCGAAATTTTCATTAACTGATCGAGGAGATCCCGTGACCAAAAGACCCCTTTCCCCTGTTTATATCCTGTTCTATATTTTGTTCTGGCCGGACACCTGGCGTTTTCTGATGGGTGCCGTAGTCGCCGTATTGCTGGTGCCGCATATTCTCAAACCGGAAATGAACATTGTGCAGGCGACCATGCTTCACGTAATGGTTGCCTGCATCGGCTATGTCGTTGCCGCAAAACCGGCGGCCGGCATCAGTCACTGGCTGAAGCGGCGGATTTTAGGGAAGTCCGCCCCGTAGCCCCATAAAAAGACCGATGATGGTTGGGAATTATATTTTCCGTGCCTACGAATTTGGATGAATGGAATGTCTGCTGACGCTCGCGTACAAAAATATATCGATCAATCCCGAATGCTGGCGAATAAAGCCAGGAAGCGTTTTCGGCATCTGCACAAACGGTTTGCCAGACAGCAAATTGATGTTTTCCGGCTCTATGATTGGGATATACCCGAGATCCGCGCGACAGTGGACTGGTATGCCGGGCACCTGGTGATCGGTGAATATACGCGTAAACAATCCACCCCGGATTGGTTGCCGATGATGGGTAAGGCCGTGGCTGAAGCATTGATGGTGCCGGTGGACAAGATCCATCTGAAGACCCGGTTTTATGGGAAGGCCGACGGCAAAAGGTATGAGCGCCTGGACTATACGGACAGGTCCATTGTGGTTCGCGAGCGGGATCTGCGGTTCCATGTCAATCTATGGGATTACGTGGATACCGGCTTGTTCTCGGATCATCGCAATACGCGGCAGATGGTGCGGGAGATGGCGGCGGGAAAAGATGTGCTGAACCTGTTCTGCTATAGTGGTTCCTTTTCCTGTTCGGCGGCCAAGGGCGGGGCGCACCGGACGCTATCCGTGGATCGGTCCAGGACGGCCATTGCATGGGCGCGCCGGAATATGGAACTGAACGGGATTCCGGATACAAACAACCGCCTGGTTCAGGCCCATGCTTTCGACTATCTTGCCGAGGCCCTCCGAAATAAGGAACGCTTTGATCTGGCCGTAGTGGACCCCCCTTCTTTTTACACCCGCCGAAGCCGGAAGGACGGATTCGATATTCTCGAAGACCACCCCGGGCTTTTGTCGGCGGTTGCGGCCTTGATGAGATCCGGGGGCGTGATAATCTTTTCTACCAATCACCAGGATTTCAAGCTTGATACGAAGCGTCTGGCATTTACGAGTATCAAAGAGATCACGACCAGAACCATCCCCGAGGATTATGTCAACAAGCGGAAAACGATTCATCGATGCTGGGAAGTGATCCTATAGGTCCGTTAACCCCCTACCGGTACTCGTCGGCCTTTATGCCATACCGGCGTATGATTTGCTGGAGTGACTGGCGTTCCAGGCCGCATTCCCTGGCCGCCCGGGTGACGTTGCCGTGGTATCTGCTGAGAAGATCGCCGATGTAGGCATGATTGAAGGTCCGCAGTGTCACTTCCTTGGCCTCCCGGTAGGGCATGTCGAAGACGGCGCCGGGGATCCCGCCGGCAGGTCTGCTGGCGTCTCCGGACAAGCCGACATCGGCGGGAGTGATGTCAGCGGATGGTGAGAACATGATGCCACGAATGACAATGTTCTCAAGTTCACGCACATTCCCTTCCCAATAGCGCTGGGTCATGTTTTCCATTAATTCACCGCTGATGCGTTTCAGGGGTTTGTTCAATTTGGCACAATGCTTCTCGAGCAGATGTCCTGCGATCAGGGGAATATCTTCAGGCCGTTCCCTCAGGGGCGGCAGTCGGATGGGCAGGACATTCAACCGGTAGTACAGGTCTTCACGAAACTCCTTTTCCTCAATTTTTTTCTTCAGGTCCTGGTTGGTGGAAGCGATGATTCTCACATCGACATATACGGACTTGTTGCTGCCAAGCGGCTTGAACTCCTTTTCCTGGATGACACGCAGCAATTTGGTTTGGATGGCCGGGCTCACGTCTCCGATTTCATCCAGGAATATCGTTCCCTGGTCCGCTGTCTGGAAGAGTCCATCCTTATTGCCGGTGGCATGGGTGAAGGCGCCTTTCTTGTACCCGAATAACTCACTTTCCAGAATATGTTCGGGTACGGTGGGACAATTCACGGAAATAAACGGTGCCTTGGTACGTACACTCAGGGAATGAGCAGCCCTCGCGGTCAGCTCCTTGCCGGTACCGGATTCTCCGGTGATCAATACGGTAAGGTCCGATTTCGCCACCATCCGGATGGTTTCGAAAACCTTCTGCATGGCCGCGCTTTTACCGATGATTTCCTGGAAGGCATCGCTCTGGCGGCATTCGAGCTGGAGCCTTAAATTTTCTTTCACCAACTCGCGGCGCTCCAGCGCCTTTTCAAGCCGGATCACCAGCGCGTCATGGTCGAATGGTTTGGTGATGAAATCGTATGCACCGTGTTTCATGGCTTCGATGGCGGTCTCGATATGGCCGAACGCCGTCATCATGATGACCGGCAGGTCCGGGTGATCTCTTTTGACCAGCGGAAGGAGTTCAAGCCCGCTCATCCCCGGCATTTTTATATCCGCAACCACCAGGTCGAAGGACTCTTCGGCCATTTTCTTCAGCGCGTTTTCCCCCGAAGATGAGGTTTCAACCCGACAATTCAGATCGGGCTCCAGACTCCTTTTGAGCAGGCGACGCATGTCCTGTTCATCGTCTATGATCAATATGCTCTTTTTCATTCACTTATCCTGTGATTTTCGGAAACCACCGGCAACAATACCCTGAACACGGTTCCTTTTTCAGGTGTGCTGTCAACGGCTATCTCGCCCCCATGGTTTTTGATGATGCCGTAGCTCACCGATAATCCCAGACCCGTACCCTCTCCGGTGGGTTTGGTGGTGAAGAACGGGTCAAAAATCCGGGAAATGTCATCGGGATCGATACCGTGACCGGTATCTGAAACCGTCAGGACGATATGGTCACCCTGGACATCCAGGCCGGTGGCCAGAGTGATGTTTCCCTGTTCACCCACCGCATACCGGGCATTCATTATCAGATTGATCAGCACTTGCCGGATTTTCTCCTTGTCCACCAGCGCCGGGGGAATATCCGGGCTGTAGTCGCGGATGATCTCCACATGATCCGCCCCGGCATGCTGATGAATAAAGGCAATCACATCATCGATGATGGCATGGAGATCGGTGAATTCCTTTTTGGGTGGTGAGCTTCTCGCAAAATTCAGCAGATCTTCCACGATGGTCTTGCAGGACCGGACATGTTTTTCAATAGTCACCAGATCATTGTGACGTTCCGTATTCGGTGACTCGTTTCGCCGCAGTAATTGTGTGTATCCGAGTATAATTCCCAGGGGATTGTTGATCTCATGGGCGATGCCCGATGATAATTCCCCGATGGAAGCCAGTTTGTCGGCCTGGGCCATCTGTTGTTCCATCAACCGGCGCTGCTCGATGTCTTTCACCAGAAAATGGATGGTATCCTCACCCGGGATCGCACCCCGGCTGAGACCGGCGCTGATCAGAGACTTCATAATGGCGCCATCAAGCCGCTTGAGGTCGGCTTCGACACTCATGACGAAACCCATACTTTCAATTTCGTTCAACAAACGCTTCCATTGGGTATCGTCTGAAAAGAAGGATGCAAAGTATCTGTTCAGAATATCGGTTTCCCGTTGGCAGCATTTGAGCATCTCCCTGCCGGCCGGGTTCAGATCGAGAATTTTGCCATCGGTTCCCGTCACCAGGATCATGTCGCGGGAAGCTTCGAAAATCCGGCGATATTTTTTTTCCGATACCGTCAATTCCTGGGTTCGCTCCTGTACCAGTTCTTCGAGGTTTCGATTGAGATAGAGAAGTTCGTGATGGGTTTTATGGAGCGCATTCTGGTCCCTGACAATGCCCTGGTAGATCGTCCAGGTTCTTTGAAAAAACAGGGTGATGGCCGCGACGACGACAAACATCAAGGTATTGATGGCGCCGGAATAGGGCTGGACGGTCAGCCAGATGTCTTCAAAACCTTTCATGTGCAGAAGCTGCTTCAACAGATGCCCCGCGGAACGGGACACGGCGAAACAGGTAAGTCCGTAGCAGACCCACAATAAATATGTCCATACGACATTTTCCGGATCACGCCGTTTTAACAGCAGGGTCAACCGGATGCACAGCAGGCTGAATACGATCATGAGAATGGAACCGACAACATCCACGATCCATATGGGAAGGAATGACATGCTCATTATCCGGCGCTTTCATATTTGGAAGAAGGCGCGGACCGGAGAAGCCGCTTGAGGCCGGTGAGCAGGAGTATCATGGCCGGCACGCAGAGCAGATGATCGAGTTTCAGCAGGTAGTACACAAACACCAGCGCACGGCTGTCACCGGCGGCCTCGATGCGGATTTGCCACTGGGATATTCGCTCTGTGCGGACGACGGCAATTTGTTCATCGAGATAATGCACCGCCATGGCATCCACGTTCCACAGGATGAAGAAGATGGCCGCATATTGGATATACCGCCATCCGCTTTCTTCGATCAACCGGATGCTCCGCAACCAGTAAATCAATATGCCCATGGAAATCATGAAAAACAGGTGGGCCAGCTGATGTACATAGACACCTTCTATACCGCTGTGGCCCTGGGTGGCCAAAGCAGCCTTGGGCAGGCAGATAACGACCAATACTATGAGCGCAATACGTTGGGGCATATAATGAAACCTGGGTGCTGGTTCAGTCGGAACTATTGAAAAGGAACAGCACTTCCGCTGCCGCCCATCCGGAAACGGTATGCCGCACTATGAAAAATCAGGCAAGTTCTATCGGAAATCAGTGGGCATCAGCTGTTTTCATAAGGGATGTGCTGTCCGATTTTCTGAAAAATGGTATCCACGGACGAAGATATTTGAACATAATTCGGGCAAGAATGTAAATTGGAAAAAAGGTGAACAGATAGCCGACGGTTTCACCCGTGATCAATCGCAACGGATAGGCGACCAGAAAGTTGACCTCATTGAACCGGAACTGCATCCAGCCAAGTATGAAAGGGATCGGCCACAAAATCCCCGCGGAATAGGCCGCCAAGGTAAAAAACTGACGCCCCCAGGAATCCGTTGCCGATTTGTTCAATGCCTTGTAACTTTTGAGATCACCCTTTTCGTAAGCGGCAATGGACATTCTTTCCATCCGGTCGGTCTCCGACGTCAGGTGTTGGATATGACCTTTGTTGAATCGGATCGCGACCACCACACAGACCTCCCCCACCACAACCGCGGCCAATGATAATAACAAGGTGCCGATGAAATAGTCAATGATGCCGATACCGGTCATCCGGTAAAGCATTATCAGGTATCCATCGATGAACAGGTTAAAATTGTCGAAAAAATGAATCATTTTTCATACCTGCTGCGAGTGGTGAAGGGTTATGGTGATGCCGGGGAACCCGGCAGGGTTCCCCGGCGAATACGCTGAACTATAGCATGGCAATGCCGAAAAAACCTCTGAATGTATACCGAATCCCGATGTAAAAAGCGAGAACGATAAATAGCCATTTCAGGACTTTCTCCGGAATATACTTGCCCGTACGGGGTCCGATCATCGAGCCGACGAAGATGCCCACCAGTTCCGCTCCGATCATGGGCCAATACACGACTACGCCCTTCAAAACCATGAAATTGAAGATCGAGAAGATCATACCGATCAAGACGGAAATGGCCGAAGTACCCGCCACCACAAACATGGGCAAGCCCACAACGCTGGTGAGGAACGGTACATAAAGAAAGCCGCCGCCGACACCGATGAAGGAAGCCAGTGCCGAAATAAAAAAGCCGCCGACAAATGCCCAGATCGGGCTGAATGAAAATTCCTGGCCGAAAAATGAGATGGTTATTTTTTTAAGGCTCCATTTGAGGGTTTTTACGCCCTGTTCGGTGATGTCGCCCTTCTTTTTTATCGTATCCTCAAATGCCTTGGCTGCGCCCTTGGCCGCTTTTTTGGACGCCTGCCCCTTGGGAGACATTTCATAGATCATGAATCCGCCGATCAAGAACACACAGAGGCCGAACCATCCCTGGTATTGGGAAAATTTGATTTTACCGGCGGTGGTGAACACCACCAGCAGTGTGGCAAACAGGGCGCCGATGCCCAGAAAGATACCAAGGGCCGGCACGATGCGCTTTTGTCGTCCATAATTAAAGCTCGAAACCAATGCCGACAGGCCGACCAGCCATTGGTTGGACACCCGGATACTGTCGGTGACGAGCTTGTTGAGCGCCGGTGAGGTATCCTTGAATGTCTTGGCGTACGCCCCCAGTCCATAGATCGTGATGTGACCCACACCGGCCATGATGCCGCCGAAAGCACCCACCGTTGAGAAGATCCAGCCGACCCATATGGCCCAAAAGAACCCCACGACAATGCTGGGTTTCGGTGCGCCCTTGATGCCCAATAGACCGGGTTCGGCATCGGGATCGATCTGGCCTTTCTCCGTTCCCTGGGGTGTCTGGGACAGGGCCTCATCCACTGACATGGCATAGCTGGTGGCCGCCGGAATAGCGAGCAGCGATACCATCATCATGAAAAGCATCAGGTAGCATCCGGTTAAGTTACGGTTTTTCATACGTTTCCTCCATTTAATGAGTGGTATTTAGTGGCGAACACAACCACGTCGCCCATGCGTACGGGTGGTCAATGAACAAAAAACCTTCTGTTGCCAACAAAGCAAACCGTATGCCGTCGCGGGTATCCGCCGAATCATGAATTCCCGGAAAAGCCATGATTCACATAACATTATGATATAATGAGAAAAAAGTATGAACGAAAGGTTTGGCCGGTGGCGGTCGCTTTCCTGCGGGGAATTAATTGCCTGTTCCTTATGCAATAAGTTTATTGCACCCTCCGGAGGTGGGTCGTTCTTTTGGGTTGTTATTCGTTTGTCTGCATCCGACAGGGCCGGCGCAACAAAAAGAATTCAGTGCAATAAATTTATTTCATTGTCCCTGCGGTCCATTTGAATCCACCGGGGTGGCGGCATGCAGTCATCGCGTGAAAATTATTTAAGTAACCGAAATAATTAATAATAATAATTTCTTCAAATTGAAGCCCAAAGCAATCGAAAACACACGAGTGGTATATTTATTGCTAAACATGTCACATGTTTTCAATCTTTCGTCCTCACGGTCTTCACCCTGAATCCGGTGTGCAACAGGCCGGGCGACCGATGATATAGATGACTCGGACCGGTACCGGGTCATGCAACCCATGGAGAGTGTTATGTCAAAAGAAGTTTTCAGCTTATGTTTTATGTGTTCGATCAGATGTCCCATACGGGTCTTATCTGAAAGTGGCCAGGTCAAATGGATCGAGGGAAATCCGCATGTCGCGGGTATGGAGGGCAGTCTGTGTCCAAGGGGCGCAGCAGGCATCAATATGCTGTACGATCATCAGCGCCTTCAGACACCCTTGATCCGCGAGGGCAAGCGTGGTGAAGGAAAATGGCGCAAGGCGACCTGGGACGAAGCCCTTGATTATGTTGGTGAGAAACTGAAAAAAATTATTGATACCCATGGGGGGCATAGTGTCGTGCTGGGAGAGCGCACCCAACTGGCGACGCATGTGAGCAAAACTTTTCTAAAGTCCATCGCGTCCCCCAATCATTTTACCCATGACGCCCTGTGTAAAGGCTCGGTGAATACCGCCTGCCGCAGCCTGTTCGGAATTGCGGACGGGCAAGTCGGTGTCGATTATAAAAACACCCGGCATATTATCCTTTACGGCCGGAATATTTTTGAAGCCATATCCGTAAAAGAGGTGAACAACCTCACCCATGCGCTGGAAAACGGTGCACAGATGACCTATATCGATCCGCGGGTGACCATCACGGCCACCAAGGCGCACCGGTATTGGATGATTCGCCCGGGCACCGATCTGGCCCTGAACTATGCGCTGATCCACACCATATTGAAAGAACGTCTATATGACAGCGCCTTCGTGGATCGATGGGTCCTGGGACTCCAGGAGCTTCAGGATTTCGTGGCCGAATATACACCGGAGTGGGCTGAACAGGAGACCGGCATCAGTGCAAAAGAAATCATTGCATTGGCGCGTGAAGTGTCCCAGGAAAAGCCCGGCGTCATCTTTCATTATGGGTATCGCGGCGCCAGCTACCGGAATGAAATTTATATGCGGCGGTCCATATTAATCCTCAATGCCCTGATGGGAAGCATTGAATGCAAGGGGGGCATCTTTTTCAAGAAAGGTCCCGGTGAAGTCAAGGGCAAGCCGGCCCGCAAGCTGACAGAACAGAAATTCCCCAAAATCAATGTGCCGCGTTTCGATAAGGTGGGAACGCCGGATTTCCCCCTTCCGGACCCCAATCACGGTGTGGGCCAGATATTGCCCCATGCGATCTTAAACGAAGATCCCTATCCCATTAAAGCGCTTTTCGCCTTTCGTTTTGATCCCATCGGCTCCATTCCCGATGCTGGTTTGACGCGAAAAGCCCTGGACAAACTCGACCTGGTGGTTTCCATTGATATCAATTACAGTGACATCGCCTGGTATTCGGATGTGATCTTTCCCGAGTCGACCTATCTCGAGCGCCTGGATTGCATCCAGCAGGCCAACGGACTCAAACCCCAGATGTTTTTGCGCAAGCCGGCTGTCGGACCCCGCCATGATACACGTGAGGGGGCCATGATACTCAAACAGATTGGGGATCGGATCGGTACCGGAAAATATTTTCCTTACAAAGACATGGCGGAACTGGTCCGATGGCAACTCGAGGGGACCGGTTTTTCCATGGAAGACTTCGATGCCAAGGGTTTTGTCGCCTACGGAAAAGAGCAGATTTTCTGGGACCGGCAGGATGGGATAAAACTGAAAACGCCTTCGGGAAAAATCGAATTCAAATCGTCCCTTTTGGAAAATGCCGGATTCGAGTCTTTTCCGGCCTATGAACCGGTGGAGCGACCAATGGATGATAAATTCCGCCTGGTGGTGGGACGAATTGCGCTACATACCCATGTGTCGACGCAAAACAATCCCTATCTGCATGAGATCAGTCCTGAAAACGTATTGTGGATAAATTCCCGCCGGGCTTCGGACCTGGGCGTCAAGGATAAGGATTGGGTGACGGTGACCTCCAGCCGCGGCTCGGGGAAAATACGGGCCCATGTGACCGACCTCATACATCCGGATACGATTTTCATGCTGCACGGATTCGGGCATAAAGCGAAACTGGCGGAGCGCAGCTTCAACCGGGGTGTGTCCGACAGTGAGCTGCAGGAAAATATAACGGATAAGGTCGGGGGCAGTCCCGCTCTGCATGAGACTTTTGTAACTATTGCACCAGTGTAACCCGCGGTTGTGTCTTAGGCCATAACCTGGAGATAATTCCGGAGGAAGAATGAGTAACTACTACCTGTTTCAGGATACGAAAAAATGCATCGGCTGTCATACGTGTACCATTCAATGCAAGAGCCATAAAAATCTGCCGGTGGGCCCACGCATCAGCCAAATTGTCACCGTGGGGCCAAAAATGGTCGGTGGGCTTCCCAAAGCCGCTTTTATTTTCATGCCGTGCTATCATTGTGAAGATCCCTGGTGTGTGGCGGCCTGTCCCACCGGCGCCATGCAGAAAAGGTCTAAGGACGGCATTGTATTCGTGGATGCGGCACTGTGCGTGGGATGCAAGGCGTGTATCACCGCCTGTCCGTGGGGTGCGCCCCAATGGAATCCCGAGACCGGAAAAGCGGTGAAATGCGATTATTGCATGGATCGCGTGGACCAAGGTTTGAAACCGGCTTGTGTCACCGTGTGCACCACCCATTGCCTGCAATTCGGTCCGGTGGAAGAGATGACCCAAATCCGGCGGGAACGCCATGCACGAAACGTGGCGGCTCTGGAACAAGGTGTGTGAATCGACGTTTCCCGGTCCGTGCCCATCGCCGGCCGGTTGTCGTATGACCCGTTAACCCTTTCTGGACAACAAAATGTCTGAGTTGAAATGTCCGGTGTCGGTACTCATCCGAGATATCCGGACAACCATAGAATCCGGTGAGCTGAACGTTCCCAGGAGCCGCCGAATCGCCGAGGAGATACAGGAACTCCTCGGGGACATTGCATGGGGGCGCGCCAGTGAAGCCCATGTGGATGCCATCCAGGATCTCGCCGAAGAGCTCGGGGGCACCACCGATGATCGTTCCCCGGAGGTTGCCGACCTTGTTCGATCTGCATTTGCGGATCACCGGGAAATTTTCCACAGTCACATCAGCTCACGAAATTGCGCCACCGGCGACTGTGCCCGGCTGGCACCGGCCCCCTGCCAGATGACCTGTCCTGCCGGTATTGATATTCCGACCTATCTGTCGTTGATTGGAGAGGGACGGGATGCCGAAGCCATCGCGGTTATCCGGCGGGATTGCCCGTTTCCGTGGGTTTGCGGACTGGTCTGCACGCGGCCTTGTGAATTCATGTGCGTTCGCGGCCGGATTGACAAACCGGTGTCCATAAAACCGCTCAAGGGGTTTGCCGCCGAACGGGCCATGTCCCACGGTGAGTATCGTAACCCGGCGCCCAAACCGCCCATTGGGAAAAAAGTGGCGGTCATCGGAGCCGGTCCGGCCGGTCTCAGCTGTGCATACTACCTGGCCCTGGAGGGCTATGCCGTAACTGTTTTTGAATCCCGATCCTCGGCCGGCGGAATGCTGCTTCTTGGGATCCCGAGGTACCGGCTGCCCCGGGAAGTGATCGACCGGGAAACCGCCATGCTTAAAACTCTGGGGGTAGCGTTTGAATTCAATACACGGTTTGGCGTGGATGCCACATTCCAGACCCTTAAAGAGGATGATTTTCAGGCTTTCTTTATAGCCATAGGCGCACACCTGCCCTTCAAACTGGGTATTCCCGGCGAAACAACCTCTCCTCATGTTATTGAGGCCGTTGATTTTTTAAGAGATGTCGCCCTGGGATGGCGTGAATCCCCGGGCAACAAGGTTCTGGTCATCGGTGGGGGAAATGTGGCCATCGACGCCGCCAGAACCGCACTTCGATTGGGTTCCCGGGAGGTGGTCATTGTCTACCGCCGGACACGTTCCGAGATGCCCGCAGATCCCGAGGAAGTGGAACAGGCCGAGGAAGAGGGTATCGGTTTTGAATTTTTAACCATACCCGTTGGTGTCCATGACGGTGACAAGGCACTGGAAGGGCTGGAATGTCTGAAAGCCGAACTGATTGCGGCAGATGACAAAGGGCGGATGCGCCCCAGGCCAATCGCGGGCAGCGAGTTCATGATGGAGGCCGATGTGGTGATCAGCGCCATCGGCCAACAGGTGGAATCGGATTGCCTGGCGTCTTTGACCACCCTGGAATGGAGCCGGCGGCAAACCATATCCGTGAATACCATAACCATGGAAACCTCCATGGAAGGGGTCTTTGCCGCCGGGGATGCGGTGACCGGACCCGCCACCGTTATCGAAGCCATTGGTGGTGGGAAGCGGGCGGCCCGGGCAATTCACCGGTGTTTAAACCAGTTGCCTCAACCCCAGTTTCCGCCGGTGCCGGTGCGCCGTGGACGCATCGCCTGCGCAGAGGTACCTGCCAACATCAAGATGACCATAGATCGTCCGGAAATGCCGCTGCTGAATCTTGACCGCCGCCGGACGACTTTCCAGCAGGTGGAGCTGGGATATGCGGAATCGACGGTCAGGGATGAAGCCAAACGTTGTTTGAGATGCGATATCTGCCTTCGCTGCGGGAAATGCGTGGAGATCTGCCGTGATAAAATGGGGGTCAATGCACTTTCCATGGGGTATTTCGATTTCGATCACCCGGTCCGGACGGATTTCAGATCCACGGCGGAACTGTGCATCCTGTGCGGTGCTTGTGCCGCCAATTGCCCCACAGGGGCCATGGATGTCCGGGATGTCGGGACAGAGCGTATATTATCATTGTGCGGCACCATATTGAATCGGGAACGTCTGGTGGTATGCGAGGATTGCGGAAAGGTTATCGGTACGGACAAGTATATGCGGTTCATTCAAAAACGTACCGGTGCCATGCCGAAACTGGTCTCGACGGAACGGTTCTGCGATGCATGCGCCCGTCAGAAAACAGCGGCTTTCAGCGGAGACAAGGCGCCCGTGTAATCCGGCGACAATAAAGGAGATTGCCATGGTGTTCCGGCAGGGACAAAAAGTCGAGATCTACCAAAAATCAACGGATGAAAGCTGGGAACCGTACATGGACACCTATGTCGGTCTGCATGGGGTCATCACCGATCCCGACCATACCATCAACGACCCCGAGGCGCTTGTGGAGGTCAGCCTGGTGGATCACGGTACCCATCGGTTTCCCCAGGATTGTCTGCGGCTGCTGGATTCATGAGTAAACCATGAAGTTTTCAAGTCTATTAGAAAAGACATCCGGGAAAGCCGTGTTCGCAGAGGTCTCCGGAATCCTGGGAGCCGTGGTGAAAACCATGGTGTCGGAGGATATTTCAGCCGTGGTGGTTACTGACGGTGACAAGCATATCGGGATGTTGACGCGGAGCGATATTCTGCGGACCTGGATGGAGAAATCCGCTGCCGATAAAAAGCCGGTCCTGGTGCGGGATGTCATGACCCGCCGTTTGATATCCGCTACAACGGAAGATGATGTGGCTCCGGTGGTGCAAACCATGGAGAAAGCTGGCATTGGCCATCTGCCGGTTTATGATCGCCAGGAACTGGTGGCTGTTCTGCCGCTCACGGAGATTCTTTCGCATCAGGTCGTTGCCCTGACCGACGAAAACCGGGTGTTGGGGCAGTATATTCACGACCTGCGCGATGCCATACATGACTGATGCGGTGAATATTTTAAACTGGAGACCATAACGAATGCCTGTAATCACCATTGACGGAGAACCTTATGAAGTAAACGCCGGCGACTCCGTTTTGGAGACCGCCCGGTCCCATCACATAGATATCCCCACGCTTTGTTATCATCCGGCGTTGAAACCATCCGGTTCCTGCCGGCTGTGCACCGTAGAGGTTGCCGGCAGGGCGTCGGGAAAACCGGTCGCCATGCTTTCCTGTATTCTCAAAGCCCGGGATGGACTCGTGGTCAAGACCAGGGGTAAAATCGTGGGGGCTGCCAGGCGAAAGGCTTTTTTGCGTTTGTCTCAAATGGCCCCCCAGTCCGGATCCATCATCATGCTCGCCAAAGCTCATGGTGTGGATCTGGGCGCTCCCCCTGACGGATGCATCCGGTGCCGCCTCTGCATCCGGGTATGCAAGGAGATCGTCGGCCCCGGTGCCCTGAAAATGGAGAAACGTGATGGGACGGATTACGTTGTCCCCCTGGAAAGCCTGTGCATCGGGTGCGGCACTTGCGCTAACATCTGTCCCACCAAGGCCATCCGTGTGGCCGACGACGGGAATGTGAGAACCGTGAGTATTCGGGACGAGGTCATCGGCCGGCATCCCCTTGAGATCTGCGAAGGTTGCGGGAAACCCTTCGCAACACCCCGGTTTCTGGAACATATCCATTCGCGAACCACTCATCATCCCGATGTAAAGACACATCACCGGTATTGCCCGACGTGCACCAAACTCTTCTCCGACCGGATTCAAACCGCACGGGATCATACCCGGAAATAGACGGCATACCTTCATTTGAAATAAAGACTTTCATATTTGACATCAAAACGCGAGTAACTTAAGGTTGATCTTACAAATTCGCGACTATTTTAAGGTGTGAAGAAAGATGGGATTATGACTTCACCTGCCACCAGATTCCTTTCAGGACGGGTATGAGTATTCAGCAGACACTTCACAATATCTTCGGATTCGACCGCTTTTTGCCGGGCCAGCAGGCGGTAATCGGGAAAATCGTTGCCGGTGAATCCGCAACTGCGATCTTTCCCACCGGTGCTGGGAAAAGCCTGTGCTATCAATTGCCGGCCCTGCTTGAACCGGGAATGACCCTGGTGATTTCTCCATTATTGTCTCTGATGAAGGATCAGATCGAATTTTTGCAGTCCAAAAATATCCCGGCTGCTAAACTGGACTCGGGGCTGCCTGTGGCGGAATATCGTACAACGCTTGAGGCCGCCCGGCAGGGAAAACTGAAAATTTTGATGATCGCCGTGGAACGGTTTAAAAATGAACGTTTTCGTACCCAGCTGAAGATGATGAGCGTATCATTTCTCGTGGTGGATGAAGCCCATTGCATCTCTGAATGGGGCCATAACTTCCGGCCGGATTATCTGAAAATTCCCCTTTTCCAAAAAGAATTCGGTATCGGCAAGGTGCTGCTGCTCACGGCCACGGCCACCCCCAACGTCATTACGGACATGTGTGACAAATTCTCCATCCCCACGGCCAATGTGATAAAAACCGGATTTTACAGGGACAACCTGTTTTTGAGAATTCAGCCCACGGCGGAGGATCAAAAAGAGATCATTCTAAGGGAAGCGCTGACCGGCGAGCCCCATGGCTCTGCCATTGTGTACGTCACCCTGCAAAAAACCGCCGAACGTCTGGCACAAATGCTCAACGACAATGGATTCAATGCCGAACCATACCATGCCGGTTTGAGAAATGAGGACCGCGACGCCATCCAGAACCGGTTCATGGCCGGAGAAACAGGCATCGTCACCGCCACCATCGCATTCGGCATGGGCATTGACAAAGCGGACATACGGAAAGTCATCCATTTCGACATGCCCAAATCCATGGAAGGATACAGCCAGGAGATCGGCAGGGCGGGGCGAGATGGCGATCCATCGCTGTGTCTTCTGTTGGCCGACCGAAGCGGTGTGCCGGTGCTGGAAAACTTCGTATACGGCGATACCCCGCATGCGGAAGGTATCCGTCATGTCCTGGCTGAAATCAAGAAATCACCGTCACGGGTTTTCGAGATGCGATCCTTTACCCTGAGCCGGGAATCGGACATTCGCCTGCTGCCCTTGAAAACCTTGCTGGTGTATCTGGAGATGAAGAATATCATCTCTCCCAGGTATACCTTTTTTGAGGATTATCCGTTTAAATATGCGGCAGCGCCGGAAGAGATTGCCGGCCGGTTTACAGGTGAGCGCCGGCGGTTCACGGAAACCATAATTGAATATTCAAAAACGGCCAGGACATGGTCCTACCCGGATCTGGATGCCATTGCCGCCAATGCGGACAGCGACCGCCAGCGGGTGCTGACAGCCCTGGAGTATTTTCATGAAAAGGGGTGGATAGAGCTGCAGCCCAGATCGTCGGTGGAGGTGTTTGAGGTTCTCGACGATGAGTTTGACATGGAAGCGCAGGTACATCAGCTTCTGGAAATGTTCATCACAAAAGAAGCAAAGGATGTGGCGCGGATTCATCGGATGATCCGGATATTCGAGCAGGATCAATGCCTTGCCCGGGGGCTGTCAGCCTATTTCGGCGAGACGTTGGACACCCCATGCGGAAGGTGTTCCACCTGCCGGAACGGCAATCCGCCCAAGTTTCCCGGCATTGAATTGAAATCTCTGGCAACCTATGAATATGATGAACTGATAAAACCATTGACCGATACGCTGCCGGCGCCCATCCCCGTGCATCTCGCCATACGATTTCTGTGCGGTGTCACTACCCCGCGGTTGGTTCAGACCAAAAACACCAGGGGCGGCGGATTCGGGATTCTTGAAAAATACCCTTATAAGGTGGTGGAAAAATGGGTCGTGGATAACCAGACGGGGTAGATCCGGTTTTCGCTTTTTCATAAAGCGCCGGTAATAGTCCAAACAAGCAACATCATAATTCAATATATAACTGAGGTGAAACCCTGACAAAAACGAACAAAGCGCATTAA
Source organism: Desulfobacteraceae bacterium (assembly GCA_013003715.1). Lineage (GTDB taxonomy): Bacteria > Desulfobacterota > Desulfobacteria > Desulfobacterales > Desulfosarcinaceae > JABDIN01. Next base: position 959 of record JABDIN010000096.1, on the reverse strand, counting down.
ATTGATTTTTTGGCGTTGGGCATGTAAGGTAGCAGTAACAAAATGATAAATCCGACCTGGTTTCTTAATGCGCCGTCATCGCGTTCGGCAGTTTCTTGGATACAATGTTGCAGTCGATATGGTTTCGGATCATACTTGGTGAGTTCGACCAGCCAGATAATTCCACACGATGAATATCGAGAACATGATTATGGGAATGAAAAATACTTTGGTGTTGTTTTCACTGATATTGTTTGTCTGCTGCGGTTGTGATTCTCTGCCTGATTACGCGATGTCTGTCGAGGGCGCCTATAGCGACCAGGTTCTTTCCGCATTGATTTCCATAAGTGATGTGAATATTCCACGGGAAAAGCTCAGTTGTGAAATAAACGGCAGCGATTCCGCAGGGCTGTATAACGATGTGACTGTCGGGGATTTCATGACGAGTTTCATATTGTCGTCACATTCCCACTTGAGTAGAAACAATCAATTTGCCAGCTCAATAGCCTGTATCGGCGAAGAGACCCTGGTATGCAATTGGATTTACGGGATAAGAACAAAATCCGGGGAGGAATCCTGGGATATGGTGCTAAGATTCACCTATGACGCCCATACGGAAAGCATCAGACAGGACAGCCTGGCCTGTATTCAAGTCCCTTGAGACAAAACAGTAAAAAAGATAGCGCCGGGTGTCCGGATAGCCGCAATTCCGTTGATTCCGGTTCCATTGTTTAATATGCCTGCAGGTTCTGTGCACCCGATGAAACGAAACGATCCCAATGTCAAGATTCACCATTGTATTGATCATCATCGTTTACCTTCCCTGTGTTGCCTTGGGCCGGGAACTTTCACATGGATATCGCCCTGAAAATAATCGGATTTTATACACAGAAACCCTGAAAAACAGGGGGTGGACAAAACCAGTGCAAAGGGATCCGCCTTACTGTATTCAGGGGACCATTGCAACACTATTAGTCAAC
>JABDIN010000026.1 GCA_013003715.1 Desulfobacteraceae bacterium | reverse complement strand
CAGGATAAATTCCTCAAAAATCAGTTTCCTGAAATTATCGATCGCCCGCTATTGAAGAAAGCCCTCTCAGCCGAATCCTCACCGTAAATCAAATGTTCCCGCTTCCGTAACCAGATATTTGCCAGAGGGCATTGGTATCCATTCCAAGGCGACATTTTTGTGAATGCTCAATACAACACCACGGGATACAAATAGGATACACCAAGAAAAAAAGTTTGATGCCCTTGCCGATGATTTGACTTGTATTTCAAAAAAATAACAGGCCAAGATCTATTTTTCAGAATTTTATCAATAAGTTTCACCTAAAGGCGGGATCAGTTGGGGACATCCGTCAGTAATCCAGTAATTCAAATTATAAGCTGTAGCTCATCTTCTTGGCCGATACCTCACCCTTTTGAACTGCGCAGGCCACGCCCGAGGTACTCATTGTCAAGTCTTGTAGGGTGCATTTCATGCACCAATCGGCATGGGGATGGACCGGATCCTGGGATCATAATTACTTTTTTCAATAGGACACCGCAGCCCGGTGAGTAGAACGCATCCTACAAGCTACGACTACATGGGCCGAAGGGTCCAAAAACAGATCCGGACCTTCACCGCAGGCGTTTGGACAGACACCGTCGTAAAACACTTTGTCTTCGACGGCTGGAATGTGATAAAAGAAACCTTAACGCCGGAAATGTAAACCCCGGTATCCTAATAGTAAATCCGGGGACTTGATCTTTCTCAAAGCCGGCAAGGTGCCGGCGGCATCGGCACTATCTCCGCCCATTACGAATACCAGCCGTTCGGGGAGTTGATCCGTTCCTACGGGGATTATGCCGGGGAGAATGGATATCGGTTCAGTACAAGATATTTTGATGAGGAAACAGGGCTGCTCTATTATGGACAATGAATTTTTCATATATGGTGCACATCTTGATGAACGATTATAAGAATACCTCCAACAACGGCATGCACTCAACAAATCAACTCGATAGCTTAATAAACCATGCACGATCCTGGAATCGAATTGATCGATTGTTAGACGACAATGGTTTACTTTGAGCGTCTGCGAGCAACGGCTCTTGACGATGTACCTTCCACAACATGGTCACATTCTTGATGTCGGGTATGGAGTAGGACGCGCCTCCTATGGGCTAATTCAGCTTGGCTACAAGCAGATTACCGGAATCGATTGTGCACCTGCCATGATTGACCAGGCACGGCAGTTGGTTGTCAGTAGTGAGGGAAGGGTAACATTTTCTGTGCAGAATGTCTGTCACCTCGCATGCCCGGATAATACGTATAATGGGGCGGTAGCATTTCATGGCATAACTCCAATCCCTGGGCACCACAATCGCAAACGTGCCCTCACGCATCTCCATCAGGCGTTGGCTCCATCCAGCCACCTCGTGCTATCAACCTTTCTTCGCGAACAGCCCGACTTCACCACGTTTTGGCAGGAGGAACAAGAACGACGGCGCATGGGGAAGGCGGATCATCTATTCCATGAGCTTGGTGACAAACTAGTTCACAAACATGAGGCAGTGAGCGTCTTTCTTCACATCCCAAGTCACGATGAATTTACGGTAATTTTAGAGGAGTCTGGGTTTACCGTAATTGAATCGATCAGTTGGGAGGCATATAATATCAGCCATTAACAGGATTCCCACATAGGGGACTTGCACCCCATAAGTTCACGCCCATGCCGTACGTACACCAGTAACTGCACCGGACGCTGACAAGCAGCGCCGGTGAGTTCATCGTTATGCAATAAAAATCGACCTCATTGTGCCTCTTGACAAATAATTACAGTATAATTATAAATTAATTATGAAAAAATTGATTTTTGTATGGGATGACAAGAAAAACGTATTAAACGAGCGCAAACATGGTGTTTCCTTTGAGGTGGCCCAGACTGTCTTTTTTGATGAAAACGCCATTGAATTTGATGATCCTGATCATTCCATTCAAGAGGAAAGATTCATCATTTTAGGTCTAAGCCAAAGCCTCAAGGTTTTAGTTGTTTGCCATTGTTATAGAAGTCAGGATTCTAAAATACGTATTATTTCAGCAAGAAAAGCAACTCAAAACGAACAAGGCGTTTATTTTAGGAGGTTATGATGAAAAAAGAATACGATTTTGACAAAATGAAAGGGCGTCGAAATCCATATGCGAAACATCTAAAACAACAGGTGACCATTCGGATAGGAATCGATGTTATTGATTATTTTAAAAACTTAGCAGAGGAAACCGGCATTCCGTACCAAAATTTAATAAACCTTTACTTACGTGACTGTGTTCAATCCAACAGAAAGCTTTCATTTAACTGGCGTCAAGAGAAAGCAGAACATAGCGTTGCACATTGACCGGGAACCCAGGGCCGACCTCCCCCCTTCAGCTTTCAAGGTTTCTATTATCCATGTCCGAATTGGGTTCTCGGCAAGTGAACTTTTCGTTAAAACTCATGAGTTGATGAACAAAATTATAAACATACTATCAGATATAAAAATTTTATTCTGCCACGGCTAATGTTTGGGTCAATAATTACTCTCATCGACAGGGTCCACGCCGACACATAGGGGATTGTACTCCATCATTTCACTCCCATGTCAGGCGTACACTATTTCAACACGGACTGTGAAAATGAAATATTACTATAATAGAACCCTTGCAGGGAAAGAAAAGCTTTGGCTTGCATTTTGGTTACGGACTTTCCTTGGCAACATCGTGCCGTTAATACTTAGTACGCTCGTATATTTTTTTGTTTTCTTGGACCTGCGGTATTACTATCAAAAAAAAATCAAGCTTTATTCATTATTAAGGAATGTTCCACTGTTACTGATAGGGTTCATCTTTAGGGTATAAATAAGGGAACACACTATTTTCGATTAAAGGAAGGGATATGAATTGCTCAAAATGCAATCGGGAGGTCTCAGGAAACAGGAAGACATGCCTATATTGTGGCGAACTTCTGAATGGAGAAACTTTGGCTAAAAAGACTTTTACCATATCAGGGGGTGATGCTTTTTATGTTCAAAGTAAAAAGGTCGAGATGGCGGAACTCGATAATTTGCCTGGAAACATACGGGAAAAATTTGAAGACGCGTTCCGTAGTGGACAAAAAGAAGTGACTATTCGAGATGAGATCAACGTCGTTGAGTCTTTTTCCGATGGATCAATAGATAATCGAAGTGAATTATCCATAGAAAAGACCTTATCCATTTTAGAGGGAATTAAAGATTCTTATAAACTAAAACAAATAAAGCCTGCGGAATATGAAAAAATGATCTTAGGGGTTATAGAGGATTATCTTGCCGCCATTGATCACAATCAAAAAATTCACTTCGTGGTCAATGGAATATTAGATTCAGAGTTCAAGTCATATTTGAGCAATAGAATGCTTAATAAACTAAGAGGTTCTATAATCGAATCTGTAAATAACAAATCATGATTGAAATACATGGATCACAAGTGACAAAATTGTCACTCAGTTTACTCCGGATCGTCGACAGATCTTTGCACTGGATGAAAATGGCCCTTGGGTTATTAATAAATAGATGAATTTAATAACCAGCAGTTTCACAATGGACAGCTCGTACCTCTCGGCCTGTGACCCGCGATGTTATGCGATTCTAAGACGAAAAAAGGTTACTTGGAAACTTCAAAATGAAAGATAACAAGGATAATTTTCTCAAGTTCATTTCAGAAGTAAAGCTCTTTAATGATTCAAGAAATGCGAAATATGAGATGCTTGATGAGAATTCCAATATTGTCATAATTACAGGTAAAATTATAGGTGAAGATACACTTGAAAAAATACGGGATATCGGCAATAAATATGAACTTATTACATTAACCGACGGATTGAGTGTGATGTATCGAAATCCCGGACCATCATTTACAATTAAGTGAAACCAGAAAAGTGAAAAATCATCCTACATATACCTGTTGAATTAAGGCGCATTGAAATTAAGTCCACATTGGAATTTGCGACAACGTATAATATTTTTGCATATGATGCATACTTTCTTGAATGCGCAGGCAGTTTGAAAAGTCCTTTAATTACCCTGGACCGAGGAATGACAAAAATCGCCCTTTGATGTTCAAGGCAATAATACTCGTGCAACTACCAAAGACATCCTTGATGTAGTCAAAGAATCAAGATCAAGAGTTTGATCATTCCGGACATTCTGCTGTTGGGAACGGCGAGGAGCACACCACCCTATAGCAGTGTCGTTGGCATAGCGCATAAAACGAGAAAGCACTCCATATGAGGAAAAAAGCAAGAGGCTATCATAAGTATAAGTAAGGTTATTCGTAAATATTAGTTCAATGAACAGCCAAATGATTTTACATTTTGGCAATCAAAGTCATATGAAGAAAGGCTCGACGCATTAGTGCAAATTCGACAAGAATACAATTCATGGAGATATGATGCTGAGCAAGGATTTCAAAGAATTTATAGACTTATTAAACGAACATAAAGTCAGATATTTAGTTATGCTGTCGCCTTTTATGGACATCCACGCTATACAAAAGACCTTGATGTGTGGATAGAATTATCGCCGGACAACGCTGATAATATTCTAAAGGCCCTTAATGAATTCGGTTTCTGAGAATTGGGTCTCAAACCTGATGATTTTCTTGAAAGCGATCAGATAATTCAGTTGGGATATCCTCCCAATCGAATTGATATCTTGACGGCATTAAAAGATTTGAAATTTGATAATTGTTATAAAGCCAGAGTTTGAGTTCAGATTCAAGGTCTCAAAATTAATTTTATCGATATCGAAAATTTAAAGCAAAACAAACGAGCTACAGAACGGCCACAGGATCTGGCTGATGTAGAAAACTTTGAATAATCAGGAGCGTGATGGCCAACCTTTCGCTGGCTCTCTTCAGCCGGCCTGTGAATTCGGCGTTGGCAATCAAGCTGATATAGGATTTTCAATTAATCGGTCTTAACACATAACACCTGGAAATTAAAAAATGTAACCAGCCTTGCTAATAATTGATGTACAAAATGAATATTTCCCCGGAGGTAATGTTGAATTGCACGATGCAATAAATACAAGCCTTAAGATTCAAGAACTACTATCAACCTGTAGGCGTAAATCTATTCCGGTGATTCATATTCAACATTTCGCGACAAACCCGACGGCACCAGCATTCGCTCCTGACACGCACAATGTAAAAATACATGAGCATGTAAAACCAATTAAAGGTGAAAAGATAATTCATAAAAAATATCCAAATAGTTTTCGGGAAACCGAGCTTGAAGAACATCTAAAAAATCGTGGAATTTCCACACTAGTAGTTGTGGGAATGATGACCCACAATTGTGTTGAATCAACAGTTCGGGCCGCATATGATATGGGTTATAAATGCATTGTCGCTGGCGATTGTTGTACAACCAAGTCTTTAATATTAAATGGTAATGAGATACCGGTAGAGTATGTGCAAAATTCATTTTTAGCTGCTTTAAATGGAAGATTTTCAAAGGTCGTTCAAAAAGATGATGTTCTCAAATTGTTAAGTAAAGGTTATGTGTGATAGCTAATCAAACACTACAGCGGACCACGAGGGGCGCACTCCTTCCCCCCACCCTTTTCCCTCCTTGCAGCCTGTAAGTCCTGAACCCGACCATAGGGGTTCAAAGGCTGCAGAATAAGAGAGGATCAGCTAATGAAGATTTACAACCTTGATTGAAAACAAAAAGAGCATCACCGAACCGGATCTTGCTTCAGAATCGGGTTTATCTATATTCATTGAGTTTAATCATCATTTGATTCTTTTTGATTCGGGGGCCTCATATGCAATTACCGATAATCTGAAACAGTTGTCCTTAAAGGTCGATTCTGTCGGCCTATCGGTTCTGTCAAACCATCACTTTGACCATGGCGGCGGTCTTAAACGTTTTTTCGAGCTGAAGTCCAACGCCAAGGTGTAACAGAAACCCGCAGAGAGTGTTCCCGGGAGGATTGAAGTTCATGCTGGACCCCATAATACAACTTCGACGCGCCCTTCACCGGCGCCCTGAATTGTCAGGTAGTGAAACAGGTACGGCACGAGAGATTGCCCGGTTTTTCAAACCTCTAAAACCGGATTTATTGCTCGAAGGTTTAGGTGGGAACGGCCTAGCCGCTGTATTTTCGGGCAAGGAGGTGGGCCCCACCGTTTTATTGCGGTGTGAGTTGGATGCATTACCGATTCAAGAAGATATCGAAATCGACTACCAATCGACCAAGGATCGCGTTTCACATAAATGTGGGCACGACGGCCATATGGCCATTCTCGCCGCAGTGGGCACTGAACTCGCCGCCCATCGCCCGGTCCGCGGTAGAGTCGTACTGCTCTACCAACCCGCCGAAGAAAACGGCGAAGGTGCCGCCGCTGTGGTTAAAGATCCGAAATTTTCTGAAATAAAGCCGCACTTCGCATTCGCGTCACATAATCTGCCGGGCTTTCCATTGGGTCAAGTTGTTATTCGTGCCGGTGTTTTCAATTGTGCGTCACGTGGAATGACAGTGTCACTCTCCGGGAGAACGGCGCATGCGGCCCAACCGGAGACGGGGCGAAGTCCCGCAGCGACCATGTGTCATTTCATAAATCAACTCTCGGCGCTACCACCGGAAATCGTGGCAGGAAATGAAACGGCGTTCGCGACAATTGTCGGTGCGAGGCTCGGAGGGAAAGCGTTCGGTACCGCCCCAGGCAACGCTAAAATATGGGTTACACTGAGAAGCGAAACAGATATCACGATGTCACGTCTTGTTCGCTTCGCAGAACAGGTGGCAAATAAGTCTGCCAGAGAACACGGATTAATGGTCGACATCAATTTCGAGGATGTGTTTGATGCAACGATCAACTCTGAATCTGCAGTGGATCTGGTTCAGCGTTCGATCGGCACCAATTCCGTGATCGTTCCGGAGAAACCGTTTCGATGGTCGGAAGATTTCGGGCGAATCACCGCGGTATCAGAGGGGGCGCTTTTTGGGATTGGGGCAGGCACAGACATTCCCGATTTGCACAATCCTGATTACGATTTCCCGGAGGAACTGATTCCGGTGACAACGCGCTTATTGTTGCGAGTGGTCGATAATGCCCTGGCAAGTGAAATAGCCGTCAAACCATTTTACTGCACCAGGTTCACTCAATCTCCCCGTATTTTAAATCCATGATCTCCAATTCATCCACGCCACCCGGTGTTACGACCTTGACCACATCCCCTGCCCTCGCGTTCAGAAGGGCAACTGCCAGCGGTGAGGTCCAGCTGATGAGGCCTTTTACAACATCCGTCTCGTCGATACCGACGATTTGGTAGATTTTTTCCGGACCGGTTTCCGGTTGGACGGTCACGGTTGCGCCGAACCTGACGACCTCACAATTTTGGGATGGCGGATCAACTGCTTCGGTTTGGGAAAGCCGCACCTTCAAAAAGTCTATTTCGTTGTCAATTCGCCGACGCTTTTTCCTTAATTCCCGTGTTTTCCCTTTGTCCTCATCCTGACCGCCCGAGCTGCAGTCGTTGAGCCTTTCCTCTATTGCCGGTCTTTCGATATTGACCAGATCATGCAGTCGGTCCCGAAGACGGATGGCACCGGCCGGTGTCATATAGTTACGACTGCCGGGCGGAATGTCCGCATGGGGATCCCTGATTAACTCAGGATCCTCCCAGGCGTCATCATCTTTTACGAAGGCCTTGTTCATCAGCGGCGCTTACTTGAAAACTTTTTTTAATAAATCCGTGACGCGGGCTGCCGGGTCATTGCGGATTTTGGCTTCCTCCTCGGCCAATCGCAGAAACAGCCCCCCAACGGCTTTTTCGGTGACATACGAATCCAGATCCACCATATAGTTCCCGGCCAACGGGAAACTCTTGATCTTGTCCGACAATGACTTGTAGGACCGTGTGACACCGACGGTTTCCATGGATTGTTGAACGATGGGCTTAAACAGAGATTGTAATTTGCCTGACGTTTTATCTTTAAAATAGGTGGTAGCTTCATTGTCCGCACCCTTGAGAATCTTATCGGCATCTGAAAAGCTCATTTTCCTGATGGCATCGACGAACAATGATTTGGCTTCAGGTGCCGCTTTCTCGGCAGCACGATTCATGCTTAGCTCAAATTCATCGAGTTTGGCACCGAATCCGGTGGTGCGAAGTATCTTCTCGAATTTTTGCATGGATTGGGGCAAGGGGATTTTGATTTGGGGATTTTTATAATAGCCATCCAGTTTTGAAAGGGCCTGGACCGTCTTGCCGGTGCCGATTTGTAATGCCTCTTTCAATCCATTGACGACATCTCCCTGAGACACGCCCGCATCGCCGCTGATGGTTTCCTGGACCTTCTTGAAAATACTCCCCAGATCCGCATAGACAAATGAGATCGGCATATACAGCAAACTAATGATGAACACCCCAATGATATATTTTATTCCCGGCATATTTTGCTCCCTTCAATAGAATATTTTGGTTTAAGGCAACACCATAAGCATCAAAAAAAGAAAGACAAACGTATGTGGTGAGACTGAGACAGGTTCATGAACCGTGATAACAGGTTTCATTATTTTGGGGAAAGGGCCTGTTTACTGTTGAGGGCCTTTTCAATTACCGTGTCAACTGGCGGTATTTTATCCGCTTGGGCACGGCCGCATCAGCTCCCAGTCTCTTTTTCCGGTCGGCTTCATACTCGGACCAGTTGCCGTTGAAAAACACCACACGACTGTCGCCCTCAAAGGCCAGGATATGGGTGACAATACGATCCAGGAACCACCGGTCGTGGCTGATTACAACAGCACAACCGCCGAAATTCTCCAATGCTTCCTCCAGGGCCCGAAGGGTATTGACGTCGAGGTCGTTGGTGGGCTCATCCAGAAGCAATACATTCGCCTCTTCCCTGAGCATTTTGGCCAGGTGTACACGGTTGCGCTGACCACCGGACAGGTCACCGACTTTTCTTTGCTGCTCGGATCCGGAGAAATTAAACCTGGCCACGTATGCCCGGGAATTAACCATCCGCCCGCCAAGCAGGATCTGGTCTTCTCCACCGGTGATTTCTTCCCAGATGCTTTTCTCCGCATTCAGTTGTCGACTCTGATCCACGTATGCGAGATGAACCGTTTCGCCGATGGTAATTCGACCGGTGTCCGGTGTCTCCTGTCCGGTAATGATGCGAAACAGAGTTGTTTTTCCCGCGCCATTGGGACCGATAACGCCGACAATGCCGCCCGGCGGCAACTTGAAGGTCATATCCTCCACCAGAAGACGATCACCGAATGATTTGGTAATGGTATCGGCCTCAATGACCACATCGCCCAAACGCGGTCCCGGCGGAATAAATAGCTCCAATTCCTTTTCGCGGGTCTGAATGTCCTGAGAAAGGAGTTTATCGTATGCATTTATACGGGCCTGGCTTTTTGTGTGGCGTCCCTTGGGGGACATGCGGATCCACTCGAGCTCCCTTTCCAGGGTCTTCTGACGCGCGCTGTGCGCTTTTTCCTCGCGCCTGAGTCGTTCCTGTTTCTGTTCGAGCCAGCTCGAATAATTGCCTTTCCAGGGGATGCCACGTCCGTGGTCCAGTTCCAGAATCCATCCCGCCACGTTGTCCAGAAAATAACGATCATGGGTGACGGCGATCACCGTACCCGGATATTGCTGAAGATGATGCTCGAGCCAGGCCACGCTCTCTGCGTCCAGGTGATTGGTGGGCTCATCCAGCAACAGAATATCCGGTTGCTGCAATAGCAGACGGCACAAGGCCACCCGCCGCCGTTCACCGCCGGACAGCATGCTAACCTTTGCATCTTCCGGCGGACACCGCAAGGCACCCATGGCCATTTCAAGACGCGAATCCAGATCCCAGGCATCCAGGGCGTCGAGTCTTTCCTGAACCTTCCCTTGACGCTCGATCAACGCGTTCATCTCATCATCGCTCATAGGGTCCGAAAATTTGAGGTTTATCTCCTCGAACTCGGCCAGTAGATCCACGGTTTCTTGCACCCCTTGCTCGACGATCTGCCGGACACTGCGATCATCTTCCACCAGCGGTTCCTGTTCCAGGTACCCCACTGTATATCCGTCCGAAAGGATGGTTTCGCCGTTATATTCCGAATCGACACCGGCCAAAATCCGCAACAACGAAGTTTTACCGGATCCGTTCAGTCCGAGGACCCCTATTTTGGCCCCGTGAAAATACGACAGGGAAATATCCTGCAATACCGGCTTTTTGTCGTAAAATTTTGAAACCTTGATCATTGTGTAAATGACTTTATTGATATCGTTAGCCATGGCAAGTATTCCTTATTTAGTGTCCATCTCCGGATGGCCACTATTTAAATTTACGAAACGACAATCCGGTCTTTCGCCGGACTTTTTGAATGGTCTTCGATGCATAATACCCGGCTTTCTCCGCCCCTTCTTTCAGCACTTTTTCCACATACCGGCGTTCCGAGGCCAATTCGTGTCGCCTTTCCCGGAAAGGCTTGAAATAGTCGTTCACTTTTTCGAATAATTCCGCCTTGGCCACGGCATACCCCATTCCGCCATTGCGATAACGGCCGGACAGGTCCTGGATCTCTTCCGGGGTACCGAGCAATTGGTAGAGCTGAAATACATTACATTTATCCGGATCTTTGGGGGCTTCAACCGGCGTGGCATCGGTCACGATGCTCATAATTCGTTTTCTCAACACGTTCTCACCGGAAAAGATCTCGATGGCGTTACCGTATGATTTACTCATTTTCTGACCATCTATGCCCGGCACCACGGCAACGTTTTCATCAATCCGGGCTTCGGGGAGCACAAAGGTCTCTCCATATGCGTGATTAAAGCTGCCGGCGATGTCCCGCGTCACCTCCACATGCTGTTTCTGATCCTTTCCCACGGGTATGATCTCGGCCTGGTACAACAGAATATCGGCGGCCATGAGCACCGGATAGGTAAACAGACCACTGTTGGGCACAATGCCTTTGGCCACTTTATCTTTGTAGGAGTGGCACCGTTCAAGAAGCCCCATGGAGGTCAGGCAGGAGAGCACCCACTGCAACTCCAGGACCTCCGGCACCTCCGATTGCACCCAGAACACACACTTGTCCGGATCCAGCCCGAGGGCCATAAAATCCATCGCGGCATCCAGTGTTCCCTTACGCAGGTTTTTACCCTCCCTGACGGTTGTAAGCGCATGGTAATTGACGATAAAGCAAAATAACAGGCTGGTTTCCTGCGACGCAATCATGGGTTTCATCATGGCGTAGTAGTTTCCCAGATGAAGGTCCCCCGAGGGTTGAATTCCGGAAAGTACGCGTGGTTTCTTCGGTGTTTCGCTCAAAACAAATCTCCTGGTCGATCAATTTTTCGGGCAGCGGGTTTACCGGGACTCAACTGCCGTCCGCCACTTCTATCAACGCGGCCGCCGCTCATTAAACTATAAGCCTAAGATGCCCGTTTGCATATCATAAATTCGGATAAATGCCATTGATATTTTTAGGTGTTTCGCCTGGTGCTATCGTTCTCCGCGCAGAACATATAAATTGCTGCCGACAATAATGATGGTGCCCAAAACGACCGGAAGGGCGGGAAGGTCACTCCAGAACACCCACCCGGTGAGGGTGGCCCATATGATTGCGGAATAGGTATAAGGGGCAAGCGTCGACGCTTCCGCAAACCTGTATGCGAAGGTTTTCGCGACCTGCTGAATCACGGTGAAAATACCGATCCCGATGATCCACGGCAACAATTTTCCGCTGGGCATGGCGCCGAAGAGTAACGCAAACGGCGCGGAAATCAGGACCCCGAACACGATGAAATAGAATACCGTTGTCAAGGGATGGTCGGTCCGTCCCAGGTTTCTAAGAGCCATATCCACCAATGCGACGAAAAATGCCGCCGCAATACCGATAAAGGCGGCGGGGTTTGTCAGCAGCGCCGCGGATGGCCGTATGATGAGCAGCGTTCCGGCAAATCCCACCACCACTGCAACCCAACGGATCCGGCCCACCCTTTCTTTCAATAACAGCGGTGACAGGGCCGTTACAAAAAGCGGCGCGGTGAAAAGCAGTGCGGTGGCATCCGCCATGGGCAGGCGGGAATAGGCCCAGAACGTAAAACCGACCCCTAAATTTCCGAC
>JABDIN010000115.1 GCA_013003715.1 Desulfobacteraceae bacterium | reverse complement strand
ACGGCCGCGGCCAGCACCACATGTCCCCCTGACAAAACCGACTACCTGGCCTATCCTTCGTTTTTGACCAGTCGAGTGGAACCCAATGTGCTGCTTATTCTCGACAATTCCGGCAGTATGAACGAGTTCGCCTACCACGAGGTGGAGGGCAATAGGGATGGCAACGATGCCTGGACGGGTTATGATCCGGCCAAGGAGTATTACGGCCTTTTCAATCCAAACAAATGCTACAACTATGACACTGCCCATCACTATTTTTATGTGAACGGCGACACGAAGGACGACCCCGCCACTCCTGATATTATCGAACGGTCGGCGGGTTTTGACGCCGATCCCCGAAGGTTCTCGGGCAACTGGCTGAACTGGTGGACCATGCGCCGAATAGATGTGGCCAAAAAAGTGCTCACCGGGGGCCGTGTGGCACCGGACGATGCCAATGTGGTCCTTGAAGGCATGCCCATGGAAAGAGACCGCCGGCGGATATTCAACGACTATACCACTGCCACGGATCCCCATGACATTCTGACCGGCGTGCATGCCAAAAATGTCTATTATACCCCGTTCCGGCGCGGTATCTATTCCTGGTGGTTTAATGTGGACCGGCATGACCATCTGGGGGAGACCAGTGAAAACACCTACTTTGTTCCCATGTTCAATGCAGTAGCCGCCGATTTCAACAGTCAGGACGACCTCATTGGCGATGGTACGGTGCGTACGCAGTTTAAAGATCCCACAGCCGGTGACATCGTACGCAATTATTATATCCTAAGTGAAGACAGTGCGGATAGCGGCACCGATAATATCGGCGAACCCAAGAATACCCATGACTACGCCGGGTATGTGGTGGCGGTAAAGGTGGAAACAGCGGAACTGCCGGTACAGGGCATCATCCAGCAAATGACGGACCGCGTCCGATTCGGGTACATGCAGTTCAACCTGGGCAGAGGTCCGGGTGATGGTGAAGACTATACGCGAAATAAGGTTTACGGCAACTGGGATATCGATGATGACGGGCATACGGACATTACCTGGCGATACGCCGATGGCGGCCGGGTGCGGAACTTTGTGGGCGATGAGTCCACGACCACGGATCCCAATGGAGACACAGTGCTGCAGATCATACAGAACATCAACCAGCAAAACATCCAGATGATGACCCCCATCGAGGAGGTGCTATGGGAGGCGCTGCGCTACTATCAACAGGTTAGCCCGGAGTTCAAGCCGGAGGATTCGCCGGATACCCCACCGGCCAATAAAGTGGATTTCGAAGTATCCGATACCTGGGATCCTTACTATTTCAACGATCTGAACGGACCCGGGTCCGGTGGATTTGTACCATGTGCAAAATCATATATTATTTTGGTATCGGACGGTGAAGGGAACAATAACAGCGGTGTTCCCGGTAAGGATTGGCCTTCCGGCGCCAACAATTCGTTCGCGTGGGATGGAGACGGGTATTTGGACGATATCGCCTTCAGTATGCACACCACCGATTTGAGGGTCAGCAATACCTGGGACCCGGACAAAATCAAGCAATCCATCTCATTGTACACCATATTCACCTTTGACGATTCCGAAGAGGCCCGCAACGAGATGATGCGGGCGGCCAGGGCCGGCGGTTTCAACGACCTCGACGGCGACGGCAAGGTAGCCGGAAAAGCCATGGACGAAAAGCCATGGACCTTTGAAGGCGACCCGGAATGGGACCAGGATGGCGACAACATTCCGGACACCTATTTTGAAGCCCAGGACGGCGCCCAGATGGAGCAGCAGCTCATGGCGGCCATTGCCGACATTCTGAGCAAGACAGCATCCGGTACGGCGGCATCGGTTATCTCCAATGCCAGGGGCGGCAAGGGCGCGGTTTACCAGGCGGTCTTTTTCACCGAGTCCGCGGCAGAACCCCTGACCGCCAAGACGGTCAAATGGCATGGCAATGTACATACCCTGCTCATCGATGACTACGGGTACATGCACGAGGACACGAACCAGAACCAGACCCTGGATGTCAGCGACCGGATCGTGGTGTACGATGGTGAAACCGGCAAGGCCGATCTGCATTCATTCGACCCATCCACCGGTGACAGGCCGGGGTCCGGAAACCATGTGGTTCAACTCGATATCACCGATCTGAAATTCCTCTGGGATGCCAATAAGTGGCTGTCCGACACCGCACTGGACCCCGCATCCCAGCGGGTGTACAAGGCCACCACCAAGCAGCGACACATCTTCACGGAAGAAATCAGTACCGCCAGTTTCGTCTCCCTGGACAACGTGGACAGCACGGAACAGATGGATTTCCTGCCGGCTTTTGTAAACGATGCCACAAACGACAATTACTTTTTCATGAATCCCCACGAGACCGGATACTCCGAAGCGGATATGATTGCCGAGGCGCAGAATATCATCAACTACACGCGCGGGGTGGAAGGATTGATCAAAACCGGCACTACGGCACCATACCGGAATCGATCCCTGGATCTGGACGGCGACGGCTCGAAAGAAACCATATACAGGCTCGGCGATATCATCAACTCCACGCCCACCGTGGTATCTCAACCCGCCGAGGACTTTGATCTTTTATATAAGGATGACTCATACCGTGAATTCCGGAAAGCGAATCTGGACCGCCGGACCGTGATCTATGCCGGCGCCAACGACGGCATGTTCCACGCCTTCAACGGCGGATTTTTTCATCCGAAAGCGCAGAAATTTTCCGAGCAGCCGTTAAAATACGATGAAGCGACCGCTTCGTATGTGGTGGACGGTGCTGCCGGGAAAACCGCCTATGGACTGGGGTCTGAATTATGGGCCTATGTGCCCAACGCCGTGCTGCCCCATTTGAAATGGCTCACGGAGCCCCTGAGCCTGAGCACCCATTACTACTTTGTGGATCTCAAACCGCGAATCTTTGATGCCCGGATCTTTGCAGACGATGATGACCACAAAAATGGTTGGGGCACCATATTGATCGGCGGTATGCGGTTCGGCGGCGCGCCCATCGGTGTGGACACCAGCACCCCACAGGACGGCACCTGCGATTTGGAATTCACCTCCACCTATTTTGCCATCGATATCACCAATCCGGAGAAGGAGCCGGATCTGCTCTGGAGTTTCACACATGCGGACCTGGGCTTCACCACCAATTATCCGACGGCCATCACTGTCGGCGAAAAATGGTATGTGGTCATCGGTTCCGGCCCAACTCATTTCGATGCATACAAGGCAACAGCCGCAGGAGCAATAGACACTTACGGCGGCAGTAATCAGCAGGCCAAGGTATTTATTCTGAATGCCGACGACGGCACCCTGGCAACAACGAATCCCATTGTTATGGACACCGATGCCTTCATGTCGGATCCCATTGCTGTTGATTTTGATTTAAAAGCCTGGGATGACCCGTCCAGTGGCAAACGCTTGTGGACCGGTGAGGCCATCTATATCGGATCGGACGGTGCCGGAACCGAAAAAGGCAGGGTATTCCGGATCGTCACCAACGAAAACCCGGACCCGAAATCCTGGGTGAAATCCGTATTGTTCAATCCGAACTCCGCGGGTGACAATCAACACATCAATACTGCCCTGACCGTCTCCCAGGACGATTCGGGCCGCTTTTGGGTCTACTTCGGCACCGGCCGTTTCTGGGGAACCAATGATCGGAAATCCCCCTATTTCGAATATCAGAACTCGTTCTACGGCATCAAGGAGCCTGTGAATTCGGACGGTGACTTTACCTGGGCCACGGTGGGTGACAAGGGCACTAACCTGGTGAACGTGAGCCTGGTGAGCGTATCAGACACCGGTGGCGTTTCCGGTAGTACCGTTTCCGCCGCCGATTTCGAGGAACTTGTCGCCGAAGTGGAAACCAAATCCGGGTGGTATCTGGACTTTGATATCGAGGGGGAACGAAACCTGGGTCAGGCAGCGGTTCTCGGCGATATTGTCACCTTCACCACCTACCTGCCGGAGAATGATCTCTGTGCAACCGAAGGTTCAAGCTTTATTTACGGACTTCACTATAAAACCGGCACCGCGTATGAGGAGGGGGTCTTGCTCACGTCCGACAATAACTATACCGGTGTGGATGCATCTCACAAGGTGATCAAAAAGATCGAGATCGGAAAGGGCTACTCCATAACGCCGAATATCCATACCGGCAGGAAAGAAGGCTCAACGGCATTTATCCAGACCAGCAGCGGCGCTATCGTCGATATAGAGCAGGTGAATCCGGGTGTCACCAAAAGCGGCAAGGTGTCGTGGCGGGATATGGATTAACCTAAATATCAAATAAATTATAAAGTAGGGGGGTTGCCGTCATCACTGATGCAATCCCCCTATTTGTTTGATTGTACAATGGTCATTTCCGCCAGCCGGATGGTCGCCTGATCCACCATCCGGCCGTCAACGGCCACCGCGCCCCTTCCCTCTTTTTGCGCCTGCTCATATGCGGCCAGAACTTTCCGCGCCCTTTCCAATTCTTCCTTGGTCGGTGAAAAAACAGCGTTAATGGTATCGATCTGGTCGGGATGGATGGCCCATTTGCCGTCAAATCCCATATGCCGGGACATCCGGGCGCTTTTTTCAAGTCCGGGCATGTCCCTGAAATGGCCGTAGGGGGCATCGATGGCCCGGATACCCACACTTTTCGCGGTCATCACCACCCGGCTCATGGCAAAATGCCAGCGATGCCCGGCGGCGATATCGTCTTCCTGTTCCCCATGCCCGGATATGGAAATCAACGGCGCACCGACGGAGGCGGAATAGTCGGCGATGCCGAACACGAGGGAGGTGATACGCCCGCTGGCTCTGGCAATCTCCGCAATAGCGGCCATTCCCCGGGCGGATTCTATGGAGGCTTCGATGCCGATCCTCCGGTGAATTCCCATGCGGCTCTCCACGCCGCTGAGCAGGCGGTCCACGAAATGGATATCCCCGGCATTGTCCACCTTGGGAACGACAATACTGTTTATTTTGTCTCCGGCTCCCGCCACGAGGTCCACCAGGTCCACATGGGCAAATGGGGTATCGACCCCGTTGATGCGGCAGGAGACGGTTTTATCCGGCCATTCCAGTCTGCGGACCGAATCCACCGCCCGCTGCCGGGCGGATGCTTTTTCGGACAGGGGAACACTGTCCTCCAGATCAAGCATGACCACATCAGCCCTGCTGCCTGCTGCCTTCTCATGCATCTTCGGCTGATGACCGGGAACCGATAGAATGGATCTTGTGCGCTTCATATTTTTTTTCAATTCGTCCGGTTTTATCAGGTTAAAGCCGCCAGTATATAATGCCCGCGGCCTTGGCCGCCTGGGGCTGGAACGCGCCTTTGACATCGACCACAATGGGATTCCCATTGGGACATAAGCCGGCGACGCCGGTCAGTCCCATATCCGCGTATTGATCGTGGATGACCGCTACGATGACCGCGTCGATATCCCGGATATCCTTCAGGTCCACAAGGTCGATACCATAATACTGTTTCGCTTCCATTGCATCGGCCAGGGGGTCGTTGACCAGCACCCGGACACCATAATCTTTCAATTCGTCGATGATGTCGACAACCTTTGTATTCCGTAAATCCGGTACATTTTCCTTGAAGGTGAGTCCGAGAACCGCCACTTTCGCATGCCGCACCTGTTTGCCCTCCGAAATCATGGCTTTTACCGTGCGCTCAGCAATGTACTTGCCCATGTTATCGTTTATCCGCCGGCCGGCAAGGATCATTTCGGGATGATACCCCAAGGACTCCGCCTTGAAGGTCAGATAATACGGGTCCACACCAATACAATGGCCGCCCACCAGGCCGGGACGAAACGGCAGAAAATTCCATTTAGTGCCCGCGGCTTCCAGTACTTCCAGGGTGTCGATGCCGATCCGGTCGAAAATCATGGACAATTCGTTCATCAGGGCGATATTCAGGTCCCGCTGGGTATTCTCGATCACCTTGGCCGCCTCGGCCACTTTTATGGAAGAGGCCATGTGCACACCGGCCTTGACGACTTTGCGGTAAACCCGGGACAACAGGTCGGCGGTGGCCGCATCGGAACCGGAAACCACCTTGATGATGTTTTCCACCGTATGTTCCTTGTCTCCGGGGTTGATCCGTTCCGGAGAATAGCCCACCGTAAATCCCTCGCCAAAGGCAAGTCCGGACGCCTTTTCCAGAATCGGAACACAGACCTCTTCCGTGGCACCGGGGTATACGGTAGATTCGTATACCACGCATGCGCCTTTGGCAAGGTTACGGCCGGTGGCGGTGGACGCACCCCGCAGCGGCGACAGATCGGGTATCCGGTATTCGTCAATGGGTGTGGGCACGGCCACAACGATCAACCGGCATTGTTTCAAATCGGTTTCATCGTGTGAGAAGGCGATGTCGGCGGCTGCCAGGTCGTCGTCATCGACTTCCAGGGTGCGGTCATGGCCGGATTTCAGTTCGTCAATCCGCTCACGTTTTAAATCGTATCCCAGGACCTTGAAGTGTTTGCTGAGTTGTACCGCCAAGGGCAATCCAACATACCCCAGGCCCACCACGGCGATGGTCTCTTTGCCGGAGGCCAGTGCGTCAAAAGTAATCATAAATGTTCTCCGTTGCTGTCAGTCAATTGGTGATATCTTAATTTTCATGCAAAATTCTCAGGAATCTTTCTCAAGACCGGTGAGAATTATTTTTTTTTCCGCCTCGGTCAAATGCCGCCATTTTCCCTCCGCCAGTCCACCCAGGTGTATCCCCGAGATTCTCACCCGTTTCAAGGTGATGACACGGCGCCCGATTGCCCCGGCCATTCGCCGGATCTGTCGATTTCTCCCCTCCTTGAGGATAATTCGGAATGTTGCTGGGGACAGGCGTTTTACACCGGCGGTCCGTGTTCTCCGCCCGGATATGGTCACCCCATCCGCCAGACGGTTCAGAGACTGGTCCGAAACCGGACCATCCACACCGACTTCGTACTCTTTTTCATGGTCGAATGAAGGATGGGACAACCGGTGATGCAATGCGCCGTCATTGGTCAACAATATCAAACCGGTGGATTCCTTGTCCAATCGTCCCACGGGATATACCCGGACCGGCATATCGATGAAGTCCGTCACAACGCTCTCGCCCCTGTGTTCGCAACTGGAAACGACACCCCGGGGCTTATTGAATGCCAGATAAACCGTTCCGGTGCTTATGGCAACAGGGGTTTCATCGAAATAGACTTCGTCCTTTTCCGTATCCACCTTGGTGCCCAATTGGGCAACCGTTTGGCCGTTCACTCGGATACGGCCGCTCCGGATATAGGTTTCGGCCTTTCGCCGCGAGCAAACACCGGCCCGGGACAGGTATTTCTGGAGACGCATCAACGCCATTTTTCATTTTTCCCTGATTATTGGTGACGCTAACATAAAAAACAGGCCTCAATCAATCCTGAAAAAGTACTCAGGATCTATAGTCCGCATTGATTCTCACGTAGTCCAGACTGAGGTCGCAGGTCAGCAGGCTGCACGAGGCGTCACCCGCTTTCAAGTCCAGCGTAATGGTAAACTCACGCTGCTTCAACACTTGTGTGGCCTCTGATTCGGCGAGTTTCCCGCACCCCTGCCCATCTTCAACCATCTTGACATCGTTGAAGTAAATATCCACGCACCGGGGATCGAAATGCGCCTTCGAACGCCCGGCGGCCCCAATGATCCTGCCCCAATTGGCATCCGCCCCGAATAAAGCGGTTTTCACCAGGAGGGAGTGGGCCACCGTGTCGGCAATGGCGGCGGCATCGGTTGGGGAAACGGCGTTTTGAACCGCAATTTCAACGACCTTGGTAACGCCTTCACCATCCCTTACCAATTGTCGCGCCAGGTCCACCAGCATTTCGTCCAGAACGGCTTGGAAAAAATCAACAGCAGCGGGTTCATCCATGGCAACGCCGGAACGGCCGTTGGCCATCATCAGGACGGTGTCGTTGGTGCTGGTATCCCCGTCAATGGTAATCCTATTGAATGACCGATCAACGGCGGACCGTAACATCGCGTCCAGGCATGACGCCGTTGCACCGGCATCGGTACAGATAAAGCACAACATGGTCGCCATATCCGGGCGAATCATACCGGCCCCTTTGGCGGCTGCCGTTATGGTAAATGGTCGCCCCCGGAAGATTTCCTGCCGGGAGATTAATTTCGGGACCTTGTCGGTTGTCATGATAGCCCGGGCAAAGTCTTCCCATCCCCTTGGATTCAAGGATCTTTTTAACTCCGGCATGGCGGTTTCAATCTTGTGCACGGGCAGCGGTTCACCGATGACGCCCGTGGAGGCCCCGAGCACAGCCGCATCGGAGATCCCGAGTGCTTGTGCAACACAATGGGTCATGGCCGCGGCATCGGCATCCCCCCGGGACCCGTTGCAGCAGTTGGCATTCCCGCTGTTGGCGATAATGGCCTGGGCCATGCCGGATTCAATACGTTTTTGGGTCAACAGCACCGGAGCCGCCTTTACACTATTCCGGGTGAAGACACCGGCCACATTCGCCGGTGAGTCGGAATAGATAAGCCCGAGATCCAATTCCCCGTTTTTCTTGATACCTGAGGCGATACCGGTGACCGTAAAACCGTCACATATGATTTGCGTCATTATTCTTTTCCCGTGGATTTAAATGTTTGCCGAGGTATCAGAATCCCCATAAACTTGTTGAACATCTGTAAACTTTAGGGTTTTACTTCTACCATAATCTGTGATTAAACTCGATAAAATTGTATGGACCATCATTGGAGGCAGCGTGACATCATGTCGGAACTGAAATGCAAGGAATGCAAGCATCCATTGGAACCGAAACGGACGTGACAAGCCGTTCTGCTGCACTGCAGGTCATGCGGTCAAAATTTCACCATCCGGGATTATGCCCACGCGATGGACGATGAACTGGAAGCCTTCCTGAGCAGTATAAGCTGTGACAGAATCTGATGATCGTAAACAATCTACTCCCCGTATTTGTTTTAATCGCCGCCGGCTATGTGCTTAAACGGGCAGATCTCATCAACGCGTCCTTCACCCATGTGTCCGACGGCCTGATTTACTACCTGTTCTTCCCATTGCTGCTCTTCTGGAAAATCGGCGGCAGTTCAGCCGACGGCATGCTGCAATGGCCCCTGTATAAAGCGGTCATTTTCACCGTATTGTCAATATATGCCATCAGCATCGCCGTGCTGAAAATATTCGCCATCAGCCGGTTCAAATCCGGTGCTTTCTCCCAAAGCTGCTATCGCTTCAATACATACGTGGGAATGGCGCTGATCCTCAATGTAACGGGAGAAGAAGGTGTCCGCCAATTCGGTATCCTGATAAGCCTGACCATACCGGTAATCAACGTACTGGCGGTATCGACACTCATCTGGTTTTCCGACGATCCCCAGGGCCGGGGCCCGGTTTTCAGAACGACCTTCACCGCCTTGATATCGAACCCATTGATCATTGCCTGTCTCGCCGGCATGATCACATCGAAAATCATTTCCGGGTTTCCGGTGGTCGTGGACAATCTGCTGCGACTGGCCACATCCCTGACACTGCCGTTGGCGCTTCTTTCCATCGGCAGTGCGATCACCTTCAGGACGGTACGCGAGAATTTATACGCATCTTTTCTGTCCGTTATCCTGAAATGCATGATCACCCCCCTCATCGGTTTCGCTCTGCTGAGATATTTTTCCGTCACCGGCACCGCTTTTATCATCGGCATGATCTTTTTTGCGCTGCCGACTTCCAGTGCGATTTATGTGTTGTCCGCACAACTGGGGAGTGACCGGCGTTATGCGGCGTCGGCAATCATGGTCTCCACCGTTTTCTCTTTTATTTCCCTTTCGATTGTGTTGGAGCTGTTTGTAAAATGACCAATGTAAAACTGACCATCGAATACGACGGCAGCGCTTACCATGGGTGGCAGGTTCAACGGGATGACCGCACCGTTCAACAGACAATCGAATCGGCATTGTTCAAAATCACCAAGCACCCCGTCAAGCTGATTGGTTCCGGCAGAACGGACGCCGGTGTACATGCCCGCGGCCAGGTGGCGAATTTCAAATGCGAATCACGCTTGACACCTGAGATTTTTCAGAAAGCGCTCAACAGCCTGCTGCCGGAAGACATGGTGATAAAAAATTGTGCCATCGTACCCGATACCTTTCATTCCCGGTACGATGTGAAGCGCAAATGTTACGGCTACTACATCCATACCGGCCCCCTACCCCCGGTAATCGGCCGGCAATATGTCTGGCATGTCCGTCGACAGCTTGATATGGCACGAATGAACAAGGCCGCCGATTACCTTGTGGGCCGGTATGATTTTAAAAGCTTCGAGGCCGCAGGCAGCCCGCGAAGCCACACCATACGCAATATCTACGCTGCGGAATGGTCAATATCTTCCGAGAACATCTTAAAATTTCACATTGAAGCCGATGGCTTTTTGAGGTTCATGGTGAGAAATATCGTGGGGACACTCGTCGATGTGGGATCAGGCAGGATTGACCCATCGGAAATGAAAACAATTTTACAGGCTGCCGACCGCTCCCGTGCAGGTGCCACGGCGCCGGCCCACGGCCTGTTTCTCGAGCAAGTCCGCTATTGAACACAAACCAGAACCGGCATCCGGATGAAACGTCGCCCTACCCCGGATCTTTCGCCGACTTCATTTCGGCCACCTTCTGATTGTAAAAACCAATCACCTCACGCCGGTTCAAAAGGCCGATGAGATCGCCGTTCCCATCGTTCCTGACCACCGGCAGGCTGTCAATATTCTTGACGGTGAATTTCTGCATCACGGTGTTCAGATCCTCATCGGGCGTGGTCACGATTATCTCGGAAGTACCGATGTCTTTCATCACCACCAAGTGTTCGATGTCCGGGGAAAACAGAACACCGCGGACATCGTTGATTGAAAAAATGCTCCGCATTCGTCCCTGCTTGTCCATCACCGGGAAATAGTGCTGCTTGGTTTGAGAGAAGTATCGCTTGAATTTTAAAAACGGCATATCTTCCGGAATTAATTCGACTTCCTTTACCAAATGCATTAAATCGCGGACGTAGATCTTCTGGAGGATATCCACGAAAAAATCACCGGCATGGGCGGGAGAATCAATTTTGCTCTTCACCTGCTGGTTGAAAATGGTCCATCGTTGTGAGGCAAGATATGACACGGAACATACTAGGAGACTCGGCAACAGCAGATGATATGAATTCGTCATTTCACTGACAAAAATAATGGTGGATATGGGTGTATTGGAAACGGCCGTAAAGAAACCGGCCATGCCCACAACGACAAAGGCACCGGGATGGGTGACAACGCCGGGTATTACCGCGTGAAACAGCTTGCCCACAACACCGCCCATGGCACCGCCAATGACAACGGAGGGTCCGAAGACACCACCGCTGCCGCCGGATCCGATGGAAAAAGAGGTGGTGAAGATCTTTCCGACCGCAAGGGTTAACAGAATCCAGATGGTGGCTTCGTTGTTGATGGCCTGCTGGATAAAACCATAACCGAATGCCAGGGTGTGCGGCATGAAAAACCCGATGATGCCGGTGCACATTCCCCCGATGGCCGGTTTGAGATGGTTGGGGATGCCTTTCAGGGAATGAAAAACACCGATGGTTCCATAGAATGTTTTTACGTAAAGGGCCCCAAGCGGCACCAGCACAATGGCCAATACAAGATACGGCCCCAGTTCCAATGGGTTCCGGAAGGTAAACGGCGGCGATTCGAACAAAGAGCCCCAGCCGAAAACCAGGCAGAACAGGCAATAGGCGACCACCGATGAAATACCGGCGGGAATGATGACCTCGGATTCAAATTCCGGGTCCCGGTATAATACTTCGGCTGCGAAAAGAGCTCCGGCCAGCGGTGCCCGGAAAATACTGCCGACGCCTGCGCCGATGCCGGCAGCCATCATTATGCGCCGCTCGCGATCGGACAGTTTCAATTTACCAGCCAGGAACGAGCCGAATCCCGCCCCGATCTGGGCAATGGGTCCCTCCCTGCCCCCTGAACCGCCGGTGGTCAGGGTGATGGCCGACGCAAGGGTCTTGATAATGGGCACACGGCTGCGGATGAAACCGCCTTTGTTGTGGTAGGCGTTGATGGCGGCATCGGTGCCGTGCCCTTCAGCTTCAGGGGCGAATGTATAAACCAGCCAGCCGCTGACGATTCCGCCGAGTGCGGGCAGAAACAACAACACCCATCTGTTGAACAGCGTATTGGTGGGGGCGATCAGGTGATGTTCTCCGGCAGGACTGGGCGGCCGGTAACCGGCCAGCGCATCCATGAAAAAATGAGATCCCAGCATGCAGAGATAGTGGAATACAATTGAACCCAACCCGGCAATGATGCCGATGGCCACGAAATAAACGGCCCATCGGCCGGCCAGAACGAGATTGAACGGCTGTTTATCTTCCGGGCCCGGCCCATCGATGGTCTTGGTTTTGGATGACGAGGTCATTCGGGACTATCCTTCGGGGATTTTGATTCCAAAAACTTTTTTTATTATTCACAATCTGCCGAAATAGCAAGGTGTTTCTGAAACTATCTCAGGGGGATTGAATATCCTGGATGGCATCCGATGCGCTAGAATGTTGGTATGCGCTGATACAAGGTACGGGTAAAATCTCAAATGACAAAGCTCAATTTTCAAATGAAGGTATTCTATTTTTTTTAAAGATCGCTTTGATCATAAAATGAAGATCAATCGACAGCATTCCTTCCTTTGGCATTTGGATTTTGTCATTCCTTGCCCTGTTTTCTCGGACACGATTCCAGGCATATCATGTTTACATGCGATTGCCCCGGGTGGGCACCGGGTAATTGTTGATATTTTTGGAGTGTTCAATTATTGAATTGTAAGGCTTGGGATCGGATGATATACGGAATGTCTTCACCTAACGAAAGCAAAGGAAGCAACCATGGCCGGACTGACGACACTGGATAAAAACCGACTGGAATCATTGCACACTGAATTGAAAAATGAGTATGAGGCCTTTAAGGCCCGTGGTCTGAAGCTTGATATGACAAGAGGCAAGCCCTGCGCGGAACAGCTGGATCTATCCCGGGGGATGCTGACATGCATCGACGAGACGGATGTTTATGCAGCGGACGGCACCGATTGCCGGAACTACGGCGGTCTGGATGGCATAGCCGAGGTCAAGGCGCTGTTCGCGGCTTACTTGACTGTTGACGCCACCAAAGTGATCATCGGTGGTAATTCAAGCCTCAACCTGATGCACGATACCCTGATGAGAGCAATGCTTAACGGTGTGGAGAGCACCCAGCCACCATGGGGATCATACGAAAAAATAAAATTCCTGTGCCCAAGCCCGGGATACGATCGTCATTTTGCTATTTGTGAATACCTCGGCATCGAAATGATCCCCGTCACAATGGACGATAACGGCCCGGACATGGACCAGGTTGAACGCGTGGTTGCCGGCGATGACACCATAAAGGGGATCTGGTGCGTCCCCCGCTACAGCAATCCCACGGGTATTGTGTATTCGGATCAGGTAGTGGAGCGGCTTGCCGCCATGAGGACCAAGGCCGCGGACTTTCGCATTTTATGCGACAACGCCTATGCCGAGCACCATCTGACCGGAAACCCGCGCGCGTTGAAGAATATTCTGGACGCATGCCAAAAAGCCGGCAACCCCGACCGGGTGATTATTTTCGCTTCCACTTCTAAAATTTCATTTGCCGGATCCGGTATCGCCGTGATGGCAGCCAGCCGGAACAATGTCGCGTTCATTAAAAAACAGATGGAATTTCAGACCATCGGGCCTGACAAACTCAATCAATTGCGACATATCCGGTTTTTTAAGGATATGGACGGCATCCGCAGGCACATGCGGAAGCACGCCGAAATTCTGAAACCGAAATTTGACGCGGTGCTCGGTGTGCTCGATGAGAGACTTTCCAATTGGGGTGTCGCCACCTGGAGTCGGCCGGAGGGCGGCTATTTTATCAGCATTGACACGCCAAAAGGGTGTGCCAAAAAAGTGGTCGGATTGGCGGATGAGGCCGGCGTCAAATTTACGCCGGCGGGTGCGACATTTCCTTACGGAATGGATCCGGAAGATCAGAACATCAGAATCGCGCCGTCATTCGCCGCATTGGAGGACATCGGCACGGCCACACAGCTTATGTCAATTTGTATTCTGTTGGCCGCAGTAGAGTCAAAAATGTGAGCCGGCAAAAAAACCCCGCTTAAGTGTCAAGCGGGATTTCAGTTGGCTAAGCCGGTCATTACCTGCTTCCTCTCTTCGATGCTTTAAGCGGGTTGATCTTTTGCTTGTTAGAGGAAATAGCTGCTGTGACATGGGTTGCCAGGTTGCAATTACCGGTTTTCCATTTCAGCTCCGGTGCCGGGCAGGCAGTGCAATACCATCCGGATTCCAGTTCCGAAGACCTGTTGCATCCCTTGCATTGCTCAACGATTTCATGGCAAAGTCCGTCATTGTAGCTACACCCCTTCGCGGTCATAAAAGAACATTCCGATCCTTTTCTAATGGTGTCACAAATCATGTTAACCACCCCCTTTTCGTATTATTTGGCAATAAAAAAGGCCAGAATTAACGCCGTCTGGCCCATTCCCTGATTAAAAATCATGCAATTAGTATGCACACCGATTACGCTTGTCAATAAAAAATGATAATCTTTTTATCTGATCCGAAAGCAGTAAAAAACGCATACTTTCCATATAAGTCCATCGCGGCAAGATTCCGGCCGGGGATGACAACTCAGTCGGGTGTTTTTGTGCCGCAATCCGCAGCGTGTTCACCTTTTGAATCGCGGATTGCACACCGGTTCCACGGATAGAAATAATCGAGGGCCCCGCTGGGGCTCACAGCTCGAAGTGGGGCGCCTCTATAAATCTTTATCAGGTCTCTTCGATGGTGATGGCGTCTTCTTCACAAACCTCGACACAGCTCTCGCAACCGAGACATTCCTCGGCATTGACCGGTACTGATTTGTCATCCTTCATTTCGAAAACCTCTACGGGGCACACGTCAACGCATTCCTCGCATCCGGCACATTTTTCTTGATCAACGATTGGATTAAAAGCCATTAAAAGCCTCCTTTTCTACATGGAATATGAGTTTGTTATTCGGTTATGTTTTTTATACCGAAGAATGCCATTACCGTAATTATTTTCAGCAGTCAAGCTTTGATCCATTTTTTTTCACGGGCTGTAATCTTCCGGAATACATTTTATTTTATAAGGAATTGCACTCTTTACACCCCGAACCGTATCGGTATCGCAACAGGTTACCTAATCCCGATGTTTTAGTATCATGGGCCAATCTCCACCAGGCAAACGAAGGTATGGTCCGGGGAGGTATGCTGTTGCACCATGGGCGCTGTTCCCTTCATCGCATAACCCTCCCAGAAATGGACAGGCGATGTTCCGGGAACAACCCATAAGGAGATGGCGGCCCCGGTTTTTGTCTCCTCCGGCAGGCTTGTCTCCCGGGAAGGAATTCCGCCGAAAGCAGCAACCGGGTCGGTCCTTTTTCCCAGGTCCGCCACCACCTCCGACAGACCGGCAACCTGCTTGTCACAGGCAAATTTTGCCAAGTGCTCCTTATCCATTTTTTCAAAAACAGACTGTAGATTTCCGGATTCCTCAACAATCTGCTCACAAACAGCGCGGCTGGTGGTGACAAAATAGGCCGGTAATTCGACATTTTCAAGATAGAGGTGCGCCCAGTTCTGCAACCGCCCGGCCGTCATTCGGGCACCGGTGTCCTCCTGAACCAGGATGTTGGTGTCCTCAAAAAACACCTCCGGTTCACCTTTTAACTCCGAAATCAGCTCCCGTTCGATGTTGGTAAGGCTGATCAAATCTGTTCTGAGCTCATCATTTTTAATATCAAAATCCTGGGCCAGGGCTAAAAACAGAAGGGCATCCCGGAATTGTCGCTCCGAAGGATCCACGCCGGGCGGCGATCCGGATGGTTTTATCTCCGCCTTGATGTTTGCAGAAGACGTATCATCAAAAAACGGTGTTTTCCCACCCATGGAGCTGAAATAATCGGTCTTAATACCCTTTTTCCCCCGATGCAGGTTCGCCCATTCATGATATGCCTGGATTCTTCGGGCGAGTTGTGCATCATCCGGGGTGTGGTGATATCTGAAATCGATGGTGTTCGCCTTGTTGAGCGATAACATGGCATCCGGGATCTGCCGCGACGACGGCAGGTAGACCAGCGCACACCCGACCACTTCAAAAACGGCAGCCGCCTGGGCGTTAGACATGTAGGTGAACGGCATAAATATCGGTGTCATAGTTACCTCTCGTGCGTAAAATACGGCATTTGAGCAGGGGGTGTTTCGGATCGGATCCAAATGGACACCACCGAATATCCGGGGATCAAAAATGCTCGTCGGAACGGTTCAGAAACCGGGTCAATTCACTGATAATTTTTTGTCTTACCTGATCCATGGCCAATGATCCGTCGATAATCCGGAATCGTTCCGGCTCGGTGCCGGCCACTTCAAGATATCCTTTTCGAACCTTGTTGTGAAAATCAAGGGTCTCTTGTTCGAACCGGCTTTCGTCACCTGTTCGCGAGCCGTCGTTGAGTTGTGCCCAGGCACGGGAGAGACCGGACTGCGGGGACAGATCCAGTAAAAAGGTAAGATCCGGCTTGATATTCCGGCATGTCAACTGGTGTAAACGGCGAATGAGCCTCAACTCCAGACCCCGTGCATATCCCTGGTAAACAAGGGTTGCATCGAAAAAACGATCACACACAACGGTTTTTCCGGCGGCAAGGCGGGGTAAAATAAAGGTGTTGAGATGCTGGACACGATCCGCGATATACAGGAGAAGCTCTGCATCGGCCGCCAGGTCATCCGATGCCGGGTCGAGCAGAATGGACCGGATTCTTTCACCGGCTTTTGTGCCGCCGGGTTCCCTCGTGGTCACGCAGTCGTAACCTTCATCGGTTAAAAAATCGACGATGTGTGCTATCTGTGAAGTTTTACCGGAACCTTCAATGCCTTCTAAGGTAATGAACATAAGCAGCTCTAAACTATAATCAGTAAACGGAGAGGTATCACCACCGGCCGGCTATCAGCTTCGCGTACCGGGTGTTCCCTTATAAAAATGACGTTCTAGAAGCCGGTGATAACGCGTCCAGTTTTCATCTGTCTCATCTTCGGTCATGTAGTCTCTTATGCTGTTCACTTTGGAATCGATATCATCAATAAAGTGAAGCATCACCGCCTCTATGGTTTTGGGCGGTTCCGGAGAACCGAATTCTCTTTCACCATGGTGACTGATGATCATATGTTTCAGCAGATTGGCTTTCTCAACGGGAAAACCGTCCACTGATTTTATCTTCTCATCAACCATTTGTACGCCGATGACGATATGGCTGAGAAAGCGCCCTTCATCGGAATAATCGATATTGAGGGTAAAATTGAACTCCCTGACCTTGCCGACATCGTGGAGGATGACCCCTGCAATGAGCAATTCCCTGTCGATGCCGCTATAATGGCCGCTGACTTTATCCGCTAAAACGGCCATGGACAGAATGTGTTCCAGCAACCCGCCGATATAGGCATGGTGCATTTTTTTAGCTGCCGGGGCGCGTTTGAATTTTGCCACGAATTCGTCGTCCGCCCAAAACAATTCGAAGAGCGACCGCAGGTAGTCGGTTTCGAAATTCCGGGTGATATTCACCAGGCGGTCATACATCACGTCTATGTTTCTTGTGGTTACCGGCATAAAATCAGCCGGGTCATAGCCTTCGGCCGGAACCGGTTCCAGCGACTTGACGACGATTTGAAGATTGCCCTTGTATTCACCGGCCTGACCGCGGACAGCCACGGGATCTCCCGAGGACGCATTTCGGGAAAGCTGCTCGGCCCGGTCCCAGGCCACCCCTTTGGCGTGGCCGGATTTATCCGACAACTCTAATGTTAAATACGGTTTACCATCCCGGGTATGGGAGAGATTTTTTTCAGCCAGTATGAATATATCATCAATGGCATCGCCCGCTTTGAGTTGGTCAATAAACTGTTTTTTCATAGATTATCATCATGATGGGTTAACGGTATAAGCCTGATTTACGGGCCCGTGCTTTGTTCAATATCGATGATGGATTTGCCGTTGACGTAATCCATGGTCCGATACCGGGTGATCTCCATCAATTTACGGGTTATCAACCCCATGCGCTCCACCTGTTTTCTGACCTTTTCCAGTTGCTCGTAAACCGGGTTTTCTTCCTCCAGGTCCATCATCAACAATTGAACCGATCCCATCACGTATTGCAAGGGCTGGTTGAGCTCATGGCAGACACCACCGGCAGTGGCCAGCACCGCCTCGAATTTTTTCTCCTCCGCAAGTCTTTTGGCGGCCTCCCTGTGCTCCAGAGCGGACTTGATTCTCGCCAGCATCTCGATACGATTGATCGGTTTGCGGACATAATCCATACCACCGGCATCAAACGCCTCTTCCAAGGTCAGGTCATCCGTATTGGCTGTAACGAAAATAACAATGGCTTCCCTGGTTTTTTCAATACGCTTCAATTCCTTACAGGCATCGATACCGCTGAGACCCGGCATGTTGATATCCATAAGAACCAGATCGGTTTTAAATTTTGAGGCATTCTTGATACATTCCCGACCACTGCCCGCGCTATGGGTTTCATATCCGGCACCTTCCAGGATCGACTGTATGATTTTAATGTTGATCGCATCATCATCAACAACAAGTATGGCATAGGATGGCCGCTTTTCTGAATCCGTCACATTAGCCTCCTTTATATGGATGAGCAGCAGGTGGTCCCATCCCCGAAGAAAGTACGTCACAAATAATGCCGTGAACTTTATATTGATTTTCCTGCCGATTTTGCTTAATAGTTGATATTTTGATTATATGCAAGGGGTTATCTATAATATACCAAGACCGTCACTTCAATTGTACTGTCTATCGTAGAGGATCTGTCTCGATAAATGAACGCTTCCACCACTATCAGCGCCTGTAAAATCAATCGTTTCGGCCGCGGCGGCCACCGGTGTGCAGTGGTCGGTTTGCAAACTGTGTGGTTCCGACTCATGCTTGCCGTCACCTGGATGATCCTCGGGTTTACTTTTCACCATGCAAACGCTGATGTTGTCAATCAAAAGCTATTGGAAGAAAATAAAAATCCCTGGCATATCACTGCCGACCGTTTCGACCACGACGAGAACAAATCCGAATATATTGCACAAGGCGCTGTAATCATAAAAAAGAACACGATCAGTCTGACGGCGGATTATGTCCGGTTCAACCACCTGGAGATGAAAGCGTTTGCCCGGGGCAACATATTCATGACCGATGGTGGGGATGTGCTCACCGGTGACCGTCTGGATCTCGATTTGAACACGGAGACCGGTGTTCTCCATGGTGGAACCGTCTTTATCAAAGAGAGTCATTTTTATATCCGGGGAAACAGAATAGAAAAAACCGGAAAACAGACCTATAGTGCGCAAAAAGCATCGATAACCACCTGCGATGGCGATAAGCCGGATTGGAAAATTACCGCCAGACACCTGAAAATCACCGTCGAAGGATACGGGAGGGCCTCGAACAGCGCCTTCTGGGTGGCCGATATGCCGATTCTGTACGTCCCCTGGATGATATTTCCCGTTAAAACCAAACGTCAATCCGGTCTACTGGCCCCGGCGTACGGATACTCGAGCCGGAACGGCAATGAAGCCACCCAGCCTCTATATTGGGCCATCAATGATCATTCGGATGCCACATTCTATTACCAATTCGTGGAAAATCGCGGTCATCGATTCGGTTCGGAATTCAGGTATACATTGAGCGACCGGACATTGGGCACGCTTATGGTGGACGGCCTGGAAGACCGGAAAGTGGACGACGGCCTTGACAACAACTCCTCCAAGTGGGGATTCGACGATACCGGCACCACCGACTTTCGCCGTCCCAACGAGGATCGATACTGGTTCAGGATGAAGCATGACCAACGACTTCCATTTGGATTCACCGGATCGCTGGATCTGGATGTGGTCAGTGACCAGGACTACCTGAACGAATTCAAAAACGGCTATATGGGTACCGATGCCTCAAATGATTTTTTTCTGGAGCACTTTGGCCGTGAACTGGAACCCACCGATGACCGTGTACGTAAAAGCAGCGCCGCTGTCCGGAACACCTGGGGGCGGTACACCCTGAATGCCGGGGCGTTTTGGAACGATGATGTCGTGAAACGGCGACAGGCGGATGTGGATCCGACGCTGCAGCGGCTGCCGCATATCACTTTCGACGGCTCCCGGCAGCCGTTGATGTCAATGCCTCTGGATTATACGCTCGCCTCGGAATATACGCGTTTTTTCCGCCGGGACGGTATCGGTACCGGCGGCCAGAATATCACCGATGCCCACCGGCTGGACGTTCACCCGAGAGTTTACTTGCCCCTCGCCTACCGCAATTATTTCAATTTCGAACCGTCATTGGGCGTCAGGGAAACCCTCTGGCAGATATCGCATTTCGAGAACCGGGAGTACGATGCCGATACCGAATTCCATCGGGACCTGTATGATATCAAGCTTGATCTCACCTCAAAATTCTACAAGGTCTATGCCGGTGCCGTTCAACACGCGGACCGGGTTAAACACGAACTCCAGCCGCAGCTGGTCTATGATTACATCCCCGAAGAGGATCAGGACCACTACCCGCTTCTTGAAAAACGTGTGGATCGCATCGGCCGGAAAAGTGTCCTCACTTACGCACTGACCCAGACCCTGACCTCCAGAACACTCACACCCCAAGGCGACACCGGCCAACCGGTAGAAACCGACCCGGTGTACAACCGGTTCCTTCGGTTAAAGCTGGCGCAGAGCTATGATTTCAATGAAGCGGCAACATCCGATGATGACCCCAGGCCGTTTTCCGCAGTATCCGGAGAAGTGGACATCAAGCCCAAAAAATATATCAATATCGATACGGATGCCGCCTGGAATGTCTACGACAGCGAGCTGGAAACCTACAACACCGGTCTGATCTTATGGGACGGCCATGGAAACCAAATCTCCGCCGAGTATAGATACAAGCGGGATGACCCGGTGGATACGACCGATGGGCTTGAGTCCATTGGTGTAAACGGACGGATTAAGATGTCGGATGCCCT
Organism: Desulfobacteraceae bacterium; assembly: GCA_013003715.1. GTDB lineage: Bacteria > Desulfobacterota > Desulfobacteria > Desulfobacterales > Desulfosarcinaceae > JABDIN01. The sequence continues at coordinate 30,212 of JABDIN010000115.1, read as the reverse complement.
GTTCGCTTTTGGCGGGGTTGAACGCAATTTACGCGATGATACGACCATTCAGACCCACTATGGTTTCAGTTTTAGCAAAGGCTGCTGGTCGGTGGAGACACGCTACACCCACGAAGATGACGATACCCGGTATACGGTTCTATTCAACCTTCTCGGACTTGGTAAAATCGGCAATTAAATCGGCAATTAAAAAGGTTGACATTCATTGGAATTTCGGGTCTACGGAAGATCACCCCAGCGGATATGAAAAGCATAATGTATTTGACTATTTGAAACCGATGGCCAAATTAAAAAATGATATCCACCGGCCGTCCGGGAGCCGATTCAATTCCTTGCGTCTGATGATGAAGGACCCGGGCATTCTATCAATGCTATACATATAAAAACAGATACAATTCCGATGACACCTGACAAGCTGATTCCTGCCTGGTATGTCGTTCATACGAAGAGCAGATTTGAAAATGTCGTATATGATGGATTCTGCAAAAAATCCCTCGATACGTTTCTGCCGAAAATCAAGGTCAGAAGCAAACGCCGTGATCGGAAACTGATGATCAACGTCCCCCTGTTCCCGGGGTATCTGTTCGTCCGGACGAACCTGAATCCCTATGAGCACCTGGAAATTGTCAAAACTGTAGGCGCGGTGAAGTTGATCGGCAACCAAACAGGGCCCGTCTCGGTTCCGGACGAGACCATCGAATCCTTGAAAATCATGGTTGCCGCCAATCAGGACGTGGCAACAGGCAGCCGTTTTGAGAAAGGGGACCGGGTGATCGTGGTCAACGGACCATTTTCCGGCGTCGTCGGTACTTTTTCCAGATATCACGGCCATCAGCGCGTGGTAGTGGAAATTGAAGCCCTCGGCCAATACGCCGGGGTGGAGGTCAGCGAGGACGATGTGGAAAAACTGTCGGAAATACTATCATAACTGCTTGACTTCTTATGAATATTTATATTATAGATCATAGGTTGACAAGCAATTTACCGCTACTCTTTAGAAGGAGGATATATGAATAAGTTGGAGCTCATTTCCGCTTTGAAAAATGAAGCGAATATCTCTAAATCGGAGGCGGCAAAGGTCGTACAGATCTTCTTTGACAGCATGGCCGATGCCATGTCCAAAGGAGAACGCGTCGAGATAAGAGGGTTGTGCAGTTTCTTTGTCAAGAAGTATAAAAGCTATGTCGGCAGAAATCCTAAAACCGGTGATAAAGTCATTATCAGCCCCAAAAAGCTGCCGTTTTTCAAATCCGGTAAAGAGTTGAAAGACAGGGTGGATTCCTAAGCCGGTTTTGGCAAGCCCTTGATGCGGAGCACCCGATGCCTTGCCTGTATCGACCCGATCTGCAGATCGTCAATTTAGAGAGTTGTTCAAGTGCCCGGATTTGAATCCATAGTCGACCAAGACAATTCCATACGGCTGCTCAAAAGGCTGTTGTTTATCGGAAAAATCCCGCATGCGCTACTCTTTACCGGGATCGATGGAATTGGGAAGAGAACCTGCGCCACCACTTTCGCCATGGCCAGCCATTGCGAGGCAATGGCGGCTGAGAAAGTGCAGGGAGACGGCTATACCACCGTAAATCCCCCGGACGTCCCTAATCCCGGCACATCGTATGATCCCTGTGGAATCTGCAGAGAATGCCGCCGGATTGAATCCGGACTTCACCCCGATATCGTCGACATCAAACCAAACGGTGCGTATATCCGCATCGATCAAATCAGAGAACTGTGCAACACCCTTTCCATGAAACCTTATGAATCGGGATTGCGTTTCGTCATCATCTCCGATGCACAGGTTTTCACCCCGGAGGCGGCCAATGCGATTCTAAAAGTATTGGAAGAGCCGCCCGATCGGACAATATTAATATTGACCTCGCAACAAACCTCTGATCTATTGCCCACTATTGTCTCGCGATGTCAGCAAATCCGGTTTAACCCCATTTCGGCGGAACACCTGATGGAACTGCTGGCCCAAAAACAGGATATTGACCCGGCATCGGCAAAAGTCCTGGCCGCACTGTCAGGGGGAAGCTATGCTAAAGCCCTGAAATTGATAAAAAAGAAGTGGCTTTTGCAACGCGACCATCTCCTATCGGCCATTGATTGTTCACCTGCTGATGGGCCGCCACATTCACGCATGAGCAGGCTGTTGGGTATCTCGGAACAATTGGCCCGGAAAAAAGAGACGGTAGATGACGCACTGGAATTACTGAAAACATGGTTCAGGGATTTGGCCGTTTATCCATCAGGCCGGGACAGGATCATTCACAGCGATCTTTTGGATCGAGTCCGTGCGGCAACCACCCATACGGCAACAGGCCCTGCATTGACGAAAATCGAGGCGATCCAAACCGCTCAACACAATATTGGTGCCAATGCGAATGTCCGATTGAGCTTGGATATGTTATTCCTGAAACTGGGCGGTCTTTTATAATCAGACCTTGATAAAGTGATCAGTCCGATTTTGATAAACCGTCCGGAATTGAAGCCGGGTTCAGCAGGAGACGCCAACGAACGGAATCCGAATAGAGGGTACACGGTTAGAAGATGAAAAAAAAAGTCGGTGTCCGGTTTAAACCCGGTGGTAAAATATATGATTTTGATTGCAGCGCCTTTGTATTGAACAAAGGTGACGACGTTATTGTGGAGACCGAAAAAGGCCTGGGATTCGGATCCGTCATCATCGCGTCCACGCCCTACGACCGACCCGCCAAGGAGAAACCACTTAAGAAGGTCTTTCGAAAAGCGACACCTGAGGATTTTGGCCAATTGGAAAAGAACAGGGGCCTTGAAGAAAAGGCTTATGAATTTTGCTTGAATTGTGTGAAGGAATACGGGTTGAAGATGAACCTGTTTTCAGTGGAAAGCACTTTCGACACCAGCCGCCTGACCTTTTTCTTTACCGCCGATGGCCGCGTGGATTTCAGGCAGTTGGTAAAAACACTGGTAAAGGAATTTCGCGTACGCATCGAAATGCGACAGGTGGGAATTCGAAACCAGGCGAAAATGTGCGGCGGTGTCGGCAGGTGCGGCAGGGAGTTTTGTTGCAGCACGTTCCTCGATAAATTCGAACCGGTCTCGATCCGGATGGCAAAAGAACAGGGGCTATCCTTAAATCCCACCAAAATTTCAGGCCAGTGCGGCCGTCTGATGTGCTGTCTCACCTATGAAAACACTGTTTATAAAGAGTTGAAGAAGAAATTTCCGAAAATCGGCAAGATCGTTAACACCAAGGATATTACAGGAAAAGTTTTGCGCTATAACACGATATGCAATCGTATTGTAGTCCGGATGGAAGACGGGAAAGAAGTTGATTTGAACGTTGATCAGTTGATAAAATAGCGACCCCGATAGACACCGGCGTTACACGCCCGGAATTCCCGTACCGCCATGACAAGGAGAACAGCAATGGCAACACCCTTCTATATCACCACCCCGATTTATTACGTCAATGCAAGACCGCATTTGGGACATGCCTATACGACCATAAGTGCCGATGTTATTCGACGATATCATGAAATGGTCACCGACGAGACCTATTTTCTGACAGGCACGGATGAGCATGGCGACAAGGTCATGCGTGCCGCCAAAAACGAGAATCTCACCCCGCGCGAGTATGTGGATAAAATCAGCTCATTGTTTAAAAACCTGTGGCCCGAATTGCATATCTCCAACGATCAGTTTATCCGTACCACCGACAAAAACCACATCCTGGTCGTCAAAAAAATACTGCAGCAGATATACGATACCGGCGATATCTACTACAGCGAATACGAAGGGCAGTATTGTTTCGGCTGTGAACGATTTTATACCGACCGTGAACTCGTAAATGGCAAATGCCCGGATCATGAGACCAAACCGGAAATCATCAAAGAGGCCAACTATTTTTTCCGGATGGGCAAGTATCAGGAATGGTTGATCGACCATATTCAAAAGCATCCTGATTTTATCCGTCCCGAACGCTACAAAAACGAGGTGCTCTCCTTTTTAAAAGAGCCGTTGGACGATTTATGCATTTCCCGGCCGAAGTCAAGAATCACCTGGGGCATCACCCTTCCCTTTGACGAAAACTACGTCACCTATGTCTGGTTCGATGCACTGCTGAACTATATCTCCGGGTTGGGTTATCCGGACGGCGAGTTGTACACTAAATACTGGCCGGTGTCCCAACATATCATCGCCAAGGATATCCTTAAGCCGCACGGCATTTACTGGCCCACCATGCTCAAGGCAGCCGGCATCCCCATTTTCAAACACCTCAATGTCCATGGATATTGGAACGTGGATCAGAGCAAGATGTCCAAGAGTCTCGGTAATGTCATCGATCCCCTGGAGCTGAAAAATGTATACGGCCTGGACGCATTCCGTTATTTTCTCTTGCGCGAAATGGCATTCGGATTGGATTCGAGTTTTAACGAAGAGGCGCTGGTATCCCGCCTCAACTCCGACCTGGCCAATGATCTCGGAAACCTGTTTTCCAGGGTGCTGGCGATGGCCCATAAATATTTCGGCGGTGAAGTTCCGGATTTCGATACGGACACTGAAAAGGATTTTGATTTAGGGCTGGAGGCCCATGCCGGAAAAGCAATTGCGGCCTATCAGGAGCATATGCCCCAATTCGCATTTCACAAAGCATTGGTTGCCGTATGGGAATTCATCGGTGAATTGAACAAGTATATCGATGTAACCACACCATGGGTTCTCGCCAAAAATAAAACCCAGCGGAAACAGCTTGAGACGGTCATATACAATCTTCTCGAAGGGCTGCGGGTCATATCCGGGCTGATTTACCCGGTGATGCCCCAGACCGCTGAAGCCATGCAAAAACACCTGGGAATACCCCCCGACAAAACCTTTTTTAAAATCCAAGGCCTGAAAAAATGGAAAACCCTGAAGCCGAAAACCCAACTCCCCAAGTCGATTTCCCTGTTTCCGCGGGTTGAGGCGACCACCGGTACACCGGCATCCGGGCCGACCCGAAACGAAAAGGCACCGCCGTCCGGCAAACCGGAAATCACCATCGACCATTTCACTGACCTGGACCTGCGGGTGGGTACCATTACCCATTGTGAGCCGGTTCCGCGGGCCAAAAAATTATTGAAATTGGAAGTGGACATCGGTGAAAAACGGACCATTGTCTCCGGAATTGCCGAATCGTATACGCCGGATGATCTGCTCGGCAAACAAGTGATCATCATCGCCAACCTGAAACCGGCCAAGCTCATGGGGGTAAAATCAGAGGGCATGATTCTGGCCGCCGTCGATGGGGAAAAGGTGGTGGTCGCCACCTTGGATCATACCGTTGCACCGGGTACGAAAGTCAGTTGAATCGAGGCAAACACAATAAACGAATTCGCATGAATCGCACACCATGGCCGGTTCCGCCAGTGATATAGATACGGTTGCCGGCCTTTATAATATGACCTGAATGAAAGCTCTCTTTCGAAACACAAACAGACGTGATCGGATTACCGGGGCACGTCCGGGCTGGCGCGCCTACCAAAAATCCCTTCAACGACAGAATACCGGGAGCCGCTGGTGGCGAAGAAAACGGTATATTCCTTTTTATCTGGCCGCGGTGCTTGTCATACTATTCGTATTCGGCAAATCAGATCCGACACCGCCGGTGGATACCGGGACAGCGACGATTCCCGGTACGGAAATCAAGGCCGCGGCGATCACCGACAGCGAATTCATCAGTAAAAAGGATGTCCGCGTCTTAATGGGCGACAGCCCGCTGATGAATCTGGACGATCCGGTGGTTCGCATCGATTTTCAGGAGCAGGCGCTTTTGGTGACCACAAGCGTGGACATCCGGCTGCAAAATCATCTCATCAAGAAACTGGATCAGAAAAATTCAAGATATATCGGTATTGTGGGAATGGTACCGTCAACCGGCCGGATACTCTGCATGGTCGGATTTGACAAAGGCAATCCCGCCGGGAATCCATGCCTGGACAATTCGTTTCCGGCAGCCAGTATTTTCAAGATCGTCACGGCCGCCGCAGCCGTGGAAACCCGGGATCTTCGTGAACTCACAACCATGAATTTCAACGGCTACAAGCATACGCTTTATAAAAATCAACTCAAGACGTCGACCAATAAATATACAAATAAAATCAGCTTTCGCGATGCTTTCGCCCAATCGGTCAATCCGGTGTTCGGAAAAATCGGCAGTTTACATCTTGGAAAATCCAATCTCGAAAAATATTCCAACGCCTTTGGTTTCAACACCGATTTGAATTTTGAGCTGGATCTGCCGCCCAGCCGGATATCCATCAATGACGACAAATACGAATGGGCTGAAATTGCCAGCGGATTCAACCGGCAAACCACTATTTCCGCGGTGCATGGGGTGATGGTGGCCTCGGGCATCGTCAACGACGGCAAAATGATGGAACCGACCATCATTGACAATATCGTGTCGCCGGATGATCAAATCATCTATCGATCACAACCGCAAACTTTCAATACGGCGATGAACACGGCGACATCGAAAATCTTATACAATCTCATGGAGAGAACCGTCACCAACGGAACGGCCAAAAAGGCATTCAGACGTTACAAGCGGGATAAAACCCTTTCCGCCTTGAATATTGGAGGTAAAACCGGCTCCATATTCAATAAAAAACGGGATTTGCGGATTGACTGGTTTGTGGGATTTGCCGAGCGGAAAAAGGGTCCGGGAGAGATGGCCGTGGCTGTCGTGGTGGCCCATGAGGAATTCATCGGTCGCCGTGCGGCGGAATATGCCCAGATCGCCATTTCCCACTATTTTGAAAATTCGGCAGGACCAGCGGAGAAGAAATAGGCGGATCTTATCCTCGCGAGGGGAGCCGGTGTAATCCGGATATTCGGATCCGGCTCGCCGATTTTTGGGCGCAATGATTACAATCGGAAGGCATATGTTCACCAATCGGACGGATAAACTTCTCTTCCAGATGTATCGACTGCTCTGGTGGCCGGCGGTTCCGTTGCTGAAGTCAAATCAGCGGCTTCGTCAGGGTTTCGACCAACGGACCCTTTCCCGGCATTTTCTCCGGCCCGCGGACGTCTGGATTCAAGCCGCCTCTGTCGGGGAAGCATATCTGTCCAAATCCCTGTTAAAACGTTTTTGTCCACCAACCCCTGTGAACGTGCTGATCACCACCAATACGGATCAGGGGCTGCACGTTCTGAATACAGTGGCAGATGGTACTGGCAACCATATGACGACGGTTTCAGCGACTTATTTCCCGTTCGACCGGCCAAGATTCATGGAACAAGCCCTGGACGTCATCAATCCGAAATTGATGATTTTACTGGAAACCGAACTCTGGCCCGGACTTTTGCATGCCCTTAAAAACAGGGGCGTCCCGAGCATCATCATCAACGGCCGGCTCACGGAGAAAAGCGCGCGTCACTATAATTACCGGCCGGATTTCTGGCGGGCCATCCGGCCCCGGAAGGTCATGGCGGTTTCAGTGGCCGATGAAAAGCGATTCGGAGTATTATTCGGCACGGACATCGTCACCCGAATGCCGAACATCAAACTTGATCTGGCAATCGAGGCCTGCGGTAATTCGGTAACGGACGCAGGGATTGGTGATGTCCGTGAACGAAACCGGCCGCTGATTGTGCTCGGATCCATCAGGAAGGCGGAGGAAACCGACATCGGGAACATAATTTCTCGGCTTGCAAGCGTTTCTCCGGATGCCCTCATCGCCCTGTTTCCACGGCACATCCATCGGCTGAAACATTGGAAAGCCACCCTGGACCACAAGGGCATATCGTGGGTGTTGCGATCAGGAACAACGGGTACAACCCCTTCCGCCAGGGTGATTCTCTGGGATACCTTTGGTGAATTAACTGCCGCCTATGCCGATTGCGACGCCGCTTTTGTCGGCGGCAGCCTGGCGCCCTTGGGTGGGCAGAATTTCATGGAACCGTTGATACAGGGCATCAAACCGGTCATCGGCCCCCACTGGGACAATTTTCTATGGATCGGTGAAGATGTTTTCCACAGCGGCCTGGTCAGGCGTGTTCCGGACTGGAAGTCGGTTGCCGACCAGCTGCTCGAGGATGCAACCAATGGGTATGATAAAACTGATGTCCGCCGCCGGGCACTCGACTATATCCGAAAAAGGAGTGGGGGTTCCGATATGGCCTGTCTTGCCATTCTGGAGCAGTTGGGGTATTCCTGATACAGCAAATCTAAATTGAAAGTTTGAAATGTTATCCGACATGACAACATTACCGACATGTGTGGGCATCATTCCCGCCCGATATAATGCGAAACGTTTTCCGGGAAAGCCGTTGGTCTCCATTCTGGGCAAACCCATGATCTGGCATGTTTACCAACGGGCAGTCCGTTGCCGTGAACTGGAGCGGGTCGTCGTTGCCACCGATGACGAGCGTATCCGGTACAGCTCCGAGGCGCTGAATATTCCGGTAATGATGACGTGCCCCGACCATGCCACAGGCACGGACCGTGTTTTAGAGGCGGCACAAACAATGAAGTTGGCCGCGGAAACCGTGGTCGTCAATATCCAGGGGGATGAGCCGGCCATCGAACCGGACATGATATCGCAATTGGTTCAACCATTCTCCGATGCACGGGTGCAAGTAACGACGATGGCCCGTAAAATCGGTGCCGAGGATGCCCGGAACCCGGACCGGGTGAAAGTAACCCTTTCCAGGGACAATGATGCCCTTTATTTTTCACGTAGCCTGATTCCCTATCACCGCGATGCTCAACAGCAAACCTACCTGCATCATATCGGTATGTATGCGTTCAGAATGCATGTCCTGGAAACCTTCACCACCCTGTCCCAAAGCACTCTGGAGAAGGCCGAAAAGCTGGAACAATTGAGATTGCTTGAAAACGGCATCCCCATACGGGTGGTGCTCACCGAACACGAAAGCGTCGGCGTGGACAGGCCGGAGGATGTAGCGACCATCACCGGTTACCTTGCGGGAAAACCCGGGAATACCCATGTCGGCGATACACCATAAACAGGATGCTGAACAGATGCATCATCGAAGGAGAGGCATTGGATGAAGTTGATAACCAGGATAAGTCGAATATGTAATTCAATCGATCGGCGCCTTTCATCTATGGGCGGAGTGCATATATATATCGGTAGGCATCCGGAAAGCGTTCCGGTGAAGTCGGTGATTCTGTTCCCGGTAACCCCGAATCTGCTCTGCTGCGGATTGGCCGGCATAATCGCCGTGAAAGGTGTGCCGCAGCAACGCCAGGTGGTGGATATAGGCAAATTCAACGCTTTTATTGACCGCATCTCATCATCGGGATTCGAGGCCGTAGACGGTTCATCCCCCGGGTTCGATCGTAATTTTCTGGGTGGACCGACGGCTATTGAATCGGCCTTCGCGTCCGCACGCGACCTTAAGAAAGACACTGCGTTTCTCACGATATTGCGAGATCCGGGAATCAAAGGGAATCTATCGGATACATCGTCACGGATCGATTCGGTCGTGACGAATGAATCCTACCGCCTGAAGTCTCACATGGGAAAACTCGGAAAAAAAACCGTTGATATCGCCGCAAGGCGTATTGAAGCACTCAAAGATATTTCCTGGTGCATAGCACGGGAAGTCCTCGAAAATGTCGGCAAGGTCGATAGGTTGCTCTCCGGACAGAAAACGGTTCCATGTCCCGAGGCCGTTTTCCTGTATAAAAAAGTGAACGCCGTACTCAACAGCATTAACCGGCTGGAGGTGAGAGGCCGGGATTCCGCCGGTATTTCCCTGTTGTTCATCGTATCGACGGACACCTTCGAAAAATTTCAAACCCTCGCCACTCAAGATCAATTCCGGGAACAGTTTCAAAAACGCGTGTCTCAGCCGGTATTGGCAAACACGGGCATCAGTGTGCATAAAGACCCCGATAAGGACCGGGTTGCCATTGCCGTCACCTACAAAGTCGCGGCGGAAATCGGAAAACTCGGTGACAACATCCGTTATCTGCGAAAACAGATCTCCGAAGATCCGATGATGTTTCACCTGGCCCAACTTCCCCATCTTTATCATACCGTCTCGTCCCATACACGGTGGGCATCCGTGGGTGAAATTTCCGAACCGAATTGTCATCCGGTGGACAATTCGTCCGTCTCCCGCGGTACGGAAAAAAAAGGCATTATCCACGCCTGTCTGAATGGGGATATCGATAATTATCTGGAACTGAAATCCCAATTTGAGGATTCGGGTGAACAGATCTCGTCGGACATCACCACCGACACGAAAATCATTCCGCTTCAGATTGAAAAATATATCGGAGAGGGTCATCCGGTGGAAGCGGCATTCCGGCTGGCCATGAATGATTTTGAAGGCAGCCATGCCATCGCCGTCCACACGGACCTTGCCCCGGGAAAATTTTTCCTCGGCCAGCGGGGCAGCGGCCAGTCTGTTTTCATCGGCATGGCGGACGGTTTTTATATGCCGGCATCCGAGGTCTACGGTTTTATCGAGGAGACTTCGGCATATATAAAAATGGAGGGAGAAAAGATTGTCGACGGCAGTAAGGGCAAAACCCAGGGGCAGGTATTTATCCTCGACCAGCGTTCCGCCGGCGGTATAGAGGGTCTAACGGCCATGCAGTATGACGGCACCACCATCAAGGTGGGACCGGATATGGTCAAACACACGGACATCACCTCACGGGACATCGATCGACAGGATTTCCCGCACTATTTCATGAAGGAGATTTCGGAAGCACCCGAATCCGTGGAAAAAACCCTTTTGAATCGATGGAAGCAACTCAATGGAAAGTCCTCCGCCTACGCCATCGCCTTGAATGAAGGCACATTTCCGGCATCACTGAAGCAGGCGCTTTCGGAGAACCGGATCAAACGTGTGTTATTTATCGGGCAGGGCACTGCCGGGATCGCGGCGGCTGCCTGCTCGGATATTTTACACCATTACCTGAATGAACCGTCCCTGCAGGTCAAGGCCTTGAAGGCTTCCGAACTTAGCGGATTCGGACTTGGCCGCGACGGGGATTCCCACAGCATGGACGACACCCTCGTGGTGGCCATCAGCCAGTCCGGAACCACCACGGATACGAACCGCACCGTCGATATGGTGAGGGAGCGGGGTGCCCATACCCTGGCCATCGTGAATCGCCGGGATTCCGATATCACCTTTAAAGTTGACGGTGTATTTTATACCAGCAGCGGGCGCGACATTGAAATGTCCGTGGCGTCCACAAAAGCCTTTTACGCCCAAATCATTGCCGGTGCACTGTTGAGCCTGCAGATCACCGAGGTTCTCGGCAAAAGAAACGGTGAATTCATATCCGCTGAAATCCAGCAATTGCTGAATATACCGGCACATATGCGAAGTGTCCTCAACCTGAAAAAAGAAATCCGGGAAAATGCGAATAAAACCGCCACCACAAAGACCTATTGGGCGGTGGTGGGCAGCGGACCCAATAAAACATCCGCGGACGAGATCAGGATTAAGCTCAGCGAACTCTGTTATAAAACCATATCATCGGATTACGTGGAAGATAAGAAACACATCGATTTATCCTCGGAACCATTGATTATCGTCGCTGCGGCCGGCACCAATGAAACCGTTGTCGGAGACATTATCAAAGACACCGCCATCTTCAAGGCCCACAAGGCCACCCCCATTGTGATCGCGAACGAGGGGGAAACCCGGTTCGCGCCCTACGCCGAGGATGTTTTTCATGTACCGGCGGTCAGCGCGCATCTTGCCCCTATTCTCAATACGCTTGTGGGCCATATTTGGGGTTACTATGCCGCACTGGCGATAAACGCCGGGTCCACCTTCCTGCACGACTTCAGGGAAGATCTGAGACATACGATTCGGGATTTTGATACACGGGGGATAGATCTCTATGAAGTGGTCCTCGAAAAATCATTCAGAGAAAAAATCGCCCAATTCTATACGGAATTCCGGCGGCGAAAGTCGGACAAAGAATTGCCGGTGGAAATGGCGCAGGATTCCGACCTCACCCTGCTGTTGAAATACCTGGCCGGCCGGTTGCCCGTGTCGGATTTTGAACTCGATTTCGAGGTTAAAGGGACCGCAAGAAACATGATCGACGCCCTTTTCGGTTATCTTGGCAATGCCATCAATCAAATGTCGCGCCCGGTGGATGCCATCAAACACCAGGCCAAAACAGTGACGGTGGGCACCAGCAGGATCAGTGAAAAACTTGAAGGCATACTCTTTGAAACCCTCGAGGCGTTTAACCTGAGCGTTTCCCAGCTGATAAACCGGAACATCATCGTACTGAGAAATCTTCAGGCCATCGTATCAGGAATCAAGGGGTCCATTTTGTACAAGATAGAGGGTCTGAATCTGTTGGGCGAACCGACCGAATCAACGGTCATATCCATCCTCCGAAAAGAAGGTATCTTACAGGCGATCCCTTCCCGGGTGGAAACGGATACCGAACTCAAGGGTACCAAACGGATAATTGTCAAACAGGGCAACGTATATATCGGAAAAGGCCGAAAAGATGGCCGCAGCATACTGGTGATTCCCCTGACCTCCAACGATCCCACGGCGCCCAGCCGGATTGAGTACTTGTTGCTGCTCAATATAGGATTTAAAGAAGACCTGCCGCTGGCAACAAAAATTAAAGCGCTGGGCGGCAAATACGATCATATCAAGAACATCATCCAGGAACATAATATCCCCTGGGAGGATGAACACATCACATTAGTGGCAACGGACGAATTATTCGGCAGATCAGCCGAAAAACTGGCGGATATCATCATAAACAATCTCTCCACGTTGAAAGCCGCGGGATAGGCACCATCGATAAGCGGCCGGAACATCCTGAGATATAGTGAGATGGGTCCCCCATTCATATTCCGGCATCGGCGCAGACGAAAAAGATCGGAAGACGGTGTATGAGAACCGACGAAGAACAAATAATTCATTTCGGCAGACAGATGATTACGGCAGGCCTGACCACCGGCACGGGTGGCAACTTGAGTGTCGTGAACCGCGAAGAGGGCTTTATATCGATCACCCCGAGCGGTGTCCCCTATGCGAAAATCACACCACAACAGATCGCGGTGATCGGCTTTGATGGCCTGCACCGCTGCGGCACCGGAAAACCCAGCAGTGAAACCGCATTTCACCTGGCACTTTACAAGGCCCGGCCGGATATCCGTGCGGTGGTGCATACCCACTCCGTGTATGCCACCACGTTTGCGTGCCTTGGGGAAGAGATCCCGGCCGTTCATTACCTGGTTGGTTTTTGCGGTTACAAGGTACCGGTTGCCCCGTATGCAACCTTCGGCACCGCCGAATTGGCGGACAACATCTGCCGAGCCATCGGAGACGTCAATGCGGTTCTCCTGGAAAATCACGGCCTGGTGGCGGTGGGGAAAGACCTGCCCCACGCCTTTGCGGTGGCTGAAGAGATCGAACTAGTGTCACGGATTTACTATCAGGCAAGATGTATCGGTACCCCCAAAATCTTACCGGATACCGAGATGAAACGCGTGCTGGAAAAATTCAAATCGTATGGTTCCTGACGCGTCCCCCCCCCACACCGGAAATGGCTCACTTCATTTCACCACGGTGTCGAGAATACCCTCGTACGAGGATAATCGTCGCATGTCTGCTGTAGGGATGAACGCACTATGCCACGAACTTTCGCTTTTCCGAATTCTCCAGTGAAGCCTTTATGAAATCCACAAACAACGGGTGGGGATCCATGGGCCGGGATTTGAACTCCGGGTGAAATTGACACCCGAGGAACCAGGGATGGTCCGGCAATTCAATGATTTCCACCAGATCCTTGCTCGGTGACATCCCACTGACGATCATGCCGTTTTCCACCAGACGCTCTTTGTATTCGTTATTGAACTCGTAGCGGTGCCGGTGGCGTTCGGAAATCAAGTCATCTCCATAAGCGGTTTTGGCCAGGGTTCCATTTTCCAATCGGCAGGGATATGCGCCGAGTCTCATGGTTCCGCCTTTATCGGAATTTGCATCCCGCTTCTGGACGGTTTGGGTCTTTTCGTCATACCACTCCAACATCAGGTAGATTACCGGAGAGGGGGTGGTCAGATCAATCTCCGAACTATGGGCGCCGTCCATGCCGGCAACATGGCGGGCAAACTCGATGACGGCGATGTGCATTCCCAGGCAAATGCCGAAGTAGGGAATTTTATTTTCCCGCGCATGCCTTGCGGCTAGAATTTTACCTTCGATACCACGGGATCCGAAGCCGCCGGGAACGAGTATACCATCGGCGTTTGACAATAATTCCGCAAAATTGCCCTGGGTGATCGTCTCAGAATCAATATACTCCAGGTTTACCCGGCAGCTGTTGGGTATGCCACCGTGCATCAACGCCTCATTGAGACTTTTGTAGGATTCGGTCAGCGAAACATACTTGCCGACAATGGCGATGGTCACCTCGTACTCCGGCGAATTGACTTTGCGGATCAGTTCCTTCCACTCCTTCAGGCGCGGCGTGCGCGTCCAGATATTGAGCAATTCTATAATTTTGTTATCCAACGCTTCCTTATGGAAGACCAGGGGAACTTCATAGATACAATCCACATCCTTGGCGGTGATGACGGCATCGGTGCCGACGTTGCAAAACAACGCGATTTTCGATTTGATTTCATTGGGAAGATACCGATCCGTCCGGCAGAGCAGGATATCCGGTTGGATGCCGATACTGCGCAACTCCTTGACGCTGTGCTGGGTCGGTTTCGTTTTCAGCTCGCAGGCCGTGCCCACATAGGGAACCAGCGTCAAATGGATATAAATGACATTGTTGTCGCCCGCATCAATTTTAAACTGCCGTATGGCCTCCAGAAAGGGCAGGCTTTCGATATCGCCTATGGTGCCGCCGATTTCCACGATGACCACATCGTTTCCATCCGAGGCGGATCGGATACTGTCCTTGATTTCGTCCGTAATATGGGGAATGACCTGAACCGTGCCCCCCAGATATTCACCGCGCCGTTCCTTGGAGATGACGGAATGATAGATCTTGCCGGTTGTATAATTGTTGTCTTTTCCTAAATGGGCGTGGGTGAACCGTTCATAATGTCCCAGGTCCAGGTCTGTCTCGGCGCCATCGTCGGTGACAAACACCTCACCGTGCTGGAAAGGGTTCATGGTGCCGGGATCCACATTAAGATAGGGGTCTAATTTTTGAATGGTGACCGTGAGTCCACGGCTTTCCAGCAGCGCACCGATGGCCGCCGATGCCAGCCCCTTGCCCAAAGATGACAACACGCCGCCGGTTACAAAAATGTACTTGGTGTTCTTAGACATAGATTTACCTCAATTGTTTCATTGAATATCACTCAAATTTCTTCGTAAAATCATCTATGGACTTCTGTACATCCGTGACCCCTTCGTCGGATTCATCCATGATATCCAGCCGGTGTTTCGTGGCCGTAAACTGCTGCCGGACCGTTTCAATATCCAGCACATCAGGTGAAATGAAGGCATCCACGGAAACATTTCGAACCATTATCTCCCGGATCAATTGCCCATTGCGGTAAATTTCAACCCGCAGGGGATACCAGATTTTATCAAATTCCATCCACTCTTCGTACCGGATGTCCAGATGGTTGGCGGTGACGGAAAATTCAGATGGTGTTTCCACCACCATGAGCCGAACCGGCAGAAAAGAGTCCTTTTGCAGCAAGAGCTGCGAAACGGATTCGTCGGGGTATACGGCACCGATAACAAACACCGGTTGATCGTTATACCGTCCCATACTGCTAATGGAGACATCAATTCCCTTTTGCAACAATTGCTTATGCAACAATACCCGGGATCTGAACAACAGGATATCCTTATACAAATCCAGAGATTGCCCGGGGCCGTCCGATGCATAGCCATCCAACACCGTCAACATGCGTGACCCGGACACCATTAAGGTCCTTTTCAGGGCATCTGTATCAATGAAGCTGTCCGCACGAAAACGATCGGGAAATTCAAAGTAGAGTTGCTCGGACAGCTTGGCAAAGGCCAGGGGCGGCTCGGTGTCATGCTGAATCAAATACTGGGAAACATGAAGTGTCTTGGACGCCTTCAGCTTCTGTGTCATCAGATGTAAAAGGTGGGCCCCCTGGAGCACGTAGCCCGAAACCGGGATGCACACACCAGCGGCAACAATAACGGCAAGACAGGCCAAAACAAAACACGTTATTTTAGGTCTGATGTTGATCAAATCGTATTACTCACACCTTATAGATATTCGGTTCTCCATAACGCTCCTGTATAGGAAGAATCGCAGAGATGGGATCGATCCGTTAATCGGTTAGATGAAAATATCGTCGGGGAATTTGGCGCCATCCCCCAGTTCTTCCTCAATTCTAATCAATTGATTGTATTTTGCAACTCTGTCGGTTCGCGACAATGATCCGGTTTTAATTTGTCCGCTGTTCACGGCCACCGCCAGATCTGCAATAAAGGTGTCTTCGGTTTCACCGGAACGATGAGATATAACCGTTGTATAGCCGGCCAATTTCGCCATTTCAATGGCATCCAGGGTTTCCGTCACCGTACCGATCTGGTTCAACTTGATCAGAATGGAGTTGGCGACCCCTTCCATGATCCCTTTTTCAAGAATCTTCGGATTGGTCACAAAAATATCGTCCCCCACCAATTGTACTAAATCTCCCAGGACACCGGTCATTAGCGACCACCCTTCCCAATCCTGTTCCGCAAGGCCGTCTTCGATGGACAGGACCGGATATTTCTCAACCAGGCCTTCGTAATACTCAACCATTTTCCGGGGGCTCAGTTTTTTATTCTCCGATTTCAGAACATATTTACCTTTTTCATAAAACTCACTGGCCGCTGCGTCCAGGGCAATTCCGATATCTTTTCCGGGTGTGTAACCGGCAGCCGACACGGCATCAAGGATATATCTGATGGCGTCCTCGTTGGAGTTCAAATCAGGTGCGAAACCGCCCTCATCACCCACCGCGGTATTCAATCCCTTTGATTTGAGCAATTTTTTCAACCCATGAAACACTTCCGCGCCCATTTGAATGGCCTGAGACATGGATTTGGCGCCGAAGGGCACGATCATGAATTCCTGTATATCAAGGTTATTAGCGGCATGTGCGCCGCCGTTGATGATATTCATCATGGGAATGGGCAGATAGCGGGCATTGATACCGCCGATATACCGGTATAAGGGCAGGCCGAACGCCAAAGCGGCGGCTCGTGCCACAGACATGGAGACACCGAGGATGGCATTGGCGCCCAGTTTGGATTTATTGGGGGTGCCGTCGAGGTCGAGCATCGCCTTGTCGATGCCCTGCTGATCCGCGGCATCCAGT
Source organism: Desulfobacteraceae bacterium (assembly GCA_013003715.1). GTDB lineage: Bacteria > Desulfobacterota > Desulfobacteria > Desulfobacterales > Desulfosarcinaceae > JABDIN01. Next base: position 12,900 of record JABDIN010000115.1, on the reverse strand, counting down.
CCATGCAGCGCCTCGGCGATCTTGGTATTGACATTATTCACAGCGCCGGTGACACCTTTTCCACCATAGCGTTTGGCTCTTGTATTCCTGAGTTCAAGTGCTTCCCGGGTTCCTGTGGACGCTCCGGAAGGCACGGCGGCCCGTCCCACGGCTCCGCAAGCCAGGGTCACATCGACTTCCACAGTCGGGTTGCCCCGTGAATCCAGAATCTCACGACCACAAACATCAACGATTTGAGTCATCCGACCTCCTTAAGTACTTAAAAAATTTTAGTTTTCTAACCAAACTGCCGATATTGACATTGGAAATGCACGTATTGAACGGCACAGGATTTATGCGGTGAACCATGGATACCGGACACGGTTCGGACCGACCATTCCCGCTACATTTTTTGGCGTATTCAATGGAATCATTTTTACATCCACGGGGATTTAAGGGAAACGGCTACACCATGGGTTTTCCGGAATCGAATGGTCGCTGCCATGAACTTGAGCCGTGTGATGGAATAAAAATTAGCACAGTATTATCAAATATTTAAATAGGCAGCCCCATGATCCTTGACAAAATTAGGCTAAATGTTACTCTCCTTGAAAGGCAATGTCAAGGAGATGCCGGGAAGGCATTTTCAAGTCGTGCAACACTAAATTGAACCAATTGAGAAGAACCATGAAACCGACGAAAAACTTATATCAGGATTGTCATTTATTTGTGGCCGCCATACGCGTTCTCGAGCATAATAACACCGCACCACCGGCGATGGAAGATATCTGCCGCCTTTTGCATTTTTCAGGTGAAAAGGGTGGCCTGATCTGCCGTAAACTGACGGAACTGGAGGTCATTGACATCGTTGAAGGCGCCTATGGAAACCGGATGGTGATCAGGGATCATCTGAAATTGGAGGCAATACCACAGACGCCGGAAACCGACAAGCTGTCCAGGGAGATTGAAAAATTCCATGAGGAACGCAGTCAATTGACCCAAAAAGTGGCGTCCTTCAAAGCGGACCAGGAGAAAAAACAGAAAGACCTCTTTGCCGAAATTGAAAAAAAATTAAAACAGAAACTGGAAAAAAAGCCATGACACCCCGTACCCGCAGGAGAACCCGACCGATTGCAGATAACGGTTTCACCCTCGTTGAAATCACGATTGTCCTGGTCATTGTCGGCATTATCATCTCCATTGCAGCGACGGTGCTCCCCTCACTCATCCAGTCCTCAAAAATCAAGAAAGCCCGGGCAATCCTCGAAAAGATCGACATCTCCATGGAGGGATATCTGGTGGCAAACGGGCAATGTCCCTGCCCGGATACCGACGGGGACGGACAGGAAAACCGCATACCCGGTGCGGCACCGCCCGGCGATGATACCTGCGCCGGCTATGTGGGTGATTTGCCCTACCTGACCCTGGGGCTTTCCAATGCCGTCGACCCCTGGCAAAATCCCATCCGGTATGCGGTGTATGAAGACCTCATCAAAACCACCAATACCGGTATTTGCGCTGCAGCCCCCTGCACCTTGTGCCTGAGGGATTTCAGCACGAACCCCACCGCAGCATTCCTGCATACCTCCGCCGCAGCCGGGTCGAGCAATCAGGCATATATCATCATGAGCGGCGGCTCCAGGGATGCGGACGGTGCCGGTGATTTCTTCGACGGCCGGAACACCGGTACGGCGGACGTGGAATTCGAAATCCCGGATAAAATTATAGATGCCACCTACGACGACATGGTGCGTTCCGTGTCGTTCACCTATTTGCTGGGACGGTTATGCTCCGGCGGCTCCAGTGGCGGCACCCCACCGGCCGGCGAAGACACCTACACTAACGGATGCACCAATGGAACAGACGATGACGGGGACGGCGATACCGACTGTGCGGATGCGGATTGCACAAGTGACCCGGCATGTTCGGGCGGTCCCGCGGCATTGGACATTACCACAACGACGATACCGTCCGGGGTGGTGAACAGCAGTTATGCCACAAGTTTTTCAGCCACCGGCGGCACCACGCCTTATGAGTGGACCTTGTTGAACAACGGGGGCTTCACGGACTTCAGCCTGAACACGTTTTCAGCGGCATTGTCCGGTACATTGAGCCAATGCCCGGGATCCTACAATATCATTGTCCGGGTGGAGGATGATACCCCGGCCGGTTCCGGCGGTCCCCTGACGGATTCGGACACATTCGCCGTTCCGGTCACATCGGATCTGGCGGTTTCGCGAACCAGCGGTGCCGGCACCAGCATTACCTGGAGCGCCAGCACCCAGACCGAAACCTTTCAGAGCACCGGCGGGCGGCTCGGCACCATTTCCTGGTCCCTGGGGCCGGGAGCACCGCCGGGTTTCATTGTCGAGTCCACCGGCGCCGATACCTGCATCTTGAGAAAAAACGGCGATACACCCGTCAACACATATACCTTTACTCTAACAGCCGCAGATTCAAGCTGCACCGGTACCAATACGGCGGATTTATCGCTTACCATTACAATTACCAGTGGTGGCGGTGGCACACCCGGCGAAATCACTGGCACATTTGACACCAACGATTACAGCTCCTTTTTAAACAACGAAAACCCCGTCATGATCCACGGTGCGGGAAATGTTTATATCGTTGCATTGAAGGACGACTGGGACCGGGTCTGGTTGAAAACAGTGGAAATTCTACCGGACGGCACAATGACGGCCCCAAACATCGATACGCAGGTAATCACCGGATTTGCAGTGAATACCATCGATCTCGTCCATGTCTCCGGCAATACCTATGCCGTAACATTCGACAGGACTTCAAATTTCGATGGTTATGTGTACACCTATACCATCGCCGCCAATGGCGCGATCTCCGGCAGTTATTCGGATTCACTTGTATTTTCGGGCAATGGCAGAGACCCGGCCATTGTCCATGTTGGTGGTGACGTTTATGCGGTAGCCTATCGTGGTACTGCTAACGACGGGTATCTCGGGACCTTCAGCATTACGGCAGCCGGTGTCATCAGCAATACTGTGATCGATACGCTGGAATTTGATACATCCGCCGGGTACGAACCCTCCTTAATACAGGTGGATGGCGAGTATTTTGCGGTCGCGTACAGGGGACCGGTCAATCACGGATACATAAAAACAATCCGGATAGCATCGAACGGGATGATCACCAACACGGTTGCGGACACACTGGAGTTTGACGCCGCATACTGCGAAGATCCAAAGCTCATCAATATCAGCGGCGATATTTATGCTATCGCCTATGAGGGGCAGGACAGCGATGGATTCGTAACCACCGTCCAGATCGCAGCCGACGGCACCATCACCAACGCAACCATCGACACGCTGGAGTTCGATGGCATCAATGGTGTTTCCCCGGACATCGACAACATCGCCGGAGACTATTATGCCATCGCATACCAGGGGGAAAATCAGGATGGATTTCTGACAACTTTTACCATCGACTCAAACGGAGCGATTCGGGATACGGTCATCGATACTTATGAATTCGATACCACATATTGTGACAATCCATCGATGGTACAAATGAATGCGAATATGCTGGCCATCTACTACACCGGCCCATCCTATAAAGGGCAGCTGGTAACCGTCACCTTTGAATAACAGGGGGTGAATCCGGGCCTTGCAATTCGACCATCAGACTAAAACCAGGTGAGTCATAAAAAGAAAGACGGATGATTTCAAGGCTCTGATCAGGGGAATGAGATTTATTTACACACCGATTTGGGATATCAGATCATAGATCGGCAAGAACAGCCCGATGACGATGATCATGAAAATGCCGCCGGCCACCACCAGTACAGCAGGTTCGATCATCTTGCCGATGGTCGACACCAGAATCGACAATTTTTTGCGGTATTCCATGGCGATATGTGCGAGCTGATCGGATAAGGTTCCGCTGAGCTCACCGATCTTCAGCATTCTGACCACAAAAGAGGGAAAAATCGTCGCCTTCCTGAATTCTTCGGAAACACCGTTTCCCCGCGCCAACCCCTGCAGGATCTTCTCCAGCTTTTCCTTGTAAACTTCATTGGAAACAGCTTTTTTGAGGATGGAAAGGGACTGGAGGATATCAATGCCGGCATTGATGAGCAGCGCAAAGTATTCCGTGATAAAGGCCAGGGCGGAGGCCGCGATGATGGTACCGGCAATGGGGGTCTTCAACAGCAGCGCATCGATGGTTTTTCTGAAACGCTGGTTTGACTTATACGCAGAGACAAGGCTGCCCGCAAAAAGGATGCCCCCCAGAAGCAAATGCATGTAGTACACCTGGAAGAATTCGGATACGGCCACCAGAATCAAGGTGATGCGGGGTAATTCGACATCCATTTCCTGAAAGAGTGATATGATTTTCGGCACGACGTAGGCAAACCAGAAGATGAGGCCGCCGGTCATGGCCATGAGCACGAAACACGGGTACATCAGAGCCTGTTTCGTATCGCTGACAATCTGTTGTATGCGGGTCAGATGATCTGCTCCGTCTTTGAGCATTTCATCAAGCTTTCCGGTTTCCTCACCTATTTTCAACAGGTGTATGACGGTTTTGGGAAAAATATAACCATAGTGTTCGGCAGCCTCCGAAAAACTGGCGCCTCCCTGTATCCGCTCGATGATATCCTTCAAGTCACCGGCCACCTGGGAAAGCTCTTTTCCCGATGCCGATTCCGCAAGGGCCGTTGTCATGGGCAGTCCGGACCTGAGCATGAGCGACAGGTTGTTCAGTAACTCGGCCTGGAGCGTGCGCTTCAGCCTTTTTCGACGGCGCAGGGTATCCAATTTCACAAAAAAACTCGCCAATTTGCCGAGCTTCCTGACGTATATGGTGAACCCGCCGTTTCGTTCCAGGTGGGTTACAGCGGACATGGTTTCCTGGTAGGGCAACCGGACCACCCCCGAAGCCACCTGTCCTGATTGTTCGATGATTTTGTATCTGAAAAAATTCATTTTCGGATATGCCCTAATATCCGGACCGCTTCTTCGGTGGTGGTGATACCGGCGACCACCTTTTTCCGGGTCACATCAAATATATCCACGAATCCGCTGTCCATCGCCTTGGCGGTGAGAACACTCATATCCACATCCTGATCGATCATCTCGGAGAGTTCCTTGCTGACGGTCAGCAGCTCATAGACCAGGGTTCGTCCGAAATATCCGGATCCGCCGCATACCTCGCAGCCTTTGCCCTTGTACAATTTTTCGATCTTGGCGCTTTTCAGATATGCCTGTTCCCACTTACTCGGCGAATATGCGACTCGACAGTTTTTACAGATTTGACGGACCAGGCGTTGACTGACGATACCGATCAATGAATCCGCAATGAGAAACGGACGTATGCCCAAATCCCGAAGACGCGGAATGGCACCGAGTGCGCTGTTGGTGTGGAGGGTGGACAGCACGAGATGCCCGGTGGTCGATGCGGTAACAGCGGTGGCGGCGGTCTCTTTATCCCGGATTTCGCCGACCAGGATCACATCGGGGTCATGACGTAAAAAATACCGGATGGCGTTGGCAAAGGTATACCCGGCTTTTTCATTGACCTGGGTCTGACGCAACAGGGGAACATCGAATTCAATGGGCTCTTCAACGGTGACCACATTTTTTTCCAGAAGATTCAACCGTCTGATACCGGCATACAAGGTCGTGGATTTACCGGATCCGGTGGGTCCGGTGAGCAGGATAATACCAAAGGGTTCGTTGAACATCTGTTCAACCATCTTGATGTGTTTACCGAAAAAACCCAATTGTTCCATGCCCAGCACCGTCGTTTCCATGGGCAGCACCCGCAGGACCATGTTTTCGCCGGCGGGTGACACCGTGGTGGACACCCTGAAGTCGAATGAGTTGTCCAGGATCTTGGTGGAAAACCGTCCGTCCTGGGGAAGCCGCTGTTCGGCGATGTCCATGTCCGCTTTCATTTTGATACTGGCGATGATGCGGCCCAGACCCGGATGCAGCGATAATATGGGCACCATGACGCCGTCAATGCGGAAAGAGATGGTCAGGGTTTTTTTGGTCGGCTGGATATGGATATCCGTGGCCCGCCGTTTCACGGCCAGGTGAAGCAGCAGGCGCAAAAAGGTTTCCATTCCCCTGGCCATCTCGGCATCCTGGGCCAGAAGTTTGGTTTCCGTCTGAATTTGGGCTTCTACCGGATTCTCGAGAAAAAAGTAGAACTTATTGATGGCATCGATGAGTTTTTTTCGTTCGGCAAGCCATATCTGGGGCGAAAGCCCGGTTTGCCGTGATATCAATTGCCCCAGTTTCTCATTACCGATGTCATAGGCCGCCACCACCAGGGCTTTGTCGTCCCGTCGAACCGGCAGGAACAGATTGTTCAGGCACAGATTCTTATTGAACAGCTTCAATATGGACTCATCCGGCAACACCTGGTCCACATCGATATGCGGCACACCGGCCTGTTCGGCCAGGGTAACGATCAGATCGTGCTCAGTGACGAATCCGAGCCGCTGGAATAGTTCACCCAGCATTTCCCGGGTGACCTTTTGTTCCTGGAGTGCATAGCCGATCTGAGCTTCGGTTATCAGCCCTTTTTCCTTGAGCAGCACCCCAATGGGTTTTCTGGGGGCTTGCTCTTTTTTGAGGGGTTCAGCCATTATTCATGTTCTCCCTGGCATGGCTTAATAGGAACAATGTGGTGGTGTCGGGGTACCCGGTCACTTCTATACCCGCCATCTTCTGAAAGGCCACGATCGCCTTCATCAGTTTCGACCCGACGATCTCATCGGTCTTTTTCTGGTAGAGGTCGATGTTGGCGAGCAGTTGCTGAAGATCTTTTATTTCCCGGCCCTGGTAGTAATAATAAAATTTCGCCACCTCGAAATCCGGGCGCCAGAACAGAAAAAACTCGGGTCGGCCGTTCTCGTCCGGCATATGGGCATAGACGCCGTATTTTCCCTTGATATTCTCGGGAAGACGATTCAATCGGATCAGTTGATATCCCGTTTTGTTGCGGATGTTTTGGTTGAGGTGCTTAAAATCTCCGGAGGCAATGGATTGCTTGAACTCTCCGGCAAAATCCGACAGCTTGTGAGACCGTAAAAATTGAACCAGCGGATCCGCGTCGGAATTCGGGTCAGCAGTCTGGCCCATCTGATCCATCTGATCTATCTGAACCATGGCCATGGCGATTTTGTTGCCGGGGTGTGGAATCACCTCATCTTTCGAACCGCTACCGGATGTATGGACTGCATCGGGTACATCGCCGATGGTGTGCACACTGACCACCGGTTGTTCCGGGATGGGGTCCTGGCGCGCATGGTCCACGGACAACAGCAGAAACACCAGGAGAATGGCCGGTATCACGGCGGCGGCCCATGCCAGGGGCTTTTTTAGCTTCCGGGTATCCGAATGGAGGTCATTGAACGCGTATTTGACGATTCCGGTGCCGATGTACCGTGCGTCATACAGACAGGCGGCATACAGGATCCTGTCCATGAGGACATTAACTTGCCGGAAATTCCCGCGGGTGCAGCCATAGATTTTACGCAGGGCTGGGGGGGTGAAGTTTATCTGTCCCCCGCTCCCGGCGACGTTTAACTTGAATTGCACATATTGCCTGAGTTCTTCGCGGGCCAGTGGTTTGGCAATGGCTTTAATGACGATGCGGCTTCGCAACTGCCTTAGTGCCGGATCAGACAACAGATGGATCAATTCCGGTTGACCGACCAGCAGAATCTGGACCAGTTTTTGGCAGCCGGCCTCGAGATTGGAAATCATGCGGACCATCTCGAGGCTCTCCGCACTGAGGTTCTGGGCGTCATCGATGATGATGGCGCAATTTTTACCCTCTTTATTCCGGGCGAGGAGGAATTCATTGAGCCTGCTCATTTGATCGCCGAGATCCGCGCGGTGACCATCGCCCTGCCCCCCGGTGATGCCGAAATCGCGGTTTATCTGCCGTAATAACTCCGCATCCTGCAACGAGGTGTGAAAAACCAGGGCGGTTTCCACATCGTTTTCCCCGAGAATACTCATAATCCGGCGACTGATGGTGGTTTTACCCAGACCGACTTCGCCGGTGAGCACCAGAAACCCTTTTCGGGACAGGATTCCGTGGACAAGCTCTGCCGTGATGAGTTCGATATGTTCCGAAATAAAAAAGTTCTCATCGTCGGGCGCCACCGGAAACGGATGGTGGGTCAATCCGAAGTAACCGAGAAAATGGCGGTCTCCTGAGGCGGGTATGGCGATCATAATCTCCAGTTTCCTATATACGTTTGCGTATCTTTACTCGGTTCGGCTGTGAAACGGCCGTTTCGGATGTCCGCCCGCTCGTCCACAAACCGATCGATTCTCATGGTTGTCGATACCGAAAGACCATATAGTATCAGATGATTATTATGGCACAGGATAAAAATTTTCCGATTCCGCTGCCAGAATTTACGCATTTCAAATATGAACGCCCTATCGGTATTGGATGCGGGTGCTGAAATGCCGTTTTGTTTCATGATTCGCACCAGATCTTCCATATGCGCCACATGGTTGTCACCCTGAAAAACCGGCCAGGTTGCCGGCACACGGCGGCTTTTGTCATAAGCGGTTTCCCATGGAACCATAAAATCCTTATATAAGCGAAAATCCAGGGCGAAATTCACCATTCGCGTACCGGCGACAAACACCAGGACAAATGCAACCATATAAAATACAAAAGCGAACCGATTGCTCAACACGTTCATCTGAAGCGTCACCTGAGCCTGGAGAGCATATCCGAAATCCGTGCATCATCGGGGTATATTTCTTTTAAAATCTCCAGCCGTTTGGCGGCCGCTTCGAAACGGTTCGTCTTCACTTCGACTACGGTCATATTCAATCCGGCATCCAGATGCTCCGGGCTTTCTTTCAAGATCAGGGACAGCAGCTGTTCTGCGGCCCCGAACTTACCCTGCCTGATGTACCAGTAGGATCTTAAATTCATCACGTAAAGGCTGTCCGCACCCTTTACAGCAGCCAGTTCGTCCAGGCATTGTTGCGTCTTTTCATGGTCCCCCTCCTCAATGGCCGCCCGGGTCCTTGAAATCAGTGCCAGGATATTGGCGGTTTTCTTGATGGCGGTGCGATGTTGTTTTCGAATGGCCTGCACCTGGGTATCGGAAACTCCGGACGTGAATTTCACTGTGGTGTCAACACCGTCCGGCACGGTTTCGGCCAGTGCAATCATATGGTTTTCGGCCGGCATATCGGCCACGTTGCTGTACGGATCTATAGACGTCTCTTGATCGTCGGCAATGGATGAAACACCCTGACCCGTTGAAGCGGCCGAAACAGGTGGCCCGGACGAGAGGGCCCGGTCATCCGCCCTAATCTGCGGATCGGTGGATGCATCGGCCGCACCCTCCGCATCGACAACCGACAGGAACGATGATTTTTTCATGTCTGCCGGCCCACCCGATGCTGGGGCAGCCACGGCAGGGCTCGTGTCCGGAAGATCAGGCCGAGCGCCATTGGCACCATCTGCATAAGGATCCTGTGATTGCGCGGAAGGTCCGGATCGACTATCCGGCGAGGCCGTTGCGGACGACGGCGGTGATGCCGCCGGCACCATTCCATCAATGGCAAAACGGGTGGCGGGCAGTGTTTTCTTATCTCTGATAATATCCTTGAGATGCCTGGCCCCATATACGGCAAGGGAACCGGACATGATCATGATGACCGCAAAAATACCGGCAAATACCGGCGTCACCTTTTTTTTCCGACGCTTTTGCCGGTGTCTGGGCGGAGGGGAACCCGTGGCGGACGGCGTCGATTCATCCGACCCGGATTGAAATTTCTTTAATGTCTGGAAAATGACACTCATATCACTGTCGTACTCAGTATGATGACCAATTCACGCGTTTCTTCGATTTCCAGTTCATTTTTAAACAGATAACCCAATACCGGTATCCTGGAAATTACCGGCACGTTTTTGTTTTCAACCGCCCGGCGTTTATCGATGAGACCACCCAATATCACCACGTCTTTCTGGTCAAGGGATATGGTGGTGCTGATCTCCTTGATGCTCACCTCCGGCAATGAAATGCTGTTGGCGCCCGACGTACCGACATTCTCCGGCACCAGGCTGGCCCGGTCCACATCGCTCTTGATGGGATTGATCAGCAGGTTGACCCTGCCGTCGGGCTCGATAAACGGCACCACCCCAAGGATGAGGCCGTCAAACACCGTGGAAACCTCCACCTCCGTGGTTTCCTCGTCCCGGTTATTCACATCGTTCTGGGTGACCTTCACACTTTTTTTATAGGTGAACGAGGTGCCGACGCTGATCATCGCCGGCTTGCCGTGTTTCGATCTGAGGGTGGGGTTGGACACCACCTTGGCATCGCCGAAGGTATTCAATGCATCGATGGCCGAGCCGATGGTATAATCATCGCTGGCGCCGTTGAGGATAAGGCCGGAGCCGGAGGACCATGAGGCTCTCGTCAACTCGGTGGCGGCATTGGTCAGATCCTTAACCACCGACCAGTTTATGCCGAATCTATGCTCATCGGAGAGAATGACTTCGATAATACGGGCTTCGATGAGAATCTGCCGGGACAGCATCTCCTTGAATTGGCCGATCAGCCGGGAGACGGTTTTAATCACCGCCGGTGTGTCCTTGACATACAAGGTGCCGGATACGCGGTTCAGGGAAAATTTTCCATTTCCGGAGAGGATGCGCTGCACCATCTCCTGGACCGTATCATAGGTATTCCGGCGTGTGGATCCCTGCCCGGACAGCTTGAAACTGCCGGTCAGGCCGCTGGCGCTCTCTGTCTGCCCCGCGCCCAGGACATCACCGCCCACGTCAAATGTGGACGAGATCTCCGAATCCAGAAAATTGAGTCTGAAAATCCTTTCCTGGAAAGGCTTTATGCGGATGATGCTCTTATCGGTCTCATAATAAAAATCGAAAATATTCAGTATTTCCTTCAACACCACGGCCGCCGACACCTCTTCAAAATTCATGGTGAGTCGCCGCTTTTCGGCGGTGATGCTGGGGTCCATGATCAGGTTCATCCCCACGGATTTGGACAGGGAATACAACACCATCTGGATATCTTCATCGACCATTGAAAACGAGACGATATGGTCTTCAAGCGGATCATAGGTCGGCACCACCGGCTCCATGATAATCTCCGGCACCGGGGCGGTGCGCTCGACGGACTGCCGCAATTGTTCCTGTGTCTGTGCCAACTCTTCGGACTCGGCACGGATTTGAGCGTCCAGGGCCAGCGGTGAGAAATCGCGCTCCGGCGCTTTCAAACCGGTTCCGGTGGCACAGCCGGTAGCCATCAGCAAAAGGAGCAAGCAAATAAGGGATTTCGTGGAATTCCGCATTTTGTAAGCGTTTCGTTTATATCAAAGGATTAATGTCATTATACGACCGCGCTATTCATGGTCTTCGGTCAATGCCGATGGGGAGAGGACAATCCACCCGGCGATTTTATCTTTACGGAGAAAAATCCGATCGCTTTCGATCTTTTCGATGGTACATCCGTCCGGGAGCACTGCGCCCAATGGATAAAATACACCATCAACCATTGAAAAACCTGAGGTACCCGACGAAAACGCCATGGTGACAACGTGATCGATGGCCCTGTTCTCTTTCTGTGCATCCTTATCCAGCCGGGCGCCGGGCAGCGGGGACTTCCGGTACCCGAAAATCGAAAAATCCGCACCCGGTTCCGGGTCGGCTTTCGGATACGCCAGACGATCGAGTTGGCTGTCCAATTGTCTCATCAATCGCATCTGGACTGCTGAGGGCGCCTTGATCGGCGGCAACGACTCAATTCGTTCCATTGTCTGTTGTACCGCTGATTTGTTCATGGCGTATTGGGCATAGACCCCTATTCCGGCAAAGGTCAAAAAACAGATCACAAGGGAAACAACGCCATATACCTTTGGTTTCATTTTACTTTTTTCACCAGTTTGACCAACAGGGTGGATTCATTGATGGCCGTGTCAAAATGGTCCGTTTCGATTGAATACCCATTGCTTTTCATCATTACCAGAAACCGCTGATACCCGCTGTGGGCCGCATCGAAAGGGGCTTTGGCCATACCATAGACTTCAAGGGTTATGGTATCACCGGAAAATTCAGCCTTGAACACATCCAATTCCAGACCCGGAAAAGATGCCGCCGCCACCTCATTGATCATTTGCCGATAGGAGGGGAGGCGTTGATATAAGGCCAGGTCTTGCACAAAACCAAGTGTCTTCTCGTAATCCTGCCGGGACCCGTCAACAAGCCTGGGCATTTCAATCCGTGAAATCTTCTGCCGGTAATCCAGGATCTGCGCATGGACCAGGTTGGTCTGCTGTTTGTACCAGAATATGCCGAGGGCCATACCGATGGCGGCCGCCAGCATCAGCAGATTGAAGAAAGGCGCCAGCCGTTTGGCATAATACATGAATTTATCGGATGCCGGAGAAGTGCTCGATGCCGATGAGAGCATCCGGACCATATTGAAAAAGGAGGTTTCGTAGGTTTCCCTGCCCGATATCACCGCTTCCTTTTCCAGTTGAATCCACTCGCGGGTGTCATTATCCGTCCACTCCGGCGGAGAACCGCTGTCTATCCAATCCACCAGGTGAATTTGGGACACCCGGATGCTGTACTCGGTTTCAGCCGTCTCGATATCCGCCCGGACAGCTTCCCAAAGGGACCGGATCTGCTCAGGACTGGTGTCAAAAGCGGTGCAGCGGTCGGCAAAGTAAACCTGTCCGGCGTCACCCACAACCAGTTCCGCGTACCGGCTGTGCTGCAGCACCACCGCCACGGGCTCCTTGGGCCGCAATTTCCGGATTACCCCCAACAAGGCCGAATAGATCGGGAAAATGAGGACGTTTTCCTCTGCGGATTGCAATTGATTGTCGTAGTAAAGGGCGGTTTTGGACGGTACGGCCGTGA
>JABDIN010000097.1 GCA_013003715.1 Desulfobacteraceae bacterium | reverse complement strand
GTTGAACATGATAAAAAGGGAAAATACAGAGAAAAAGAGTATCAAAGCCAAACGACTCAGGGCCGGATGGGATAATGATTACCTGCTAAAGGTTTTGAACTCATAATTCCAAATGCGGTTACCCTGCCACTAAGGCCAGTTCAGCTGGAATTTCTACGGGCTATGGGAGTCAACCCGCAAGTATTTGTCAAACCGTAGCGGAAAGCGAGTTACATAAAATGCATGATAAATCTTTAAAAGGGGTGTCGAAAGTACGATATATGGGCTTTTTAGAAGAAATAGTTCATAGTGATGAGTAGAACCACTTTTCACAACTATGCTTTCATATGTCAGAAATTAGGGGGGTTACTTCTCAGGAATCATTACTTAGGGACTTCCACAAATATCAATGCTTAAAAATTAACACTGCAAGAGATATAAACATAATAATTACACCAATTGACTTTAGAATTTTAGGAGTTATATCAAAAGTGCCAAGATTTATGGTCAATACTGATTTTAGATTACTTAGATATGATAAAAAATTACATGCTGCAATATTCATAATGCCGAATAAAAACAGTATAATGCAATATTTCACTTGCTTCGAAATATCATCGATCCCCAATTGTAAAACCATAATGAAAACAATTGTTAACAATATATATAAGATCTCATCTAAATTGTCTTTAGGGTATTTGAAAATGTAAGCTTCTCTTTTTTTCTCTTTAGTATTCATTAATCATCACCTTATTTTTAATAAATCAAACTGAACGTTCACCGTCTATATGACGGTTGCTTCGTTTTATGGTTGAAACCGACTAAAGGTAAAAGGATGGGACTTATTTTATTGACTAATAGCTTCCAGCCATTTCGTCGACCTTTATTTCGCCTTAAGGCGAGGAGTTTCAACCATCCCTGATAGAAACACTAAATATATGACCCATATATCTCACTTAAATCCTTTTTAATGATAAATCTTTCCATAAATTTGGGTTTGTTTCGTTGAATTAAGGTGTATCGTACCACCCACAATATTCATTTCTTCATCTAAATTAAGTCCACCCGAGTAGAAGTCATATTGCCCACCAAGCTCCAGCGCACCTTTTTCACCAATCTGAACATTTAACGAGGCGTTTGGAGCTAATTCTGTACAATAATTATGTGTTATTTCTCCATCAGGATTTATTGACCATTCGTTTAATGCTGCAGATATACTTCCACTAACTTCAACTTCTATTTTAGGAGGATTACCCGTGGGATGCTCAATTAACATCGCCTCACCTACTTTTCTATAAGGATTATTCTGCTCTTCTATCAGTTTTTGTCTCTTTCGTTTAGCTATAGCCGCTTTTATTGCTGCTTTTCTTTTAACGGCTTTTTGTATTTTCTTGTCTTGTAAGGACTCATTCTTCTGACCATAAAAACTCTTATTTTTAGAGCTTACTAATGATCTTTTACCTTTCCTATCCCAATCCTTCTCATTACCTTCAAAATTAAGATCCTGACCTCCAAAGTCAGTCTCTCCCCCTGGTTCCCAGGAACCATAACTATGACCATCCGGATCAACATAAATCAGCGGATTGTTCCTCACATAAGCAAATCGATTGAGCATCTGAGGATCATACCCACCCCCCGGCACTACCGTATCCGCACTAACAAACCTCCCAATCACCGGATCATACAACCTTGCATCATAATTGTACAACCCTGTTTCCGGTTCCCATTCCTGGTCGGTGAAATGGTAATTCGAGCTGGCAATGGTACCGGTGTCTCTTTTCCCACCATAGGGCATGTAGTCGGCGGATTCAACGATATTTCCGGTGGCGTTGGTGGTGAGGGTGGAGCTGCCCAGATGATCCTTGTGAAAATAGGTGACGGTGCCGTTTTTCACCATGGCTACGCGCAGGTTACCGGCAAAAATGTATTTTACCGGTGTACCGTTTTTAATCTCGTAATGATCGCCGATGTAGTAGGTGGTGTTGCCGTTGGCGGTCTTTTTTTTTTACCATGAAGTACATGAAGATCATGAAGGGTTTTGAACGGTCTTCTTCATGTTCTTCATGCGCTTCATGGTATGTATACGATCTTGATGAAAACCGTGGCGCTTTTGTCTGAAGAGAGAACATCCGATACCGGCATACGGCTCTTGAGAAGGTTACAAAAATAGTCAAGATTCAGATTATCAAACATGCTACGACGCATTTGCCATGACATCTTATTTGTTAAAAAAGATCTTATGTGCCCCCACCTCTTGTTGATTCGCATCACCGGCGATTGGTTGCCGGTGCTACCCGCTTCTCTGTAGAGTACTATATTGAATCATCGGTAATCTTGACTTCGTTACCGCAGTTTGGACATTTTCCTTCTTTGATTTTACTAATACTTATAATCTCACCACATTCTTGACATTTGGTATACTCCAATTGAGGTGGTTGCCAAGTCTTCTTTAATACTGCGAAAATTAAAACCACCACTCCAAATATAAATATAAGTAATCCTGTTGATTGTGTAATCACAAATCCTCGGTAACGACCACCTTCCGGTGACATATTGTTTAATCCAATAAAAATAACTGATATTCCTAATATTATGTTTAAAAATCTATAAAACATTAATTTACCTTCCATGGAAAAAATCATCAACAGTGTCGAATTGACCAACGGCACTCCCAGCCCACCCTCCTACACTATTTCTTAGAGCATCGGATGGTATTAAGTTGCCTAGAAAATCCATTCCTTCCTTTAAAATTATTTGTCCTTGTGGTGTTCCAGCATATGCCATTGCAGCCGGATATAATTCAACACTGACACCAACCACCGCACCAGCACTCAACATCACCCCTGTAGCCAATACACAATCATTTAATATCTCCATTTTATATTGAGGGTTAGTTATTTCTACTGACCCGTCTATATATTTCTGATTAAATTCTTCGAATGGTGTTTTATTATCTTTTTCTCCAACCAAGAAGGTTTTTGTCCTAGTTCCACTTTTAGGATAAACCCTTGTTTCAACGCTAACACCCTGATACTTACTATTCTTTAAGGCAGTCACTACTCTTTTTTGTAGAACATACTCATTCCCATATCGATCTATTTTTTTTCGATTTTTATAAGAACCCAAACCACTATAGTGATCTCGCCAATTTCCGTGTTTATCATCCTTTGCACGCGCCCAATCTTTATCTTGAACAGTTCCATCTGCCCTGTGTCCTCCCCAATCTGTACTTCCGCCAGGCTCATCTTGTCCATAGCTATGCCCGCTCGGATCAACATACCTCAACGGATTATTCCTCACATAAACATACCGATCCAACATCTGCGGATCATAACCACCCCCAGGCACAATCGTATCCGCACTAACAAACCTCCCAATCACCGGATCATACAACCTTGCATCATAATTATACAACCCCGTCTCCGGTTCCCATTCCTGGTCGGTGAAATGGTAATTCGAGCTTCCGATGGTGGCGGTGTCTCTTTTTCCACCATAGGGCATGTAGTCGGCGGATTCAACGATATTTCCGGCGGCGTTGGTGGTGAGGGTGGAGCTGCCCAGATGATCCTTGTGAAAATAGGTGACGGTGCCGTTTTTCACCATGGCCACGCGAAGGTTACCGGCAAAGATGTATTTTACGCCGATGCCGTTTTTAATCTCGTAATGATCCCCGATGTAATAGGTGGTGTTGCCGTTGGCGGTCTTTTTGGCCCGTTTGCCGTCGCCGTCGTATAAAAAGCCGGCCAGAAGCTGGGGCACGGCGCCGGTGTCGCGCTTGATGTTGTCGGGCATGTTGTCGGCATTATAAGCGATCTCGCGAAGAGCGACACTGGCCGGATTGGTGGGTTACCGATTTTCTGGTCAACTTCCGTAAGAGCCCCCCTTGTGGTACCTGGTTTCCGGACCGCGCCTCATCAGGCGATCACATACCACCCTTCACGATGGCTTAGTTCAAATCAAAAGGGCAGCCACAAGGGATTGCCCCGGCAAGAACCCTTTGTATGCACATGCGATATGGAAATCATCGATTAGAAGTTCCTACCTTTTCAGTCCAATATTTTTATTCACCATGAAGTGCATGAAGGAATTCACATGATTTTCTTTTTTTCATGGTGTATAACCGGCCTTGATCAAAACCGAGCGGCTTCTGTGTGAAGTGAGAACGGCGGCCCGGCTAAATGACTCCTGAGGTGGCTGATACACCTATACAACCATTTCAAAAGCTATTAAATCGTTATAATACAATATATTAGATGTCGATTCATTATTGTCGGATGTCCCCGTAGGTATACTTATTTACCATTCCCCCTGCTGGTGTAGGCGGGTATCGGTTACTGGAGGTTTGTATTGATGCGTTTTCCTGTGATGAATATCCGATTGCCGGATTGGGTTGAGCAATTTATGGGGGAAGCAGGTGAGTCCTTCCCGAATGTCGAGGACCGTATGGGTCTGGCCGTTGCGCTTTCCCGCCGCAATGTGGAAGAAAAGACAGGCGGCCCCTTTGCCGCGGCGGTTTTTGATGGTGAGGGGAAGTTGATCGCGCCGGGTGTCAACATGGTGACCTCGTCGAATTGTTCGGTTTTGCACGCTGAAATTGTGGCGGTGGCATTGGCGCAGAATGTCCTGGGACGCTATGATATCGGGGATGCCGGCCGATTGGATTTTGATTTGGTTGCCACCACCGAGCCATGCGCCATGTGCTTTGGTGCCGTACCGTGGTCGGGTGTCAACCGGCTCATCTGCGGTGCTCGTGATGCGGACGCCAGGGCTATCGGTTTCGATGAAGGACCAAAGCTGTCGTCCTGGGTGGCGGAACTCGAGTCCCGTGGTATCACCGTTGTACGTGATGTTCTCCGGCAGCCGGCGGTTGACGTGCTGCAAACATACCTGACCTCGGGCGGAACCATCTATAACACCGGATAAATGCCGGTATCATTCCAGTCAGGGGAAACGAATTTGTCATTTTGAATTGGGTATGATCACCGGCTTCTTTAAAAATGAATACTTAAAAAATCCGAGCCGCAGCCAAATACGGTTGCCCTGTCATCCCAGGACATGTAAGTTGCCTTTTAAGGTCAAATGTGAGAATCCATAAATTATAGAGCATCAGGTTAACCCCATCCAATTTCAGGATTAACGCGTATGAAAAGAAATTTGTGGATCATTCTTGCCATGGCGGTGGTGGCCGCTTATCTGGTATTCAATAAGAATATTGAGCGGGATCCCATGCTGTCCGAGGATTATCTGTCTGAATCTCCTCCTCAGGCCAACAGGATTGCACCGGCTATTGCCGGCAACCTGAGCCGATTCCATGATAAAGCGGGCAATTACCGGATCGATTACCCGTCGGACTGGACCCTGGCGGATCATTCCGGGGACGATAAGATGATCCGGGCCGACATATATAAGGGCGATTCCGTGGGATTCCAGATCCGTATCGTCGATCAGGGCGGCGTCTCCTTCAACTCTTTTGTGGAGGATTATATACAGCGGTTCGTTGATGATATGAGCAGCCACTGGGATGGGGAAATGACCGAGCTTTCACGTGATTTCGGCTGGACCGGGGGTTATCAGGGGTGCAGTGTCCGTATGCTTCTGGAGCGGGGCGACGGCCAGCGATGGTTCTTCAAGGAATATATCTGGCCGATGGTGGATGGCAGCAACCGGGTGGTGGTTCTCCAGAGCGGCTCCATCGACAGGGACAGGGGGGGCAACGAAACGACCCTGGATGCCATCGCCGAATCGTTTCGGTTCAACACCTGAATCACTGATGACAAATAGTCGTCGAAATGATTGATAACGGCTGTTCAGTTCACCGGCATCAAGCTGGAAAAAGCCGTTGACATCACAAACGTGGCTGCCGGATTTTTATATAACTCACCGATATTTATCCCTTCCGGGCCTAATATTTTTAAACTACCTACCGATAATAGGCTTGAGGTCCTGAGTGAGGCTTCACAGAGCCGGGTAAATTGGGTCTATTTAGCCAATAAACTGGATAGCTTATCATTTTTTCAGGCATACTTGCTATTGTGTTTCATGATGATCAAATCGAGAAAGACCGTATGCGCTTTTGCTGTTCCGTCAATTATTCGTGAGAGGTAAAATTATGGAAATCGAGTGCCCCCAATGCAACGCGACTTACCGGATTCCGGAGAACAAGGTTCCCAAACAGGAGACCTTTGCCACCTGCAAAAAATGTAAAAGCCGCATCATTGTCAGCCCGCCGGCGCAGTCCGCCGGTGAGCCCCAATCGTCGCCTCCCCCGGCCGAAGTGATGACCACCGGTCCGGCCCAAACCGCGTCGGGGCACGACGCCGCCATCCTGGAAGCGTATGCCGACGCCGCAGATTTCGCACCTGACAGATATGCGCTGGATCAATGCCTCACACCTGACCGGAAGGGAAGATTCAAGACGCGCGCCAACAAGGCAAAAGTGAAATATCTTCGTGCCGTCAAACCGGTACTGGATAATATGCTGGCCGGTGAGGAGAAGGTTGTCCGGGTGGCTGTGGGGATGGCCTATTACCCCCTGGAAATGTTTCTGGGGAATGGGGTCCTGACGCTGTTATACAATCGCTATGTCCTGGTGGCCACCACCACCCGTATTGTCGCCATCAACACGAACTACCGGGTGACCCGTCCCACGCACTATATGTTCCAGATTCCCTACACGGAAATGAAAAAGGCCGCCGGTGGGTTGTTCGGCACCAGTGTGCGAATCTACCTGAAACGGGGGAAACGCCGGTTTTTCAATTCCGTAAAACGCTCATTTGCCAAGGATATGAGAACATACGTGATGGGGAAAATCGACCCGGCATCGCCGCATGCGGAAACTCCGGCGCCGGAGCTGAATGTCTGTCCGGCATGTTATGTACCGCTGGCCGACAAACTCGAGGCCTGCACGGATTGCGGCGTTGTATTCAAATCGGTTAAAAAAGCCACCCTGCGATCCCTGATACTTCCCGGTTGGGGGGATATCTATCTCGGGCACCGGTTTTTAGGTGCATGTGAATTGCTGGGGTCTTTTTTTGTGTGGTTGTTCGTGCTGGTCCTGTTCCTTTCCGGACGCGTCGAGGATATCGGCATCGGCATTTTTATATTGCTGATTTTCAACGGGATGGATGCGTTGCTGACCCGGCATATGGCGAGGAAAGGATACATTCTTGAGAAGAAACAACCCCAAAGGGCGGCCGGCCGGCTGGCACCGGCCAACGTATAGCGCCTGAACGCTACGTAGCCGGTCGGATCAGTTCGTTGGACATCCGACCGGTAAAAACATATTCATCGGGGCCAACCCGGATTCGTATTCTGCGGTTCAGGGATGGTGCCTTCCCCATGCTTTCTCCCCATCTGTTTGCGGCCTGATTGATTTACGAGCAGACCTTAATCGATATACTTTTTTACCGTTCGCCGATCCAGCCCGGTGGTCCTGGCCACCGACTCATAGGTCTTTTGCCGCTGGTATAATATCCGGCAGTAAGCGGTGAGAAGTCCCCTGGCGTCCAGATTTCCTTTTTCAATGGCGGCTTTGAGCTGGTCGGTCAGGTCCTGCCGGCGGATGTTGGATTCGGGCCGGTAATCCTGGCCAATCAGAATTCGCCGTACGCATTGTTCCAGTTCACGCACGTTACCCGGCCAGGCATAATCGAGCCCGACCGTAGCGAGGATCCGGGACCTGACCTGTTTGACCAGTTCTCCGGCCTCTTCGCCCAGCAAGCGTTTCATCGTATGCCGCAGGAGATCATCCAGTTCGCTTGGGTCTTCCCGGATGCGTTGGCGCAAAGGCGGCACAACGATGACATCCGAGCATAGCCGGTAATAAAAATCCTCCCTGAGGCCGGATTGGCCACGCAGCCGGTGTATGGGGCGATTGGTGGCGGCAATCACCCGGCCCTGGAAACGATGGACTTCATGACTGCCCACGGGGCTGAATGTCCGTTCCTGGAGGACCTGGAGCAGCTTGATCTGAACCGGTTCGCTCAACTCGCCGATTTCATCAAGGAAAATACTACCGTGAGCACTGCATCGATCAAACACGCCGGTGTGATCGTCCATGGCCCCGGTGAATGCCCCTTTCCGGTGGCCGAATAGCTCCGATTCGATCAGGGTTTCGGAAAACTGAGACAGGTTCAGCGGGATAAAGGTGTGGGGAAATTTTTCCATGAACCGGCCGGACTTGTCATCGAACGGAATATACCCGGACCGTCCCACCGCTGCGGCCGCAGTACCTTTGCCGGTACCGGTTTCCCCCAGCATCATCGTGGAAAAATCCTCCATGCGGTTCCACAGGTACCGGTGATAGATGTTCATATCGGATGTAAAGATATTGTTCCACAACTGCTGCCTCAGGGATTTCATGCAGGGGCTTCGGCCCACCAGGCTTTTGTCAATGAAAAAAAAAGCGCGTCGAAGTTGGAAGAACAAGGATATGAACCGATGGGCTTCCCTGGGATCAATCCCTCTTTGGCACAAACTTGCAATGGCCTTTGCCGCAAAGGGAAGTTTCACATTCGAGCCAATATCGGCCATTTGGCCGACAATCAGTGCATCAAACCGCTCCAGGTATTGGTGGAATACGTCAAATGCAAAGGCATTTTTCGCCAGATCAACATCCTCGCCACTAAAGCTGTCGATGGTCCCCCGGCCGGAGTCGATCAATTTTTGAATGCGGGTACCCACTTCCGCAATCGTCCGGTCCAACCTCTCATCGTCTGCAACGCCCGGAAAAAGCCCGGCGATTTTATAATCGATCTCCGTGCGTTCATCGCTGAACGGGTTGGCAGTGGCCGCGTCCGTGACCAGGGTGAAAAACACCTTCTCTTCAGTGCTGAACCGTGTCTTGCCCATGCTTTGCATCTCCTTCGCTTATGCAATTAATGATCATCTATTGTACACTGAATGTACGGTTTGGATCAATGGCAGTTTTTTGATATAAATGTGAACACATATGAAATAACTATTAAAACAAGGAGTTATTAAATTATAGGGCGGTTGGCACAGATGTTGAGATAGCTACGGACAAGTGATCGAATTCGTTTCATTCACGAAAACAAAAGGAGGTCGCATATGTCACATTCACCGGAAAAACCCATCAGGGGACGTCAAATTTACCGTAGTATCCTGGTTGCCGCCCTGGCGCTGGTCATTCTCTGGCTGGGCAACGCCCATGCCGCCGGTCTTCTCATCGCAGACGGTGGATTCGGCGGTGTACTGGAAATCAAGTCGCACGAGGTCCAGGTGACGGTCAATAATGGTGTCGCCGTCACCCAGGTCACCCAGGTCTTTCACAATACGGAAAACCGTCAGGTTGAAGCGCTGTATACTTTCCCGGTGCCCAAAGGGGCGTCCGTTTCCAATTTCAGTATGTGGATCAACGGAAAGGAGATGGTGGGCGAGGTGTTGGAGAAGAAGCGCGCCCGGGAGATCTATGACAGCTATAAACGGAAACGGCAGGATCCCGGATTGTTGGAACAGGTGGATTACAAGACCTTTGAGATGCGCATCTTCCCCATAGGTCCCAAAGCGGATCAGCGGGTGATGATCACCTATTACCAGGAACTGGACATCGATCATGACCGGGCCACCTATGTGTATCCGTTGGCCACTGCTGCCAAACCCGGATTGATTGCACGCACGACCGGTAAGTTCTCCATTGGTATTCATGTGAAATCCGCCGTTCCCATCGATGAAATCGGCAGCCCGAGCCATACCGATCAATTCGCCATGGCGGATTACGGACCGCATTACCGGTTCGCCGCCCTGGAAACCGGTGCCGGTGCGTTGGACAAGGATGTGGTGCTCAGCTATCATATGACCCGGCCCAACAGCGGTGTGGACCTGGTCGCATCTCACCCGGAAAATGATGACGGATACTTCCTGTTGAGTGTCATGGCCGGTGATGAGTTGGCCGGTCTGAATATGGGTATGGATTACGTGTTCCTTCTGGATATCTCCGGTAGTATGGGGGATGACGGCAAGCTGGTGCTCTCCCGGAATTCCGTGTCCGCTTTTGTCCATGAGTTGAGTGAAAACGACCGGTTTGAGGTCATCACCTTCAACGTGGTGCCGGATTTGGCGTTTGGCCGGTTGCAAACGGCATTGCCGGAGGCCAGGAACCGGGCTATGGCTTATATGGAAAACCAGTATGCCAAGGGGGGGACGGTTTTGGCACCGGCCATGACAACGGCTTACAAATACGCAGACCCGGACCGGCCGTTGAATGTGGTAATCCTCAGCGACGGCATGACCAAACAGGCTGAACGGCGGGAATTGATGCAATTGATCGAAAGCCGGCCGGGAAATGCCCGGGTATTCTGCATCGGTGTGGGGAACGAGGTCAATCGACCGCTTCTGTCGCAGATGGCGGAGGAGTCCGGTGGACTGTCGGCATTCATTTCACACGGTGATAATTTCCAACGGCAGGCCAAGGCATTCCGTCGCAAACTGATGCATCCGGCCGTATCCGATATATCCCTGCAGTTCAAAGGCCTCCAGGTGTACGACATTCAGCCGGAAAGGCTGCAGGATCTTTACCATGGTGCACCGGTACGGATCTATGGGCGGTATAAAGGCGGCGCAGATGCCGAGTTGATACTCTCGGGAAACATTCGGGGGAAAAACTTTCAGCAAAAGGTTTCCCTGCCCTTTCCCCGTGAAGACGACGCCAATCCTGAAATCGAACGGATGTGGGCATTGAAGCAGGTTGATGCGTTATTGAAGGCCGGTGACCGGCAAGGCTCACGGCAATCGGTAGTGGACGACATCGTGCGGCTGGGGGAGGCATATGCCATTGTTACCGAATACACCAGCTTCCTGGTATTGGAGAATGACGCGGAATACCAGCGATGGAAAATCGAGCGCCGTAATGCCGGCCGGTTGTCACGGGACCGGCGGGCACAGACTGATCGTGAACGGCAACTGGAGATCATGCGCACCAATGCCTTGTCCCACCTTGGCCCGGAGGCCTTGAAATCCGGCCATTCGCAACCGGAATCCAAGACACTGGCCGCGGCCCCCGTATCTTCCGATGCGCCTGCTCCAGTGGTTCGAAATTTAGGCGGTGCACCGCAACCCCCCGGGCAGCAGCCGTCACGGAATACCGGTCGGGATTTAAGTTTCGGTACGGGCTCGGGGCCGGTGGGGCCGGTGTTGATCGGCCTGGCCTTGTGGCTGAGGCGTAAACGACGGAAAGTGTAAACCGTGGGAAATGCCGGGGTGAGGCACATTACTCACCCCGGCAGCCTGGTTGGTCCGCTGTCCTTCACCACCGATGTAAGGTCAGATGTCCGGGCTCAATTGTCAAATGACGGTATGCCATCCGTTTTAATCATCGATCGGAGGACACGGAAATGAGCGGTCAAGAGAATATCCTGGAGAGCGGACGCGGGTGGACCGGCACCTCAGGTCGGTGGGAGACCTGGGGTTTCGCGGTTCTCCTGGTGATCACCAATACCCATTTACTGGCCGGCGAATTGCCGGGTCTCTGGTCCTTCTCGCCGGAACGCGTCCTCGCCGGTCAATGGTGGCGGCTGTTGCTGCATCCGTTTGCCCATGTGAGTTGGTACCACCTGGCGCTGGATGCCGGTGCGTTTTTCATCCTCTACGCCACCTTGCGCGAGCCGCGATCCCTGGTGAGGCTCGGATATGTGCTGAGCTGCGGCATCATGAGCCTTGTGCTGAGCTGGTGGTTGGTCCCGAATCTGTCCGGTACCGGTTTGTGCGGATTGTCCGGCATCGCCCATGGTCTGACGGCGGTTTGCGCCCTGGAAATGACTGAACAACCGAAAACCAGGACCATTGGCGTCGCCGTACTCGTTGTGATCCTTGTTAAAAGCATTCTTGAGGCATGCCTGGGCCGGGTTCTCCTGGTACCCTTTCATCAGGATTGGTGCGGCACGCCTGTGGCCATTTCTCACTTAGGCGGGGTAACCGGGGGTGTCTTTGCATTTTCGCTTAAATGGGGTACAACACGGGAAACATTTAAAAAACGATCTACTATGAAGGAGGCCGGAAGTGAGCGCTGAAAAATCAAGACCCGAGGCAGATATGAAATCATCGGGCGATAATCAATTCACCTTATTTGCCACCCGGCGGTTTGCACCCTTTTTCTGGACCCAGTTTTTCGGTGCATTTAATGACAATGTCTTCAAAAACGCCTTGATTCTGCTCATTGCTTATCGGGCCGCCACCAGTGGCCGGATGGGCTCGGATGTGCTGGTGAATATCGCCGCGGGGGTCTTCATCCTGCCGTTTTTCCTGTTCTCCGCCACGGCCGGCCAGATCGCGGACAAATTTGAAAAGACACACCTTATTCGCCGCATAAAAATGATGGAAATCATCATCATGCTCAATGCTGCCGCGGCATTTTATTTTTCCAGCGTTACCGCATTGATCGTTTTGCTGTTTCTCATGGGAACGCAATCCGCGTTTTTCGGACCGGTGAAGTACAGCATCATCCCCCAGCATCTCAAAGAGGAGGAGTTGGTGGGGGGGAACGCTTTGGTGGAAATGGGTACGTTTTTGGCGATTTTACTCGGCACCATGGGCGGTGGCATCCTGAGCCAGATGACAACTGGCCATATCTGGTTGGGCGTGGTTGTCTTCGGCATCGCTGTTTCGGGGTGGGCGGTCAGTCGCGGAATTCCGTATGCGGAACCGGCGGACCCCGGTCTGGCGCTGAATTGGAATCCCGTCTCCCAGACCATGAAAACAATCCGGTTCGCCCGCATCAAACGGCCGGTATTCCTTTCCATCCTGGGTATCTCCTGGTTCTGGTTGCTTGGCGCGGCGTATCTGACCCAACTGCCGAATTTTACGAAGAACATTCTCCGGAGTGACGAGAGCGTGGTCACCCTGCTGTTGACCATCTTTTCGGTGGGTATCGGCGTGGGGTCGTTGTTATGTGAACGATTGTCCGGACGGCGGGTCGAACTGGGACTGGTGCCGTTGGGATCCATCGGGTTGAGTCTGTTTGGTTTGGATCTTTGTTTTGCCTACCCGCCGACAGGATCAACAGGCCTGTTGGGGATTTCCGGGTTTTTGGCGTCTTCGGGCAGCCTGCGTGTTCTTTCCGACCTGCTTTTCATCGGCATTTTCGGTGGCTTTTATATCGTCCCCTTGTTCGCAATGGTGCAGATACGCACCGAGCCCGCATACCGTTCCCGGGTCATTGCCGCCAACAATATCTTCAATGCGCTCTTCATGGTGGCATCCTCGTTGCTCGGCGTGGTATTTTTAGGTCTTCTGGATTTTTCCATTCCCCACTTCTTCCTGGTGCTGGCGGTGATGAATGCGGCCGTGGCCATATACATCTACAGTCTGGTACCGGAATTCACCATGCGGTTTCTGATCTGGACGATCAGCCATACCCTCTACCGGGTCCGTCATCGGGACCTTGACCGCATACCGGAAACCGGGGCGGCCGTGCTGGTGTGCAATCACGTCAGTTATGTGGACGCCTTGATCATTGCCGGGGCATGCCGCCGGCCCATCCGGTTTGTCATGGATGCATCGATATACAAATTACCCGTGCTCAACTTTATTTTCCGGACCGGCAAGACCATTCCCATCGGTGGAAAGACAAAATCACCGGAGGTGTACCGCGAGGCTCTCGGGGAGATCGCCCGGGCGCTGGATGATGGTGAACTGGTTTGCATCTTTCCGGAGGGGCATTTGACCTACGATGGGGAAATCGACAGGTTTCGTGAAGGGATCGAGAAAATCATTGAGAAGAGTCCCGTTCCGGTCGTGCCGATGGCTCTGAAAGGATTGTGGGGCAGCTTTTTCAGCCGCCGGGGCGGGAAAGCCATGGGTGGTTTTCCGCGCAGGTTCTGGTCGAGAATTGAATTGGCCGCCGGTGAACCCGTGGGGGCTGAAAACGTCACCGCAAGGGCACTGTATGCGGCGGTAAAGTCGTTGCGGGGTGACGAGCGCTAATGGTGGAATACGCTATTCATTCTATTTGGGGCAGGCATGGAATTGCCGGTTACTCCGGTTCCGCCATCATTTCATTCAGGTGATCGATGAGATCCGCCTTTTCGGAATACGCATCGATGACCGTCTCCTGGATGGCGGTGAGTTCTTGTTTGAAATTCTGGATGATCACCGGATTGTCCGTGGTGTATCCACTCAGTCTGCCGGATCGTTCCCCCCGGATTTTATGCTGGGGCCAGAAAATGGTGCACAGCTTCTCGGTATCTTTCTTTGCGTCGGCCGCCATTTTCAGGGTGAAGGTGGTGCGTGGGCAGAGATTGATGAGATAAATGGAAAAGCTGTCATAGGTCTGTAAGGCCTCGATGATGTTTTTAAGGTGCCGGATCCGCCAACCCCGCTCCTCGGCACCGACGCTTCTGTCCATATAGGTTTCCAGGCATTCGCGGCACAGGTATTGCGTTGCGCCGTGAGAAACGAGATTGTCCTTGAATACCCGGCGACGTTCACGGCTGATGGACTCGACGAGTTCGCCGTATAGCGGATGCCCCGCGACGCTGTTTCGTTCCGCGTAGCGGCGATGCCCCTCTGAGTATAGGCAATAGGTAGGTTCATAGCTGACAATCCGGTGGGGACCGGGGTGCCGTTCTGCGGACAGAAGGGCCAGTTCCAGCGTGAATCCGTCTCTGAGCGGCAGCATGGCCGCTGTTGTCCATCGCCTTTCCGATACCTCCATGAATGTGGGGATATCCTCCTCACTCAAGGGGGTACGATCGAAAATACTGAGTAACGCATCGGTTTCTTTCAGGGTGAGGCTCACCGCCACCGCAAAAAAGATCAATTTCTCACGGCGGACCGATGCGTAACTACCCGACTCCAGATCCCGGATGTAGGTGTTGGTCAGCCCGGATAAAGAGGAGATCTGGTTCCGGGGCATCTGGCTTTTATCAATGACCTGCTGAATAAATTTAGCGGATTTCTCTTTTCGATCGATCATCTTTCCTCTTTGCCGTTTCAGTGAGTATTTTATCTTCTGATTGATACGGAACAATCTCATTTTAACTAAAAAATGTCAATCGGTATCAGTTAAAATCAAGTTATATAAATTTTTTTGCAATAATACTTTATCAAATAATAAAATACGATAAATTTTAATATTGACAGAAATAAATTGAGGCTATAGTTGAATAGTTCGACGAAAAGGTTCACGTACCGAGAACTGAAACCCGAAGTCCATATTCCGAGGGTGGATCGGTGCATTCCCCCCACTTTCATTGAAAAGGAGGCCCCATGAATAAAAAAGTCTGGTTCATCAGTCTGATCGCCGTGTTTATCTTCGCCCCATCGGTGGTGTGCGCCGATGATCTTGAACCAGTGCCTGAAATCGATTTTCTGACATGGGTGCCTGCCAAATTCATGGCCTACTACGAAACCAGCAATTACATCGCCGAGGAGTGGCGAAAGCTCGGGCTTGAGGTGAATCTGAATCAGGCGAGCATGCCCAACCCCTTGTTGACCTACTGGTTCAAGGAGCATAAATTCGATTGTGTGCTATCAGTTTTATCCGGGCTTCCCTATCGTATGGAGCCGGATTTCTTCACCAACTCTCAGTTCAATTCCAAGAACAAAGCCCCGGGGGATTGGAATGTGGGTGAATGGGCACATGCGGAATTTGATGATATCGGTGAGCGGCAGCTGGAAATTTACGATCCGCAGAAAAGATTGCCGCTGATCCATCAACTCCAGAATGTCCTGTATGAGGAGCAGCCTGAAACCGTTGTATACTACGATGTCGGCAGCATGGGTATCAATATGACCAATTGCGCCCTGGATTACGTGGAAG
Organism: Desulfobacteraceae bacterium; assembly: GCA_013003715.1. Lineage (GTDB taxonomy): Bacteria > Desulfobacterota > Desulfobacteria > Desulfobacterales > Desulfosarcinaceae > JABDIN01. Next base: position 122,973 of record JABDIN010000097.1, on the reverse strand, counting down.
CGCCGGATGGCCTTCGGTCCATATGGAACCAGGTTCGTTTTACGCCCAAAAACGGTGCTAGCGTCATTAAAGTCGGCAGGATTTCGGATCAATCCACCTGGAACCCGGTGGCCGCCATCCAATCCGATGATTTTGAAATGTTGCGAATGGTTTACGACCGGTTGGTCCAGATCGGACCCAAGGGCGAGATCAGGATGTGGGCGGCGGAGAGCGTGAACACCATCGATGAACTGACCGTGGATGTGAACGTCAAAAAAGGCTTGAAATTTTCAGACGGCAGACCGCTGACCGCCGACGATGTGAAATTTACCTTTGAATATATGAAGGAGTGGGAGGCGCCTTATTTCCTCAAGTACCTGAAACCCATTCGGCAGATCGACAAACTCGGCTCCCATGCCCTTCGATTCCATCTTGAGAAACCCTTTGCGCCCTTTGTGATGAACACGCTGGGCCAGGTCTTCATTATGCCCAAGCACATCTGGCAGGATATTGTGGCCAAAGAGGCGTTGTCAAAACCCCACGACTACCCGAACATGCCGCTGGTGGGCAGCGGTCCCTTTATGCTGAAATACTGGAAAGAAGCGGAAGAATTCCTGCTATTGGCGAACAAGGATCATTTCATGGCTCCCAAATCAGACCTGCTGTTTGTCGTTTTCGGTTCCCGTGAATTGGTAAATTCCGCTTTGAAGAAGGGGGTTATTGATGTGAATATACAGAATTTGCCCCCCCAGGCGGTGAAGGAATTTGAAAAAGAGAAATCTCTCCAAATCGTCAAGGTGCCGTCCAATGGGTACACAGCCGTGAGATATAATACCGCGCGACCCATTTTTTCACACAAGGCCCTGCGGCAGGCCCTGGCCTATGCCGTACCCTATAAAAAAATCATTGAGGAGATCCACGAAGGACAGGCCGGCATCAGTGCTTCATCCATTACACCGGTAAATACTTTCTGGCACAATGCGGACCTGGCCCCAAGGCAATTTGACCTTGAAAAGGCCAGACAAATACTGAAAGATGCGGGATTCCGCTGGAATGCCAAAGGCCGGCTTTGTTATCCGCCGAAGTCATAAGCATATTGAGGCAGACGATGTTGTACACAGCAGCAGCCGGTGTGAGAACCCGCCGTCGTGGCGGTGTTCTCTCAACTCCGCCCCCTCTTCCTTGGCGCCGGCTGCTGCCACTTTTAGATGATACACTGGATACCCGCCAATGATCGATGTCATTGATTTAAAAAAATATTTTCCGGTGGTGTCCGGGATCCGCTCCCTGTTTTCAAGATCAAGGGGTAAGGTGGTCAAGGCGGTTGATTCGGTAAGTTTTCAGATCGAAACCGGGCAGGTGCTGGGGCTGGTGGGGGAGAGCGGCTGTGGAAAAAGCACCACCGGCCGGGTGTTGCTGGACCTTGAGCAACCCACGTCCGGGGATATTCTCATCAACGGGGAAAGCGGCCGGGCACTCAAAAAGAAGAACCGGAAGACCTATTACCGGCGGATACAGATGATTTTCCAGGACCCTTACGGGTCGATCAATCCTCAGCACAATGTGGCCAGTATTTTATCCCGGCCGCTCATGTACCAGGGGATCCGGGATAAGACCATCATTCGGGACAAGATGCTGGAAACCCTGGATCGCGTGGGGTTGAGTCCACCGGAGGCGTTCCTGGAGAAGTATCCTCATCTGCTCAGCGGGGGACAGCGGCAGCGTCTATGCATCGGACGGGCCATCATCCTGGAACCGGAATTCCTTGTGGCGGACGAGCCCATTTCCATGCTGGATGTGTCCATCAAATCCGGGATTATCATTTTGCTGAAAAGACTGGTTCGGGAACAGAACCTGTCGCTGTTGTATATCACCCATGATCTGGCGACGGTGGGGCACTTGTGTGATAAAATCGCCATCATGTACATGGGCAGAATTGTGGAAATCGGTCCCACGGACGATGTCCTGGACCGCCCGGGGCATCCGTATACCCGGGCGCTGATTTCATCGATTCCCATCCCCGATCCATCCATCACCCGGAGTGGAGCGCCCATCTCCGGTGCCATTTCAGACCCTGTGAATTTACCGTCGGGTTGCCGGTTTCATCCCCGATGTCCTTATGCGGAAAATCTTTGCAGGCAACGCGAACCTGTATCGGCGGCGGTGAAGGATAATCCGGAACATGGTGCTGCGTGCTTTTTGACCGATAAACTTCCCGGTTTTGATTTAACGAAGGGGCATCGATGCTGAAATATCTGGTCAACCGGATCTTATTCATGGTCCTCACCATTTATGTGCTGGCAACATTGATGTTCTTCATGTTCAGGCTCCTGCCGGGTGATCCGACCATGACCGTGATCAGTTCCGCCATGAGTCCGAAAGCCCAGGAAGCCATGAAGCGCCAGTATGGTTTGGACAAGCCGCTGTATCGGCAGTACACGGCATATCTCAACAATATCGTTCATCTTGATTTCGGGTATTCGTTTCAGCATTCCCGGCGGGTAAGCCAGATGATCGCCGGCCGAATGCTCAATACACTTCTGCTCATCCTGCCGTCCATGATCGCCGCTTATGCCCTGGGGGTGATCATGGGTGCATTCATTGCCTACAAGAGGGGCGGGCGGACCGAAATCTCCAGCGTGATCCTGGCCACGGCGTTTCAATCCGCGCCGGTTTTCTGGATAGGTATGTTGTGCATATTTATTTTCAGCGTGCATCTGGATATTTTCCCCCTGGGCCATATCCTCTCCCCCGGGATGCATTACGGCAAAAGTGCATTGGCCAAATATCTGAGCCTGGATTTTTTTCATCATTTCGCCCTGCCGTTTACGGTAATCACCGCCTACAACATTTGCTTTCCCATGTTGCTGATGCGCAGCAGCATGCTGGAAACCTTTGGGGAGGATTTTATTGAATTGTGCAAGATGAAGGGCATGGGGGAGAAGCGGATTATATACAAACATGCCATGAGAAATTCCTTTTTGCCCATTGCCACGACATTGCCGCTGATTCTGGGGTGGGCGGTGGCCGGATCGGTGGTGATTGAGACCGTGTTTTCATGGCCGGGGCTGGGGCTGCTCATGGTGGAAGCTGTCCAATGCAGTGATTACCCGGTGGTACAGGCGTGTTTCCTGATGATTGCCGTGCTGACCATCGTGGGGAATTTCGTGGCCGATCTATTATACGGTATCCTGGATCCGCGTATTGTTTACAAATGACGGGGGGATGGTGACGGTGTTTCTGAACTCTTTAAAAATGGTCTCCGGGTCCAAACTGGGCCTGGCGGGACTTGTGGTGTTTATCGTCTGTTTAGGGGTAGCGGTTTTTGCCCCGGTATTGGCGCCTTATCAACCATTGGAAAAAAATTATGATGCCGCCGGCAAACTCATGAAGCTCCATCCGCCGTCCGTGCAGCACCCGTTGGGAACGACCTTACTGGGCCGGGATGTATTCAGCCAGGTGATCTGGGGGGCCCGACCGGCGCTGATCATCGGATTGAGTACGGCTGCGGGTGTCATCCTCATCGGCGTGAATATCGGTCTTATCTCCGGATATTACGGGGGGTGGATCGACAACCTCCTGATGCGGATCACCGATATTTTTATGGGAGTGCCGTTTCTGCCGTTTATCATCGTCATGCTGTCGTTGACCGGGAGAAGCATGGTCACGGTCATTTTCGCCATGGTCATCATCATGTGGCGGTCCACCGCCCGGGTCATCCGATCCCAGGTGTTGACCTTGCGGGAACGGCCCTTTGTCGATGCCGCGAGAATATCCGGCGCATCGGGTTTGAAGATCATCTATGTCGAGATCGCACCCAATATTCTCCCCATCGCCCTTGTGAATGTAGCGTTTGCACTGGCCTGGGCCATCATCACCGAAGCGAGTATCGGTTTCCTCGGGTTCAGCGACCCCGATGTCATGAGTTGGGGGACGATTATTTATCGCTCATTCGCCTCTCAAATGTCCTATAAAGCCTGGTGGTGGGTGGTACCGCCCGGTGCCGCGATCATGGTGCTGGTCACCGCGGTTTACTTTATCGGCAGGGCCTACGAGGAGATGATCAATCCACGGCTTCAAAAAATTTGATCATGGTTTGGCGCAATTCAGCCCCCGGTATTCGGGCCGTGTTGCCGCCCACCTGATACAGGACAAGCAGCAGGTATGACCTTATTAGAAATAAAGGATCTCAGCACCATTTTTAAGACCCGCAGGGGTGATGTCAACGCCCTTGACGGGGTCAGCCTTTCCGTTGACCACGGCTGCAATTTCGGGCTTGTGGGAGAGTCCGGATGCGGGAAGTCCACCCTGCTGAAATCCATTGTGGGGGTGTTGCCGCCCAATGCGGCGGTTACCGGCGGACAAGTGCTTTTCGACGGCCGGGACCTGACAAAAATGGATGAGGATGCCCTGAGAAAAATACGATGGAAGGAGATCTCGATGATTACCCAGAGTGCGCTCAATGCACTGGACCCGGTTTATACGGTGGGTGATCAGATTGCCGAGACCATTCGTATTCATGAGAAGGCGGACAAGTCCACCGTCCGGAAACGGATTTCGCAAATGTTCGGGCTGGTGGGCATTGATGCCAAGCGGTTTAACGAGTATCCGCATCAATTCAGCGGCGGTATGCGCCAACGCGCCATTATTGCCATGAGTCTGATTCTGGAACCCAAGCTGGTCATCGCTGATGAGCCCACCACATCGCTGGATGTCATCGTTCAGGATCAGATTTTTACGAATATCCGGAGATTGCAGCGATCCCTCGGATTTTCCATGTTCCTGGTTACCCATGATATCGCAGTGGTGATTGAAAACTGCGACAGGATCGGCATCATGTACGGGGGAAAGATCATGGAAATCGGACCGGTGGCGGAAGTGGTGAGCCGGTCGTTCCATCCCTATACCATGGGATTGAAAAACAGTTTTCCCAATATCGTCGACCGGCGTTGCGAGCTGATTTCCATCCCGGGGGTGCCGCCGACGCTGATGGGAACGTTGCACGGATGCCGGTTTGCCGAGCGCTGTCCTTTTGCAGCGGATATCTGCCGGTCGCACTCCCCGGTACTTACCCGGATCGGTGCCGATCACCACGCGGCATGCCATTTTACGGACCGGGTTGAATCCATGCGTGAAAAAGCGGCCCGGGCCGGCACCTGGGGGGACTCTCACTCTTCCCGGTAGTTGAGAACCGGAGATGGAGCACCCGGTCGTGGTGATGCCGAATCGGCATATTGCGTATACTGCAGGCTTTTGGATGAGCATTTTAATGACAATTATCCCAGGGACCGGTGAGTTTCTGAAAAGAATACAAAAATCAAGCAGGGCAATGGCGGAGATCCCTGGTACCTGGACTATCTTATTGGGACTATCTTAAAGGAGACAAAATGAATACGGAAACAGCCACCTATTTTGCCTACGGCACATTACTGGATATCGATGAGATGCGCAAATATTGCCCATCCGCTGAACCCACGGGGCTTATGCACCTGAAAGACCACCGGCTGGGATTCGCCACCTGTGCCGCCGATACCGGCATCGGCGGCTGTACCCTGGAGAAGGTGCCTGGATATACCACTGTGGGCATGCTTTATACCATGCCCCGGTCCGACAAGGACGCACTGGACGCGGCCTCGGGCCTGGACCGGGAGCTCTGGGCTGATTTCCCCGTTCTATTGGAAAAACCGGCAGGCGGCACTGTGTCATCCGTCACTTTTACTATTCCCAAGACCGCCGGCCCCTGGGTGCCGCCCGAAACCTACACGGCACCTATTTTACGAGGCGCCCGGCAATTGAACCTGGACCCGGCCTATATCGAAGATCTGCAAAATATCATCGCTGCCGCCGGTAAATGACCCGATCTCAACCAATGGAACCATGGATTGTCACCTCGGGACACCTCGGGACCCATGGCCGGGAAAAACACCATTTTGGCGGATCAGTGAGAAAGGGTGAGTATATAGTGGATAGCATTATCGCGTTTAATGATGTGCGGATTATTGACGGCACCGGTGCCGAACCCATCTCCGGCGGTGCGGTTGTGGTTGAAGGCAACAGGATCAGGGACGTCCTTTCCCACCGGGCCACCAGTCTTCCGCCCGGTGCACGCACCATTGAGTGTAAGGGGCGGACACTTCTGCCGGGGTTGATCGATGCCCACGTTCATATCATTTGTGTGGAAGAGGACTTTGGTGATGCCCTCAGAAAAGAATCTCCGTCATTATTGACCATTCGCGCATTGTCCGGATTGCGGCAGGCGCTGGATCAGGGGTTTACGAGTCTGCGGGATTGCGGCGGGTTGGATGCCGGTTTTCGAACCGCCATTGAAAGGGGATATGCCGTGGGACCGAGATTGAAGGTTTCCGGCCGGCATCTATCCATGACCGGTGGGCACGGTGACGGCCGATGGCCTGCCGAGTTTCACGAGCCGGCCGCCACGCCCTGGAGTTTTAAAGGCATCGTTGCCGACGGTATCGAGGAATGCCGTAAGGCCGCCCGGGAACAATTGAGACAAGGGGTCGATTTCATCAAGATAATGGCCGGCGGAGGGTGTCTATCCCCCACGGATCATCCCGGGGCATCCCAGTACAGTCATGAAGAGATCGGCACCGTCGTCTCGGAGGCTTCTGCGGTCGGCACTTACGTATCGGCGCATTGTTATTCCAACCAATCCATTTCGAATTGCCTGGAGGCGGGGGTAAAAAGCATTGAGCATGGCAACTTTATCAATAAAGAGACCGCCGAATCGCTTGTTCGCCACGGTGCTTTTCTGGTTCCCACCCTCAGTGCGTATGAAATTTCACCGGACCATGGGGACAAGCCGGGATTTCCGGTGGAGTACCGGCGAAAAATCGAATATGTGCGCGAGCGATCCAAAGATGCCCTGAAAACCGCTGTGGATGCCGGGTGTATCATTGGTTCCGGTTCGGATCTTTTCGGCGCGGCACAAAAACGCCGTGCAGCCGAACTTGAACTTAAAGCGGAAGTCATGGGGGCGCTGGAGGCCATACGGTCAGCCACTTCGGTCAATGCCCGTATTTTAGGCGATTCAGAGGAGTTGGGCAGTATCGAGCCGGGAAAACTGGCGGATATGATCCTGGTGGATGGCGACCCCCTGGAAAATATCGGAATATTGAAAGATTACCATGAGAAAATCCCTGTTGTCATGATCGACGGGAAATTTCATCGAAACGAGTTGATCTGACATGAACCTTTCCGTGCGCCCGGTTCCGGAACGGGTTTGACTTCGGACGGGGATATTGGGTTTTGGCGAAACCCGGTCATTCGCTGCTTCCGGCGCTGTCCAGAAAATCTTTGATCAATGAAGCTGCGGTTCCTATGTCGTCCGGTGCCATCCAGTTCACTTCTTCATCCCCGCGGAACCAGGTCATCTGGCGTTTGGCATACCGCCGGGTATCCCGTTTCATAAGCCTTGTGGCTTCCGCCAAATCCACGCGGCCGGCGAGGTGGGCGGCGATCTGGCGATAGCCCAGGGATTGCATGGATTTAAGCTCGGCGGCGTAGCCTTTTGCCAGAAGTTGCCGGACCTCATCTATAAATCCGTCATCGATCATGATCTCCACCCGGCGGTTGATCCTTTCATACATCAGTTGCCGGTCCATGTGCAGGCCGATTTTAAGTGCCCGGAAGCGGGCCTCCTTGAATCCATGGGAACGATGAAAGTCGGAGATCGGTTTGCCGGTTATTTCATGAATTTCCAGTGCCCGGATCAACCGGTAGGTGTCATTGACGTGTATTTTTTCGGCGGCAGCCGGATCCACGCGTTGCAGTCTCTGATACAATGAATGGTTCCCGTCCGTTTCGGCGAGTGATTTCAATCTGCGCCGAACGCCGGTATCTGCGGGCCGGGCGTCGAACAACCCGTTGATAAGCGACTTGATGTAGAGGCCTGTTCCGCCGACAACAAAGGGGACGATGTTTCGGCCATGTAATTGCGCAATGGTGCGCCCGGCCAATTGCGCATAATGCTCAGCATCGAAATTCTCATCCGGGTCGACCACATCGATTAAATGATGCATGACCCGTGTACGCTCTTCGGCGGTTGGTTTTGCCGTACCGATGTTCATCTGACGGTAGACCTGCATCGAATCGGCGCCGACAATTTCTGAATTGAACATCCCGGCAAGAGATATGGCAAAGGCGGTCTTGCCTATACCGGTGGGGCCGCAAATGACGATGATGGGTGGTTTTCGATGGGCAAAGGACACAATATGATGCTTATTGAATGGTTAATCGCTTTTAAGATGGGTACATTCCTGCAATTCGGACACCTATAACATACGCCGCCGCACCAGCGCTAATGCCGGGAGTCGTCTTTATCCCGGCTTTTAGTCGCCGGTTTTCCGCTGCTGGATGCCTTCTGGCCGGGCATCCCCAGGATATCAGTCTCCCATCCCGGCCATGTAATCATCATAGAGGGTCTCAAGGGCGAGCTTGTGTTTTGCCTCTTCCTGGCAGAGCATTTTAAAAACTTTTTTCGCCTCATCGGAATCCGCCTGTTCCAGAAGTTCGTTATAGAGCTTTAGTGCTTTCTCTTCCCTCTGGGCGGCCAGCATCAGTATTTCATTGTAGCCCATGTCCTCTTTATATTCCAGTTCGGTGGTATAATCACTTCTTTTGATATCGGTGATCCATTTGAATTTATAGTCCCCCACCTTGGGAATGACACCGGTTGTTTTAATATCGGTCAGCAGTTTTTCGTGTTTCCGCTCTTCTCCGGCAAATTCCTTCAGCATTTGTTTTTTACCGGAAAAACGCTCTTTTTCACTGATATTTTCGTAAAACGCTGCTGCTTCCCTCTCTTTTTCAATGGCAAAATCAATAATAGCGGTTAAATTTTCAAAGTCCATTTTAATATCCTTTCTCATTCCGATGGATACGTGGATCCCGGATGTGGCCGGAAACCGTCAAATGCGCATGGGTTGTGGGAGGTGGTACCGTTTCGATCATTGGCTTCTATCGTAGGCCTAATAATAAGGTTTATCGGATTTAAGTCAACCTTAATTATCGTTGCATTTCCGGTAATTACCTCGGATATAGCGTGCGTCGGCAGGCGCGCCCACAACCGGGCGGCGCGCCTTCGCAATGATCAGGTTCCCCTATTGTTCAAAGTACACGGGTTCACCGAGTTCCTGCAGCGAAAAATTGTTGAATACGTGGTGCCCATCATAATCGAGAACCCGCAGATCATCCGATTGGCCCAGATCTCCAAGCACAACGTTGTAGTGCAGGCCATAGCGGTCCTTGACCTTCCGCTCCGAAATCTCGAAAGCAATATACTTCTTTATGCCTTTGGCGATCAGCTTTTCCACCAGCCTGGGCGCATTGAGCGCTTCGTAACTCGTCAGTAGAAGAATTGGTCCGGAACCTGTAAAAAAAATACCTGCCTTCATAAGATACCTCCTTTCATTGTGGCCGGAGATGTTACCGGTCATTAATCCGTTTCCGACCGATAGGTCCGACGGGGTTAATGTTGACTCCCGGAACTATCCGGGCGTTTTCCAGGCGAAAGTCGTCGACCAATACATAATGCATAACTTCAGCAGGTTATTGGCTATAAAATGAGATGGCGTATCACACGGTGCGTACAGTGAGCGAACGGAGAAGAGGATGTCTATCTGTCACTATTGCTTGGGGAGCGCCAATACAAGCCGTTCGGTGTGAAGTTCCGGAAGGACATTTTCAATTTCGGCGGCGATTTCCATCACCGCTTCGGCATAGCGCTGAACGGCGGATGATCCCTTCATTCGGATGAGGTGAATCGAACCTATGCTTCTGAATCTCTTATCAAAATACGTTAGCTTACCTGGAGGGGGAAAGTCAAGGGCTTGATGAGAGGTGATGAATTTATAGTAAAATAGTATGGTTATGCTAAAAAAAACCGGCATAAAATAAACTATTTTATATTATGGGGATATACTCAAAATACAGTAATTATGCAGTGTTTAAGGGCCCAAAATGTATTGACAAGAAAAAACTGTCTGTATAGGGTAACTCCTTGACTTTTCTTTGCCAACGGCTGGTTTATAAGCTATTCATTTTTTTAGTGAAATAAATTCAACAGGTTGCCAGCGAGGTCGGCGGAGTTGGAACAACAAAATATAACCAGGAGATTTGGAATATGTCAAAAGACGTGATCGGTTCCGTCATGGTTGTCGGGGGTGGCATCGCCGGTATGCAGGCAGCGCTGGACCTTGCTGATTCCGGATACTATGTTTATCTGGTGGAAAAAGGGTCTTCCATTGGCGGTGTGATGTCACAATTGGACAAGACCTTTCCGACCAATGACTGTGCGATGTGAATTATTTCACCAAAACTGGTCGAGGTCGGCCGGCACCTGAATATCGAGATAAAAACCCTTACCGAAGTCACTAAAATCGATGGGGAGGCAGGGAATTTCCGTGTCGAGGTCTTAAACCATCCCCGGTTTGTCATCGAGGAAAAATGCATCGCTTGCGGTGCCTGCGCGGATAAATGCCCGAAGAAAATAACCGATTCCTATAACATGGGATTGGTCAAACGAAAGGCTGCCTATGTTGAATATCCACAGGCGGTGCCCCTTAAATACGCCATCGATGCCGATTCCTGCATATTCCTTCAAAAAGGAAAATGTGGTGCATGCAAAAAATTATGCCCCACCGATGCCATCGATTTTGATCAAAAAGAGACCACCGGCACCATCGATGTCGGCGCAGTGGTTCTCTCTCCGGGTTTTACGCCGTTCGATCCCAGCCGGTTCGATAACTACGGTTATTCGAAGATGCCGAATGTGATCACCTCCATGGAGTTCGAACGTATTTTATCCGCGTCCGGTCCGACCATGGGGCATATCGTCCGTCAGTCCAAAGATAAGCGGGAACCGAAACGGATTGCATTTTTTCAATGCATCGGTTCAAGAGACATCAACAAATGCGACAATGCCCACTGCTCGTCCGTATGCTGCATGTACGCCATTAAAGAGGCTGTCATTGCGAAAGAACATGCAGGCGACGGACTGGATTGTTCCATCTTTTTCATGGACATGCGAACCCATGGCAAGGACTTTGAAAGATACTATGACACCGCCAGGGACAAGCACGGGATCAATTTTGTCAGAAGCCGCGTGCATACCATCAACCCGCTTGAAAATGACGATCTTGAAATCAGATATGTCACGGAAGCCGGAGAAGCCAAAACCGAAGTGTATGATATGATCGTACTCTCGGTCGGTTTCGAGACCTCTCCACAGGTCATAGATCTCGCCCATCGGTTGAACATCGATTTGACAGCAGGTAATTTCTGCAAGACCGATACCTTTAAGCCTGTTTCCACTTCCCGCGAAGGAGTTTACGTCTGTGGTGCCTTTCAGGGACCCAAGGATATCCCCCAATCGGTGGTGGATGCCAGTGCGGCGGCGGTTGAAGCCGGTTTGTCGTTGAGCAAGGCCCGCAACACACTTACCAGGGTCAAGGAGACCGTACCGGAAACCAACGTAAACGGGGAACGGCCGCGAGTAGGTGTTTTCGTCTGCCGGTGCGGCATTAACATTGCCGGTGTCGTGGATGTGCCGGCGGTGGCTGAGTACGCCAAGACACTGCCTTATGTGGATTATGTGGCCGACAACCTGTATGCCTGTTCCCAGGATACGCAGGATACAATGACCGACATTATCAAGGAGAAAAACCTGAACCGGGTGGTGGTGGCGGCATGTACACCGAAGACCCACGAACCCTTGTTTCAGGAAACACTGATCAATGCCGGTTTAAACAAATACCTGTTCGAAATGGCCAATATCAGGAACCACAACTCATGGGTACATAAAAACAATCCGGATCTGGCGACGCAAAAAGCCAAGGATCTGGTAAGAATGGCGGTTTCAAAGGTTGCACTGTCCCAATCGCTTCAGGAAGCCGAGCTTACCGTCAACCAGGCCGCCATGGTGCTGGGCGGTGGGATATCCGGAATGGCGGCAGCCAAGAGTCTCGCGGGACAGGGGTATGAAACCCACATCGTTGAAAAAGCGCCGGTTCTGGGCGGTCAGGCACTGAGTATTTATAAAACCGCCAAAGATGAGGATGTGCAAAAAGAATTGGCCGGGTTGGTGGCTGAAATCAACGGGAATGAATTGATTACTATTCATCTCAACTCCGAACTTAAGGGCGTGGAGGGATTCGTCGGGAATTTCAAGTCGCAGATAGTCTCCGGCGGCAACGAATCCGTCCTGGAGCATGGGGTTTGCGTTATCGCCACCGGTGGTTATCCGTATCAACCCGATGAATACAACTTCGGAAAAGATCCCCGGATCATCACCAGCCTGGACCTGGATCGAAAGCTGATCGACCAGGACGCTTCGCTGAAAAAATTGAATTCGGCGGTTTTAATTCAGTGCGTGGGTTCCAGAGAACCGGATAGACCTTATTGCTCGAGAGTCTGCTGCACACATTCCATTGATAATGCACTGACGCTGAAGAAAATGAATCCGGACATGAGTGTTTACATCCTGTATCGGGATATCCGTACGTATGGAGAGAAGGAACTTCTCTACAAGGAAGCCCGGAAAGCAGGTGTGATATTCATTCGGTACAGCACGGACAACAAGCCTGAGGTCAAGTTGACCGACGGGCGGATCGTCGTTCGTGTGACCGACCATGTGTTGCAGCTGCCTGTGGATATCCCGGCGGACCTGGTATCGCTGGCCACGGCGATCATTCCGAACCGGGATGATACGCTTGCCGGTTTTTTCAAGGTCCCGTTGAACGAAGATGGTTTTTTCGTGGAACGGCATGCCAAGCTCGGGCCTTCCGAATTCGCCACCGACGGGGTATTCCTCTGCGGACTGGCACATTATCCCAAACCCATTGACGAAAGTATCGCCCAGGGAAATGCCGCTGCTTCACGGGCAGTGACCTTATTGGCCAGGAAAAACATATTCACCAGCGGCACGGTTGCGGAAACCCGTCCGCTGGACTGCAGTTCCTGTGCCGTATGTATCTCGGTATGTCCCTATTCAGCCCCATCGTTTACGGAAAAGGGGCCGTTCGCCGGAAAGGCTGAAATCAATCCGGTGTTGTGCAAGGGGTGTGGTTTGTGTGTGGCGTCCTGCCGTTCCGGTGCCATTCGATTGAAAGGATTTGATAACGATCAGATATTCGCGCAAATTTTCTCATTCAATGAAGCGAGCTAAGATCTGATACATATAATAGGTGATACCGGTGCGTCACGTGTGAGACACCTGCAAGCTGATCTCCGGCAACCCGGTACTCTGAAAAGGAGATTTACATATGTCTGAGTGGGAACCGAAAATTGTCAGTTTTCTCTGTAATTGGTGCAGTTATGGTGCTGCGGACCTGGCAGGGGTGAGCCGGATGGAATATCCACCGCATATCCGGGTGGTCAGGATACCCTGCACCGGCCGTATGAGCCCTAAATTCGCCTTGGCCGCGCTACGGGAAGGAGCAGACGCAGTCTGGGTCTCCGGGTGACATCCTGGCGAATGCCATTACCTGGAAGGTAATTACTATGCGCGTCGGAAGTTCTCTCTGTTCAAAAATCTCATGGAGCATATGGGCATTGAATCGGATCGTCTCCACTTTTCATGGATATCCTCTGCGGAATCCACGAAATTTGTGAAGGTTGTCACTGAAATATCCGAGAAAGTCAAGGCCTTGGGACCCAACAACCGATTTGTCAAGCAAGAGGCTAAGGTAGCATAATATGTCAGGATATACGGATAAAATAAGGGAAATATCACAACGCCTACTGAAAGATTGCTCTGTGGAGATGATCATCGGTTTCCGGAAAGGAACACAACCGATGATGAATGAACCCTTTGTTGTGAGAAGCGCGGAAGATGTGGACCAACTGATCTGGGACAGCAATTGCGGCATAAATCTCACCAATTATCTTACCAACAGAACCGAGAAGATAGGTATCATTGCAAAGGGATGCGATTCCCGCAACATCGTCACCCATATTCTCGAAAATAAGATTAAAAGAGATCAGCTCGTCATCATCGGGGTTCCCTGCCGGGGGATGATCGATAGACGGCGGATTGCCATGCTGGCCGAAGGTGAAGTCCTCGCCGTCACCGAAACCGATGATGCGATTGTCGTTAAAACCGGCACGGGTGAGAATGAGTATAAAAAGTCCGACGTCCTTCAACAGAACTGCAAGGTTTGTGTTCATCGCAACCCGGTGATTCATGACGAATTGGTCGCCGAGCCTGTGGAGGAGCAACAGGATATCGACCGCTATGCGGATGTCCGTGACATCGAAGCCAGGAAACCTGAAGAGAAATGGGCTTTCTTTGATGAGTTACTGGCGCCATGTATACGATGCTATGCCTGTAAAAACGCCTGCCCGCTATGCTACTGCCCGACCTGTTTTGTGGATGAAGCCAAACCTCAATGGCTGGGTAAGAGCCAGGACCCCATGGATATCAGAACCTTCCATTTTTTACGGGCATACCACTGTGCCGGCCGATGCACGGACTGCGGTGCCTGTGAACGGGCCTGCCCCGTTGGGATCAACATGCGGTTGCTGACGAAGAAACTGGAGAAAGATTGTCTTGACCAATATGGTTGGGAAGCCGGCATGTCACTTGATTCGCGTCCGGCATTGGATATTTACAGACCGGATGATCCGGAAGCATTTATCAAATAGTTGTCTGCCGTGGCGTTGTTCCATGTGTTTTTGTAAGATGGAAGTATACATATAAGAAAAGGCTTATAAATATGAAGGTCATAAAGATTGATAAGAAGGATTGGGCTAAAGGTATAAAAGCACTCCACAAAGCCTATGGTCTCATCGGTCCGGTGAAGGAAAAAGAATATTTTACCTTCCAAGTGCTTTCAGGTGGAACGATTCCCGACCTGGAGTTCCGGAATACGCGGCTTTCACCGAAGGCCGTTGTTTTCCCGCAGTCGGAAGATATGTTCGAATACTCGTTGGATGATAGCAGGGAAGACCATCACCTCCTGAAGGAAGTGGAAAAGGACTACTCACCCAGGGTGGTATTCGGCATCCGGCCATGCGACGCGAAAGCGCTGGAACTGGTGAAAATGAATTTTGATACGGATGAATATAAAGATCCGTATTGGCTGAATCTATATGAGGCCACCACCTTTGTCGGCATGGCCTGCGATTCGCCGTGCAGCACCTGCTTTTGCACCACCGCCGGAACCGGCCCCTATCATGAAGAGGGTTTGGACGTGCTGATGGCCGATAACGGCGATTCCTATCTCGCAAAATTATTGACGGACAAGGGTGAAAAACTGGCAACGAGCGCCGGGTGGGCCGATAGTGCCGGGAAGTCCGACGTGCTGGCGGCGAAGAAAACGGCTGCCGAGGCGAAAATCGTCTCCACGGTTTCAACGGAGGCCCTCTCCGGAAAGGATGCATTGGAATTGTACAATGCTGATTTTTGGGAGGATGTGTCGTTTGCCTGCATCAACTGCGGTACATGCACCTACGTTTGTCCCACTTGCTGGTGTTTCGATATCCAGGACGAAGTGCACGGGAAATCCGGCAAGCGGATGAGAACCTGGGACAGCTGCATGTTTCCCATATTTACCGTCCACACCACGGGCCATAATCCGCGGGCCACCAAGCTTCAACGGGTTCGACAGCGTTTCATGCACAAACTGAAATACTTTGTGGATAAATACGATAAAGGCATCATGTGTGTGGGGTGTGGCCGATGCGTTCGTCAATGCCCTGTGAATATCGATATTCGCCGGGTTTGCGAAACGATGAACAGCTTCGGTTCCGATAACACCTGTGCCGTACAGAGCTCATAAGGGAGGTATTTGTGGACAATCCGTATTTGCCATTTCAGGTTCGCATCGATGATATTATCGTCGAATCCGAAGACAACAATTTAAAGACCTTTAAATTTGTCTTCCTGAACAAGGAAGATGAAGTGAAATTCAACTATAGTGCCGGACAGTTCGCCGAATTGTCCATTCCCGGCAAAGGTGAAATTCCCATCGGTATCGCCTCATCACCGGTCGAAAAAGGCTTTCTGAAATTCACCATCAACAAGGCCGGTGTCGTCACCACCCATCTTCACAATATGAAGGTGGGGGATATCATGGGTATCCGGGGCCCCATGGGTAACTGGTTTCCCTGGAGTACGTTTGAAGGGAAAAATATCCTGATTGTCGGCGGCGGTTTTGCATTTACCACCCTTCGTTCTTCCATTATCTATCTGCTGGATCCGGCAAATCGCTCAAAGTTCGGGAATATCGACGTGGTTTATGGTGCCCGAACCCCTGGCATGCTGTTATATAAGGATGAACTTGTCGAATGGGAAAAACGCGATGATATAAACGTTCATATCACCGTTGATAATTCGGATGATCCGGACTGGAAATACAACGTGGGATTTGTGCCGCCGATTACCGAGGAGAAAGCGCCCCAGGGCGGCAGTGACAGCTATGCCATTGTCTGCGGCCCTCCGATTATGATCAAATTTACGCAACCGGTGTTGGAGAAGCTGGGGTATGATCACGACCATATCTATCTTTCACTGGAAAATCGAATGAAGTGCGGCATCGGGATGTGCGGCAGATGCGGCATCGGCAAGGAATTGGTGTGTAAAGACGGACCGGTGTTCACACTTACCGAGATAAACAAGACACCACGTGAATATTAGAATCGGAAGACGTGGAATTAAAATCTGAATCGTACATCGGATAATCATGGCCGATATCATTTTTTTGTTTTTTTCCCGTTAGTTGTGCCACTCTCATCCGAAGATATTCTTATTTTTTTCGTGTTGACATTGGGAAACCAATCAGTTAGTAATCGTATCTTCTGATACGGGGATTGTAGCTGGCTGTAGGCCATGACATATAAACAAAAATTTTAAAGGAGGTATGGTAAATGCCGACAGTTGAATTTGGTGGGAAAAGTTTTACGGTAGACGAAGACGGATTCATCGATGACTACACAAATTGGAATCAAGAGTGGGTACAATATGTGAAAAAAGAAGAAGGTATCGATGAACTGAACGACGAACACCAGAAAGTCATCACAGTGCTTCGTGAGTACTATGAGAAAAACGGAATCGCTCCGATGGTTCGCGTTCTGTCAAAAGTCACCGGTTTCAAATTGAAACATATCTACGAGCTTTTCCCGTCAGGACCGGGCAAAGGAGCCTGTAAGATGGCTGGTCTGCCCAAACCGACCGGTTGCGTCTAATCGAAACATCCATTGATCGTTTTTTGTGAAAGGCCCTGATTGTACCAGGGCCTTTCTTCGTTTATCAGACGGTGGAGGTAATGATGACACTTACCGTGAAAACCCGGGCAAAGACGGAATTCGTTGATATCACCTCCCAAATCGAATCCCATCTCGGAAAATCTTCTTTCAGGAGTGGGTTGTGTTTCTTATTCGTTCCCCATACCACCGCGGCCATTACCATCAACGAGAGTGCTGATCCTTCGGTCCAATCGGATATTCTGAAAGTGCTCAACGATGTGATACCATGGGAGGCGGATTACCGGCATTTGGAGGGGAATTCATCCGCTCATATTAAAGCCTCTATCATCGGGGCGTCCGAACTGATCAGTGTCGAAGGGGGACAACCGGTGTTGGGAACGTGGCAGGGGATTTTCTTCTGCGAATTCGATGGCCCGCGCACGCGAAAACTCCATATCAAATTAATGCCGGATCGATGACCCACCGGCAGGCATCCGGAACAGGTAAATATGCATCAATTGGACGATACCGACAGAGACCTTGTGAACCTGATACAATCCGATTTTCCCATTACACCGGAACCTTTTCAGGCCATTGGAGATCAAGTCGGCTTAACCGCTTCCGAAGTGATCCGGCGTCTTGATACCTTAAAAAAGAATGGCTTTATCAGGCGGATAGGCGGTAATTTTGTCCCCGAAAAGCTGGGTTTTGTGAGCACCCTGTGTGCCGCCAAGGTCCCGCAAGACAAGATTGAATTGTTCGCCGATACAGTGAACGAATATCCCGGGGTCACCCACAACTACCTGCGGGAAAATGAGTATAATGTCTGGTTTACCTTTATCGCGCCATCGATGGTGGAGATACAGGACAACCTGCTGTCCATCTCCGAACGGACAGGCGTACGGGATATCCTGAATCTACCTGCCACAAAGGTATTCAAGATCAGGGCTGAATTTACGCTTTCCTGATCGACCGTCGCACCGGTTGTGTGGTATCGGTGGCGTTGGCATTAGCCGTCCGTTCGGAAGAGGGACCGGGTGATAGGAGATGAAGGCCATACGAATTGCAGCAGCGGTGATGCCGGCCCGCGTCGGGCGTATCGGCGAAAATCTGGACCGGATGGCGCATTGGATCGATGTTGCCGCCGGGAAAGAGGCGGGGCTGATCTGTTTCCCTGAACTGACCATCACCGGTTATACCCATAAAGAAGATATCCGGACAGCGGTGCAAGCGGTACCGGGTTCCGTCATACAGACGTTGGAAGAGTGGGCCGAAGCATATAATATGGTAATCCTGGCCGGCCTGGCGGAACAGGATACTCCGGCGAATCTGTTTTTGACCCACCTGGTGGTTACACCCTCCGGGCTTGCCGGACACTATCGCAAAACTCATCTCGCGCCACCCGAGCAAGCGATCTTTGACGCCGGACAGTCGGTGCCGGTATTCACGGCACTGGGTATGACCTTTGGCGTACAATTATGCTACGACGCGCACTTCCCGGAATTATCCACCCGGATGGCACAGAAAGGGGTCGATGTGATATTCATGCCCCATGCCTCACCCCGGGGCACCGCAACCCAAAAGCACGAATCCTGGATGCGGCATCTCCGGGCACGCGCCTTTGATAATTCCGTGTTTGTGGTTGCCTGCAACCAGTGCGGGAAGAACGGAAAGGGATTGTCGTTTCCAGGCAATGCCGTGGTGATCGGCCCCTCCGGTGAGATTCTTGAAACTCGGCTGTCCGGCGACGAGGGATTGCTGGTGGCGGATCTGGACCCGAAACTGCTGACTGCGGTGCGCGGGCATAAGATGAGATATTTCTTCCCGAACCGTCGGCCGGATGTCTATAGCGGCGATGACCCGGCGGCCCTTCCCGGAAAATAAGCAGGTGATACGGGATGGCCGAATATGGACAGGTCATCCATCCGGCAAATGATACGATGCAGGCATCAAGGGAAAGGTGGCGAGAAATGATAACCCATTTCCCACCACCTTATCGTAAAACTTCCCCTACAGGTTCACCGGCCGGCTGTGCTATTCGTGGCGAATTATTGAATGAAGAAAATGATGCTTTCCAGCGGTACGCCGTCTTTTGAAAGCACTTCGACCATCCATTCACCGTCGCTTCCCGGCATAAAGGATTTGGAACTCCAGGTTCTCCAGTTTTTTGAACCGACATTGAGCACCACTGATGCCTGGAGGCTGCCTTTGTAATACCAGTTATGGGTTATTTCCGTTTCTGTTTCGGCACCCACAACCCGGGTAAAGCAGAATAGCCGGGTAACTTCCTTGGGAAATACATCACCGCCACCCACCGGCGCCCGGTCCGCGACATCCTGACAAATAGCCGCATCTTCGATCTGGACCACGGGGTTGGTCTCTTCACCAAAGCAAAGACCACCTGAAACAAGAATGGATCCCAGAACCAACAATACCATAATGGTTAAATTCTTCATGATTACCTCCTTGGTTTGTAAAGCACGATTTTTACCCGTATTGGCAGATATAAATCCATGCGGCATCATGTGGATGAGTATCGTTTCAGTGACGCCCATCAGCATGGTGCTGCCATCAAAATTGTGTAATTTTCCTGGTGTTACACCGCTTCCAGGGGTTCAGCGATGTGGTTGGGGGTGTTGCATGTTGAAAATGAATGCGGTTCAGATGAGGTCATCTATAGTGTAAACACCCAATGAAGTCAAATATGAATAACAACCGGAATTTTTATCATTTTATATCCGGTGGCTATTCTTCGCCTGCCCGGATCAGGGGTGCGGAGCGCCCGGCCGGCCGGGTGCCCGGTAAACGCCTGAATTGCAGGTGTCGGCCGGAATTTCTCAGTTCCAGGGAAAACATGCGAAGGGTCGCCGCCACGGGCCGTCCGAAGAGGAAATCAAGTATATCCACCGAAATGCCGGCCTGTTTGATGACCAGTTGACGCATATTTTCATCGTATCGGATAATTTTCGTCAGTTCCGCCCCGCCGGTCCAATCGTTTTGCTGTACGATGCCGTGGCAGAGCCTGTTTATGTTGTCGTAGTCGCAATATTGTTGATGCGCGTCAATAAGGTCGCACAGGCTCTCGGCGGCGGCAAGTATGTCCCGCCTGGTCAGGCGGTTTTTGGCATACATTTCTTCCACCGCGGCCGTGTCCCAGCATTTCAAGGCGCGGCATTCAGCCGGACGGTTGCCGTATATCCGACAGGCCGGGGCTTTCCCATCGTAATAAGAACACAGCGGAGAATTCTTTGTTCCCTTGATTTTCACCACGTCGGTGCCTGCCGTCGACATCACCCCCAATACATTGTCCCAGACCGGTTCCTTCGCGCGGATGGTGAATAGTTGAGAAATGCATATTACACCGCTTTGTACCTTGGAAAGATCTTCCTTGTGCAGGGCAGGTCCTCCCTTGGTACAACAGGTGCCGCATTTTTTACATGTTGTCATGTGCGGTGAAAGTCCTCTAAAAGGTGAGTCCAGAAACAGACAGGGCTGCCCGGTCTTTCATCGGCAGCCCTGCTTATTTGCATCAGGTGATTCCCTTCGATTTCTTTGTCCTCAGGTTACCCGGATCTGCCGTCATCGCACGGTTCGTCCGAACCCTCTCCCCGGGAATGTTCCGCCGTGCTGGAAATGGTGCACACATCCGGTTTCGCCTTTTTGGCCGCCGCTGTGCCTTTATCACCGGTATCCGCCGGTTCGACAGCAACGGGTTTGACGTCGGCTTCGGCCATGTTTTTCAGTCTCTGATAGCGCTCATTGAATTCAACCTCAAGACGGGCGTGCAACAGCGTCGCCTCTTCGGGGAACAGTTTTTCCAGTGCGGCGTAGCGAACTTCACCTGATAGAAACTCCCTCAGGGAACCGTCGGGTGCTTTAGAATCCAGGGTGAACGGATTCTTGCCTTCGGTTTTCAATGCCGGACTATAGCGGAACAGTGGCCAGTATCCCGAATTTACGGCCAATTGCGTCTCCAACTGGGTTTTTCCCATTCCCTTCTTGATGCCGTGGTTGATGCACGGTGAGTACGCCAGAATCAGGGAGGGCCCATCGTAGTTTTCAGCCTCCGCGAATGCCTTGATCATCTGCTGTTTGTTGGCCCCCATGCCCACACTGGCCACATACACGTACCCGTAGGTCATGGCCATGCCCGCCAGATCCTTTTTGGCCGTTTTCTTTCCGGATGCGGCAAACTTGGCGATGGAGCCTGTCGGTGTGGCCTTGGAGCTTTGGCCGCCGGTGTTTGAATATACCTCTGTGTCATACACGATGACATTGATGTCTTCTCCGGTGGCCAGGACATGATCGATACCCCCGTAGGCGATATCATAGGCCGCCCCGTCACCGAGGAAAATCCAGTAGGATTTTTTGGTGAAGTGAGGGGATAGTAAATCAATTTCGGCCAGCAGTTTGTCGTCCGAATAATAGGGGAGCAAGGCTTTCACCTTGTCGCCGTGGATGCGGGATCCTTCCGGATCCTGAATATTTTCAAGCCAGCCGGTAAGCGCCTCTTTCAGATCCGCATCAATATCGGCGGCAATCGCCCTGGTGACCAGGTCCGATAGCTTTCGCCGTTGCTGGAGTGCGCCAAGGAACATGCCATAGGTGAATTCGGCCGGATCTTCGAACAGGGAGTTCCCCCAGGTCGGTCCATATCCGTCCTCGTTGACGCAATAGGGTATCGATGGCGCGCTGCCGCCCCAAATAGAGGTACAGCCGGTGGCATTGCCGATTACCATGCGTTCGCCGAACATCTGCGTGAGCAGTTTGGCATAGGGTGTTTCCCCGCAACCGGAACAGGCGCCGGAAAATTCCATGAGCGGCTGATAAAACTGGCTCCCTTTGACCGTGCCCCGTTTGGCAAGGCCGTCCCGTATGGGCAGGGCCACTGAATACTCATGAAACGGAACCTGTTTTTCAGTTTGTGTATACAGCGGTTTCATCACCAGAGCCGGTTTTTTGGCCGGACATATATCCGCGCAGTTACCGCATCCCATGCAATCCAGGGTACTGACCTGCATGCGGAAATGATAGTCCTTCAATTCCTTGCCGACAGCCTTTTTGGCCGTATATCCTTCCGGCGCCGCCGTCAATTCATCATCCGTGAGCAACACCGGCCGGATGGCCGCGTGCGGGCAGACCATGGCGCATTGGTTGCACTGGATGCAATTGTCCTGAACCCACTCCGGCACCTTGATCGCCACTCCCCGTTTTTCGAACTGGGTCGTCCCGACAGGGAAGATGCCATCGGGGTTGAAGGCGCTCACCGGCAGGCTATCGCCTTTTTGGGCCAACATCGGTCGCATAACCTCGGTGATGAATTCGGGTTCGTCGGCTTTGGGTCTGGCCGCGGGGCTGGATGCGGACCAGGATGCCGGGTATTCGATTTCCACCAGGTTATCGATGGTCTTATCCACGGCGGCGATATTCATGTCCACTATATTCTGGCCCTTCTTGCCGAACATATACCGTATCTGATCTTTCAGATATCCGATGGCCTGGTCCACGGGGATGACATTGGCAGCCTTGAAGAAAGCGGTCTGCATGATCATATTGATCCGGCCGCCCAGTCCGACGTCGCCGGCAATGGCAACGGCGTCGATATTATAAAACTTCAATTTCTTTTCAGCGATGGTTCGGCGCATATGGGCCGGTAGCTGTGTCTCCATCTCCTCCACGCTCCACGACGAATTGAGCATGAAGGTGCCGCCCGCCTTGATGCCTTCCAGCACGTCATAGAGTCTCACATATCCGGGATTGTGACAGGCGATATAGTCCGCAGCGTCAATCAGATATGTTGACTGTATGGGGGCCTTGCCGAACCGCAGGTGCGAAATGGTGACACCTCCTGATTTTTTGGAATCATAGGCAAAGTAGGCCTGGGCGTACATGTCGGTGTTATCGCCGATGATTTTGATGGCGCTCTTGTTTGCACCCACCGTTCCGTCGGCACCCAACCCCCAGAATTTACACTGGACCGTACCTTCCGGTGCCACGTCCAGGTGTTGCGTGACGTTCAGCGAGGTATGGGTGATATCGTCCGTAATACCCACGGTAAAATGGTTTTTCGGCGCCACGCCATTCATGTTGGCGAAAACCGCATTCACCATGGAAGGGGTGAATTCCTTTGATCCCAGCCCATAGCGGCCCGCCGTGATCACCGGCATTTCGCCTTGTTCCATGAAAGCCGTACAAATATCCTGATAGAGCGGATCACCCAATGCACCGGGCTCCTTGGTCCTGTCCAACACGGTAATCCTTGCCGCCGTGGCGGGTATGACGTTGAGCAGGTGGCTTGCCGAGAACGGCCGGAACATGCGGACTTTTACCAGGCCGACCCGCTCACCGCGCCCATTCAGGTAGTTGACCACCTCTTCTATGGTTTCGCAGGATGATCCCATGGAGACGACTACACGGTCGGCTTCGGGATCGCCCACATAATCGAAGGGTTTATACTTTCTGCCGGTGAGGTCACCGATTTTATTCATATAATTTTCAACGATGGCAGGGACTTGCAGATAGAACTGGTTACCGGCTTCCCGGCCTTGAAAATAGATGTCCGGATTCTGGGCCGTGCCCCTGAGTTCGGGATTTTCGGGATTCACACCCCGGGCACGAAAGGCTTCAACGGCATCCCAGTTCAACAGGGCGGCCATGTCCTCGTAGTCAATCATTTCAATTTTTTGTATTTCGTGGGAGGTCCTGAACCCATCAAAGAAGTGAACGAATGGTACACTGGATTCTATGGCCGCCAGATGAGCCACCAAACCCAAATCCATGGTTTCCTGGACGGATGCGGATGCCAGCATGGCAAAGCCGGTTTGCCGGACGGCCATGACATCCTGGTGGTCGCCGAAGATGGAAAGGGCATGGGCGGCGATGGCTCTTGCCGTCACATGGAGTACCCCCGGTAATAACTCGCCTGAAATTTTATACATATTCGGGATCATCAACAAGAGTCCCTGGGACGCCGTGTACGACGAGGTCAACGCCCCCGCGGCCAGTGAACCGTGAACGGCTGCCGCCGCACCGGCTTCGGACTGCAACTGCCGTACCAGCATCGTCTGATCAAAAATGTTCTTTTTACCATTGGCCGCCCATTCATCACAGATTTCACCAATCGGAGAAGAGGGGGTGATGGGATAGATTGCAGCCGCGTCGCTCATCGCATAAGCCACGTGCGCGGCGGCAGTATTCCCGTCGATGGTTTGCATCTTCTTTGCCATTAGACTGCTCCTTATTTAAAAATAGTTACTAAAATATCTGGAAAACCGTGCTGCTGATTTTTCAATTTCAAAAGTATCAACTTTATGTGAAGCAATATCATTTGTAAATAGAAAAAAGGTTAAAACCTATTTGAATTGCTACATAAACCAACCGGCAGCGTGAGCCGGTAACAGGCGGTTGAGGGGTAAGCGATGATATGGAAAGTTCGTCCACCGGCCAAAGTGAACTAACACCCTGATTATGAATATAATCGTGTAACCGGAATGATTTTAGAACGGGATGTTCACTGTCAGCAGTACACCACCCCGCTCCAGCGGGGCCATGCCGAGATTGTAGTCGTCGGTTTTCATCCAATCCGGCGCCCAGGTCTGGGTTTTCAAAAACCGGTATCCCTGGTAACCGGCGATGGCGGCAATGGAGAGTGCAAACACGTCGGCGGTGGGTTTATCGCTATAGTGCTCCACCCCTTGTATGTCGCCCTGGAAGCTGCTGTCGGAAGTCTGGTTGGCCTGCCCGATTAACCAATAGTCAAGGGCGTATATGATCGGATTAATGATATTCCACACCATCATGCCGCGGGTGAAATTGTCATTTTTATCCAGACGGTCCCACTGGAGGATGATTTCCCCTGCGGCCGCCTGGGTGATCAGGCCGGAGGCGTGAATAATCAGTCCGCTGGTGTCATCCCGGGCATTTTCCGTAAAGCCGATGGGTTGATTGTAGGTGCCGACTTCCCATTCCAGCTCTGTTCCGGTGTAGGCTGCCGCCGCTGCATGCGCCCCTTCATGGATGGCATAAGCCGTGGCTACACCGGCCGTGAATTTCAAGGCCGCTGCCAGTTTTGATTCCTCCCCGTGCACAGCGGCGGTGGTCATACAAACCCCGAGGATCACCGGAATCCAGGATAAACAGCGGATGAGATGGTGTATTGTTGACGGAAATCCTATTTGGGACGGATTGGGGTGGTATTGACTTAAGGTCTTGTGCATGGGTAGCGCCTTCCTGGATCTGATTTCGATGGCCGTTGACGGCAGTAGCTGCTATCGCAATGGCCGTGCCAGATGACCGGCGGAAAAGCACTTGATTTGGTGGTAAAAATAAGTTGTTATTACAGTGTGTTGCCGATACGACAGCCGGCGGGCGGAAATGGGGCCGGGTACTGCGCGGCAGTGATGTTCCAATAGGCGAACGGCATGTTCGGCTTTCCGAACACGCGGGGACCCCATTCGGTAAGCCGGCCGTTTCCATGGTGCCGGTTTGCCGCCATGTTTATGATACGGTGCCGGGGCAACCCCTACGGGTTGTTACCGGTTGTGCGGCCATAACATACATCTTGCGATTTGCAGGGATATATGCTAGCGTAGCGCCGCTATGAAACAATATGTGATTGATGAACTGAGGCCCGAGGATTTTGAGAAATTGAAGGCCTACCTGGAAGAACATTACGCCGGTGAGAAGATGGACGGCCTTTACTG
Organism: Desulfobacteraceae bacterium; assembly: GCA_013003715.1. GTDB lineage: Bacteria > Desulfobacterota > Desulfobacteria > Desulfobacterales > Desulfosarcinaceae > JABDIN01. Next base: position 97,090 of record JABDIN010000097.1, on the reverse strand, counting down.
GCTTCTCATCGGTGATGAATTGTTGACCGAAGTCCAGACGTCCCATAACCACTGCAAACCGTTCTATTTCGCCCTGGAGCTGACACCGGATCGATTGTCGTGCGAGTTGCTGGTGCGTTCGAAAAATCAACTGCGATGCGGATGTATTGCGTACGCCAACCAGGATCAGCGTAACTGGATTATCCGGAAAGTGGATGCCATGGTTGATACGCTGGGCCTTATTACCTAGGGAATTGAATTTGTTTTCAATTGACAATCCTGCATTGTGTGATGCGCGTGTCAGATTAAACCTGTTTCTGCCGTCGCACAATTGTAAGTTAAAACGGGACCTTGAGCTCACGCCGGCATGCCGGCGATTTAGGGAAGTCCGGGACGGTCAACCGTATGGCGATGGCTCACCTTAGTCCGTATAATATGGTGGCCGTCATCCACACGGTGGTGATCATTCTCTGGACAATCACCATGACTCTCGTTTTCGGGATTTTTGCCATCATTGCGTCGCTGATCAGCCGGACCGGTAACCTGCCCCATAATGTGGCCCAGATCTGGGGAAAATCCATTCTATGGGTCAGCGGTGTCCGGGTTACGGTCACAGGCAGTGAAAATCTTGACCCCGGCCGGTCCTATATCTACATGTCCAACCACCAGAGCAATTTTGACATACCCGCACTGCTGGGTCACTTACCGGTACAGTTCAGGTGGTTGGCAAAATCCGAGTTGTTCAAGATCCCTTTGTTCAGCCGAAGCATGAGAGGGTGCGGATACATCAGTATCGACCGGTCCAATCGCAAGGCGGCCTTCGAAAGCCTTCGCCTGGCGGCGGAAACCATCCGCAACGGTACTTCTGTCGTGATTTTTCCCGAAGGCACCCGCAGTCCGGACGGGAAAATACAGCGGTTCAAAAAAGGCGGGTTTGTCATGGCGGTTGATGCCGGGGTACCGATTGTCCCCATCGTGATTACCGGGACCTTTTCCATAATGCCTAAAAATCAGTTGATGATCAGGCCCGGACCGATTACCATTCATCTGAATGCGCCAATTGAAACCAAGGACTACACACGATCGACCAAGGACGAGCTTATGGATCGAATTCACAACATCATGAGCGAGAAGGATGATCGCAGACCTGAGGAAGGGTTAGCGTGATGCTGAAGATCATTCCGCTGGGCGGGCTGGGTGAGATCGGTCTCAACATGATGGTTATCGAATATGGTGATACTATTTTCATTATCGACGCCGGCCTCATGTTTCCGGAAGATTATATGCTGGGTGTCGACTATGTGATTCCCGATCTGGAATACATCCGGCGAAACCAATCCCGTGTTCGCGGAATTGTACTCACCCATGCCCATGAAGATCACATTGGCGCCTTGCCGTATCTGTTAAAGGAAGTGAATGTGCCGGTCTTCGGCACCCCCTTCACCTTGGGCATTGTACGTCACAAGCTGGTGGAGCATGAGCTTCATCTTTCCGCCGGACTCCATGAAATCAATCCTCGGGAGCAATTAAAAATCGGTCCGTTTGAGCTGGAGTTTATACGCGTGAATCACAGCGTCGTGGACGGTGTCGGACTTGCGATTCACACGCCGGTCGGCCTGCTGGTGCACACCGGGGATTTTAAAATCAATCACACGGCCATCGATAAAATGATGACGGATGTGAACAAGTTCGCCCACTGCGGTGAAAAAGGCGTACTGGCATTGATGTCGGATTCCACCAACGTGGAGAAAGAGGGCTACACCATCTCCGATCAGCAGATCGGGGAGACCCTGGAGAAAATCACCAAAAGAAAAAAAGGCAGAACAATCGTCGCCTTGTTCGCCTCAAACATCACCCGGATCCAGCAGATTGTCGACATTGCCGCCGCCAGCGACCGGAAAATTATTATTAACGGGCGCAGCATTGAAATAAGTGTCAATATTGCAAAAAATCTGGGGTATATGCGCATCCCGGCCGGTATGGAAATCGGTATCGACCAGCTCGACGAGTTTACAGACGACGAGGTGATTATCATCACCACCGGCAGTCAGGGCGAACCCATGTCGGCACTGGCGCGAATGTCCGCCGGAACCCACCGTCAGATCCAGATCAAGCCGGAAGATACGGTTGTCCTCTCTTCCAAATTCATCCCGGGGAATGAAAAGGCCATTACCAACATTATCAACAACCTCTATCGTCGGGGGGCCGACGTTATTTACGAGAAAATTTCCAATATTCACGTGTCGGGGCATGCCTTTCAGGAAGAATTGAAGCTGATGATCAATCTCACCAAGCCCAAATATTTTATTCCTATTCATGGCGAACACCGGCACCTGGTGCTCCACGCCCGGCTTGCCGAGCAATTGGGAATCCCCCGGGAACATATCGTGCTGGCCCAGAATGGCCAGATCATCGGGTTTGATCAGACCCAAATGTATCACTCCGAGTACATCGGCACCGGTCGTGTGCTTATCGATGGTAAAGGTATCGGGGATGTCGGCAGAAGCGTACTCAAGGAGCGGCGCATACTTTCCGAGGAGGGGCTGGTTGTGGTGAATCTCGCCTTTGATGAGGAGACCGGCATCATCGTCTACGGCCCTGAAATCGTTTCCCGCGGGTTTGTATTCGAAACCGAAACCGGTTATCTGCTCCAGGATGCCCAATGTGTGATTCTGGAGGTGGTTGAAGAGGTGCTTCCGGAAGTGCCGAACCGGGTGAGCATCATCCGTTCGAAGCTGCAAACCGCCTTGCGCCAGTATTTTTTCTTTACCATTGGTCGTCGTCCCATGATATTGCCCTTTATCCTTGAAGTATAAGGCGGTTTTCGAAACGGGTAATCCATCTCATATTGTGAACAGACAAAACGGATAGAAAAATGAGAAGAGAAATCGTTGGTATTTTCCTGTTTTTTCTCGTTATTTTCACGTTGATCAGCTTGATATCCTATCAATCCGCTGATCCGTCGCTGCTGCACAATGCCGGTGTTCTGGGCAAGGCGAAAAACCTGTTCGGCATATTCGGCGCCCATGTGTCCGGATTGTTTGTCGGTCTTTTCGGGATTGGTGCCTTCTGGATTCCGGTGCTGCTGCTGTTGGCAAGCATTCTTTTTTTCGGCAAGGGCGCCAAGGTATCCGTCGTGCCCATCGTTGTCGGTGGCATCGTTCTGATCATTACCACCGGTAGCCTGCTGGCCCTTGATAAAAACCATTATATCCTTTTTGGCAGCAAATATTCCGCCGGTGGTATTTTCGGTACACCTCTGGCATCGTTTTTAACCGCATACACCAACCTCGCCGGCAGTTTGATCATTCTTTTCGTACTCTGGCTGGTGGGATTCATCCTCGCCACCGGGTTTTCCATCATCGCCTTTTGGACCCGTTTTATGCAGGCATCGGCCTTTCTGGCCGATCGCATCAAAACTCTGCTGATCAAACACAAGGAACGCCGCGAAAAAGCAAAACGGCGATCCGAAAAAATTAAAAGTTCGCTACAGGCCAGCACACCGCAATTGAAAATTAAGGCACCGAAACCGGTTCAGGTTCGTCCGAAACCCGCACCCAGGCAGGAAGTGTTCAATTTTATGAAAACCAAGGGCGGTTTCCAGTTACCGTCCATTAATTTTTTGGATGATCCCGCCCACCCGCCCGCCTCCGCGGACAACGACAATTTGCGTATGCAGTCCAAATTGCTCGAAAAAAAACTGGAGGATTTCGGGGTTCACGGCAAAGTCACGGCGGTTACACCCGGACCGGTGATCACCACCTTCGAATATGAACCGGCAGCAGGGGTGAAGATAAACCGGATCGTCAATTTGTCGGATGATCTGGCACTGGCACTGAGGGCTATCAGCATCCGTATCGTCGCCCCGATTCCAGGCAAGGCGGTCATCGGTATCGAAGTGCCGAACCCGGACCGGGAAACCGTGCGATTCAAGGAGATCGTCACCGCGGTGGTTTTCAACAAGGCCAAATCACATATGACCCTCTGTCTCGGCAAGGATATCGTTGGGGAGCCGGTGGTGGCGGAGCTGGATAAAATGCCGCACCTCCTGATCGCCGGCGCGACCGGTGCGGGGAAAAGTGTGGCGTTGAATACCATGATCTGCAGCCTGCTGTACAAAGCCACACCGGATGATGTGAAGCTGATCATGGTCGATCCCAAGCGCATCGAGTTGTCCATGTATGATGGTATCCCCCAGCTCATCACCCCCGTGGTCACCGATGTGAAAAAGGCAACCAATGCGCTATATTGGGCGGTCAAGGAGATGGAGCGCCGGTACGAGTTGCTGAGCAAAAACAAGGCGCGCAATATCGGTCAGTACAACCGGAAGGTCGCTTCGGTGAAAAAAGCCGATGGCGAGGAAGAACCCGAAACACTGCCGTTTATCGTGATCATCATCGACGAGTTGGCGGACCTGATGATGGTGGCCTCAAGGGACGTGGAAGTGGCCCTGATGCGGCTGGCCCAGATGGCACGGGCAGCGGGCATTCATTTGATTCTAGCCACCCAGCGGCCGTCGGTGGATGTGCTCACCGGCATCATAAAAGCCAACTTTCCCACCCGGCTGACCTTCCAGGTATCTTCTAAGACCGATTCGAGGACCATCATAGACGCCAATGGGGCCGAGAACCTGTTGGGCATGGGCGACATGCTTTTTCTGCCGCCGGGCACGGCGAAACTGCAGCGAATTCACGGCGCCTATATTTCCGAGGCCGAGATTACACGGATCACCGAATTTTTGAAGAAACAACAACGTCCGGAATACGATAAGAGCGTTCTGGCAACCCAGGCACCGGAGAAAAACAAGAGTAAAGAGGATGCCGATTATGATGAACGATATGATGACGCCGTTGCGCTGGTGACAAAGACGCGTCAGGCCTCCATCTCCCTGATTCAGCGGCATTTGCGGATCGGTTATAACCGTGCGGCGCGCATTGTGGAGACCATGGAACTGGAGGGAATCGTCGGACCCTCCGACGGTGCCAACCGCAGGGAAGTCCTGGTAAAGGGGTATGATGATATCCCCTGACCCGGAAAACATCGGGTATTCCGGCTGTGAAACGATCATGGACTTCAATCAACAGGTCATCAATCAGACAAAGGGTTTCCTTGATGCCGGCGAGGGCAGGGCGCTTTACGATTTTTCCCTTACGGCCGCGAAGATGGGTCCCTGCCTTGAAATCGGCAGCTATTGCGGGAAATCGACCGTATATATCGGCACGGCTTGTAAAAAACAGGATACCACCCTATTCTCAATTGATCACCATCGCGGTTCCGAAGAACAGCAACCCGGTGAATTATATTTCGATCCTGCCCTGATCGATCCCCGGACCTTTCATGGCGACACCTTATTCGAGTTCAGAAATACCCTCAGAGCTGCCGCGCTGGAGCAACATGTGGTTCCCCTTGTCTGTGATTCGTCGGTGGCCGCAAAATCGTGGCGGACGCCGCTCAGTCTGGTATTCATCGATGGCGGGCATGCCCTGGAAACCGTAAAAGCGGATTATAACCATTGGGCGAAACATGTGGTCACCTCCGGTTACCTGATATTTCACGATGTTTTTGAAGATCCGAAAGATGGTGGACAGGCCCCGTACACGATATACAGCGCCGCGATTTCCAGCGGCGGTTTTGCTGAAGCCGCAAGGGTCGGATCCCTGGGGGTGCTTCAGCGGGTGTCGCTGGAATCCGGATCGGCCCTTGGAACCGGACACGTGTGAAAATGCTTCTTATCGGACCCGGCCGGCACCGCAGTATCTTTGAGAATCAACCGTGAGCCGGATCGGCGATCAACTCTCCCGGCGCGTGGGAACCGGCATTGCCGATCATTTTGGAGAGTACCGCTATGGTGTCCGAAAAATCACCGTCCGCATCACTGATGTATCGCGGATGCAGTCTGTGTGCAGTGGAGATGGTTTCCTCCCTGTTGTCCGGCAGAATCAGTATGATTTTTTTGTCCAGCAACGGCGCGCGCATCATGGCCAGCCGGGATAATTCTTTTTTATCCGGCGGTACCAGAATCAATATGATATCACCACCCGATGCTTGTCTCAGCCCGGCGGTCAGTGCCGCGATATCGGGGAAGAAAAAACTTTCAATTTCATGTCCTTTGGTGGTTAAGCCCTGCCGCAGAACATTCTCCAGTGGATGCCCATCGGGCTGATAAATCAATAGTTTCATCCTTGAATTCGATTCCCTTTCCAGCGGTATTCTCTTGCCAGGGTTGAGCAATTGGTATGCCATGTAAGCCCGGAATCCCGTTGACGGTCGATAATATACCGTAATTGCGGATGAAACGATACGCAGGCATCCGCAGGGGAATAGGGGGTGGCGCTGTTAAAAAAGCGGACATACGAATAGCAATGTTCGTGAAACCGTACCCGTGGTTCGGCAAAGTGAACCTTTACGGCATTGTGAAGAACAGGCTCAGTGGCCGGTCACCATAATGACCGGTGAAATCGGTTTGTGCGGGATTAACCGACAGCGGCTTCCGTTTTTTTTCGAAGGTATTTGGACAATTCGTGTTTTTTCAGCAATTCAAACAAACGGGTTCTTGAAAGCCCGGAAATCCGGCAGGCTTCCTTACGATTGCCATTGGTCAGGAGGGTGAGACGCTGAAGGTATTTTCGTTCCATGGTATCACGGAAGGTATTGATTTTCAGGAAATTTTTACTATTAAACGCCTCCAGCCCATTCAATGAACCAAGATTTTCATCGGGCGCGGGGGATGCCGCAGAGGCTGTGATTGTTTTTTTAGCCGCCGCCACCCTGATTATAGTGGGCAGATGGTAGGAATACAGTATGGGTTCCCTGCCGGCGACGGACATGGCTTCTTCCAGGGTATTGAATAACTCTCTGACATTTCCCGGCCAGTCATGCTGCTGCAAGGATTCGAAAAATTCCGAAGAAAAACCTTTGGTTTCCTCGGCGTAGATGTCGCACAATTTATTGATATAAAAAACCGATAGCTTTTTAATGTCCTGCTTACGTTTTCGCAAAGGGGGCGTCTGAATCCCAAAGGTCCGGATCCGGTATAACAGGTCCTGCCTGAATTCTCCGGCGGTGGCCATTTTTTCAAGATTTCTGTTGGTGGCGGATATCAGCCTGAAATCCACTTCAATCTCTTTTTTGCCGCTGACCGGGCGGAATCGGTGTTCCTGTATAACCCTGAGAAGGGCTTTTTGAGAGCCAAGGGGCAGCTCACCGATCTCGTCCAGAAACAAGGTGCCGCCGTTCGCTTGTTTGATAAGGCCTTCACGCTCTTTATCCGCACCCGTGTAAGCGCCTTTTTCATGGCCGAATAGCGTGCTTTCCACCAATGAGTCCGGTAATGAGGCGCAGTCGACCACCACAAACCGGCGTTTGGACCGTTCGCTGTTCCGGTGGATCGCCCGGGCGAACAATTCTTTTCCGGTACCGGTTTCGCCGGTGATCAATACATTCGCCTTGGTTGAAGCACCCAGTGCAACCCGTTCCAGAGCCCGGGTCAATTGGGGACTGGAACCGATGATGTCATCGCGACGCAATAACCGGGGGGTGGCCGCGGCCTGTTTTTCCTTCCGGTATGCCAATGCCCGTTTTATGGTGAGCATGATGCTTTCGGTCGGTGACGGCTTCAGAATATAGTCCCACGCGCCGTTTTTAATGGCCAGTTCAGCGCTGTCCGGATCCCCGAATGCCGTGATGATGATGATTTCAGGCGCATGATGGCTTTCCTTAATGCCGGGAATCATCTCCAAACCATTACCGTCGGGCAGGAAAACATCCAGAAGGACCACATCGAACTCCCCGGATGCCAGATGATCCATTCCCATTCGTACATCAGAGGCGCTGGTGCTTGAATGGCCCAGTTTTTTAACGATCCGCGACAATATATCCGCTATTGCCGGATCATCATCGACGATCAGAACACTTGCCATGTTCAATTGGTCCTTCGGGGTTATTTTTCATTTTTGCCGGGGCATCGGGTATACAGGTTTTATATCGCCGAGACAGGATAAAACTTTAACTCTGGAAATGAATCGGCGGAACTTGTGGACAGCTCATGCCATGGGTTCAGGCAAAATGGGTTTTTTAAAATAAAAAACCATGCTCTTCCCCAGGAGGGGGTCTATCAATCGGGAGATGAACCGGGTGATGAGGGGGGCTTTCATGATGTCCCAAACAAGAAAACGATGGTAGAGATCCACAACGGGAAAACGCTCCCGGTCGAGCCCCACGATACATTTGAGCCACCAGTAGGGGGTGTGAAGACTATGTGTATAGTGGATTTTTTGAAGCTGCAATCCTTTGGATCTGAAAAGGGCCACCACCTGCCGTTTTCTGAATATTCTCACATGACCGCCGGATTGGCGGGAGTACTGCCGGGAGATCGACCAGCAGATTTTTTCCGGCAGGTATCTCGGTACACTCACCGCCAGAAAATTGCCCGGTTTCAATACACGTAGCGACTCCCGAACAACTGCGGAGATATCCGGTATGTGCTCAAGAACTTCGGACAGCAGGACCAGGTCAAAGGCGTGTCGTCTGAACGGCAGATGTGCTGCATCGGCCCCGGCAAATCCCCACCTGCCACCGCCATGTTCTCCGAGCCGCTCATGTATCATCAGCCGATTTCCGGCTTCGGCAATATCGCCCGGGTTTGTATCGATGCCCACGGCCAATGCCCCAGGCAGCCCATATGCCGCTGCCGTGTGGCGCCCGGACCCGCATCCGATATCCAGGACTTTCATTCCCAAAGAAATGGGGATGTGTTTAAAATTTATGGTGATCACGGATGGCCTCTGCATATACGGCAAGGGTTTTCTCAGCGGCAACCGGCCAACTGAAATGGGAATGAACACGCCGGAAACCTTTCTCCGCCAATTTGTCGGCATAGTCCGGTGAATCCAAAATTACCTTTATGGCATTGGCAAGGGCCGTGGGATCAGCCGGCGGCACCAGGAGACCGGCATCGCCCACCACTTCCGGCAACGCGCCGCCGGTGGTGCTGATGACCGGCACCCGGCATGCCATTGCTTCGCCGGCCGGAAGGCCGAAGCCTTCGTAAATCGATGGAATTACAGCGGCCGATGCCCGGGCATATTGCCGGATGAATTCCGCTTGTGGTATCCGGCCGGTGATATCAACGGCAGCGGCAAGACCGAGGTCGTTGATTGCCTGTCGCACATAACCGTTGCGTTGAGGATTCCCCACGATGACCAGGTGGACAGGGTGGGATCTTTTTACAATGGCAATTGCCTTCAGGAGAAATCCTAATCCTTTCAGGGGGGTATCCGCACTATTGGTTACGATCAGGCGGCCGGGAACGCGTTCGATGCCGGCTAATGGATGAAATCTTTCCGTATCGATGCCGTTGGGAACGATATGGAATCTGCCCGGCGACAGACCGAATTCATTGACGATATCGTTTCTGGCAAATTTGGATACGGTGATGATTTTCGAAAGGGTGCGTGCCACTTTCTTTTGCATCCGTGTAAATGAATACCATCGCAGGTGTTTAATCTTTTTTAAGAAATTTTTTTCCGCGGTGACCGCTATATCACGATCCACGGTGATGGGGTGATGAATGGTCGTTACGGTCGGCAATCGCTTCTGGATGGACCATACGCCGTATGAAAGGCTCTGATTGTCATGAACGATATCATATTTGTCCTTGTTTTTGATGACATATCGCCGGGCGCGGATGCCGAAGGTGAAGGGCTCGGGAAAACCCTGGGTGGAGACGCTCACCCACTCCATGAGGTTCACGGGGTTTTTGAGTTCACCGAGACTCGGGGTTCGGAATGGGTTTTCAGGATTATATAAATCCAATCCCGGTATGGGGTGCAGGTGTATCCCCTTATCGACGTCGGGTATGGGGGGGCCGGATACCACATGGACCTGATGGCCCAGACCGGTGAGTGATCGGCTCAGGTGTTTGACATATACACCCTGGCCGCCGCAATGGGGGTTACTGCGATAACTGAGCAGACAGATCCGAAGCGGCCGGTCGGGAACAGCGGGCATGTTTATATAAACCCTTTCACTGTTCCCAAACAATAGCCGACGGGTTGAGTGGGCGATCGGCCGCATTCAGCCAGCCCGGGCACCAATCGGTGGCACCCCTGGGGTGATTCTCGCTGGTGGCGATAAATTTGAGCATGCCGCTCCCGTCAGCCGGTTGGCCGACGTTGTCGACAGGGATTGCAGTGTAGGTGGTGCTGTCTTTAAGGTATCGTGAATCAAATTGAACATACCACTCGTCTATGGCGGTTGAGGATTGAAACTGCCCGGCGATAAATGCCAGTTGCAGTTCCGTTGGGCCGGCTTCTCCGCCACCCATGATACTCAGGTCGCCATTGCAGCCTTCGGATATATAGGTCACGGAAAACCATTGTTCCACAGTATTAGCCGTCCATTTGAAGTTGATACCGGAGGCGGTGTCTGCGAACCAGACGCTGATATCGCCCATTCTCCAATCCCGCCACATGTAAAAAACGCTGTGATCGCCTTTCTCATCCGCCGTGAAAATGACGACCCGATCCTCTCCGCTGTCCGCATCATCGGAAAATGCCAGATGTTGAACCATTGATGTCCGGTTGTTCCGGATGGTGATCAGGTGATTCACCGCCACGTTACCACCATAAAACGGCACCCACACCTGTCGAATATCGTTATTGATGGTGATGGTTTCCGCCTTATCCGCAATGGTTTGAACACCGCTTGTGTTCCACTGCATGGAATAGGTGTTGAGCCTGAATATCAGGCCGTCCAGAACCCGTATGGCATGAACCACGGATTTATCGTTGTCCATTGAAAAGATCCGATTCAGGACACTGCCGTTCACATCGGCATGCCATCCCCGGTCCCAGTCGCTTAATGTACAATCCGAGATTTTCGACCGGTCCGTATCCATGGTCAAGGTGCCGCTTTTTCCGGTCGTCGGCATCAATTGATGCAGAGATGCGCCGAGGGGTTCAATCACATATCCGGTATTCAATTGCCGGTACGATGATTCCGAACTGCTGGTGCCGGTGTCATTTTCACAGGCCGCGGTCAGGAATGAAAAAATGAGTATCATTGCCGCCAGCGCCATTCGCAAACAGATTCCCGGGGAAGTGCGGACCGGATATTGGCCGTTGATTCCGGTATGGTCAAGTCGTGGGTTCACGGTAATCCTTGGTTGTTGTCGATCTTTTTTTGATGCCCTCATCATCGGCAGATGAGGGGCTTTCTTTAGGCCGACGGGCATTGTCAATGTCAAATGATAAATTTCAAATTTCAAATGGCGATATACTGTCCATTTTTAAGGACCGCTTTGATAAAAAAAGGATCGCTTTAATCATATAGTGAAGATAAAAACGACAGCATTCCTCCATTTGGCATTTGGATTTTGTAATTTGACATTATAACAGTATTTTGCATCAAAACACGAGAAATATTTAAAGTATCGGATATCATGCCGAATCTACATACGTCCACCCTATGCCCTGTTTCGATGCAATTGGCTATCCGATGCATTTATGCTAATACAACATCTTGGGGTTGTTTACGATTTTACTCATATTCTTTATACAATCAAGGATTTTCTTATGCCATATCCGGAATCCGTTACCTTAATCGAAGTCGGTCCCCGTGATGGATTTCAATTCGAGAAACAAAACATACCGACAAGCATGAAAATCGATATTATCAACCGTCTCATCCGGGCCGGCCTGACGCAAATACAGGTCACCTCTTTTGTGCATCCTGATCGTGTTCCGCAGATGGCGGACGCTGAACTCATCATCGCCGGCCTGGATGTGCCTTCCGGTGTCAGTATCGATGCGCTGGTGTTGAATATGAAAGGCGTGGAACGCGCCTGCAAAACCGGATTGAAAAGGGTGGAGGTGAGTCTCTCCGCCAGTGACACCCACAGCCGTAAAAATACCGGCATGACCTTTGATGACGCGTTCGCCCACGGTGTTGAAATGATCGCCCATGCCAAAAAGATCGGACTGGCTGTACGGGCCGGGGTGCAATGCGCATTTGGCTGCGCATATGAAGGCAAGGTCGGTATGGATCGCGTACGCCGAATGGTTGAGACCTATCTGACCGCCGGTGCGGATGAAATTTCCCTGGCGGACACCACCGGCATGGCGGTGCCGATGGACATGCAACGGATACCGCCCCAGGTGTTGTCCATCACCGGGAAAACCCCTTTTACCCTGCATTTACATAATACCAGGGGATTGGGCCTTGTAAATACCATGGCCGCCCTGGACACCGGCGTTTCCCGTTTTGACACGGCCATGGGGGGGATGGGCGGGTGTCCGTTTGTCCCGAACGCTGCGGGTAATATTTCCACTGAAGACACCGCCTACCTGATGCAGACCATGGGCATTCAAACCGGCATCAATATAAACGCTGTGGCGGGATGCTCACGGATGCTCGAATCCTTTCTGGGCAAACATTTTGATGGGAAACTGCATCGCTTGATCTGACCCTGCCGTTCCGCACCACTCCCGGACCACGAAACCGCCGATTCCCATATCACAAACTTTTATCAAGTTACCCCTGGAAATGCCGATACAGTAATAGACCTGACTGCCGTAAGATGAAAAAGCGATTCGATATCGGACCAATAATGGTTGTCACAGCCGGCTGTTATTAAAATTCAGACACGAAGATAAGCAAATTGTCCATGTCCCTTGAAACCCCCAAAAATATACTTTTTGTCGATGATGAAGAAAGTATTCTGGATGTTGCCAGAGAATTTTTTGAAAACCGCGGATACCACGTATTAACCGCCGAAAACGGCCGGGTCGCATCTCAGCTGATCGAAAAAGAACAAATAGATTGCTGCTTCACGGATATCAATATGCCGGAAATGGACGGTTTGGAATTGGCGGAATATATCCGGAAACACGATAATACGCTGCCGGTGGTCATCATGACGGGTTATCCATCACTGGAAAACACCATCAAGACCTTGAAAAACGGTGTGGTTGATTTCCTCGTGAAGCCGGTGAATCTCAAGCAGATGGAGCTTTGCGTCCAGCGGGTGTTCCGCGAGCGTGAATTGTTCATAAAAAATGTGATTCTGACCAAGGAGCTCGAAAGCAAGCGCCGCATCGAGACGCTGAACAACGAATTGCTCCATAAGGTCGATGAACTCAATACACTGAACCATATTATGTCGGATTTCACGGTGGTCAGTGCCAGTTCCGAAGTCTTTACGCGGGTGGTGGAGATGTCCATTGAATTGACCCACGCTGACGAGGCCCGCCTGTATATGGTCAATGAGGCGATTGATGCACCCTTTGAAATCGCGTCATTTCAGGCCGGTGACGCTTGCTCGTGTGATTTGTTGGACAATCAGGCCATTGACCCGGTGGTCGAACAGATGATCCTGGATATTCAAACCGATCAAAAACCGCTGTTGATATCGAACAACAATGGTCATGGCAAACTTCCCGACAAAATTCGTTCACTGATGTTGGTGCCGCTGACCATACGCCATAAAATATTCGGCGTCCTGTCAGTATCCGCGTTGACCGGTAAAATCCGTTTCACTGAAAAGGAATTATACTACCTTACGTTTATGACCAACAGGGCTGCGTATGCCATTGAAAATCTGGCCCTGTATGAAAATATTTTCGAGAACCTTTTTGCCACATTATACGCTTTTGTGCGTGCCATCGAGGCCAGAGACCCATACACGGAGCAACATTCCAACCGGGTCACACGCATCGCCCTCGCCCTGAGCCACGAGCTGGGATGTACCGAAGAAGAGCAGGACATTCTCAAGGTGGCCGGACGGCTTCACGACATCGGTAAAATCGGTATCCGGGATGAGATACTGCTGAAACCGGACCGGTTGACTGTCGAAGAGTATAATGTCATCAAGGAGCATCCGGTCATCGGTGCTGAAATTGTCGGCCAGCTGGGACTTTGGGATCGTGAGAAACAGATCATCCGCTGTCACCACGAGCGCTTTGACGGAAATGGCTACCCGGACGGTCTGGGTGGCGATGATATTCCATTATTGGGCAGAATACTGTCCGTGGCCGATGTATATGACGCCATAGCCTCGGATCGTGCCTATCGAAAGCGGATGGAAGAATCCAGAATTCTCGATATCATGTACGGGGGGGCGGGCACGCAATTCGACCCCCTGATCATCAAGTCATTTAAAAAACTGTATGAAAACGGTTGCATCACGGACATCGAGGCGTTGTGAAGGATGCCCCGCTGTCCGATCCGCTGGTGACAACCGTTTCCGGGTACCGTTTGTCGGAAATTATCGACTAAATATCAAATCGGTAACGAGCCATGCGGCTCCTGTTTCAACCGAATTCCCTTCCATCCATCAATGAATTCCACGGCACCCCGCTCAGGCGACCTATCGGCTCCCGATATGCCATAAATTTCATTGCATCCTCGATGCCGAAAGCGTACACTACCGACGTTCGAATCAAGGTATTTCCTGTTTTCGATATTTTTCCCTTATGCAGGTCAGTTCGGGTATTCAATAGTTGAGATGAATTGGAGCGAACCAAAAGATTTCAGAGAATGGGCACGCCGTACCTTCACCTTTCGTCCGTTGATCGTCGTGCTGTTGGCCCTTGGTATTTGTGTTTCCGAATTACGGTTCGACTGGATGGAAACCGTTATCGGCGCATATCTGACCACAACAAATTCGCTCCGTCCGGAGTCCGGAAATATTTGGGAGGTGGATCACCAAACGGTTACGGCCAGGACAGCCCTGGAGCAAATTATCACTGACCGTCAGTCGGTCCAGAATGATATACGCGGGGCCGAAAGCCTGTCCCAGATCCTCGCCCAGATTCCCAAAGATCAGGGAATTATGATATCCACCGATCACTTCTGCCGGCTCTATTTCAATCTGCCCCAAATCATCGCCGAGGAGATTGTATCACCTTTTTCATTGCTGAAAATCGCCGCTCAAGGTGATTGGGATCGTGTCTATTTTGATACCACCGGTGACCTGCTGAATATCTATATGCTCAATCGAAGTAATCAGGTGCTATATCAACTGGAGGTCGTCCCTGACCTGATTTACCACATCGAACGGGGTGAGGTGGCATTTGACGGGACACTTGAAAATCTGGCCGATTTTACCGGGCGCATTTATGATGCCCGCTTGTTTTTTGAAACCGTGGAGTTGCTGGAACCGGAGGTGAAGAACGGTATCATTGCGCAACCGGCCGGGCTCTTGGAAATCAGCGGCCGGATAGCCCGGGTGGGAATCTCCGATGAAGTGAAAACCGGAGGGATCGAACTCGGATTCGAATTTCAAACCGTGGATGGATCAAAAGTTTATTTCATACGAGGCAACGAATGGGATGTCTGGCGCCTCAAAAGACATCTGGAAGCCGCGGTTTCCGAATCCGGAAGACGATCCGACGGCAAATTCACGGAGAACCTGCCATGACCGCCCTCCGGCTGATGAGATGGTTCAGCTCGGGCTTTCATCTGTTGTCGGTGCTGGCCGGGCTGACCACAATCGGCTTGACCATCATTTTTTTTGTGGCGATTAAAGAGTTGCCCCAGGTGCCCGAACCCTTGAGCCGGATCATCGAAACGCCGCCCACCGAGATATTCGCCGCCAATGGTGAACGGGTGCTGCTGCTCGGCGGACGTGAATTTACACCCATCACCCGCGTGTCGCCCAATTTCCTCCAAGCCATCCTGGCCACCGAGGATCACCGGTTCTACGATCACCATGGCGTGGACAAAGTGCGGACATTGAAAGCGTTGTGGATCACCCTGGTTCAACCGGACAGGGTCCAGGGCGCCTCCACCATCACCCAGCAGGTGGCTAAAAACCTGTTTTTCAGTTTCGAACAAACCTTTACCCGGAAATTCCGGGAAATGATGGTGGCCCTTCAAATTGAAAGCCAGTTCTCCAAACAGGAGATCCTGGAAACGTATATCAACCAGATTCCATACGGTGTCGGCGTATACGGGATTGAGCCCGCCGCCCGGACATATTTCGGGAAACCGGCCTCGGATCTGAGCCTTGGTGAAGCGGCGCTTCTGGCGGCCTTGCCCAAATCCCCCACCCGATATAATCCCTACCGGTACCCCGAACGGGCCAAGTCGAGACAGATTGTGGTGTTGAACCGGATGTTGGCCACAGCGGCCATCACAACGGCGGAACATGCCGCCGCAGTTGCGGAGGAACTCGACTTCAAACCCCGCCATGCCGGCAAGCGGACCGGCAGTTATTTTCTGGATTGGATTCTGAAAAGCCTGGAAGAGCGCTACGGTCCGAAAGTGCTTTATCATGGCGGCTTGAAAGTGACCACAACCCTTGATCCACTTATGCAAAATCGGGCTGAAACAGCCGTTCGCGAAGGACTGACCGAGCTGGAAGAGACCATGGGGCCGCCGTTCGGCAGTATGGTCGAATCACCGGAGGCTTCCCTGCAGGGAAGCCTCGTGAGCATTGAAACCAAAACCGGTGCCGTCAAGGCCATGGTTGGGGGGAAAGACTATTTTGAGACCGAATACAACCGGGCGGTGGAATCCAATCGTTTACCGGGATCCGGTTTTAAACCATTTCTATACTATACCGCCCTGGAAAATCTGGATATTACGCCGGCCACCACCATTGTCGACATGCCGGTAACGATTCCGGTCAAAGGCAGCAGTGACTGGACACCGCGGAATTTTGACCGGAAGTACGCCGGCCGCATGGTGTTGAAAAAAGGGTTCATGAAATCCGTGAACACCATCGCCGCCCAGCTCGTTCAACAGTGTGGTCCGGTATCGGTCATTGAAACCGCCCGGAAATGCGGCATCCGGAGTCCGCTGCAGCCGGTTTATTCCGTTGCCCTGGGCACATCAGGGGTGAGCCCCCTGGAGATGGCGTCCGCCTACGCGACCTTTGCCACCGGCGGAATTCAGCAGGAGCCTTTTTGGATCAGGCGGGTGGAAGATGCCTATGGCCGGGTGCTTGAAGAACATATCATCAGCGGGAAGCGGGTATTGGACGCCGGCACCACCTTTCAGGTCGTCGATATGATGAAAGCCGTTGTGGAAAGCGGTACCGGCACCATGGTGCGAAAAATGGGGTTTCGCCTGGCCGCTGCTGGTAAAACCGGTACCACCAACGGTTTCAGGGATGCCTGGTTTACCGGTTTTACACCCACCATCAGTACCTCTGTCTGGGTGGGATTTGACAAGGCGGAAGGGCTTAAGGATAAAAATGGGGTCGGGATCACCGGTGGCCGCGGGGCTGCCCCCATTTGGACATCGTTCATGCTGAAGGCAACCGAAGGTGAGCCCGAGCGTGTTTTCCGGATGCCCAGTGAATTGAAAATCGAAACAGTGGACCCGTCCACCGGTAACCGGGTATCGGCCAATGCCCCCGGTGCACTGCCGGTGATCCTGCGGGAAGGCCGGTCCGCAAAAACCATGCTGGACCTTATTTTCAGACAATGATTCATTCATTTCGACATCTCAGCGTACGATTATGGCTCACGGTTGGTCTGGGGGGGATCGCCAGTCTTTGGCTGCTGCCCGCCTGGCAGATGGCGTTCGGCATCCAGTCGGCGGTATTACCAGCCATCGTTATCATAGCCATTTCGTTCTGGTTGGTTGGCGTGGCGTTTAATCGCATCGGGCAGGGCGTTATTCATCGGACCATCAGTGAGGCTGCCGTATGGGAACGGGCCGGTATGGCCGCGGAAGCAAAGGATGCCTACCGGAAAGCGGTCGCGGTATTCGAAAGCTTCCTGTTTTCCCCGCTTGCCAGGAAGCGTCAGTCCAGGAACCTGATGTCCCGGCTCGCCCGATTCTACAGCGCCCGGGCGGAAAAAGAACCGGAATCGGATGATGTCGTCATGGCCTACCTTTCGGTTTATCCGATGGATAAAGTCGTCGCCGAATCCTGGTTGGAATCCCTGGTTCACCGCAGGAAGGCTTCTCGGATTCATCACGAACTGGCCGCCCGTATCGGTGAATACCACCCCAATAGTGTAAAAATCCAGTATTACCTGTCGCGGTTTTTTCTGGATTCAGGACGGGTGGATTTCCCGGCCCTCCAGGCGTACCGGTTTTTCTTTTCGAGCAAGGTCAAAACCGTTCAGACCATGCTTTTCGATCTCTCTTCGCTGCTGTTGAGTGAGGGGCGGACGGATCAATGGGCATTGTCGATCTATCTTCGAACCGTGAAACAGCATGGCAACGAGCCCGGTTTCCTTCGGATAATCGCCGCATCCGCTCATTTCCTCCAGTCCACCGAGCAAACACAGCCGTTGTTGGCCGCCGCTGCGGAAATCACCCGTGACATGCCGCCGGAAGAGATCGCCGCGGCTGTTCGACAATACAGTCCGCCGAACGCCCGCACACCTGTCCGGCAAAAGGAATCCGCCGTTCTCACCAGCGTTCACCACCTGCGCGATCTCGATAAACTGGGAAAGCGGGCCATGGGTGCCGCCGGCCGGTCATTCGACCGGTTTACAGCCCTGAGCGTGGCCATGGGGCGGGGAATAGGGCGGTCCAAATACAGCCTCCCGGTCTTGAAGTGGGCATTGGGCGCCGGGCTGGCACTGGGTGTGGTTTTTCTGATCGTCAATACGGTATCGCACGTGGCCACATCAAAAAGCGTGACGCAGGCACCGGAGCCAGTGCCGGAAATGGCACCACCGGTGCCCACCACCGACCAGTTCACCATTCAGGTCGCGGCCTACTTCAAGCAGGCGGATGCCCAGCGATTTGTGGACCAGTTAAAAACGCATCAACTGGATGCCTACTGGAAAGCCGCCGAGAGTGCCCAGAAAAAATGGTATCAAGTGAGAGTGTCGCATTTCGCAACCAAACAGGCGGCCAGACAATATGGCAATAAATTGAAATCCTCCGGTGTGATCGATGACTTTTACGTGGCCAATTATGATGCCCCGTGACCCGGGAATTTCCGTTTTATTCTTGATGGAACACCTGCTATGGTTATATTGAGTGCTGTATCAACCGTGAAAGGAAAAAAATAATGGACAAAAAAGATATTCTATCTATCGCCGAGGGGCTGCGGCTCATCGAGCAAGGCGTTGAACGGATTCAAAATGTGATGCGGGAAAAGAAAATTCATTCCCTTCAGGACATCGCCGCTGAACTGCTGCCTCTTTTCAAAAAAGATGATGACTCCTTGAGCGAAACCGTTGTCGATCATCTGGGAAAAAACTGATAAATCTTCCGGTGTACCACAAATCAGCGTTTTAGCGTCATTGAACGTGTCATTTTACATGCGAATACCGTGTAAAAGGAGATCCTCTGGATGTACCACAAATTCTTCGGGTTCAGGGAACGCCCGTTCCAATTGGTCCCGAATCCCGCCTACCTCTTTCTAAGCAAAGGTCATGAAGAGGCGCTGGCCCATCTTTCCTATGCCGTTGCCCAGGGGGACGGATTTGTTGAAATCACCGGAGAAGTCGGCACCGGAAAGACCACCCTTTGCCGGGTATTTCTTGATAACCTCAATGATGACACCATAGCCGCCTATATTTATAATACCAAGATCAACTCCCTCCAATTATTGCAGTCGATTAACGATGAACTCGGATTGAAATCCGCCACTGAATCTACAAAAGAGCTGATTGATGAATTGAATGCTTTTTTGATCGCCAAAAAAACCGCCGGGAAAAAGGTGGTTCTTATCATCGATGAAGCCCAGAACTTGGAATGCGATGTCATCGAACAACTTCGTCTTCTGTCAAATCTCGAAACCAATACCTCCAAATTGATACAGATTGTCCTTGTGGGGCAGCCGGAACTTGGCGAAATCCTTGATTCCTACGAGCTTCGCCAGATGGCCCAGCGCATAACCCTACATTGGCACATCGCGCCGATGAGTGATGAAGAAACCATTGAATACATTAACCACCGGATGCACGTGGCTTCCGTAAAGGGCGTCGTTAAAATATCCCGGGGTGCCCACCGGTTGATATACCAATACTCCGGCGGTGTCCCCCGGTTGATCAATATCGTATGCGACCGCGCGCTTCTCATTGCCTTCGGTCGTAATCAGCGAACCGTGGACAGTGAGATCACCCGGGCGGCGATTGCGGAAATCAACAGGCGGAAATATGCGGGGACCTTAAAGAGGCGTTCAGAGCGAAAATGGGTATATGCATCCCTGGGTGCCATTGGCATCGCCCTTGTAGTGTTGGCAATTCTGGTGTTTCTTCAATTCCGTGCCCCGGCCATCACCGCCGGTACAGCCAAGACCTTTAAAATCGCACCTGTTATGCCGGCACAAGTCAAGGCTACGGCAAAAAAGCAGATCCAGGAAAAAAATGTGGATTTTGAGCAGTTTCTTTCGGATCGATCCGCCTCGGCCACCCGTGAGAACGCCATCAAGCTCGCCCTCCGGCAATGGCAGGTGGACATTGGCGTCAATCCGTATTTTAATGAAATTGAAGACGACCAGACATTTTTCAGAGTGGTGGCCAATCAATACGGCTTCTCCCTGTATGGTGACTGGCTGGACGTCAATCGACTCCAACTGTTGAATTTGCCGGCCATAATTCCCTTTGTGTCCGGAGATCGGAACACGTCTCACTATCTGGTGCTGTACCGGATCGATGGAGATAAGTACATCTTCCTGCATGGCGGGGAAGCACCTGAGACAATTGAGGTGACACCTGAGACAGCCGTCAATTACGGATCGGGACTGATGGTCATACCGTGGAGGAATTTCAGCAACCTGACGGGCATTATTCCGCTGACAGCTCCGGAAGATTCAATTATTATGCTCAAAACCCTGTTAAAAGAAATTGGATTTTCCGGTGCACAGATGAACGGTAATTTCGGAGACGGTACCGGGAAATATATTCGGACGATACAGGAGAAGTATGGCATAAGCCCCGATGGCATTGTGGATGATGTGACCAAAATCGCCTTGTACAACGAGAAAAAATCACTGGCCATTCCACATTTAAGGTAGCATGCATTGAGTTCAATTCTAGACGCATTAAAGAAGGTTGAGATTGAAACCGCCCAATCGGACAGCGCGGCGGCCTGGCCCCTGACCGGTAACACCGGAGTGACGCGGATGGCCGCCAGACCGGGCCGCCGATATGTAAGGAAGGTGCTGGCCGGTGCGGTTGTCACGGTTTTGCTGTCCTTCGGTGGATGGGGGATCTGGTCCCAATGGCAGATGAGGAATTCGGCCGGATCGAATTCCTCATCAAGTTCTCAATCATCGTCGGCCAAGACGGAAGCGGTTGCCACTGCACGCGCGGATACCGTTACTCCACCGGCAACCGGGACTCCGGTACCGCCTGTTTTACAAAACGAGAAGAATACAACACCATCACCGGCCGATGACCGCACCCCTCCCGGCCTGGACGTATCACCGGAAACTCTGGAAAACCGGATCGCCGACATGACTCCTGATGATGCCACGGAAATGAATGTATCTGAGGCGTCAGAGGCCGGCTCCCAGCGACAGCCTGCCGCGGCGAAATCCTTACCGGATGACGGACCTGCCAGAACCTCGCCATCACCCGCCGAGTCCGCAGAAATAGCATTGGAGACGATAAATACGCCCGAGATGCCCGAACAACCCGTGCCGTCCGCCATTATACCGCCAACCGATGGGAATCCGGGTGTTCAGGCGCCGATCGAATCCGTTTCGACTACGGAAGAACTGGAACCGGCGCCATCCAATATTGAACTCCAGGCATTGGTATGGGCTGAAGATGCCGCCGACCGTTTTGTAGTGATCAATAACCGCATTGTACGGCAGGGGCAGGTGTTCGATGGGTATTCGATTGCGGAAATTCAGTTGGACCGGGTGGTCATTGAGACCGGTGGCCAGCGGTTTTCACTGAAGCATAAATAGGGCCTTGTTGATCGGGTGGGTTTCGACGCCTTCAGCGTGAGGCAGCACTTCGGCATTAAAAAGCGTCCAATCAGCTATCTGATAACAAAAATGTCCCGATACCCGTATCACTAAATACTTACCGTACCGGCCGGGATCTTCGGGACGGCTTTTCCCCGACGGATCGATCCATCCGAAATCATCATCGGTCATTGACAAAAACGGGGAAATTGTATATACAAGTATATACTTAATTTATTTTGCCCTTCGCCCCAATGGCGGACAGGAGGTTCATACCATGATATCCAACCAGAACATTGCATCATCCATGAGCATCAGCCTGGAACATATTTGCCCGGAACTGCCGCCTTTGCCCGACTTCGCCACGGGTATCCGGCGTGCGTCCAAACGGTCGGTGAACCTGACCGCCGGTGATATCCGTTTGGCCCTTCGGAATGCACTGCGCTACATTCCCGAGAAATGGCACACCCGGCTGGCGCCTGAATTTCTTGAAGAGCTTCACACCCGCGGCAGGATATACGGCTACCGGTTCCGGCCGGCCGGTTTGATCAAAGGGCGTCCCATCGATGAGTACAGGGGACGATGCATTGAAGGCCGTGCTTTTCAGGTGATGATCGATAACAATCTGGATTTTGATATCGCGCTTTATCCTTATGAATTGGTAACATACGGCGAAACCGGACAGGTGTGTCAGAACTGGATGCAATATCGATTGATTATGGCCTACCTTGAAGCGCTGGGGGAGGATCAGACGCTGGTCCTTGCCTCCGGTCATCCCCTGGGTGTCTTCACGTCAAACCCGGCCGCGCCCCGTGCCATCATCACCAACGGGCTCATGGTGGGGTTTTATGACGATCATGAAAACTGGAACCGTGCCGCCGCCCTCGGGGTTGCCAATTACGGGCAGATGACCGCCGGCGGCTGGATGTATATCGGCCCGCAGGGCATCGTACACGGCACTTATAACACGGTATTGAATGCCGCCCGCGCAAAATTCAACCTACCGCAAGATGCGGATCTGGCGGGCCGCGTGTTCGTGTCTTCCGGTCTCGGCGGCATGAGCGGTGCCCAGGGAAAAGCCGTAAAAATAGCTGGTGGTATCGGCCTCATTGCGGAGGTCGACGAATCCCGTATCCGGACACGCAAGGAGCAAGGCTGGATCGATCAAGTGCTTACGACGCCGGCGGCGGCCTTTGAGATGGTGGAATCAGGCAAAAAGGGTCTTCAGAACATGGCCGTGGCCTACCACGGCAATATTGTGGATCTGCTGGCTTACGCGGTTGACAACGCTGTGGAGATTGATCTGCTGTCGGACCAGACGTCCTGTCACGTGGTGTATGACGGCGGTTATTGTCCGCAGGGGATAGGCTTTGCCGAGCGGACGGCCATGCTGAAAACCGACCACAGGCGATTCCGGAAGTTGGTGGATGCCTCGCTGATCACACACTTCAATCTCGTCAAAGCCCTTGTGGCGCGGGGTACTTATTTCTTCGATTATGGCAATAGTTTTTTAAAGGCGGTTTTTGATGCCGGGGTTTCGGATGTCTGCAAAAACGGCCGGGATACCTTGGATGGTTTTGTTTTCCCTTCCTACGTCGAGGATATTATGGGGCCGATGCTGTTTGATTTCGGCTATGGTCCCTTCCGGTGGGTCTGTTTGAGCGGTAAAACCTCGGATCTGGAGAAAACCGACGCGGCGGCCTTGTCTTGCATAGATCCCGACCGGCGTTTCCAGGATCGTGACAACTATATCTGGATCAGGGATGCCGAAAAAAACAATCTGGTTGTGGGTACCCAGGCCAGGATTCTATACCAGGATGCCATGGGAAGAGTGAACATCGCCTTGAAATTCAATCAAATGGTTCGTGAGGGTGACATCGGCCCGGTCATGCTGGGACGAGATCATCATGATACCGGGGGAACGGATTCCCCCTTCCGGGAGACCGCCAATATCAAGGATGGTTCGAATATCATGGCGGACATGGCCACCCATTGTTTTGCCGGAAACACGGCCCGCGGAATGAGCCTGGTGGCCCTCCACAACGGCGGCGGCGTGGGGATCGGCAATGCGATCAACGGCGGCTTCGGGCTGGTGCTGGACGGGAGTGAGCGTGTCGACGGCATAATTCAACAGGCCATGCTCTGGGACGTCATGGGCGGGGTCGCCAGAAGGGCATGGGCCCGGAATGAGAACGCCGTTGAAACCTGCATTGCCTATAACAGCAGCCGAAAGGACACGGACCACATTACCCTGCCGTATATTCCCTGTGAACGGTTGATCGATGACAGTGTCCAGGCGATCTTGGGGGAAAAATAAAATGAATTCAGATGCCGGGTTGTTCCATCGGCCATACCGCGGCTTGGCTGGTTTATTACGCTTCTCCATAAAGCGCAGGTCATCGTGAAAACAGGCAATGTTCCGGAGAATCGGTTGGGCCGTTTGAATAGTTGATTGGTTGAATGGATAAATGGTGTAATGGTGAAATAGTGAAATGAATGCAGCTAAAGGTTTTCCAATAACCGCCGAAAGTGAAGATATACGAAACCGAATTCGATAATGCCACGGCTCACATGGGTGTGAAAAGGCTGTTTTGATGATCCGACCATTCTGGATAAGATCCAACACCGCAAAACCATTGTCCATCGGCCAGCCCACATCAGATTGCACCCATCGCAGCGACTGCGGATGGAGCCTCATCGCCGGTGGGCTTGCCCTCCTGTTGTTCGGCAGCCTGTCCGAGCTTCTCGTCCACTACATCATGAAATTCAACATCGCCGTGTATGATTCAGCGGCGTACTTCATTTTCATAAAATACGGACTCATGCATTGGATCGGAACCGGTGTGATCATCCTGGGAATGCGCAAGTGGATCATGACCGGGGACAATGGGCCTAGACCGCAACAATCCCTCCCGGCCCCTCGAACAATCGTTGAAAAGTATGATAACTACCGGGATATGCTTGATAATATCTCGGATCCGATTTTTCTGTACGACAAGGCTACCAAATTTTTCGTTAAATGCAATAAAGCGGCCGTTGATCGATATGGATACAGCAGTGCAGAAATAAAACAGATGCGTCCGTGGGATTTGCATCCGGAAGAGGAGAAGGCGCTGGTTCAAAAGAATGCCGCGTCAGATATCCGGCATAACCCTTACTATTATACCCATCTCACCAAGACCGGTGTGAGAATACCCGTTGAGGTATACACAAATTCAATCCAGCTTGATGGAAGGCATCTGTGGTTGAGCATCACCCATGACCAGACCCGGTTCCGGGATATCGAAAACTCGCTGGTCAGAAGCGAAGAGCGGCTTCGGCTTACCTTGGAAGCGGTAAATGACGCGTTGTGGGATTATAATATGCGGACCGGTGAAGTCTATTTCAGCCCCAATTATTACACTATGTTGGGCTATGAACCATATGAATTGCCCCCTTCAGATGAAACCTTCAAGCGCCTGTTGCACCCGGATGACGTGAAAAAGATCGTCTCACCAAATAATAGAACCGGGGAGAAGCTCGGCAAGTGGGAATCCGAATTCAGGATGAAGAGCAAATCCGGAGAGTGGCTGTGGATTTTATCCCGGGGTAATATCATCGAAATCGATACAGATGGACGGCCTTTACGTCAGGTGGGTACCCATACGGATATCACGGAGCGAAAAAAACAGGAAAAGGAACGGTTACGGCTTAAAAACCAACTTGAGCAGGCGTGCAAACTTGAATCGGTGGCGACACTTGCCGGCGGCATCGCACATCAATACAACAATGTATTGTCCGGGATTTCCGGTCATCTGGAATTAATGAAAATGAAATCATCGGAAAATGAAAACCTGTGCAAACATATCCGGCAGATCGATGAGTTGTCACAACGGATGGCTCAGCTGACGCGACAGCTCATGTCCTATGCAAAAGGCGGAAAACACACGGTTAAATCCATATCCGTATTTGAATTCGTATCAGCCATCACCCCGTCAGTGAAGAAACAAATGAAGCCCGGCATGGATCTGATCAATCGGATCGAAAAAGACGGGCTTATGATCAAAGGGGATCCGGTTCAGATTGAAAGCGTGCTTACGGCGATTATCACCAATGCCTGTGAATCCATCCAGGCGAATGGGCGGATTGTAGTGCGTGCGGAAAAATATGATGCCCCGGAAGTTGTGGTGGGGGAACTCGATGCTGCCGCCAGCGGGCCGTATGCGAAAATATCCGTTGAAGACAATGGATGCGGTATGGAGGGAGATATCCAGCAACGGGTCATGGAACCGTTTTTCACAACAAAATTCCAGGGTCGTGGGATGGGTATGGCCGCTGCCCACAGCATCGTCAAAGATCACAACGGCTGGATTGATATTTCATCTGAAATCGGACAAGGAACTATAGTGAATGTATATATGCCACTGGAGAACCGGACAATGAATGAATCGGTTGCCGACCCGGATACTGCCTTGGCCAGAAAAGGAACGGTGTTGCTCATCGAGGACGATCTGGTCGTTATGGATGTCAGTAAAACCCTTTTAGAGGCGCTTGGGTTCAATGTCCTGCCGGCACCGACAGGGTCGGAGGCCTCCACCATCGCCCAATCCCACCAAGGGGATATCGATCTGGCCATCCTGGATGTCGTACTTCCGGATATGGAAGCGCTTGACGTATATCCGACCATCAAGAAAGCCCGGCCGTCTTTGAAGGTCCTGGTGTGCAGCGGGTATTCCTCAGAAGGTCCTGTTCAGGATATCCTTGATGCCGGCGCAGAAGACTTTATTCAGAAACCGTTCACGATGACCGCCTTGTCATCAAAGATCGATCAGGTATTGCTGCGCGGCGCTGGATAATCATCGATTTCCAGTGTTCTACGAGAATGAAAATCCGGTGTCATGCGTATGGTTGCCGGCCACCCGCCTTTGTCCGTGCATAATTTACTTCCGGCCATATACACTGCATCCCTGGTGGAACCTTCCACCAGGTCCCATTTTTAATTTAGGGTTAATCGATTGACTTTTATTCCAGACTTTTAGATATTGTATAGCTATAATCAACCCGAAAGGAGATGACGCATGAAAAACGATAAATTGCGTATGGTAAAATTATGGCTTCTACCCCTGCTGCTGTTTTTCGTTTCCTGTTCAGCAATACCCGTGGCCCCGGTGGATAAGGATCTGGGCAATCCGGCCCAGGCCGTCCAGGAGATGGGGACCATGATCGCCAAAGCACGGATGGATCACATAAATTTGCTCTCACCCCGCTGGTTTTCCAAGGCGGAGCGGGCCTTTGCGGCGGCCAAGAAAGGATTGGAAAGCGGGGATGCCCTTTCCATGATTCAACAGAAAGTGTCGGAATCACAAGCCAGCCTTCAACAGGCACGCGACATCTCCGTTAAGACAAATTCCGTTCTTTCAGATGTCATCAAACGCCGGTTGATGGCACGGGATGCCGGTGCCGCGAATTTGGGTGAAGATTATACACGGGTGGAAAGAAATTTTCTGAAACTTACTGAAGCTGTTGAAAAGGATGACATCGGCTATGCCCGGAGAAACAGTAAGGCCGTCGGGGAATCTTATCGCAGTTTAGAAATACGGGCCATCAAAAAAGAAACCATCGGAGAGGTCCGCAAGTTGATGGCGGCCGCCGAAAAAAATGATCTCAGGGATATCGCTCCCGAATCTTATCTGCATGCCGTGACCCTCATGAAGGATACCGATGACTTTATCAGTAAAAATCCCTATGAGAAGGAAACCATGAAAAAAAAGGCGGATGATGCCCTGTTTGCCGCCAGGCGCTTAAACACCATCGCCGCCCAGAGTGTCAAAATCAAAGAGATGCCCACCGAAAAAATAGCCCTCTGGATGGAGAGTCTTTTGTATAAAACCACAAGCCAATTGTCCGCACGGGATATGCGGGACCAGACATTCAGTGTGCAGCTTGACAACATCCTCGGCTCAATACAGTCATTGCAGGATGACCATACATTTATGATCAATAAGGCCAAAAGCCAGGAAGCCCAGCTGGATACCTTATATAAACGGATTGCGTTTCTTGAGAAGCGGTCAAAGGAGGAGCTGGCGGACAAAGCGAGACTGTCATCCGAAAAACGTTTCAATGAGCTGTTTAACAAGGTCCAGGGGATGTTCACCCGAAGTGAGGCCGACGTCTATAAACAGAAAAACCAGCTTGTCATTCGTCTGAAAGCCATCCAGTTCCCCGTGGGGCAGGATATCATCATGCCTGAAAATTATGGGTTGTTGAGTAAAGTGCAACTGGCCATTCGTACATTCGGTCAGCCCCAGGTGGTCATCGAAGGCCATACGGACAGCACGGGGTCGGAGGTCATCAATGAGTATCTGAGTCAGCAGCGGGCGGATTCGGTTCGAAAATACCTGGTGGCCAATCAGACACTTCCCCTGGACCATATCGCCGCTGTGGGGTACGGCTCGGAAAAACCCCTGGCATCCAACGCCACCGCCGAGGGGCGCGCTATTAATCGCCGGATCGATGTGGTGATCCGGCCAAAGGTGAAGTAGCCGCGGTTGGTTGCCGTTTGAGGTGGGGGCGGATATCCCGCGTTTTTCCGGGAAAAACGGCATGTCGGAGATCAGCGGCCTGTTAACTCATTTTTCCGGTGCACCATTCTGCAGATGATGATAAGGTGCTAGTGTTTTCAGCCGGTTATCCGCCACGGGTCTGCCAATGGTGAAGTGGTAGAGGCTTTGATATCCCTTATCCGGCAGCCCCATGAGCCGGTGGACCTCGTCATCAAAAAAACAACCGATCCCCGTACCCCGGAATCCGTGGGCTTCCGCCTCCAGGTACAATACCTGGCCGACCATACCCGCCTCCCGGAACAGGTGCCGGTAACGGTATGGCGCCCCTTCCAGGATGCGGCTGAAGTCGGCGATCATACCCATTGAAAAACAGCTCATGCCGGCAATATCCTGATTGCAGCTGATATCGGCTGCCGTATCCGTCATATCGCCTTTTTTCAGCAGATAGAGCGGAAGATCATCGGACATGGATTTCCATAGAAATGATGGTGTACAGGCCTTCCGGAGGCCATCGAGTACCTCTTTGTCTCTCAAAAAATAGTACAACCCCTGGTCCAGCCCCTCGACAAGATGAATAAACATCAGGAGGTTGATGGCGGTACCTGTGGAAACACCACCAAACGGTGCCCCCCCGGCCGACGGCAGTGTCCGGTTCAGGAGGCTGTAAAACCGGTCCTGGGGGAAAATGGCACGATTGTCATAGCTCACGGCGCTTCTGCGTTGCCGTATGATGGCCGCCGCAATTTTGGTGGTCTTCGACGCCGGACTGGGTAACGCCGCAGGCAATGCGCCGATTCTGCGGGGGGTGTCAGGTTTGCGGGCGGCCATGGCGGTATCCTCAATGATTTCCCAATGGACCAGCGATCCGCTCAGTTGGTTGGGCATGCCAGAAAAGGGTTGGGTGGATACCGCCGTAATCATTTCGGATAAGGATTCCATATTATGGACACCGGTGTGATCCGGCGATACAAAACAGATCAGGTCGGGATGCTCCCCCTCTCCATGTCGCCAGACGACCTTATTCAACCCCAGCATCATCGCCACCTCATCATCGGAAAGGTGGTCCAGCACATTGAGATGCCAGCCGAACAAGGCGGCGCTGAATGCCAGGGCGGCCAGCGCATGGCCGGTATCCAGGTTGCAATACCGATAGGCGCGTTCACCATATTTCCAGGATTCTCTCCAGAAAACAGTGGTCAATCCGATGAAGAACCCATGGCTGCCGAACACCTCGTATGACTGGTCCCAAAAACCGTTAGGAATTGCCGCACGTTGTTCGAGCGCATGGTAATAAGGGGAATAGTGATAGATACCGGCTTCGAAAACATCGGTGCCGGGGAGTATGACATGTGCCTCCGTGGGATGGAGATTCCCGCTGGAGGGATTCATCCGCAACGCCCATTTGGCCGCTCCCTGGGATTTCCAGGCCGACAACCCCAGGGACAATTCCAGAAACCCGGCTATGGCGTCTCCGGTGAGCGACGCATTGCCGGAGTTGCCGACCGGCGCATACATATCATCATATGGCAGGGACGGATCCGGGTCCAAAAACGGCAGCCTGATCATGGGGCACTGGTGGTAAAACCGGAATGGATGGGGTTGGTTGTCCCAATCCAGATATCCTGCGGACCGGGCATACCGGTTCCGATGATGCTTTGTGGCTTCATGATAATGAATTATTTTTTGCAGAACATCGGATGCCATGGTTTCCCACACTTTTCATCCGGATTCGGCGGAATATTTGCAGCCGTCAAAACCGGTCGTCATGTCTGAATTCTTCAATGGATTTCCGACTCGGCGGAGAGCCGGATTTTTCCGGATACCCCATTGGTATCATAGCCACCAGCTCGATGCCGTCGGGCACGCCGGCGGCTTCACCGGCCTTGTCATGGTCAAAAAGCCCGACAACCACGGTACCGAGCCCCATGCTGTGAGCGGTCAGGCAGATACTTTGGGTGGCGATGCCGAGATCAAACATGATCCAATCTCCGAACTTGGTGGCCGCGTCACGTTTATAGTATCCGGAAGTCTGCTTTTTGCCGCACACCAGCAGGACCACCGGGGCCGTCACCATGGCCTTGAATGCGGGATTCCCCTTGGGCGGCAGCGATGCCTGCAGCTTTTTTTTCATTGCAGGGTCTCGAACCACCACTATCTCCCAGCACTGGGTGTTTGCCCAGGACGGCGACCATTGCACCGACGCCAATACCTGGTTTACGGCTTCATCGGATACATCCTTGTCCAGATACTTGCGAATGCTTCTTCTTGTTTTGACGATCTCCATGAATTCCATTGCAGTTCTCCCTCGTTTATTCAGTGAGCGTTTGGTTTGAATGGTGAAAAAAATATGGTGTTCCGGATATTCGGATCAAGACGGCCAGCCGGTCTATGTTTCGGCCAGATCGGTTCGGAGGAGGTTGTCAAGGGCTTTTGCCACCTCCGGATACTGAAAAACAAAGCCGGCCTTTTGCAGAGCCTGTGGTAACATTTTTTGGCTGATCAATAAGGTATCGGCAAACTCTCCCAATGCCAGACGAAGCATGAATGTCGGTGCCGGTATCGATGCCGGCCGTTTCAACACATGTCCGAGCGCTTTTACAAAATCCCGGTTTCTTACCGGACCGGGGGCACTCAGGTTCACCGGTCCGGTGATCTCCCGGTGTGTGATGATAAAGTCCATGGCCGACCCCAGATCCTCCATATGTATCCAGGAGAACCATTGCCGGCCATGGCCGATGGGACCGCCGAGGTATTTTTTGAAGGTCGGAACCATCTGGGCCACGGCACCACCGTTTTTTCCCAATACAATGCCCAATCGTGGTATCACCACCCGTGCACCTTTGGTTTTAGCGTTCAGGGCGCTATTTTCCCACTCCACGCTAAGCCGCGCGAGAAAATCATCACCGGCCGATGTCTCTTCCGTGATGGTTCGGTCCGCACAATCTCCATAGTACCCGATGGCCGAGGCACTGATCAACAATTGGGCGGACTTCTCCGGAAGGGCGTTGACAATGTGCCGGGTGCTTAGAATCCGGCTGTCGTACAATTGTTTTTTAAAAGCGTCGTTCCATCTGCCGAAAATGGATTTACCGGTGAGATTGATGATAACGTCAGCCTTGGCCACCTCGCCCTGCCAGGGACCGTCCGTGGTGGTATCCGCGGACACGTAGGAAAAGTCATCGCTCAAGGGCATATCCACGGATCTGCGGCTGCCGATGGCGGTGACCTGATAGCCGTGTCGCAGGAATTGCCTTGTCAGATAGGTCCCTACAAAACCGGAACCGCCGGTGATGAGGATATTCATATTTTCACCTCAATACCTTGTCCGCGGTCCAATAAAAAAGGCAACATCCCGGGATGCCGCCTTTTTTGTTGTTTTTACCGCTCAAATTGTGCAGAACTGTTTTGTGTGCGGCTTTTCCCCTTCAACCGCAGTTGCCGGAGGAACTGCAGCCGCCGCAGGCATTACCCTCAGGCGCACTGAATTCCACACCACAATCCAATTTGAATCCATACATATGGTAGTCCACCTTTATAGGCTGAACTTTTTCGATGAATTCTTTTTCAATGACATATTTAAATCCATCTACTTCAAACACATCGTCAGTGTCTTTTGGCTCATCCAGAGCCATGGCCAAGCCAGGTCCGCCTCACCCACCCTCGTTGAGGAAGATCCGAATCGGTTGGATCTCTTTGTCTTTGAAATACTCGCCAATCTGTTTGGTGGCGGCCTCGGTCACTTCAAGCATAGCGCCCTCCTTAAAATTAGAATCGACCCAGAATTTAACTATGTGAATCGACTTTGTCAATGTTCAATGTGTTGATCATCGATACATTTAATATTTTTATATAGATGGGATTCATAACCTGATGTGACAAATACATGAAATTCATGGTAGCATGGGGTGAAGCTCTCACCCAAAGGCCGGAAGATTGATCCGGCGGCAACACACCGGGCGTCGGGTACGGCGTCTATAGCCACAGGATGGAAGGTATGACGAAAAAAGCCCGCGTGATCATAATGCGGTGCGATGATTATGATGCCGATCTCATATCCCGAATCGTTTCAGATGGCATGCGCCATCTCGATGTCCGACCCCAAGGCAGGGTCCTGATCAAACCCAATACGGTCATCGCGCATCCCCGGTTGTTCCCCCACGCATTCACCCGGAAGGAGTTTCTGGAAGGGGTGATCATGGCCATCAACGCCATATCCGGCCTGGTATCCGGTTCGACATCCGGTTCGACATCCGGGCCGATATCCGGGCCGATATCCGGGCCGACATCCAGATTGATCACCGAGCTGGCGGTGGGTGAACGCTGCGGTATTACCATCCCGACCCGGTTCGCATTCAAACATGCCGGATACGGACCGGTATTGCGGCGGCATCGTGTGAAAACCTACTATTTTGAGGAGACAGCTCAAGTTCCCGTTGCTGTCTCGCGGCAGATGATGACCCACCGGGATCATGTCATGGTCCCCAAACCCGTGGCCGATTGTGAATTTTTTATCAATCTTCCCAAGTTCAAAGCCCATCCGTGGACCCGCCTAACCCTCGGATTGAAAAATTACATCGGTATTCAGGATGACCGGTATCGCTTGATCGATCACAACCAGTTTCTGGAACATAAAATTGCCGACTTGCAGCAGGTCATTCAACCTAAATTTATTGCCATTGACGCCATCTCCGCCGGGCAGCGGATGATGTTGACCCCGACTCCCTTTCCCATGGGAGCGATTGTCATGGGCACCAATGCCTGCGCGGTGGATGCGGTGGGGTGTCACATGGTCAATGTGGACCCGGTGGAGATCCCCCATATCCGGTTCGCCTCTGAGCGGGGAATCGGTCCCATCGATCTGGCTGATATTGCCGTTGAAGGTGATTTTCCGTTATCTGAAATTCAGGAAAAAAACAGGACGTTTGAGTTTTATCTCAAGCATATAGATCACAGCTTCGGTTCCAACGCCAACCTCCAATGCACGGTGGGTACATTTCCGGAAAAATATTCACCGGATTATTGCTGGGGGGGATGCCCCGGTGCACTTCAGGAGGCGGTTCATATTTTAAAGGCGTATTCTCCGGATGTGCTTCACCGGATGGGAAAAATCCGGTATGTGGTGGGCAACGTGGCGGGGCCATTGGATGTGGCGCCGGATGAGACCGTTTTATTTGTCGGTGACTGCACCCGGTGGCGTGGTAAAATTGATGGTATGCCGGTGCATATAAAATCCACATACGGAAGACAAAAAAAGCGGAACAACCACCGCCCGCCCTCCAATGACATGCTGCTCAAAAACATGAAAACCATCGCCAACTGCATGGCGAACCGTCGAAAAAGGGTCATCAGGGTTCCGGGATGTCCGGTCTCTGTTGCGGATCATGTCCACTACCTTTCCTTTTTCGGCGGCGTTACCAATCCCAATTTCGATCGGCGCATGGTCGTTGATGTCAATATGCAATATATGAAGATGACCGCCGGGCGAATCAAAAACCGGCTGTTTCAAGACTAAGGTTTTCCCGCCCTGCCGGTTAAATCATCATTTACCGCACAGATGACCGGTTTTCCGCGGCCGATACGCTCCATGCAGGCCAGGCACTCCTTGCACCTGATGATGTCATCCGGTTGGCCGTTGATAATCTTGCCCCCGGCATCCGGGTCCGCCATCAGTTGACGGCCAATGGCCGCCAGATCCGCCTGGCCGGTACCGACCATGTGGGATGCGGATGCGTTGTCCCCAAGCTTTCCAACCCCGATGGCCGGTGTATCCATGGCCGCCTTGAATGCCGCCACCAATGGCGCATTGGCACCGGCGGGTGCGTCCATCGGCAACACAGAGGTCCCTGTCAAATAGGAGTGACCGTCGATCCCGCTCCATTTGCACTGGGCGATGAGCGACACATCGATGGCATCCACACCGGCACGGGCCAGTAATTTCGCCGCAGTCAGCGCGTCTTCAACCGACTGTCCGCCGTTTATTTTTTCAACCGCATTGAGGCGAAACAGAACCGGATAGGTTTTTCCGAGTGTTTTCCGGATTTCTGTCACGATCTCAACGGCCATGCGGGCTCTGTTTCGCGCATTGCCGCCGTATGCATCATCTCTCTTGTTGGTGACGGGAGATAAAAATTGACTCACCAGGTACCAGTGCGCCCCATGAATTTCGATGCCGTCAAAACCGGCAGCTGCGGCACGCGCCGCCGCCTCGGCAAACGCGGATACCGTTTGCCGGATGTCGGCTGTTTTCATGGGAACGGCGTCTACATCCGGATTGAAGGCGATGCCGGAAGGGGTCGCCCCCCACTGCCCGTGGATCCCGGGAACACTTTGGGCCCCGGCATGGGCGATTTGAAGCACGGCGGCGGCGCCTTCCGCCTTGATCGCCCTCACCAGGGCCGATAAGCCGGGCACCTGGTCATCGGACCAAACCCCCATGCTTCGCGGGGTGATCCGGCCGCTTTGTTTCACCGCGGCAGCCTCCACAATCACCAACCCCACATCCTTTGACCGCAGGCGGTAGAAGTCGAGAATATCTCCGGTCACCGCCCCTTCGGTGGTGGCAAAATTGGTCGTCAATGCCGGCAGAACCAACCGGTTCCGTAAATGCATCCCATTGATGTCAAAGGCGTCGGATAATTTGGTCATTCGGGTGATTTTACTCTATCGGTTGATGAGGATTTTCGGGGTATCTTCAGGCTGCAGGGGACGAGCACCTGGCATTTGCCGCATACGTGGGTGGAATCGGACAAACCTTTCAATTGTTCGCTGGAATGGAGGTTATGGTTGAGCCGTTCCCAGCATCGCTTGCGGTCGATACCGGTCACGGAAACGGCATCCACCGGGCAGCGCTTCACGCAGGCCAGACATTCCTGTCCTTTTTTATACAGGCAAAGCTCTTCTTCATGAACCAGGGGGTTGTTACCGTATTCGGCACTGGTTACCAGGCTTCCCAGGCGACCGGCACAACCGGCGGGTGTGATAAATTGCGCATTCACACCGAATCTGCCGAGGCCGGCCATATACCCCAGGTGC
Organism: Desulfobacteraceae bacterium; assembly: GCA_013003715.1. Lineage (GTDB taxonomy): Bacteria > Desulfobacterota > Desulfobacteria > Desulfobacterales > Desulfosarcinaceae > JABDIN01. Next base: position 61,705 of record JABDIN010000097.1, on the reverse strand, counting down.
TTATGGGACCACCTGGAGACCAGGCGAATGCGATCGAAGTTATGTGTCGCCGGCGTCAACGCCGTCTCAAAGCCCTGGGTTTCAAGGTGGCCTTTAAGGTGTACGCAAAGGGTGTTGATCAGACGATTGGTGGATTCATAGGCCAATCCCCATTGCCGTGAAGGGACATCCCCCGGTCGGTTCTCCACGGCCAGGGACTTTTTAAAGGGTATGAATATGACCACCACGGTTGCGGCGGAAGGCAGCAGATCCCAAGGCATGGCATGGTCATTGGCGGCCATCTGCCGAAGCTGTTCAAAACGCTCGTCTGCTGTGGTTGTTGCCACCAATGGAGTTCTCCAGATATCCGGCTCACCGGTATTGTCCGGATATCCGGCGACATATTGTTCCACTATCTTTTTCAGATCCGCTATCGCGATCGGGTTCATAAGTGTCTGTTCGATTCCTGGGTTTGGGTTACAACGGCAGCTTGATTCCTTTGAATAACTCTTTTTTGAGCAAGGTCTGGCCCGAGGTCAACCGTTTGGTCAACTCGCTGCCGATGGGGCCGAGCGCACCCAGGTTTTGGTTGGCCTCCGCCATGGGGCCGCTGACTTTCGCCAACACTTGCTTTTCTATTTCTGCGGTTATTTTCCCGGCCTCTTTTTGAACGAGATCGCCCACAGCGGATGATAACACCTTGTCCAGGTCGGAACGGATATCAATGGTATAGTCTTCGATGGTGCCGTCCACCAGCGCTTTCAGGCCGAATTTGTCGATTCCGGAGAGCGCCGCACCAATGGCATCCACGACGGCGCCGGCATCTGCCTCAACGTCGGAAATCATTTTCACGGCGCTGAATCCGGTATTCATTCGGGCGGAAAGATCCGATCCGGCCAGCGAAAATTCCAAATCCAGGTCAGCCAATGCTTTCTGTATGGTCACCGGCAGTACTTTGGTTTTGGATATAACAAAATCGGCCAATTCGTAGGCCTTAAGGTTCATATCAATCCCATACTTGGGATTGCCGGGGTTCACATGATTCATTTCCCCAATGGCACTGAAGGCTTTCATTCCCTTCATCGCCTGGCCTAAAAATCTAAAGGTCGTGGGCTTGCCCGCAATGTGCTGCTCGGCGGTGATGTTCTCGATGATACCGGTGATATCACCGAGGTCGAGCTTGACGTTCACCCGGGTAAGGCGAATGAGGAAATCAGGTTGCGGATTGTGTTCCGCGAATTTCACATCAACCCCTTTGCCGCGAACCGGTGTGACGGTTTCCGGGCCCGGTCCCTTTTTTCCCGGCCGATTTACATACGGTTTGACCCTTTGGTACCAATGATATCCTTTCTCCCACCAATCGCAAAACCGGGCGCCGAGCAGCGTCTGACTCAGATTGGCCATACCTTTCGGTGAGAGGGCGTACTTGTCTTTAAGTCTTTGGATGTCGTCGCGGGGTGCTTTTGACAATTGTGAGAACTGGGTGTTAAACCCCTTCATCGTTGTATTGAAAGATTTAACTTCAGTGTTGAGGCGGTCAATATCCTTTTGGATGTCTTTTTTGAGCGCTACGACTTCAGTGGCGCCGCCTAACAGGGAACTTATTGATGTGTTGCCGCCCTGCAACTTTTCGATTCTTGCCTGATAGTCGGCAAACGTCTTCTCATCCGGAAGCGTATCGAGGGTCTTGTTCAGCTTCTGTTTCTCGGTATCCAATCGGCTTTGAAAATTCTGGATGATTTGAAGCGACTGGAGCTGTTCATCGGCCAGAAGTTTGCTGATATCAGGCGTCTTGAAGGAAGGTAATGTCAGCTCCGCGCAACCGGCCTTTTCGAGGACTTTCTTGAATCTTTCGGTCTCACCGGCCGTATCTTTTTTCCGGCCTTTTCTGATCGCACCCGACGATTTTCTCGCCGTATTGAGACGAACCCCATCCATGGAGATTTCATCTATAATAACCTTCCTGCGCAGCAGCGCCCGGGTATCGATGGACAAATCCATCTGCGCAACCTCCACCGCGTTGGTCATGGGTGCTTCCGGATTGGTGACCGAGAGCCCTGAAAGCGAAAGCCCGGCCGGGAACAATGACACATCCGCATCGGATAATTCCACTTTTGCACCTACGGCCTTGGTGCCGAAGGATTCAATAATCCGCTCAACGATCGCATCCAGGAAAACAACCCAGAAGACCAACACCAGCGCGGTGATGCAGATAAACGGGATAATGCCTTTCCAACGTATCCATTTTTTCATGAACGACCTCCCCAACCGGAAACGGTTTGATATGCCTGATAGAGTTTGCTTGTCTCCAGCATCTGAACGATTCGCGTCTTTTTCACCCAGGTGAGAATATGTTCCCGGTATCGTCGAATTACCATGTTCAGGACGAGAAAAACCGGTATGAAAAGCACCAGCGAGAATACCAAGCTGCCCATGGCGACGGAATTGTTAAAACCGTCCAGACGGAACCAGATGTTGTTGTACAGCACGGTCCATGTGCCGTTCAATGATTCGGCGGTGAGCACGGACAACCCGATGCGATGGAATAACGGGTCCAGCAGGTATGCGATGGCGGAGAAAACACCCCATGCCAGAAGGAAGGTGGAAAGGTTTAACCGAATGATCAATACGAGCAAAAGCACGATGGCATTGTGAATGCTCCACAGCGGCGTGAATCCCATAATCATGGCGAAGCACACCGCCAGGCTTATCTGGCCGGGCTCGGTCTCCGAGTTCAATACCTTTATCAGTTTAGCAATCATGTCGATCATCATTCACCTCTCTCACTGATTGTTTATTGGAGTGGGTTGCGGGTTACTGGTTTCGCTTGGAACATCCTGGTAAATAAGATCTGTGAAAAGCGATAATAATTCAGCTATATTAAGAATCCGGCGGCAAAGAGTCAATTGTTAAATACCTAATCCCGACCTGTTTGAGGCCGTTGTCATCAAGATGATTCACATTTTCATTGTTTTTCAGACCAACCATGGTCTTCTTTCAAGACAGCAAGAATGAAAACATGAACATTTTGAACCGTTTTCAAATACTTTAGCCTTGGCGCACATGGGTATTTGGGGGTTTACATTCCGGGGCTGTTTGGTTAACCTTCGATCCTTTTACAGGTTTTTACGGACTGCCGGCTTGTTTATGGCGGAGTTTCGGACCAGGATGAATGTCTTATGAACCGGGATGTGCTAAAATCAGATGGGCTTTTACTGCTGACAGCCTGTATCTGGGGTTTTGCATTTGTGGCGCAGCGGCTGGGCATGAATTATGTGGGACCGTTCACCTTCAACGGCATTCGCTTTGCGTTGGGTGGTCTGGTGCTGATCCCCTTGCTGATCGCACAGCGAAAGTCCCGGCACCTTGAGGCACCCCAGCCACCACCGGTGAGCCGGAAAATTATTTTCATTGGTAACGCCATGGCCGGTTTGGCCCTGTTTCTGGGGGCTTCGTTTCAACAATGCGGAATGGTTTATACAACGGCCGGTAATGCCGGCTTTATCACCGGGCTCTATGTGGTGATTGTTCCCATTTTAGGCTTGTTCTTCAAACACAAAACCAATCCGGGTACGTGGATGGGCGCTGCGTTTGCAGCAATTGGGCTTTATTTCCTGAGTGTTACGGAATCTTTCACCATTGCACCCGGAGACTTCCTGGTATTGGTCAGCGCCTTTTTCTGGGCCGGGCATGTGCTGATCATCGGATGGCTTTCTCCGAAAATCTCTTCTTCGCGTCTGGCCGTCACCCAATATGCCGGATGCAGTATCCTCAGTTTAATCACGGCTTCGTTCATCGAGTCCATCACCGTTGACGGTCTGATTCGGGCGGCGATACCGATTTTTTATGGTGGAACCTTTTCGGTGGGAATTGCTTATACCCTTCAGGTTGTGGCCCAGCGAAGGGCGCATCCGGCGCATGCTGCGATATTGTTGAGCATGGAAGCCGTGTTCGCCGCCATCGGCGGTGCGATGATATTGGGGGAAATTTTTACCGGACGCGAACTTTTGGGCTGCGCCCTCATGCTCGCCGGGATGGTGATCTCCCAATTGTACGGTTTTTTTCGAAAGGGCAGGGCATTGGTCGATTGACATCAGGGTAGGGATCGATGATGCGGCTTCTTACGGTGTTATCCGTGATGTTTAAATCGAAATATTAATCCGTAGGCCCACCGGTGCCGGTTCCTCCGGTGGTGACGTGATCGGATTGGCTGACATATCGTATCCGTGTATCCCGGTTCGATTTTCTTCCGATGCCGGCACCTGATCATCTGTTTGCCTGGACTTTTCCATACGTGCCCTGGCTTCCACCTGGGAAGCCTTGGCGGCCACTGATCTGTCGGTGCTCGACGGTTCGGCAGGTGCCAGGGCAGCACGTTTGACCTGTTGCATCTTGCGGATGGTCTGATCCGGGTCGTTTTCGGCGGATGTGTCGATTTTCACTTCACCACCTACCGCATAGTTTTTACCATCCGGTCCTTTGACAAAGGTGAAGGAAGCGCCACCGCTCACCAGGTCCGCCCCGGCCGCCATGTGCGCTTGTTCGTGGGATTTCACCTTCTGATCGATCTTTTTTAACCGGTTGACCTCGTTATTCTGCTCCGGGGTCAGCGATCTACCCCCAGCCGCATCATTCGATTTCAACATCTGCCGGGACTGTTTTCCCGCATGGGATAAAGATACGATATCGGAAGTTTTTTCAGATAGTCGGGAATGGATACCCGGCCGTCCACCGGAGGTCCGCAATGGTCTGCGGTCCTGGGCAACAGATGTTTGAGAATGATAAGGTGATTGTATTCCTGGAACCATAGTGGACGGTTTCCCTTCAAACGAATCCGCGGTTATAATAGCATGCGGTTTTTCTATCGGCAGTGCCCGCCGATTACTTTAGACATTCATTGCCTTTTAACGGCATTGCATCACCGGATCAGCTGCGCCTATATCAATGCGGCGCACACGGCCGATACACAATGGCTGATGCTCATGGTGCCGGTATTCAGAATCATGTCGTAATTCAAGGGATCGCTGATATTCTTGTTGAAGTATTTCCGGACAAACGCCTTCCGGTCTGATCCGGTGCGAATAATCCGGCGTAACGCCTCATCCGGTGATATATCGAATTGGGCAGCCACTTTTGAGGCTCTGAAGGCTTTTGGTGCTATCACACGAATTCTGAAACGATGATCCGCTGGTAATACATAATTAGCGCCCCTGCCGACGATGACGGCCCTTCCATGACCGCCGATGGTGCCGATCACCTTGAGCAGTTGTTTCAGATAACCATCGGGCCACAGGTGCTCGCGGTGGACCAGGGATGAAATATACTCTTCCAGGACAGTCAATCCTTTTTCATCCAGCGTCTCCAGGAGCCGCATGCTGACTTTTGCGCTTTTGGCCATTTCATGGATGACCTCCTGGTGGAACAGGTCCAGACCCAGTTCCTCGGCAATGCCCTGCGCTACCAGTTTGCCGCCGCTGCCCGGTTCTCTGGATACCGTTACCACCGGCAGTGTCCGGGGGGCTTCCGGCGCTTTTGCATGCAGCAATTGCCATCGGTGTGCCTGCTCTTCGACAATTTTTTGGATCGATTTCATATGATCTCCTTTCGGTCGGATGGATGATATTTTGAAAACAGACGCCTTTCGGAAACGGAATATGACGGAATATGGCTAAATATAATCGATAATCAGCTTGAGAGACGGGGATATCGCTTTGCGAGAGGTTTCATGAAGATGTCGGTGCCACAATCAACTAGCGCTGCCGGTGTGGTTGGCGGTCAGATCTGCCAGTTGCACAAGATCAGGCGGAGATGGTGAACCGGGACTGCAACTTCATATAGAGGGTAAAGGCGATGTCGCTTGTGCCAGGATAATCAAATTCTAATTGAGGGCGGTTGCGGTGTCAATGCCGATGTGCGGGGGGCAGGGCAATCGCATGGGAAAATGGTATGGTTGGAATCGTATCCGATGCAATGATATATCATCTAGCTGCAATCCCCCTGGGGGGCTGGTTTTTATTTGATGCCGTTTATTATTGTGGATTCAAGGGTCGGGAAATAACTGCCATAAAAATGATCCGCCCCGGTTATCACTTCCAGACGTGCGCGCGGATTCCACTCCGGCATGTATTTTTTGATGACATCAGGTGGTGCGATTTCATCCTTGCTGCCTGTGATCACGAGGTGCAGGCCGTCCAATTCCCCCACACCGTCAAAGTCGAGAAAACCCACAGGTGGTGAGACCATGATCAGGCGATCCACAGCGGCACCGTTGGCAACGGCCAGCGCATTCACCCAGGCGCCGAAGGAATATCCGGCGATCTCCACCCATTGTGCGCCCATATCACGAAGGCGGCCGACGGCCGACAGAACGTCACCTTGCTCCCCGGTGCCCTTGGCATAGGTGCCCTGGCTGGCGCCGACACCCCTGAAGTTGAACCGAAGTGTCGTATATCCGCTGCTGGCATATGCCGTATGGATCGATCCGGTTACCGGGTTGTGCATATCGCCGCCATACAGGGGATGCGGATGGGTCACCACCACCGCCCTGGACACGTCGTTTTTATCCAGAATCCCTTCGAGTGTGAATTTGTCTGACGTGAATTCAATCGTTTCCGTAGTCATATTTTTCGCGTATCTGATTGTTAACGGGGTGTTTGCCTTTGCGGATTCCCAACCACCCGCACCAGCCGTCAGTTGTCCATGTATTTCTTGGCGATGTCATTATCGATGACATATATGCAAACCGCCCGCGCACCTGCTTTTGTATAGTGGAATTTGGTCATCAGGTTTTTGATCATATAGGAGACGTCATCCCTGATTTTTTTGTCGTAGGTTTTAAACTCCTCTGTTTCAAAATCCTTGACCGCGCGTCTGAAGTTTTCATTTTCCAGGAACGGGTCCAGTACCTTTTCCTTCAGATTATAGACACAGCGTTCATTCAGGTTCTGGTACAATTCCGTTTGGGTGATCGGTTTGTCTTCCAGCATGATCTCCTGGGTCAGGGTCCGGGTGGCGTATTCTTTCTGAGTATCCCTGCGAAATTCCCGTAATCTCGCTTTCAACGCATTGTACCCCAGAATGCGGCGTTCAAACCCCTCGAAAAACTCTTCGGTAACCTCAATTTTATCACCGGAATAATTGCAGGTTTCCACCGACCCGACCTCAAAGTTGATGGCGAACAGGTAGTTCTGGATTTCCCTGGCGATCTGTTCTTCGTTATAATAGTACAGTGATTCCTTGACCTCCTGGAGAATGGAGTAATCGTAGAGATGGAGCAGTGACTCCAGGAATCCGTCCGGAATGGAAGTGCGCAACTCCTTTTTGGACTTGAAAAATTTGCATAACATGCTCATGTCGATGAGTTTGTCGGATTTGGCATAGGTCGAATAGTATTCGTTGAAAATTTTAATGGAATCCCGGCCTGATATGCCGTGCTTGCCCTCGCTGTCCGATTCGTTGATGACATTTCGGCGGCGTTTGGAGTTGAGCCGTTTCCGGTCTTCCTCGCCGAGCCATGCCGGTATATGTCCGGTATATATTTCCATTTTCAATAATTGAAGATTCTTGTCGCAGTATCGGCGGTATTTGTCCGGATCTTCTATCCACTCCAGCAGGGATTCCGATCTCAAATTCAACCGGGAAGAGATGATGACGCGGGCAAAGTTGTGAAGCACCCGCGGCAGAAAACTTTCATCGATGTGTTTTCCGAATATGTTGCGGTATATTTCCACTTCCGTGTTGATGTCCAGGACATAAGGGATGTTGATATAGGCAATCCGGTCGGAGAAGGATTGGATATCCTGGATATTCTTTTTGTCTTCCGGATTCATCAGGGCCAGGAAGAGCGAATTCACATTTTCCTCGATATCTTCAACCTTGTGGACGCCTTCGCTGATGATGTTGTGAAGCTCGATGAGGCGCTCGATGTTATGGGATTTGATATCCATCAGGGAATAAATCCCGTTGTTGGTTTTCGCATACCGGCTGAACAGGTATTTCACCTGGTTGCTGTCGCTGAACAGGCTGTTCAGTTTGCGCTGTAACATGTTGTTGGACATGATGGCTTGCTTCAAGGGTCGGTCACCGGGATTAAACACACTGACACCTGTACCGAGACGCCGGTTAAAACCATACGGGCGGGCGAACAGCATTTCGAATACTTTCAGCGGATTCTTCAGGCGCTGGACAAGTGCTTCGTAGATGGAACTGCAGATGGTGCAAGGGCTGTCCCTGAACACCCACTCATATTCCTTGGCCGTAAACAAGGACCATTTGAATTCATCGTTTTTAAACAGATCGTCAAAGAAGGGGCGCCGGTATTGTTTCGGGATATGAAGCAATGGATTGTCATGGCTGGGACAGGGGATCTCCACATAGTTGTCATCATCCGGATTCAAGGTCCTTGATTTGATGGTTTCATATTGTTCCTGGTCCGGGTCCTTCTGCAATTGGAACAATCGTTCAAGGATGGATACGGTTTCATTGGATGGCACCCTGCCGAGCAGATCGGGCCTTATCCGCCAAACGGTTTCATAACTGGAACCAGCCACTGTGTTGGCGTATTCTTCGAATTTTTTCAATAAGTTGTTCAAAAAAGTGCTTTTGCCGCAACCATGCGGACCGTCGAAAATGTAGATTTTATTCTGCTGGGCGCCGCGCAGGAGGGCCTCCACATGGCTCACGAATCGATTGGCAAATAAACGGTCGGCAAAAAAGGGGTGGTCCGAGCCCTCGACGAACAAGTTGGTGCAATCATACTGGACGTAGCCGATGGATTCGGGGTCGTCCGGGTACTCATTTATACCGCCGCCGATATGAAATTTGACCATGTCGTGGAACACCTGGAAAATATTTCGGATAACCGCCGATGGATTTTTCGTGATGATATTCAAAAAATCCTTGAACTGCACAGGATCTCTTTTTTCAACATCATCCATGCACTTATTGATGTGTGTCATCGCTTTATCAATATTGTTCATGTGGGGTATGCTCCGGCTTATAGTTTCTTTTTCGATAATTTGCGGTCTTCCATGGAATACTGGACCCGTTGCCATTGGATCTCCTGTTTTCTTTCAGTCTCATCGCGCTGGGGCGGAACCCCGGGGATAGGTATTGTCGGCGGCATCGATTTTGTGGGTTGTGCCACAACCTCATGGGTTTCAAGATGAACAGGGCCCCCCCACAGGTATTCAATACCGAGCATGGTATTGTCGAGAAAATCCTTGATCAACGGTTTTTCTTCAAATTTATGGACGAGATAAAGCTGGCCGTTGTCGCTTTTTTCCAAATCTATTACAATGTGCGGCGGGTGATACAATTGTGTGAGCAGCATGTCACGATAGTCCGCGGCGTTGCGGCTTTTGACATAGTACTCCCAAACCATCTTCGATTCATTCAACCGCTTTCCGGACACGAACAATTTGTTTTTGGTAACAAAGTCCTGATCTACAAATGTATTTAAAAAAGTGAAATCGCATAAATTCTCACGGATTTTAAATATCTGGTCCTGGCCATTGCCATTCTTTTTGTCGTAATCGCGGCGCTCATCGGCATCTTTGATTTTCTGGAAATCCCAGGTCATCTTCCCTTTTTCGGCGAGTTCTTCGATATAGGAAAACATCCGCATTCCCAGGGCGTAGGGATTCAGACCCACCCGCGGCATGGACGTAACCCCCGCGTTGACACGTGCATAGTCTACTTCATGGCCGGCGATACGATCATCCTTCATGAACAAGGTGTCGTGCCAATAGCTTGCCCACCCTTCATTCATAATCTTGGTGCGAATTTGCGGCTGGAAAAAGAGTGAGGTTTTGCGCACGATTTGCAATATGGTTTTCATCCAGTTGTTTTTCTCATTGTTCAACATTTTCGAATTCATCATCAGAAACTGGAGCAGGTCTTTGGTCTCCTTTGGTTTTTTATCCAGGCTTTTGTTGAACATGGTGTTGAATTCGGGATGATTCTGCTCCACATCGGAGAAAAAGGAGTCCTCGCACATGCCGCCCATTTCTCTCCGGCAAGAGTTAAATCTTTCGATTTCTTTAATATATTCACTTACCCGGATTTTTTTGACCTTCTGGAGAAAGATATCAAAATAGAAATCCACCTTTTTTGAGTGGTCAGGAGCGGGGCGTTCATGCTTGGCGGAAAGTTCCTTATGGTAGCCCACAAGGTTATCTATACCGCGCGCAAATTCAATAATGTACTCCACCCAGCGGCCTTTTTCGGCTCTGAGCCGGGTAAACATACGCTTGTCGGACAATGCTTCACCGGTGAAATCATAGTCCCAAGTATGGCGGAAATAGAGATTGTTCTGGAAAAAATCAATATGGCCCAGCACATGATAGAATATCATGACATTGAGCCAATCCGGATTGTTATCGTTGTAAAACGAAATGGCCGGGCGGGTATTGATCACCGTTTCGTATGGATTGTGGGGATACAGTTCATATTTGCCCTTCTCTCTCATGACTTCGACATCATGAACCCAGTAGTCGTAGAGTGTCGGAATCATGTTTTTAGGGGACAGTTCCAGAAGATCCCGGTTGGTGACGATATATTCCAGGGATTCGTCCTGAAAACTCAATCCGGCGTCCCGGGCTCTTTTTTTGCACCCTTCCATGATCTTTTTGGTGTGTTGGTCGATCAATTCCATGGTGTATTCCTGCGTCGAATGTTTACAGGTTGTTGACAAAAAGATCCGTTACGATCATGGTCCAACATCCTGATAAGGGTTACTCGGATATTAATTTTCTGATGCCGTCGATGAGACGTTTTTCATCGGCATCCTCGCTGATCACATCCAATCGTATCAGCTTGGGCATTTTCTCGAGCAATTCAGATCGAAGGAGGTAGCGTTCCACTTCGGTTTTGGTTGAACTGCCCGAGCTGTGTTCGGCAATGGTGATTCCGGTTCGGCTGGCGTAGGACAATATTTTTTTGAGTTCGGGGATGGATTCCCTGCCGTCCGTGTCCCAGTCATCACCATCGGTGCCATGGAAAACATAAATGTTATAGTCGCTCCTGAGATTTTCATTTTCCACAATCTCGTTTACCAGGCGATAAGCGGATGAAACCTGAGTGCCGCCTGCCACTCTTGAGTTGTAATAGGTGTAAAAATCCTTGACTTCTTTTGCGGAGGTGTCGTGAAGGATAAAGCGGGTTTCCACCTGGTTGGCGTATTGATATAAAAGCCAGCTGTAAATCAGCACATGCTGGGCCACCACAAGTTCAGTGGTCTTGCCCGCCATGGAACCTGAATAGTCGCGAAGGAAAAAGATCATTGCCTGGGACTCGTAATCTTTCTCGCGGGAGAGAATCCGATAGATTTTATCGGAAGGTGCAATCAGAAAGCCGGTGGGGTCGATATCGTTCATATCCGGCAAATTACCGAGGCTGATATTTGTTTCCACTATTTGTTTCAACGTGGCTTTTTTATCGAGAACCTGTCCGAATCCCCTGTTTTTATCCGTCAAATCATAGGTGTACCGGGTCAGTGATCTTTTTTTCCCTTTTTCCTTGAGGTTGGGCAGTTCGAATTGCTCGGTGAGAATCCGGCCGAGATCATAGGCACTGGATTCCATCTCATGCTGTCCGCCTTCACCCTCGCCGGGACCGGCACCGGATTGATCCTGGGGGTCGTGGATCGGTTGTTCTCCGATGACTTCTCCTTCTTCCCCTTCACCATGGCCGCCGGCCTGTTCATCGTCCGTGGGCTTCATGGTCGGATCGTGCATAAATTTTTCTTCCACCGTGGTGGGAATAACCACAATCTTTCCCTGTCCGGCCTTGCCGGGTTTGATCATTCTGCCCACACGGATTTTTCTGGGGAAGCCGTCCTTCTCCCGGAGCTTGTCTTTCTCCAGCAACTCATCCATGGTCTGTATCCGGTTTGTGGAGGAACTCTGCGCCCCACTGGTTGCCTGGAGTACCGCCATGTCATGATAGGCATAGAGTTTCTTGATCGGCGACAGACCATCGGTTCCGGTGGGCAGATCCCCATATGGCGCGGCCGGCGGGTCATGGGTCAATTCACCGTCAACTTCAAGACGGATTTTTGCATCCCGTTCGGCCGACAGTCCTTCCGATTTGAGTCGTTTATATATTTTTTTTAGTTCTGATTTCATAGTTTTATCAAATCTTTATAGGTTGCATATACCTTTCGGAGTGTGGGATTCGAATTAACTCTCATCTTCCTGGGTACAGAAATATTCGATGGTTTTCTGTGCGCAGGTCCGGCAATATCCCAATTTGTTCAGCATGGTATCCACCATGCGATCATAGAGTTTCTGATTCTCTTCATTCGTCCGATTGGCCAATGCGCCGATGAGGCTTCCGGCGCCGGCTATATCCGATTTGAGGCGAACATCGGTAACCGCTTTCACCAGTTCGAGGTTATCCATGAAATCATAGTCGGGATTGACCGATATTTTCTGGCCATAGATTTTCCGTATGGAGGTTCTGAAGGTTTCCCGCTGCTCTTCGGTTTTCAAGCCCAGGCGTTCTTCCACACTCTTAATGTACCGCTCATCTATTTTCAGCGCTTTCAGCTCGTTGGTCTGCGGATTTTTATACTTCCACATTTTATCAGGACCCAGGTTCTCGGCATCTATACCGATGATCATGTTCACATAGTTCATCACATCTTTCCGGATGGCCAGCGGTTCGTCCATATAGGCATTGAACATTTCCGTCATGATGCGTTCACGATACAGGCCCTTGGCGCTTTTCAGATCTTCAAGGTATTTTATGCGGTCATTGGAATCCGTGACATAATCCAGAATCACCCGTTCGACCGATCTGAAAATATCATAGGCGAACATGCACTGCCCTTCATTGGTCTCACTGCTCTCAATCAATAATTGAACCGCACGCCCGAGGTTTCGCTGGCCAAGGCCTTTCTGCCCGAAACGTTTGGTGATATCCGGTTCCTGGTTGAGCAGATCGATGACTTCCGCAAGCGTTTTAATGCTTTTCTCGCCAGCCACTTCCCCGGCGGCCAGTTTCATGGTTTCAATGGTGGTCAGCTTTTCGGATCGGGGCAGACGGCTGAGCACCACCGCCACCGAGGCTGCATAATTCAAATTGGGATCCTGATGCAGGGCTTCGTGGGTCAGCGTTGTCCGGGCTTCGTTGCCGATGGTATAGACCGTCAGGTCCGTTTGCAATTTGTAGTTCGTGTTATGGGAGACGTAGCAGATTCGGCAACGGTCAACGATGGGTGCTTCTTCTTTTTCTTCAAGGAACCGGTTGAACTCCGAATTATTACTGGTGGCGATAATCAAGGTGTCGATGGGCCACTTGTAACCATCTATTTCAATATTCCGGTTTTGAATTACACCCAGGTATACCTGAACCAGGTCTTTTTTGTTTTTGTAAATCTCGTCTGAAAAGTGTATGCCGCCCCCGGCCACACGAGCCAGTGCGCCGCGTCGCAGATCAAAACGATACGGATTGTTGGTGTCGGTAATATGCAGGAGCCTCTGGATGGACTCTTCTCCCAACAGGTCCACCGCCGAAGAGGTGATTTTATCCTTCGCCGGATACTTGCCGGTGACCGTGCCCAGACTTTCGGTGAGGGGCACGGGGATGATTTCGATAAATTTCAACATATCATCCAGAACATCATTGGCGTGGCCCCGGATGTCGTTCCAGATATAGCCGCTGCAGGCGCCGAGGGGACGGTAGTTGTCGTACATTTTTTCGATATCGTCCGTGGAAAAGCCGAACTGGCTCTCCAAATACGCCTTGTTTTTATCCGGATCATCGAAAAGGTTCATGGCAAGGACCATGGGGTCTTCGTAAGTCTGGGATTCAATGACCTGGATGCGGCCGTAATGACCGAGCGGTGACATATCCTTGAATCTGAAAGTGTATTTGCGATTTTTGTCCTGGGCCAGGAAGGACCTGTATTTGGTGCAAAGAAATTCCACAAAAAAGGTTTTGCCATTTCCCGGTTCACCTACCAGAACATAGGCCATCTCCTGGGAGGACCCATTCTCCGCCGCGTCCTTGACAAAGGAAACAAAACTGTTGATCTCATCATACATTCCGATGACATGTTTTTTTCCTGTCCGGAAGATACTGAAATCATAGGTTGTTTTTCCGTTTACAACCACTTTACTGATTTCTTCGTCAAGGATCATCCTGGCCACACCCTGAAATGCGTTTTCAAATCTTCGATTCCCCTTTTTTACTTCGGAAAGGTGGTGTGCTAAGGTTGCGTTCTTGTTTTTTGCCATCTTATCCCCCGTCATTTGATTAGGATTTTGGAATGAAAGCCTGCCTGTTTCGATATGGATCTTTTTCCGGTTTTCAGATCACCGGTTGTTATCTTCTTGAGACTGGTATGATATTAAAATCGATTATAAATATTTTTATAGCCGACAATGGGACCTTTGTCTGTTATGTCCGATCTATCTGATATGGGTTAAAGCAAGATGTATGCCTTGTTTTTATGCCGGCGTGACGCCATCGCCCATCAATTGGTACCGGCAGTTTGATTCCATGCCTTAAAGTGCTTTTATCGCTGAATTGTGCTCAATTTCACTTGGTGTGAGAGAAATCAAAATGCTGTCAAGAATTTGACAATGAATTTGTACTATTCACTACTATAATGCAGGATTAGCCGAAAGGGAACTATACGAGAAGTTTTTGCCCGGTGCCCGGAACTCAGTGTAAAAAAGCGACAATCAGATACAATCCGGTTTTTATTTTGTCAGCAGGATAGCGGCCGCATTATCGACCATTATGCAATCCCCGCAGGATAAATACAATATCCTTGCCGAACTCTTTTATCTGCCATTTTTTAATTTCTTCTATGGTGCGTAAAGCGCTTATATCCATTGGGTTGGAAATGGCAATGGTGCTCATCAATGCCTTGTTCATCAACAGCGCGGGATCCAGTGCAAACCGATTCGCCTGTTTGTCCCGGTAGTTTTTAATGGCGCGTATGCGTCCCGGGACGCGGGGCGATAAGCGCGGCGCCTTTTTTTTAGGATAAACCGGAAGGCTGTCCGACTGGTTTTTCCTGGTTTTCCGAACTGCGGCCACAAGCAATCTCCCATACATGTCGAATTGTTTCTGGCTGATGACATTCATGGCTTGAAGGTTTGCCAGTGTGGTTGGTGTTTCATGGACAATTTTCAGCAGCGAGGTGTTGCTTAAAATTTTAAAATGCGGTCTGTCTTTTTCGCGGGCAATGGCATCGCGTACCTGTAGCAATGCTTCCAGTATTGCCAGTTGTTTCGGTTTCAGGCGACCCGCTCCCTTGAATTTAAGAAACAATGGGGCATCATTGTTCATGGCCGGTCTGACATGGCTCAATTTGTGGCATTCTTCTTCGACCCAGTATAATCGGTTCTTGTGGTCCAGTTCCTCCCGGAGCATGTCGGCCAGCGGAATTAAATACCGGACATCCTCGGAGGCGTATTTGATCATATCCTCGGGGAGGGGACGTTGCGCCCAATTTTTTTTCTGATATGCCTTGTTGAGCCTTACGCCGAAGCGTTGATGAAGAACGGCATCCAGACCGGTTTCCCTGGTTCCCAGGTACATGCTGGCGAGTTGGGTGTCGAACAGATTGTTGATGGTCAGCTTAAAATCGCGATACAAGGACCGCACATCATAATCGGCACCGTGGAAAATTTTCCGGATTCCCCGCTGGGCAAAAATCTTTTTCAGTGGTGAGAGATCGGATACTTTAATCGGGTCGATGACGGCATGAATATTGTCGGCACATACTTGAACCAGGCAGACCTTCTCCTTATAGTGGTACATGGAGTCGGCTTCCATATCCACGGCTATCGCAGTTGCCGTTTCGAGGGCTTTGGCAAGAATGGTCAGGTCCTTCCGGGATTCGATGAATTGATATGCATCGAGAGGTGCGTCCCCTTTTTTTTTCTTGACCCGTTGGCCCTTTTTACTTAATTGTTGACTCGCATCCATAATACGTCGGATACATTTTTTACTAAAAAATCACAACCTTTTTTTAAAAGTGAGATAAAAGATGACCAATATCACCTTGCCTGACGGCAGCGTCAAACAATTTGAAAACACCCCCACCGGGTACGATGTGGCCATGAGTATTTCCGAGCGTTTGGCACAACAGACAGTGGCCATGGAGCGTGATGGCGAACTGGAAGATCTCTTTGCGCCTATAGCGGCCGACTGCAATGTCCGGCTGGTGACCACCAGGGATGATAAGGCGCTTGAAATTATGCGCCACAGCGCTGCGCATGTGATGGCCCAGGCCGTCATGCATCTTTTCCCGGAGGCCAAGTTGACTATCGGGCCTGTTGTGGAGGATGGTTTTTACTACGATATCGACATGGTACCTGTCTCGGAGGATGATTTTGCCAAAATTGAAGCCGAGATGAAAAAAATCATTAAAGCCAAACTACAGATCCAACGCCGGGAAGTGTCCAAGGCCGATGCCCTGGAATTCTACCGGAACGAGCCCTATAAGCTTGAAATGATTTCCGAGCTTGAAGACGGAACCATCTCTTTTTACGAGCAGGGGGACTTTACGGATCTGTGCCGCGGCCCCCATGTGCCGCACACCGGGTTTGTCAAAGCCATCAAACTGATGAAGGTTTCCGGCGCTTATTGGCGCGCCGATCAATCCAAACAGCAACTCCAACGGATCTACGGCACCGCGTTTTTCGATAAAAAAGAGTTGAAAAAGTACCTCAATTTTCTTGAAGAGGCCAAAAAGCGCAATCATCGCAAAATCGGTGCGGCCCTGGAACTCTTCAGCTTTCATGATGAGGCGCCGGGCATGGCGTTTTTCCATCCCAATGGAATGGTATTGTGGAATACCCTACTGGACTATTGGCGGTTTGAACATCGCCGGGCAGGATATGTGGAGACCAAAACACCCATTGCGCTCCGCCGGAACCTTTGGGAAAAAAGCGGACACTGGGAAAATTACAGAGAAAACATGTATACCACCACCGTTGATGATCTGGAATACGCCATCAAGCCCATGAATTGCCCTGGTGGAATGTTGCTTTACAGCACCAAACCGCATTCGTATAAGGAATTGCCGATTCGGGCCGCCGAGATCGGCCTTGTGCACCGCCATGAGCTGTCTGGTGTGTTGAACGGTTTGTTTCGGGTTCGCGCCTTTCATCAGGATGACGCACACCTTTTCATGGTGCCCGAGCAGATTCAATCTGAAATTTTAAACCTCCTCCGGCTTGAAGAACGGATGTACAGCACCTTCGGTCTCGGATTTGATCTGGAATTGTCCACCCGACCGGAAAAATCCATCGGCACGGACGAGCAGTGGGAGGTGGCCACGGAAGGATTGCGATCAGCCCTGGAAGCATACGGGAAGCCCTATAAACTGAACGAAGGGGACGGCGCTTTTTACGGACCGAAGATCGACTTGCACATCAAAGACGCCCTGGGCCGTACCTGGCAATGCGGTACCATCCAGTTGGACATGTCCCTGCCGGAACGGTTCGATCTTTCCTATATCGGCAATGACAATGAAAAGCATCGCCCCATCATGATTCACCGGACGGTTTTCGGTTCCATCGAAAGATTTCTGGGGATCCTCGTTGAACATTATGCGGGGAAATTCCCATTGTGGCTGGCTCCGGTGCAGGTCATGGTGTTACCGATCAACGACGACCTGGTGGCATTTGCCGAGAAGGTGAAATCCGATTTGGAAGCCATCGGGCTGCGTTGTGAGGTGGATGACCGTACGGAAAGCCTCAACCGGAAAGTGCGTGAAGCACAGCTTCACAATATCCCGTTGATTCTCACCTGCGGTGAAAAAGAGAAAGCCGCCGGCACATATTCGGTGAGAACTTTAGACGGCAAGGTCCGTATGGGGGTCGACCGCGACGCATTTTTAAGCACGGTGACCACGCATGTTTCCGAACGAAAACAGACTATTGACTTCACCGAAGAACAGCCGGTGAAATCCTGATTCGTCGGATGAGGCGACACAACCGGACCCGCTTTTTCTACTGGTGGCCGGTGATCGTTTTATGCGCACTCATCTTCGTCCAGTCCGGATTTTCCACACCGCGTGTCGTCCCGGTTATTGATTTCGGGGACAAGCTGCTGCATATCGCCGCCTACGCCCTATTGGCAACCCTGTTTTTCAGGGCCTATCGCAATACGGGTAAATTATCCCGGTCACCATTGCTTCTGATCGTTTTGAGCATATTGTCCTCCACTCTCTATGGTTTGACCGACGAAATTCATCAATCCTTTGTTTCCGTCCGCCACGCCGATGTCCTGGATCTGGTGGCGGATGGAGTCGGCAGTATACTGGGCAGCCTTGCCTATCACCAGGTAGTGATCGTTCACCGGAATGTTTTCCGCCGGATTTCATGGATTGACAAAATAATGAACTTCCTATAGGTAGATAAGCTGCTATAATTACTTGATCTACGGACTGAAAACCGATAGTTTGCGGTAGCTTACGTGAAACCGGAAAGCCCTGACCGTACCATCGCTTATGCAAAGGAGCCGGACCTGCCATGGACACCAAACGTACCATAACGATTAACGGGAATGTTTTCCCTTTTGAAACCGGTGAAACCATCCTGGAAGTAGCCCGCCGTCATTGCATTGATATCCCGACTTTGTGTCACCTCAAGGGAGCCGCTCCCACGGGTGCCTGCCGCATCTGTGTGGTTGAGGTTGAGAATGCCAGGACCCTTATGCCGGCATGTTCCACACCAGTCGTACATCAGATGATAGTGCTCACTGAATCCCCAAAGGTTGTGGAAGCCCGTAAATTGATCCTTCAATTGATGCTGTCGTCGGGTAATCATAACTGTGCCGTGCGTGGTTCGGATGGAAAAGACTGGACCCGGTTTCAGCTCCAGGTCGCCAAAGATGACAACAGTGACGAACTATGCCCGGTCTGGGGGGATTGCCGTTTACAGGATCTGGCATACCGCTACCAGGTGTCCGGCGAGAAATTCTCCGCCACGGAGACACGCTATCCCATGGAGACGGTCAACCCGTTTATCGTCCGTGATTTTTCCCGATGCATCCAGTGCGGTCGATGCGTGCAGGCGTGCAACGAGATTCAGGTGAACAATGCCATCAATTTCGGCTACCGTGGACCCGATAGTAAAATCATCGCTGCCGGTGACAGACCCCTAAAAGATTCCGACTGCGTGTTCTGCGGTGAGTGCGTTCAGGCATGTCCGGTGGGGGCGCTGGTGGAAAAAGATGTCCGGTACAAGGTCCGGCCCTGGGAAACCACGAAGGTCAGGACCACGTGCAGCTATTGTGGCGTCGGTTGTCAGCTCCTGTTGCATGTTAAAGACAACCGGGTGGTCAGCGTCACGGGCATGCCCGATGCCGTGCCCAATTACGGCAGCCTGTGTGTGAAAGGACGATTCGGATATCATTTTATTAATTCGGAAGAACGGCTCACCTCACCGCTTATTAAAGAGAACGGTGAATTCCGGGAGGCCTCCTGGGATGAAGCGTTAGACCTGGTCGCCGACCGGTTCAAAACCATCCGCGATACCCATGGGCCGGATACCATGGGGGTCCTGACTTCCGCGCGGGTTACCAACGAGGAAAATTACATCGCTCATAAGTTTACGCGTGCGGTGTTGAAAACCAATAATATCGATCATTGCGCGCGTCTCTGACATTCCTCAACCGTGGCCGGTCTGGCCGCAGCTTTCGGAAGTGGCGCAATGACAAACACCATTGCGGATATTGAAACAGCTGATGTGATTCTGATTACCGGCTCCAATACCACCGAAAACCATCCCGTGCTCTCTTCGGTGGTCAAGCGGGCGGTCGCATTCAAAGGGGCGAAACTGATTGTCGTCGATCCCCGGCGTATTAAGATCACCGAGTTCTCAGACCATTGGTTGCGTCAGAACCTGGGTACGGATGTGGCCTGGATCAATGGGATGATGCATGTAATACTCAACGAAAACCTCCACGACACCGCGTTCATAGACGCCCGCACGGAAGGCTTTGCGGAAATGAAGGCAACGGTGGAGAAATATACACCCGAATTTGTTGAAAGTATTACCGGCATTCCCGCCCGGGAGCTTGTTGCAGCCGCCAAACTGTTCGCGTCGGCGAAAGCCGGCAGCATTCTTTATTGCATGGGGATTACACAGCATATCACCGGCACCGATAATGTTAAATCCCTGGCCAATCTGGCCATGCTGACTGGTAATCTCGGGATTGCCGGGGGCGGGGTGAATCCTCTGAGGGGACAAAACAATGTCCAGGGGGCCTGTGATATGGGCGGATTGCCCAACGTGCTGACCGGATATCAGCCCGTGACCAACGCGGATGCGATTCAGAAGATGGAGAAGGCATGGGGGGTGACAGGCCTTCCAACGGAAGTCGGATTGACGGTCACCAAGATGATTCCAAAAGCCCATGATGGGGAGTTCAAATCATTGTATATCATCGGTGAGAACCCATTGGTATCGGATCCGGACTTGAATCATGCAGAAAAATCGATAAAAAATCTAGAATTTCTCGTGGTCCAGGATATTTTCATGACCGAAACCGCCCGGGTGGCCGACGTGGTATTGCCGTCACGGTGTTTTGCGGAAAAAGAGGGCACCTTTTCCAATACCGAGCGCCGGGTCCAGCGTGTGCGGGAAGCCGTCAAACCACCGGGTGATGTCAAATATGATTGGGAAATTACCTGTGAGATCGCCACACGCATGGGATTTCCCATGTCCTATGGTTCAAGTGAAGAGATTATGCGGGAGATCGCCGCCGTCACGCCATCATACGGGGGCATCAGCTATGACCGGATCGAGCATGAAGGGTTGCACTGGCCTTGTCCCACCGCGGATCATCCGGGAACACCTATCTTACACGGCCAGCAGTTTACCCGCGGCAAAGGGATGTTCCATGCCATCGAATGGCTGCCGCCGTCGGAACATGCGGACGAGGACTATCCCATGTACCTGACCACCGGCCGGGTGCTGTACCAATACCACACCGGCACCATGACAATGAAGACCGAAGGATTGAATGAGCGGTCACCTGAAAGCTTTGTGGAAATATCCGATAAAGACGCCCAGGCCAATGGTTTGGCGAACGGCGACATGGTGAATGTCGCTTCCAGACGCGGGGATATCACGGCGCGGGTGAAGGTCAGTTCCATGGCGGTGAATGGTACTGTGTTTATTCCCTTTCATTTTGCCGAGGCCGCCGCCAATAAACTCACCAATGCTCAGCTTGACCCTGTATCCGGTATACCGGAATTTAAAGTCTGTGCGGTGAAAGTCTCCAAAGCCGCCTGAAACAGGGAAGAACCGAAAATAAAAGAGCCCGGTAAAGGTCACCTTTGCCGGGCTCTTATGATTTATATGGACGGTTTCTTAGGTTTACATTTCCGACTCCGGATGAAAAACATCCACGTCTTTCAGATCCTCGCCCAGGTAAGTCCGCTCATTGGGTCCCAGAATTCCCAAAGAAAGGCATAGCAGTGTCCACAGGTGGACGGTTTGCCACGCGTGCTCATTTTGTTCGCTCAGGTCATGCACCTGCGCATGACAATTGTGGCAGGGGGTGATGCAATACGCTGCTTTGGTTTCAAGAATCTGTTTGGTTTTCAGACTTCCGTATGCCCGGCGTTGATCCGGATATCCGGATTGCAGGAAACCGCCGCCGCCGCCGCAGCAAAAATTATTGGAACGATTGGGATGCATCTCGACAAAGTTCTCTTCTCCAACCACTGCCTTGACGATATATCTGAGATCTTCGGCCACCGGATCGCCAAAGGTTTTCCTCACCAGCTGGCAGGGATCCTGAACAGTGAATTTAACTTGACGTTCGGCATTCCACGCTGAGGAGGGTTTTAATTTGCCGTCACGAATCCACTCGGCATAATATTGAATGATGCTTTTGATCTCGAAGTTATACGGAATTTTGAATTTGTTCAGTCCGGCCCGGACTGCGAAAAGTTCGTGCCCTCACTCTGTGTTGAGCCAGACCTTGCATTCAAGGTCCTCCACGGCCTTCACTTTCGTCCGTACGATCTTTTCCCAATTCTCATTGTCGGCCATAAACATGCAGTAGTTTTCCGCCGCCCAGCCTTTGGTGCCATAAGTCCAATCCGCGCCTGCCAGATGTAGGATTTTCCACAGGGGCACCATTTCATCGGGTTCGGTTACCGGTTCCCGCGAATTCTGGTTAAGGAAAAAGGTGGCGCCCTTTTTATTGACCGGTGCCGGCATATCGGCGAATTCGGGTTGGGATTCCTGATATTCTTCAAGTACGTCCTCAACGACGAACTGAAAATCTTCTTCGGTGGCACCCATGGCACTGCAGGTATCATTGCGCAAGGCCATGTCACATGAACCCACTATACCCTTCGGGCGTTCTTCCCTGGGCCATGCGGCTCTGGCATTAAACACCAACTGAGGAATATCGATTTTCATCGGGCAAACATATATGCAACGCTGGCACATGCTGCACCACCATACCCAAGGTGTTGTCGTGACCTCCTCGTCCATGCCCAGGGCAGCCATCCGCAGGAATTTCCGTGGATCCATACCTTCCAACCCAGTGGCGGGGCACCCGGACGAGCATGCGCCGCAGGTGAGGCACAGGTTCAGATTGCCTCCTTCGGGAAGCAGCTCTTTTACCTTGTCCATAAAGGCGCTTTTTTTCTTGCCGCCAAGTTTAATCGCTTCTTCAGCCATAAAAACAAACCTCCATATTTGATTTCCAATCCGTGTCTATTGGTCAGTATTGTTTAAAGGAATAACATTCATTACGGAATCCATTACAAATTACAAGAAAAAAAACAGGTGCATGATTTCCGGTAATCGGTCCATAAATCGAAGGTATATATTTAAGGCCGATTCTAACAAAATTATCCAAAGCGTGAATAAAACCTGTTTTTTTTGTGATGTCAATAGATGAACAATAAGTATTATCTGAATTATATTCTGCCGCGTTGCAGGTTTGGCGGGCGTGGCGGGAAATGAATGATCATTCAACAGCGTGTCGGATGGAATGGTCTGAACACGGATGGGTTCATGCGGGATATCCTTCGTATTTGATATAATCGTGTGCGGCATTTTTTCATGCAGGGGAACAATTGCAATTCAGCTTGACAATCATCGGCGGCCAATGATAAATGAATGAGTATTCATTCACTTTGGTACAAAAGGAGGTTTCATATCGGCACTCCCAAAAACATGGAAAAATACGAGCGCATTTTAAATGCCGCCATCAAGGTGTTTGCCGAACAGGGATTTCACCAGTCCACCGTGTCTCAAATTGCCGGGGAAGCAGGCGTCGCTGACGGTACGATCTATCTGTATTTCAAAAATAAAGATGATATTTTAGTCCAGTTCTATGAGTTTAAGACAAGTCAGGTGTTTCAGCGGTTCAGGAAGGAAGTGGATAAGGTTGACACCGCCGTGGAAAAGCTGCGCCGGCTCATCTACACCCATTTATACGAATTTCAAAATGATCGGCATATGGCCATTGTATTTCAGGCGGAAACCCATCAGAAAAAACGGCTCGCCGGGGAACAGATCCGGAAGATATCCAAATTGTACCGCGATATCATCTCCGAACTTGTGGAACTCGGTCAGGAAGACGGTACCATGCGGCGGGATCTCTATCTGGGCCTGGTAAAACGGTTTATCAACGGTGCCATCGACGAGGTGATCAATTCATGGATACACACCGATGGCAGCTATGACCTGGTTTCCATGGCGGATCCGTTGGCGGATTTGATTATTCGAGGCATCGGCAATCACGGTGTTGCATCCCCGGTAAAAGTGAGGCACCTGCCGAAAGAACAGAAGGGTAATCCAGTTATTACCTGAATTTTGCACGTGTTGGAGGCTTTCATATGCAAGATTCAGGTATTACTTAATCAATAACCATGAGCAGCATTCATCAAGTCACATAAAGGAGACAAAAATGGCTCAATTAATCGCCGACCGAAGAGACATTGATTTCGTTCTTCACGAACAATTAAATGTTGGTGAGCTGAGCAAGCACGAAAAGTTCGCCGAGTTTAACAAAAAAACCATCGATCTCACCATATCCGAAGCCCGGAATCTGTCCATCAAGGAAATTTTGCCGACGCGGCAACTCGGTGATCAGGAGGGGTGCCGTTTTGAGGGGGGCAAGGTAACGGTGCCCGAATGTTTTCATAAGGTGTGGGACCTGTTTCTCGAAGGTGAGTGGCTGGCCATGCCGGAAGACCCGGACTGGGGCGGACAAGGTATGCCCAGAACCGTCTCGATGGCTGCCGGGGATTATTTCAACGGGGCAAACTATGCCTTTATGATGTATCCGGGACTCACCCACGGTGCCGCCAAATTGGTGGAAGAATTCGGCACGCCCAAACAAAAAGAGATGTTCCTGAAAAATATGTTCACGGGCAAGTGGACCGGTACGATGCTCCTCACCGAACCCGAAGCCGGATCCGATGTGGGGGCGTTGAATGCAACGGCGGTGAAAAACGATGATGGTACCTATTCTATTTCCGGCAGCAAAATATTCATCTCTTCCGGAGAGCATGACCTCGCCGAAAATATTATCCACCCGGTGCTTGCACGGATTGAGGGGGCGCCGGCCGGAACGAAAGGCATCTCCCTGTTTCTGGTCCCCAAGATATGGGTGAATGAGGACGGGTCGCTGGCCGGTTCCAACGATGTGGTTTGTACGGGTATAGAAGAAAAAATGGGCATTCATGCCAATTCCACCTGTTCACTGACACTTGGTGGAAAAGGGCAATGTCGGGGTCTGCTCCTGGGAGAGGAGAACAAGGGTATGCGGGCCATGTTTTTGATGATGAATGAGGCTCGCCTGCTGGTGGGGATGCAGGGATTGTCCTGCGCCAGTGCCTCCTATTTGAACGCCGTCAATTACGCCAGGGAGCGCGTTCAGGGGCGAAACCTTCTTCAAATGATGGACCCGTCCACTCCGCCCGTCCCGATAATTCAGCATCCGGATGTCCGGCGGATGCTGCTCACAATGAAATCCTATGTCGAAGGTATGCGCAGCCTCCTATATTATGTGGGATTTCTGGGCGACCAAATACAGATTTCCGACGATGAAACGGAAAAAGTCAGATTACAGGGATTGATCGATCTTCTGATTCCGGTGTGCAAGGGGTATGTCACCGACAAAGCCCTGGAGGTCTGCAGTCATGGTATACAGGTATACGGCGGTTATGGTTATATTAAAGAATATCCCCAGGAACAATTGCTTCGGGATTGCCGCATCACCATGATTTATGAGGGCACCAACGGCATCCAGGCCATGGACCTGCTGGGCCGAAAACTGGGTATGAACAAAGGTAAACCGATTCTGGATCTGATGGCAGAAATACAAAAGACCATCGCCGAGGCCAAACAGGTGGACCATCTGAAAGAGCATGCGGCCAAACTCGAGGCCGCGCTCAACAAACTGGCTGAAACGGCCATGCATTTAGGGGCCACGGCCATGAGTCCGAAAGTGCTGGCGGCCTTTGCCTTTGCCCATCCTTTTTTGGAGGCATCCGGTGATGTCCTCATGGCGTGGATGCTGATGTGGAGAGCCGTGCTGGCGGCTGAGAAACTTGAGCAGGGGACCAAGAAGAAAGATACGGCTTTTTATGAAGGTCAACTCAGCAGCGCTCAATTTTTCAATAGTGTGATGCTGCCGATCACCATAGGTAAGATGGATTCAATTCTTGCCACCCACCCTGCCGCTGTGGACATAACAGAGGATGCTTTCGGGGGCAAATAAAAGGGGAATCTCAAATTGCAAAGAAAAAAAGCCGCGCCATTGGCGCGGCTTTTTTTGGTATTTCGATAACTACTGGATTCACCAGTCAATGGTGAATTAATTTGATTCACGCTTGGACAGCTCTTCGGCACGCAGATCCTTTTTCAGTATTTTCCCCACATTGGTTTTCGGCAGTTCGATACGGAATTCGATTTCAGTGGGCAGTTTATATGTCGCCAGCTTGCCTTTGCAATAGGCGATAAGCTCCTCCTGAGTTGCGGTCTCACCATCTTTCAATACGACGAAGACTTTCACGGCTTCCCCTCTATTGGGGTGAGGAATACCGATGGCCGTAGCCTCCAGCACTTTTTGATTTTCGTAGATGACCTCCTCGATGTCACGGGGATAGACATTGTATCCACCGGAGATGATCATATCCTTCTTCCGGTCGACGATGTAGAAATAACCGTCTTCGTCCATTTTCCCGATATCGCCGGTGTGCAGCCACCCCTCATCCGAGAGTGTTTTGGCGGTCTCATCGGGCCGGTTCCAATACCCTGTCATCACCTGCGGTCCGCGAATCAACACCTCGCCGCTTTCACCCACCGGCATATCCGTGACACCGTCGTTGAGGTCGACAATCCTCAGTTCCGTATCACTGAGCGGAATACCGATACTGCCGACTTTCCGTTTGCCGCCTTCAAATGGATTGACATGGGTGACGGGCGAGGTTTCGGTAAGCCCGTATCCCTCGACGATAACCGCCCCGGTACGTTTCTCGAAATCGTTGATCACTTCCACGGGCAGCGGCGCACTGCCTGAAAAGCATCCCTTGATGGAGGTCAGGTCGGTCTTGTCCACATCCGGATGATTCAGGATGCCGATATACATCGTGGGGACCAGCGGTGCAAAGGTAACATGGCCTTTGGTGATGGCCTCCAGCAGCTGGTCGGGCTGTGGTTTGGGAACCAGGACATGGCTCCACCCCTTGAAAATTGCAAAATTCATCGCCACGGTGAGTCCGAAAACATGGAAAAACGGCAGGGCGCCCAGCATGATTTCATCCGTTCCCAGATCCGGAAACCAGCAGGAACATTGCTGGACATTGACGCTCAAATTCGAATGCGTGAGCATGACACCTTTGGACACCCCGGTGGTGCCGCCCGTGTACTGGTACATGGCCACGTCATCGAACGACAACTTGACGGATGGCGGCGCTGCCGTGCTTGCAGCAATGATATTTTTCCATTTGTATACCTTCTCCGCCGGTTTTACCGCTGCCGCCAGCTTTTTCTTTTTCGCCACCAGGGGGAACAATAGATTTTTGGGGAACGGCAGATAATCGCCGATGCTGGTATAGATGATCTGTTTTATCTTGGTCCTGGGGCGGAGGTCGATCATCCGGTTGCCAAGTAGGTCCAGTGTAATCAGAATCTTGGCGCCGGAGTCGTTAAACTGGTGTTCGAGCTCACGATCGGCATATAGGGGATTGTTCATTACCGCAATGGCCCCGATCCGCAAGATAGCGTAGTAGCTCACCACGCAGGGTATTACATTGGGCAGATGAATCGCTACGCTGTCCCCCTGTTTGATACCGAATCCGGTCAATGCCGAAGCAAAACGGTCGACCATTTCATCAAGCTTCCGGTATGTAATTTCATACCCTTGAAAACTAAGTGCCATCTTGTCCGGAAATTGTTCGGCCGATCGTTTGAGGAATTCAGGCAGACATGTTTTCTCATAGTCGATATTCGCCGGTGTGCCCTTATCATAATTGGCAAGCCATGGTCTGTCCGCGTAATTGGTTTGATTTGCCACAAAAACCTCCTTGTGTCCTGTGGTGATTGTCAACTCCGCTTCAGAGGAAGTGAAGGGGGCCATTATTCGCCGCTGCCCGGGCGAGTGCCCGTGCGATAGTCTGTTTTTCCGCAGTAAATGCAGTAAATCAGATGGAACACCGGCAAATGAAAGCCCGGAAAAAACCGATGCTGCTCGTTCAGGACTTGACGATGGGAATCAAATTCATCTTTAGTCGGCATCTGGAATTTTGTCAAGAAAATCTATTGGTTATTTCAACAATAACCACCGTGCCGGTTCATCGGATCATAGTTTTTCCAATCAGGTGGGCAGTCCGAACTATTCTCATATCATTAGTGTAAAAAAGCCATCACCACCGGGTTCCGTTCCGGATAAAAACTTGACGACGTGAACCGAAAGTTTTAGGGTGTTTCGATATTTTATTCGACCCTTTCACCTTGGACGATATTTGTTTATTCCATAAAAACAGTGGTTAATGACAATTTTTCAGTTTGCAGGCGATATTCGGCAATGAGGTTTCGAAAAACCCGGGCCCTTCGAATTGATCCGGGAGTTCATGTTATTCATATTGAATTTCTATCAATAACGGACAGTTGTTTTAGCTTGACAGACATAAATGCAATTAGTAGATAATGAGTGAATGTTCATTCATTTTATTGTGGTCATCTATCATGCATCAGGGAGAAGGAAAGTAAATAATGGAAAGCGCGTTGATTCCTCCAGCCAAGTATTTTTTTCTATTTGTGCCCACGTTTTTGTTCTCAATCATTATTCCATTAGCCGGTGTGGTGATCTTCACCTATATTATGGTCCTGAGAATGGCACCGCTGATCAGATCCGCACCGGATCCCCGTACCGGACGATTGATGGAAAGGATCGGAAACCTTATTCGTATATGGCTGCTGCAGTATCGCCAGCCGCGTTACATGCTGGCCGGTGTTCTGCACATCTTCATTTTCGCCGGTTTCCTGATTCTGAGCATCCGATCCATCTCCCTTGTGGTCATCGGAATCTATCCGGATTTTGTCATGCCCGGTTTTAACGGCTTTCTTGGTGTTGTCTACAATCTCCTGAAAGATTATGCCGCGACCTGGATACTTGTCGCCTGTATCATTGCAGGCATCCGCCGCGGTGTGTTCAAACCCGCGCGCTATGGTGTTCCGGAAAAGTACGGAAAGGATCATACGGGTGAGGCTCTGTTTGTTCTCGGTCTTATTTCCACCCTGATGATCACGGAGAGCGCATTCGAGGCGAGTCTCGCGGCCGCCCGGATCCAGCAGCACATGCATGCCGAGTTTATCGCTCCCCTGACCCTTACCTGGTTTTTTAAACTATTGCTGACCAATACATCCACGTCCGGGCTTCAGGCCATACATATCCTGTCCTATTATATTCATGACCTGACCTTTTTCTTTTTCTTGTGTTTCTTGCCTCTCGGGAAGCATTTTCATGTCATCACCTCCATTTTCAATGTCTTTTTCATGAGACTTGACCGCGGCACCGTAAAACCGGTGAAACACGGCATCACGGATACGGAACTCGATGACCTGGAATCATTCGGCGTAAAAAAACTGGAAGATTTTACCTGGAAACACATCCTGGATTTCTATTCCTGTGCGGATTGCGGCCGATGTTCCGACCACTGTCCGGCAAATGCGGTGAGCCGTCCATTGTCACCGCGGTTTATCTCCATCAAGGGACGGGATCTTGTTTTCAATAATTATCCCATCTATCCGTATGGTGCAAATTTCAGGCAAAGTGAGGATCTCATCGGTACGATATACGACGAAGATGAAATCTGGTCCTGCACAACCTGTGGCGCTTGTGAGCAGGAATGTCCCATCGGTATTGAATACATTGACAAAATGGTGGATTTGCGGCGGGGCATGGTGGACGAAGGCAACGTGCCGCAATCCTTGCAGAAACCCCTCAGCGCCCTGGAAAAAAGAGGCAACCCCTGGGGTAAATTGGAGAAAAAACGGGTGGAATGGACCAAGGAACTGGGTGAAGATTTACCGGTTAAAATTCTTGACGGCAAGACCGGCGCCGATACCCTGTATTTCGTGGACAGCATCACCTCCTTTGACGACCGGATGCAGAAGATCGGTCAGGCCACAGCCAGGATCCTGTCGTCCACCGGTACGGATTTCGGTATTCTCGGTAAGGCTGAAAAAGACAGCGGCCATGAAGTCCGACGCTTTGGAGAAGAGATGCTATTCCAGGATCTGAGAGATCAGAATACGGATGCGATTCAGGCCAGTGGGGCAAACCGCATTGTCACCGCCGACCCCCATGCCTACAATGCGTTGAAAAACGATTACAATGACCTTCCACCGGTGGAACACATCAGCCAATTTATCACCCGGAAAATAACGGAAGGCACCTTAAAACTCCATAGTGCCGGTAATGGTGAAGGTGACAAGGTCTATACCTACCATGATCCCTGTTATCTCGGGCGCCATAACGGTTTGTACGAAGATCCCCGGACCGCGCTGGATGCGATTCCGGGTTTGAAACGGGTGGACATGGAACGGTGCCGGGATCGTTCCTTTTGCTGCGGCGGCGGCGGACTCATGCTGTTTTACGAACCCGAGGAAGAGCAGCGGATGGGGGTGTTAAGGGTCGAAATGGCCGCAGAAGCCGGTGCCAATGTTATTGTCACGGCGTGTCCGTTCTGTCTGGTCAATATGGAAGATGCCATCAAGGTGGCAGGTCTGGAAGGGAAGATGGAAGCCATCGATCTTGCGGAGTTGATCGATGCACATCTGGTGAAATAATACGATTAAGGTCACAGGATATAGTCATCAAATAAAAGTACGGAGGGTAAAAGATGGAGATTTTAGTGTGTGTAAAGAGAGTCCCGGATACCGCCGAAAATGAGATCGAGGTAAAGGGTGATGGGACCGACATCGAAAGAGATGACCTGGTATATTCGGTCAACGAATGGGATAATTATGCGGTTGAAGAGGCTATCCAGATCCGTGATAAAGTGGGCGGATCGGTGACCGTCGTCACCGTGGGTGATGAAGAGTCCGAGGAAGTTCTCCGGCGTGAAATGGCCATGGGAGCCGATAACGGGATTCTGTTGTCCGATGACGCGTTTGAAAATTCGGATGGAAAAGGTGTGGCCGCTATCCTCAAGGCCGAGATCGAAAAAGGTAAATACGACCTGATCCTCACCGGCGCCCAGGCGGATGACGGTGCCGGGCAGGTGGGTGGCATGCTGGCGGCAATGATGGATTTACCCTATGCATCACTGGTCAATCTCATTGACGTCGTGGACGACTCGACATTAAAAATAGGTCGTGAGATCGAAGGTGGGAACCAGGAGATGAGTGAAATCGGCCTGCCGTGTGTGCTTTCAATCCAAACCGGTATCAATGAACCCCGCTATGTCGGTATCCGTGGAATCCGCAAGGTGGCTTCAGTGGATATACCGGTCCATGGGGTCGCCGACCTGGGACTTCCCGCCGATGCGGTTGGGGAAACCGGAGCCAAGGTGAAACGGATGGACTATTTTGTGCCTGAAATGGGCGATGGCGCCGAGATTCTCGAAGGCAGCACCGAGGAGATTATCGACAAGCTGATCGAACACTTAAAGGCCAAAGGAGGTTTGAAATAATGTCTCAGATATTTGCATATATATTACACAAAGGTGGGGTTGCCGACGATACGGCTTTAGAACTGATATCTGCGGCAAAAAAAATAGATGCCGATGCCTCGTTGATCGCTGTGGTCACCGGCAGCGGTGCCGACCTGGATACGGTTTGTAATGACCTGACTGCATCCTACAACGAGGTCTGGAAAATAGATAATGCCGCATTGGCGTATCCGAATGCCGAAGTTATTCGAAAACTGCTGGTCAATATTATTCCGGGGGGATCAATTATCCTGATTGCCCATGAACACTTCGGAATGGATATCGCTCCGGGGCTTTCCATTAAAATGAATACGTCGTTTGTCTCCGATGCGATGGATATCGAGGGCAGGGACGGCGGTGCCATCAAGATCATCCGCCAGGAATACAGCGGTATGGCCAGCACCCATGTGACCTGCGATGCCGGAGACGGTGCCGTGATCAGCTGCCGGCCGGGATCTTTCCAGCCGGATGAAAGCAAATCCGCCGGCGGACAACTTGTGGATAAGTCCGGTGACGCCGGTGACCTTACCGCGAACAGAACCTTCCTCGAGGTCGTCCAGGCGGAGACGGGGGATGTGGATATTACCAAATCGGATATCCTGGTATCTGTCGGCCGCGGCATTGAAGACGAGGAAAATCTGGAAATCGCCCAGGAACTGGCTGATGCCATGGGCGCTGTCGTATCATGTTCCCGCCCCATCGTCGACGCCAAATGGATGGAAAAATCCAGGCAGGTCGGTACTTCGGGGCAGACCGTCAAACCGAAGGTTTATATGGCCATGGGGATCAGCGGATCCTTTCAGCATTTGGGCGGTATCAAGGGGTCACCCTTTATCGTTGCCGTGAATAAAAATGCCAAGGCACCCATATTCCAGGTGGCGGATGTGGGTATTGTGGCTGACATTCTCGATTTTATGCCGGAATTGACTGAAAAGATCGGTGGCATGTAACAGGGGCGGGATCCGCCAGGAAAAGAGACGAAACCATCGCCGGTATCACGGTCACACCATGGTACCGGCGATGTCGGAAATCCATTTCAACGTATATCCGTTTGTCAGACAAGCATCTGTTCAATGACCCGATTGAGCAGACGTACACCGAAACCGGTTCCCCCAGGTCCGCAATAGTCCGATCCTTTATCCGAATAGGCGACTCCGGCAATATCGATATGCGCCCAGGACACACTCTCGGCAAACGCCGATAAAAACAAGGCGGCTGTAATCGCCCCTCCCCATCTGCTGCTGCTCATGTTGCAGATATCGGCGAACTTGCTTTTCATGTATTCCCTGTAATCATCTGGCATGGGCATTTGCCAGCAGCGTTCCTGGGTATGCCCACCGGCCGCAACGATTTGCCGGGCCAGATTTTCGTTGTGCGTGAAAACGCCCGCTATTTTCTCTCCCAGTGCCATCACACAAGCCCCGGTCAAGGTGGCCATGTCTATTATCGTATCCGGTTTATAGATCTTGTTCGCATAAGCAATGGCGTCGGCAAGGATCAGGCGTCCTTCGGCATCTGTATTGCCGATCTCCACAGTTTTTCCGGCAAAGCTGGTGATGATGTCGCCAGGCCGTGTGGCGGTTCCCGAGGGCATATTTTCCACCAGGGGAAGAACACCGATAACCCGTGCATCGGGTTTAAGGGTGGCTATACTGATCAATGTCCCGGCCACTGCCGCTGCACCGGCCATATCCGACTTCATCAGTTCCATGCCGGCGCTGGGCTTCAAATTGATACCACCGCTGTCAAAAGTGACGCCCTTGCCCACCAGCACGATGGTTTTTACGACTTTCTTTGGTTTGTGATCCAATATGACCAAACGGGGCTTATTGTTGCTGCCGGCGCTGACAGCCAGCATGGCACCGAACTTTTTCTGCTTTAATTCTTTCTCATCCAGCACCGTCACCTTAAGGCCCGTCTTTGATGCTGCGGATTTGATACTGGTGGCCAATGTGGCCGGTTTTTTATCATTTGAAGGTGTCGTTACCCAGTCCCTGGCGAGGATGGTGCCCCTGCATATAGCTGAAGTTTTTTCAGGCACGGTCCCGCAAGCCTTCACCAGGTCCGCCGTTGTCAAAATATCCGCTTTTTTCAGACCGGGTTTTTCACTCTTTTTGTATACGCTGAACGTGTGATTGCCCAGCACCACGCCTTCACACAGGCTGGTGAACAAATCATCGGGTGCCACACCTAATTTTGCAGGTACCGGAGCGGCGATGGTTAATTGCGTTTGCTTGTCATCGGCATTCAATCTTACCGCCTTACCGGTAAAAACCCGCAATTTCTCAAGGTCGATTTTATTGAGTTCCCCCAGGCCGATGAAGGTTATACGGTGAACCTTGGCGCCGGGAACATCATATAAGGTGAGGACTTCTTTTGCGCCTCCTTTGAAATTGCCGATGATCCTGGCCTGTTCGATGAGGGAGAGGAGCGCTTTCCGGTCATGGATGGGGGCGTCTTCGCATACCGGCACCACCAGATTGCTTACCTTTTTTTTAGACAGATCAATGGATTTTAAACTAATCATGAAATACACTCTCCTTCTTGATCAACCGCAGAGTTCAATGAATGGTAGGGTGGTCAGCGGTTTTGTGCGGATGCAAGGCGATACCGAATTTGCCGTTATGTCCTATCGATTAACGCGTACCGTGTTGATTTTGACCGGCTCTACCGGCTTGTCCGCGGAACCGGTTTTCACACCACCGATTTTCATCACCACATCCAGCCCTTTCACCACTTTTCCGAACACCGAATGCCGGTTGTCCAAATGGGGTGTGGGACCCAGGGTGATGAAAAACTGGCTGCCATTGGTATTCGGACCGGCATTGGCCATGGACAAAATACCTTCACTGTCATGCCTCAGGTTCGGGTCGAATTCATCTTTGAACTGATACCCCGGACCACCCGTACCATTGCCGAACGGACAGCCACCCTGGATCATGAATCCATTGATGATGCGATGAAAGTCCAGGCCGTCATAGTAATTGCCGCCCCTTGTCGTCTCCTGGCGCCCTTCTGCCAGGTTGATGAAATTCCATACGGTTTCCGGGCATTCCTTGGCGTATAACTCGATTTCAAATTCACCATGAGTGGTATCGAAAACGGCCACCAGGCGATCGATATCCTCAGAATAGTCGATTTTTTCCACGGACATGTTGCCTCCTTTAGGGTTTGATTAACTTTTGACATTCAAATGGGATATATCTTTTTTTGTTCCGAACAAACTGTAATCCATAACGAAGTTTGCCCGGCCATGTCAATGACTAATGCTTTTATTCCGGGCACCCAGAGGCCGGTGATGGATGCTTCCGGCTTATATCACGCCATATCAGGCATTGGTGCGCTTCACCTGATCGCCTCCGATCAGCTCCTGCCATTCCCGGTCATACAAAGGTGCCATTTTTTCCCAGGCATATTTACCCATGTCGCGGGACAACAGCCGTCGCAACGTGTTGTATCGGGAAGGATTGGAAAAGAAGGCAATGACTTTCTCCAGCAGACTGTCCCGGGAATCGTATAATACCTGACCGTGATGTTCTGCCGGTATGATTTCGGGATAGCTCAACCTGTTCGGTAAAAACGGCATGCACCCATGGCGCACGGCCTCGACCACTGAGATGCCGAAATTTTCCTGTTGCGCGGTACTGATGACGATATCCCCTTTTTTAAGCCAATTAAAGTAATCGGCTTTGGCGTCCACGTACCCGTATTGGACAATATAGGGATGAAATCGTTTTCTTGCCAATTCGAATTCTCCGGGGATTTTCTGATACTTTTCGCCTAGCAGCGCCAATCGGAAATCGATCCCTTTCTCCACAAGCATGTCGAGGACCTGAAAGAACCGGGCCGGCTGTTTATCAAATTCCCACCGGTGGTTCCAGATGATCAACGGTGGCTGGTCATCATCATCGATTCGAACCTCATCTTTCGATGAAAACCGGCAGCCCGGATGCAGGACCCGGACTTTTCGGTCAATGGCATCGACAACCCAATTCGGTCGATAATCCGGCATCATGGATAAAAAGCCGGGCAGACGATCCAGAAAGGAATTGAGATGGGTAGCCGAATTAAAGAGGATCCGGTCGGCCGTCAAGGCGGTTGTAATATTGGTGAAGCCGAATTGATAATCCATGCGCTCACCGGACGCCAGGGGATAGGAAAGCTGGTTCTCATGGAAATATACCATGATCGGCGGGCAGGTGCCGCGTACCAGGGCTTTGAAATCCGCAAGGTTCAAGAGATCTGAAGCCATTATCCCATCAAAACGATCAACGCGGCCGAGCTTGTGGATGAAATGGAGTGCGGCTCCCCGGGAACGCCATTTCCAGAACCGCGCGGGCATGGTGAACAAACGGATATCATGCCGGCTGGATGCGGACAGCCCGGTGGCAAAATCTTCATGGGACCCACCAAAGAAAGGCTCAAGAAAGCAGATTTTCAATTTTTTCATCGAAGGATCGTCCGTACCATTTTATCCCTTTAAAGGAAAACCCCGAATAAGGGGGATTGTCAAACGACAGAGTCCCCCCGTTTGTCATTTTTAAGTTGGCATTATCACGGTCTTCTCTTAAAAATGAAAGCATAAAAAATCTGAGCCGATTTCAAATGAGGTTGCCCCGGCCCCTTCCTTCTTTTCTGTTGACAGGGGCTTGGCCCAACCGGTAAATTTATAATATCAGCATGACAATTGATCGTCGCCGGTCTTCGGATAATATTGAACCGATCCAGAACTGAGCGCTGTTCGTTCCAGCCTTATGGTCAGTTCCACTGATTTCCCCTCGGTTGAGCCCTTCTTGATGTTCACAATGTTATTTCCTGAATCTTACACGTGTTGGAGGCTTTCATATGCAAGATTCAGGTATTTATTCACTGGCCTCACGGTTTCAGACGGCAAGTAACAGCATTTCCGGCCGGATGTCGTCCGATGGGCCATTTCCTCGAACGCACAGAAAGTAAAAAGGAGGCAGCACCATGTATTTAAAACAAGGTGATTTGTTCTGGGGTATGAGCAAGGAATTCGTCCAGGAGGCAATGGAGACGACCACACGGCAAACGAGTGAGGAGGGCGATTGGCTGTTTCGCGAGGGTGCCCCGGCCTATAGTTTTTTTATTCTCATCAAAGGCCGGGTACAACTCAGCATCGGCGATGTCGGCCAAACCGTTTATGTGGCAAGGCATCCGGGTGAAATTATCGGGTGGTCAAGCATTATCGGCGGTAAAAGCTTCTCCGCTTCAGCACAATGCCTGGAACAAACCCATCTGCTAAAGGTCGACCGGGAACAATTTCTCGGGATATTGGAGAAGGATCCGGCCAACGAGGTAATTCTATTCAAGCGTTTGTCAGAGATGCTCGGCAACCGGTTGCTGGAGGTGTACCCGAATCTGGTTTAATCCCGACCATCAGAACCGTACCATACCTTGGGAAATGGATTCTCGTGGTGTCACGGCAGAGCCTCCAGATCCCGTTGGATGTCGGAGATATCGTAATCGCGGATGACGGCATGACCAAGCCGATCGAGCAGAATGAAATGGATGCGGTGGCCATCCCGTTTTTTGTCTCTCTTGATGGCATCCATCAACAACACGCTGTCCACGGGCAATTTAGTGGGGAGCCTGTAGCTTTCGATCAGATTTATCAATGTTGTGCAGTCATCAACGGATAATAACCCACTTTTAACAGATAATTTTACCGCGACCACCATCCCCATTGCCACGGCTTCACCATGGGATACCTGGTATATTTTTTCATAGGCATGGCCGAATGTATGTCCAAAATTGAGGATGCGGCGTTCCCCTTGTTCTTTTTCATCTCTGTTGACCACAGTCGATTTTATCACCACCGATTTATGGACAAGCTGTTCCATTACTGCATGGTCCAGGGAGAGCGCTTTTTCACGGTCGGTCTTGAGTGTTTCCATCATGCCGCCGTCGGCAATGGCGGCGTGTTTGATGATTTCCCCGAAACCACAGTGAATCTCCTTTTGTGGCAGCGTTTTGAGCAGATGCATGTCACAGATAACGAACTCGGGTTGATTGAAAACGCCAACCATATTTTTATAGCCACTGAAATTCACGCCGTTTTTTCCACCAACACTGGCATCCACCTGCGCCAGCAATGAAGTGGCCGCAAAGCCGAACCGGATGCCCCTGAGATAGGTCGATGAGACAAACCCGGCGATATCACATACGATGCCTCCCCCGATGGCTAGAATAAAAGCGGAACGGTCAACTTCCATTTCAACCAGATTCTTGAATATCCGGTTGACCGTCTCCAGGGTTTTTATTTTTTCCCCTGTACCGATGGTGACAACCGGACATTTGGGAAAGCGGTGGCCGTATAGCGCCTTCACATTGGTGTCCGTAATGATGATGGTTTTCTCCGCCGGTATATAAGCCGGCAGATTCTCTATGGATTCGCCCACCAGTAGGGTGGATTTTCTGGCGGAACCTTTAATTTCAAGCGTTTGCATTCTATTTAAATCTCCCCGGTATCTGAGATATCTCCCTCAACCCATGTATTGGTGCATCAAAATATGCCCGGAGTCAAGCGCACAATGTTTGCCATGTCTTATCCGGCCAGGTTTTTTTTGTCGCATCCTGAAGCGAATCCATCCGGCCCTTGATATCTTCCAGACATGGACATGACTTGAATCTGCAGGTTTTGATCTTACTCTTAAAAAATACTGACTTTCATCAAAGAAAGGAGTGACCATGAGCGATAAAAAAGAAAAAACCCTGTGTGCGCTTGAGAAAGAAGGTTATATAAAATCAAATACTTTGGAATTTATTAAACTCATCAGTCCCGCACGCTATTTTTGTAAAAATTGCGGACGAAGCGCCGTCAAAGAGGATAATCTTTGTAAACCGCAACAATTTTAGGTCCTTCAGCAACAGGATAGTAAATACAACAAACGCCGAAAGATCGGTCCTTCGGCGTTTGTTGTGAGGATCAGAGGCGAGGGTATTGCGATAGGGACCCGTTTTTTGTCCGTAAAGTAATCCGCTGGCCTGTCAGGTGTTTCGTCCCAGGATCAACCGGCAGACACGGCTCTCCGGTGCTGCAATGAGGACGCAAGCAAGCAGCACGAACGGCAGGGAAAAGAATAAGCCTATGAAGGGAAGCATCAAAAAACCGATTACGGACAAGACAAGGGCGAAAGGCAGTATGATGAGGCCCACTGTCCGGCTCGACCATTTTTCATTTTCACACATTTGTTTATTCATCAGACACCTCCTGCGGGGAAGACGCGTGGTTTTTGTTTAAAACATCTGTTTGATTCTTATCCATTAAGGTTATACCCAAACTGCAGAAGTCAACGGCCAGGAGGGCTGTTGTGGAAAGCACAAGCCTTCAGAATTGAAATTCCGAGCGACAAAAGGTGTTAGAGTTGCGGCAATACCGGCGGTTTCATGATTCGCTCGATGGCTTGTTGGGCAGTGGCGGCCACTTGCGGGAAGACGCCGGAGAGCGATCGTATGTGCCGTAGATTGTCCGCCGTGCGCATGACCAGCATGGAAAAATCACCTTCCGGTGTTCCGGCGTTCCGGATGACGTCATCCCATTCTTTACCGCCGGCCCAGGCCTGCATGGCCGCTGCCGGATGGACATAGAGCGTACGAACCGGAAATCCGTTGATGTTCATATGACGCGAAAACCCTTTGAGCCCTTTTTTAACCTTGAGCACGGCATTGACCAGCGGTTTTGGGATCACCCGGCGGTCGATCCGTTCATCGGATTCCTTTTCATTGACGAAGGCTGCGATGACGGCGGCGAACAGTTCCGGATCGGATTCGGGAAAGAGGTTGAAGCGTAGGGCTTCTGCCACCATAAGGGGCTGGTCGATCCGGAGTTGGGAAGCCCACTTGCCGTCATCGGTGAGCCGGTCGTGTTCGTCCACGTAGCCGGTTTCTTTCAAAAACGTCAGGTGGCGCAGAAATTCATCCCAAAGATGGTATTGGATGTCGCCCATTTGTTTGCGGGTAATGCTTTTTTTTCGGGTATGGGCGATGAGGTACGTGGCAAAGGAGCGTCTTAGCAGGTTCTCGATTTCGTTCGGCGTGTGAGACAACAACAGGTTGAGGGCCATGGAAAAGTTGATGTGGATTTTACTGACCACGTGGGCTGGCGGAGTCGAAAATAATTTCGCCACGCGTTTGATATCCATAAATTTTCCGGGTATGGCCATGGCGAAGCCGATCCGGTCCATTCCCCGCCGACCGGCGCGGCCGGTCATCTGGTGAAATTGGGTGGCATCCAGCGGCACGAAATCGGTGCCATTAAAACGGTCGGAGTTTAAAAACACCATGGTGCGGGCCGGAAAGTTAACCCCGGCGGCCACGGTGGAGGTGGCGAACACGGCATCCAGCAAGCCTTCGGTCATCAGGGTTTCCAGCACCAGCTTCCAGGCGGGGAGCTGGCCGCTGTGGTGACTGCCGACGGCCAGATGCTCCAAGGCCCATCGCTGCCGGTGGTTCGAGATGTGAGGATTCTCACCGATCAATGCCGTGATTCGCTGGTTTCTTTCCGCATGCCGATCGTTATCCGTATCCTGATTTTGAGTGCACAATTGAAGCGAGATATCACAGTCCGCCCGGGATTTGAGGAAAAAAAGAGCCGGCAACAACCGGTACTTGCGTAATATTCTCAAGATGTCGCCGAATGGCGGGAGTTTTCCGGGTGGTGCAATCTCTACCCGATGTTTCCCATGAATCAGGGCTGCGACCTTTTTGTACAATTTCTCTTTACCGTCGGCCAACAGCGGCAGAAGTGTGCCGGTGGGATGGAGCAGGATCGGGTACAGGGGAACCGGACGGACCATTTCCTCTACAACCTTGCAGTACCGGCCGCGAAGTGTGGTGAGCCAGTCGGCGATATGCCGGGCATTGCCGATGGTGGCCGACAACAATAGCAAGGGGATGCGTCCCGGCAGGTAGATCATGATTTCCTCCCAGACCACACCGCGTTCTTCATCGCCGAGAAAATGGGCCTCATCCAGTACCACAAAATCCGTGTTCAGGGATTGCCCCTTGTGCATGGCATCATAAAGCTGGTTCCGCAGGATCTCGGTGGTTCCCACGATGATGGGGGCATCCGGATTCTCCTTGCGGTCCCCGGTCAATATACCCACGTTCTCCGGCCCGAACGCCTCGCTGAATTCAGTGAGTTTCGCATTGGTCAGGGCTTTCAGTGGCGAGGCATACCAGGCTTTGCCACCGGCGTTGAATATCCGGCCGATGGCCTGTTCGGCTATCCATGTCTTTCCGGCACCGGTTGGCGCGGAGACCAGACAATCCGAAGCCTCGATCGCTTCGAGCGCCTCGAGTTGAAAAGGATCGGGTTTGAAGGCCGTTTTTTGGGGCACCCCGATTTCCGAAAAAGCGTGTTTCAGCCGTGCATCGGCGCCGGGTTTGAGTTTGATTTGCGGTGGATAGGATTTTTTGCTGCCGCGGTGGTATTTTCGTGTTCCCTTCCGTGTGGTATTGACCCTTGGGTATTTTTTCATGTGAGGTTGCCAATAATCTCCATGACGATGGCTTTGGATCTCGAATCGGCTTCAAATGGCGAATAACCATTGACGTCGGCTTCGATAAGGGCATCATCATAAGGCAGGAAACCTAAAAATTCGAAATCCTGCAGATGCTCGCGCAGAAAAGCCTCATCCTTAGGTGTTCTGATTTTATTGCCCACCACGCTGATCCGGCTGAGCTTGATTTCGGTGGCCAGCCTGCGGATGTGTTCGGCGGTATCAATGCTTCGGCGGCCGGGTTCGACCACCACTATCAGTCGGTCCACCGCTTTGGCCGTGGCCCTGCCCAGATGTTCGATACCGGCTTCCATATCCATGATAACCACTTCATCCCGCAACAACACAATATGGGTGACAAGCGCTTTCAATAGTGCGCTTTCCGGGCACAGGCATCCGCTGCCCCCTTTTTTAACGCTGCCGAGACGCATTAATTTGATGTTTTCGAAACGCGCCGACAATGCGTCGGGCAGATCGTCGACCTTTGGATTCAGGCTGAAAAATCCACCGATAGTTCCGGGTTGGGCCCCAGTCCGTTCAAAGATCAGTTCCTTCATTTCGGAGATGGGAATGATGTTTTCGGCATCGGCAATGCCCAGTGCGGCGGCCAGATTGGCATCCGGATCGGCATCTATGGCCAGTACGCGTTTACCTTGTTCGTTCAGGGCGCGTGCCAGGAGCGCCGAGAATGTCGTTTTTCCCACACCACCTTTACCGCTGACGGCTAACTTCATGAGATATCCTTTCGAGGTTTCATAGGGTGTTTCAATGGTTGACGCTTCAATATAAAGCACGATGCCGAATCGGGCAAGAGAACGGCCGGACCGCCCGGAGTTTCCGCCATCGGGATAATTGCCGCCCCGTTAAAGCCGTTTCCATCGGCCGTCAATTCCGGTGCCGGATTGACCTCGCCTGCTTATCCCAATACAAACCGGATCAATATGAGGCCGCCTGGTGTACCCGCATCGATTTCATTGAATTAACCATTTTTTCATGAGATATAGGTTCAATGAACACAGATAACAATAAAAAAAGGGCGGGGCGTCCGGAAAAAGACGGCTCCGGCACCCCCGTGCCCATGATCCTGGCGCCGGCCGGCAATAAAGCGGCTTTTTTGGCCGCCATAGCCGCTGGTGCAGATGCCATATACTGCGGCCTGAAACAATTTTCAGCCCGCATGGCGGCAAAAAACTTCCAATTGCGGGAATTGGCGGCCCTCACCGGGTTGGCGCACGCTCACGGGATCAGTGTGTATGTGACGCTCAATACCATGCTCACCACCGAAGATCTCCACGAGGCCGGAAGCCTGCTTCGGCAACTGGCCGTCCATGTACAACCCGACGCACTCATCTTTCAGGACCCGGCCATACCTAAACTGGCCGGCTTGGCAGGGTTTAAAGGAGAACTCCATCTGTCCACCCTGGCCAACGTAAGCTTTCCGTCGGCCCTGTCGATGGTTCGAGAGAGACTTAAGGTGCAACGGGTGGTCATCCCCCGGGAGTTGTCCATTGATGATATCAAAGCCATGGCCGCCGCCTGCCCGACGGGTGTGGAGTTGGAAGCGTTTATTCATGGGGCATTGTGTTACGGGGTTTCCGGCCGTTGTTACTGGAGCAGTTATCTGGGGGGGAAAAGCGGTCTCCGGGGCCGGTGCGTCCAGCCCTGCCGGCGACAATACGAAAGGACGGGCGATAAAAAACGGTTTTTCTCCTGTCTGGACCTGAGCGTGGATGTATTGGTGAAGGTGCTGGCCTCCGTTCCCGAGGTAAAAGTATGGAAAATCGAGGGTCGGAAAAAAAGCCCTCACTATGTCTACTATACCACCATGGCTTATAAGATGCTTCGGGATCATCATGGTGACCCCAGACAGAAACGGGCAGCTCTGGCCCTTCTGGAGATGTCCCTCGGACGTCCCGGCACCCATTATCATTTCTTGCCGCAACGGCCGCAGACGCCCTTTGATGAAAAGGGTCAAACCGCTTCCGGATTATTCATCGGCCGTGTTGTCATTCAAGCCGGACAGCATTATCTGCACAACCGGGAAGCCTTGCTGTCAGGGGATGTCCTGCGGATCGGCTATGAGGATGAGCCCTGGCATGCCATCGTGGAGATAGGGCGGTTTATCCCCAAAAAAGGCAAATTTCACCTCAACCTTCCTTCACGACGGAAACCACCCAAGGGAACGCCGGTGTTCCTCAAGGATCGTCGGGAAAAAGCATTAAACGATTTCATCAGGCGGCTGGAGACACAATTGGAGATTCCGGATGAAATATCGACACCTGAACCCCGATTTAAACTGTCGTTAAGGACAAAAAAATTCCGGAGGAAACGAACCATCATCCATATGTCGGTAGGCCGGGACCTGGTTCACCGGCAGCAGGGCGTGTCGGATCCGGGATACTGGGCCGACGAAGAACTTCTCAAGCGATTACCCAAAAAGAGAATGGACCGGTGCTGGTGGTGGCTGCCGCCGGTCGTTTGGCCGGATAACGAGGAGCGGTATGTCCGCCTGGTTCGGGATATCAGGAAAAAAGGCGGACACCGATTTGTATTGAACGCACCGTGGCAGCAAGCCTTGTTTAAAGCCGGGGATTCGCCGACCCTCTGGGCAGGCCCGTTTTGCAATATCTCGAATTGTATGGCCATAGACGCCTTACAGCAAATGGGATTCGCCGGTGTGATCGTCAGTCCGGAGCTGGGAAGGCAGGATTATGTCGATCTGCCCCGGCACAGCCCTTTACCCGTGGGGATCATCGTTGCCGGCAATTGGCCCCTGTGCGTATCCCGTACCCTTGATCCGGATATCCAACCCGATCATCCGTTTTCCAGTCCACGGGGGGAAACCGCTGTTGTCCGGAAAATAGGTGATGATTATTGGTTGTTTCCCAATTGGCGGCTGGACATCACTGCCCGGCAGCAGGAATTGATCTCCGCCGGATTTGATCTGTTCGTCACACTCAATGAAAAGTTGCCGGTGAATATGCCGATTAAAAAACGTCCCGGTCTCTGGAATTGGAAAATCGGATTGGATTGATGGAAAACACCCATTGTCTCCGGCCGATGATTCCCATTGCACTATGCCTGGCCACCGGTATTGTGGTGGGGCGATATGCG
The DNA here is from genome assembly GCA_013003715.1 of Desulfobacteraceae bacterium. GTDB lineage: Bacteria > Desulfobacterota > Desulfobacteria > Desulfobacterales > Desulfosarcinaceae > JABDIN01. The sequence goes on along the minus strand of JABDIN010000097.1, from coordinate 17,926 downwards.
GCCGGTGCGTTCGTTCCCATGCTCATGGCCGCGGCAGGGGCTGCCGGGTTTATCCTGAAATATTGGCACGACCATCGGGACGCAATGGCTGTTCCGGCCCTTTTTTGTGTGATGACCGGGTATGTGCTTATCCAGCCATGGATGATGCCGGGTCCGTCCGGCGACCATGTCCGTCAGCTTGCCGGAACCTCAAACAAATATACCATCACCGGCAAGGTTTGCCGGCAACCGGTGGTCCAGGGGAGCCGTGTAAAACTGACCCTCACCGATCTTCGGATTCCGGACGGCAACGGCACCCGGCGGGTGGCCGGGAATGTCCGTCTGACCGTGATGGGGTTGGACACGGTGCCGGGTCCCGGTGACCAGGTCCGGTTTTTCGGCAAGCTCAAGGCGCTGCACAATTTTCAAAATCCCGGTGGATTCGACTATGTCGGATACATGGCATTTCAGGGCGTGTGGGCCAGTGCATACGCGACCGCCCGTGATGTGGTGGTTGAGGTTCGTTCCGGTGGATTTCCTGAAAAACAGATCCACCGCGCGCGTCAAGCCCTCTCGGCATTGATTGATTCATCGATTGTTTTTTCCGACCGGATTGTCACCACTGAAATCCGCGCCGTGTTGAAGGCCCTTGTGGTCGGTGACCGGTCGAACATGTCCCCCCGCCTGAAGGAGGCGATTACCCGGACAGGCACCGGTCATATGCTGGCCATTTCCGGATTGCATATCGGTATTGTGGCGGCTATCTTTTTTTTTATTTTTTCGCGGTCATTGTCCCATTGTCCCCCTCTGCTGGATCGAGCGCTCTCGAGACGGTCGGCAGCACTTCTGACCCTGATACCTGTCCTCATATACGGCGGACTGACGGGCATGTCGGCATCCACACAACGGGCCATCATTATGGTGGCGGTGGTGATGCTGAGCTATCTGACCGGCCGGCGGCACGACCTGATGAACACCCTCGCCGTGGCCGCCGTGGTCATCATCGCCGTTCATCCACCTGCGGTTTTCTCAGTCAGCTTTCAATTGTCCTTCGCCGCGGTGTTCTGGATATTTGTCGGGCTGTTCCGGTTTCCCATTGCCAAAAGCGATACCGGCGGCTGGATGGCGGAAGCCGGACACCGGGCGATGACCATGCTGTTGATTTCCGCATGCGCCATTTTCGGCACCTTGCCCCTGGTGGCTTATTATTTCAACCGCATCTCACTGATCGGTCTGCCGGTGAATCTGACGATTGTACCGGTGATTGGTTTTATTGCCCTTCCCCTGGGAATCGGCGCCGCCTTCGCCTACCCGCTGAGCACCTGGCTGGCCGCTGTGTGTTTGAAGCTTGCCGGCCTCGTGTTGTACCCGGTGATTTCCGGGCTCCATGTCCTCTCAGGCCTCCCGTTTGCCGCCATGCATATGGTGACACCTTCCCTCCTGGAGATCGGCCTTTATTACCTGCTCGCCGCTTCGGCTTTGATGATCAAACCTTTCAGATGGTGTAAATATGTCCTTGTGGCGGTTCTGATGATAGCGGCCGCCGATGTGTTGTATTGGAGTTATCAACGGTTCTGGCAACCGAATCTGAGGGTCACCGCATTGGATGTGGGGCAGGGATCGGCGGCATTGCTCGAAATCCCCGGCGGTAAAACCATCATGGTCGACGGTGGCGGATTTTCAGACAATCGCATATTCGATGTCGGCCGTCAGATTATCGCGCCCTTTCTATGGCGAAAAAAAATCAATACCGTCGATACACTGATCCTGACACATCCCAACGCCGACCATCTCAATGGGTTGCTCTATCTGGCCCGCCAATTTAACGTCAAGCAGGTGTGGAGCAATGGTGAAACCGCCGATACACATGGATATAAAGAATTTATGGACATCATCCGTGCGGAGAATATTGAAATCCTTGCTTTTCCACGGTTGGCAGGGGATCACCGGGTTAATGAGGTGACCATGTCGGTGCTCTATCCGCCCACGGATTTTCTCTCCCGACGGGACAAGAACCGTTGGCGCGATACGAACAATAATTCCCTGGTGGTCAAGGCCACGTTGAAAAACCGTTCATTCCTGTTCACCGGCGATATCGGTGCCCCGGCTGAGGCGGAACTCCTCGACATGTATCCTGAAAATGGTCTGGTCGCGGATGTGATGTTCGTTCCTCACCATGGTAGCAGATCCTCGAGTACCCCCGATTTTATTCGCCGGGTAGAACCGGCCGTCGCCGTGGTGTCCGCGGGGTGGAAAAATCATTTCGGCTTTCCCCACCCGGTTGTGGTTGATCGATATGAAGCTGCGGGTGCCGGCCTGTACAATACCGGTACACGCGGTGCCGTTATAATTGCCACCGATGGAGACAAATTGTGGGTTGATCGCCCACATGCGCCGGCTGCCGATGTGAACAACGGACGATAGTGTCTAAATTGAATCTTGAACTCCGGACATGCAATGCATAAAGCAACGCTTGAAAAACTCTACAAAAAGTATAACCGGCGGGAATTTGTTCATCCAGACCCCCTTGAATTTTTGTATGCCTATCCGGACCCCCTGGACCGTGAAATCACGGCCATGGTCGCCGCCTGCCTTGCATACGGGCGCGTGGCGCAAATCCTGAGGAGTCTTTCCATAGTCCTTGACAAAATGGTCCCATCCCCGAGGGTATTTCTCGATTCAACGTCGGAAAACGAACTCAGGCGGATTTATGACGGTTTTGTTCACCGGTTTGCACGCGCGGATCACCTGGTGGCTTTACTGGTGGGCATAAAGGGGTGTATTAACCGATACGGATCATTGCATAATTGTTTCATGGACGGTATGCCCACCGGGAAGGATTCAGTGTTGGATGGATTGGCTCGTTTTGTGCAATATTTGTTGGCCGTCACGACATCGGATCCGGGTCACCTTTTACCGGATCCGGCCAGGGGCAGCGCTTGTAAACGGCTGCATCTGTTTTTAAGATGGATGGTCCGAAAAGATGCCGTGGACCCCGGCGGGTGGGACGGTATATCGCCATCACTGCTGATCATCCCCCTGGACGTGCACATGTTTCGCATAGGACATTACTTGGGATTCACCCGTCGAAAGCAGGCAAATGCCAGGGCCGCCCTGGACATTACCCAGGGCTTCAGATCTGTTAATCACCGGGATCCGGTCAAATATGATTTTTCGTTGACCCGGCTTGGTATCAGGGCGGAAACAGACTTTTTCGTGGAACTGAATCATGTATTCGGGCTGCCACAAAAATAAAATGATTTCGGTTGCTGGATTTTGCGCGTGTTCACAGGGGTTTTTACCGGAATGGTTTGGATTTTATTAGATTATGTACGGATTCCTATTTATGTGGTTGATAAATAATACCATTTGGGTATATTGATCCGTTCGAGCCCTGATGTTCTGATTTCAGGGTGATTTTTTATGATTCGACCATTGACGATGAACGGATGTTATAAAAACGTATACGCTAGGACAATTCATGGACGGAATTGATATAAAAATTCTAAACGCACTGTATTCGAATGCCCGGACAAAGAACAGCGCACTGGCCCGTGAACTCAATATGCCTGCGACAACGCTTCAGGAACGGATCCGGCGCCTGGAGGAGAAGGGTATCATTAAAGGCTACAAGGTGGTGGCCGATCTCGAAAAACTGGGTCTCAATATCCAGGCGTTTCTGGCGGTAACATTGGACAATCATGAATCCAGCAATATCCGCCGATTTGAAAAGAGCATTAAAGATATTTCGTGTATTAAAGCGTGTTACCATGTGAGCGGCCGGTTTGATTATTTACTGCATACCCAGGTACAGGACCTGCAGAAGTTGGGGGATCTGGTGAAGACCGGCATCTCCTCTCTCCCGGACTTCGGCCGATGTGAAACGTTCATTGTCTTTTCAGAGATTGATTCAAACCATGAACTGCCGCTCATGGACATATGATTGGTTTTTTCAGATAACCGGAGTCGACTGACAGATCTATACAAAATGAAATAGATTTGCCCATACCGGCTTTCTCATTCAGGTAAAAGGAATAAATGAATATGAACATTCCCAAATTAGAAATCGGCGACCTCACCAGCCCGCTGGCCATTGTGCAGGGGGGAATGGGCGTCGGCATATCCATGTCAAAGCTGGCCTCGGCCGTTGCCGACGAAGGCGGCATCGGGGTTATTTCTGCGGCCATGACCGGTATCGAAGAACCCGATGTCCGGGAAAATGCTGTGCAAGCCAATATCCGAACCCTCAAACAGGAAATCATTAAGGCCAAAGAGGCCACCAAGGGGGTTTTAGGTGTCAATATCATGGTTGCCCTGACCAATTTCGCCGATCTGGTCAAGACATCCATTGAAGAAAAAATCGATATCATTTTTTCAGGAGCCGGCCTGCCACTCAACCTGCCGCAATACCTGAAAAAAGGGTCGACCACCAAGCTAGTGCCCATCGTTTCGTCTGCAAGGGCGGCGGGCCTGATCTGTAAAAAGTGGCTGGCCAAATTCGACTACCTTCCCGATGCCTTCGTCGTAGAGGGGCCCAAAGCCGGAGGACATCTGGGATTCAAAGAGGAACAGCTGGAAGATCCGAAATTTTCCCTGGAAAACCTGGTCAGGGAAGTCATCGATATCGTCAAGACATTTGAAGCCCAGGTTAAAAAGAAAATTCCGGTGATCGCCGCCGGCGGCATATTCACCGGTGCCGACATCCATAAATTCATAAAAATGGGGGCTGCCGGGGTGCAATTGGGTACACGGTTTGTCGCCACCCATGAATGCGACGCCGATGATGGTTTCAAACAGGCATACGTGAAAGCCAACAAAGAGGATCTGGTCGTCATAAAAAGTCCTGTGGGAATGCCCGGCCGGGCATTACGCAATGATTTCATCGATGCGGTCAATATCGGCAAGAAGAAACCGTTTCGCTGCCTCTACCATTGCATCAAGACATGTGAGCAGAAAAAAAGTCCATATTGTATTGCCCTGGCATTGGCCCGCGCTAAAAAAGGGGCATTTAAACATGGTTTTGCCTTTGCGGGTGAAAATGCATGGCGGGTAAACAAAATTATCTCCGTTAAAGAGTTGATGTCTATATTACAGACCGAATTCTCCCTGGCCGCCGGATAATGAGGTAAATCGTGCTACATCTGTTACCTGGCCCGGTTCGCGGGGTGATCTCGTTTGTATTGATGGCGGTGAACACCGTTTTCTGGAGTGTACCGATTTTTCTGTGCGTTCCCTTCAAACTGCTCGTCCCCATAAGAGCATGGCAGCATTTGTGCAATCGGGCGCTGTCGGCTATCGCCGGTTTTTGGATCCGGGGCAACACCCTCATTCAGCAGCTCTCGTGTACGATCAACTGGGACGTCAGCTCCGTGGAAAACCTGAGCCCGAAACAATGGTACATGGTGCTCGCCAACCACCAGTCATGGGTGGACATCCTCGTTCTGCAGAAGATATTCCATAAGAAAATTCCCTTTCTCAAATTTTTTATCAAGAAAGAACTCATATGGCTTCCACTACTCGGGCAGGCGTGGTGGGTCATGGACTTTCCCTTCATGAAACGGTACTCGAAAAAACTGTTGGCCAGGAAACCGCATTTGAGGGGGCGGGACATGGAAATCACCCGGAAGGCATGTGAAAAGTTCAAGTCCCTGCCCATTTCAGTCATGAATTTTGTCGAAGGTACGCGGTTTTCGTTCGAAAAACACCGGAAACAAGCCTCTCCATATAAAAATCTGCTGAAAACCAAAGCCGGCGGCATTGCGTTTGTGCTGTCCACCATGGGAGACCAGGTCAGCCGGATTCTTGATGTCACCATCGTCTACCCCGACGGCAAGAAAAGCTTTTGGGCATATTTATGCGGAAAAATCGAATGTATCAACGTGCGTATCAACGCCCTGCCGGTAACCGACGACCTCCGAGGGGACTACCTCAACGATAACCAGTTCAGGGAACGAATTCACGGTTGGCTCAATTCGTTGTGGCTGGAAAAGGACCGCCGCATCGAGTTCATGCGTAATTGTTGATTTGATCTCCTGCCATTAAAAGGTTAGGGTTGATGTGCCGGCATCGTCACCCATGAGCCGTTTGCACCGCACCCGATAAATCGAGGGTTGTTTATGGAACCTGTCAACTCCTCACCACCCAACGCATCGCTGTTTCACCCGGCTGTTGAACCCTTGAAACGGGTTAATGCCGTCCTGCCCTGTATTTCAGAGGCCCTCGACGGTATTGGCGGACAACTCAAATCCGAACCGGAATTTTTCCAGGTGGAAGAGATACTGCCCTATGCACCCTGCGGCGAGGGCGAGCATGTTTTTGTGGTATTGCGGCGTAAAAATCTCAACACCATGGATGTGGCCCGGCAAATCCAGCGGGTATTGGGAGTGAACGCAACGGATGTCGGTTATGGCGGCAGGAAAGACAAATGGGCGGTAACCACGCAAACCTTTTCCATCAGGATCAGTCTGTCCGTTCCACTTTCGGACATCCAAAACGCATTGTCGGACCTGCCGGTTGAGATTTTGGAACTGAAACGGCATGGGAATAAATTGAAGATCGGTCATGTATCCGCCAACCGGTTTCGTATCATCATCACCGATTGTGTCCCGGATGCCCTGGAGCGGGCCAACACGGTCGCCCAACGGCTTAAAGAGAACGGCATACCTAATTTTTTCGGAGAACAGCGATTCGGAGAAGCATACAGAAATCTCGACCGTGGACTGGCTCTGTTTAGTACCCGGAAAAAAAGCCGAAGGAGATCCGATGTATTTCTGGTGTCCGCGGTCCAGGCTGCATTGTTCAACGCATGGCTGGCCCAACGCATGGGAAGGGGCGAATTCAGTGAAATGCTGCCCGGCGACGTGGCGAAAAAAACCGACACCGGCGGTCTATTCACCGTTTCCGACGTGGAGGAGGCCCGCAGCCGTTTGCATCAGGGGGCCATCGTATATACCGGCCCGATTTTTGGTTATAAAATGATGTCCGCCGGTGAAACGGCCGGTGGTATTGAAACCGGATTGTTGGCATCGTTTGGTATGACACCACTGGATTTCAAACCGCTGAGGGCGAAAGGCACACGGCGGCCGGCCATTCTGCACATCCCTGATCTGGCCATCGAAACCGTCGGCCAGGGACTCCGGTTTTCCTTTACCCTGCCGTCAGGCGCATATGCCACCACTGTACTGCGTGAATTCATGAAAACAAAGGTTCCATCCCCAATTACCGATTCGCCCTGAATTATAAAATCCATCAGGGTAAGGACAATGGCATAGCCGTTGTGTCGAATGCTAAAGCCCGAATGCCGAATGGTGGTATGCTATCCTTGTCTCAGACATGTTTGTGCGGTTGCCTGCCGGCAACATGGGCATGTTCATGGCTGTGAATTATCAATTCCTGATCCATGAGGATTTTCCCGTCGTTCATGGTGTAAATATGGTCCGTGGTACTTTTCAGAAAATCGAATTCATGGGAGATAAGCAGGTAAGGCAGGTTCAGGTCCCTGAGTATGGACTTCAGGCGATGCTTGGTGGCGTCATCCAGACCACTGGTCGGTTCATCCAGCAGGAGCATTTCAGGGTCCATGGCTAATATGGTGGCCAGGGCCACCAGCCGTTTTTCTCCGCCGGACAGTTTGATGGTGATACGATCTTCGAAACCGGACAAACCCAGGACCGCCAGGGTCTCCTTGCTTTTGTCAATGGCCGCCTTTTTGGATTTGCCCAAATTAAGCGGACCAAATGCCACATCCTCCAATACCGTTGGTGAGAACAGCTGGTCATCCGCGTCCTGGAACAGCAGTCCTATCCGATGCCGGACGCGGGCGAATATCTTTTCACTTTCCATTCGGGTACCGAACAGTTCAACACTTCCGGAGACCGGCTTGACCAACCCCATGATCAGGTGAAACAAGGTCGTCTTGCCGCTGCCATTCGGGGCCACCAGGCCGATTCGCTCGTTCCGGTAAAAACTGAAGTTCAACTCGTGGAGAATGGGCCCGGCAGCCGGGTAACCGAAGGTAATATCCGTGAGACGGATAATCGGTGTCCGGTCCTGTGTTCTTGTCATGATTTATCCTTGTTGCCCCGATCCCCGACGGGATGGACGTTTCGAGCGATTAAACCTACCAATTGAATTCCATCAGTATCAGGCCGGCTGCAAATATGGCCATCAGCAGTGAAAACATAAAATTATTCGGCGAAGCCGGAAAATCGGCAATGGTGAAAAAACGGCCTTTGAATCCGCGGCAACGCATGGCCTGATAAACCCGCTCGGCCCGCTGGGCGGCGCGGATGAACAGCATGCCCACCAGATAGGCGTATGTCCTGTAAGTATGCAGGTCGGTGCCAGGTTTGAAACCCCGTACCCTTGCCGCCCGTCTCAACCGGTGATATTCGTTTTCCAGGACAAATAGGTACCGGTACGTCATGAGCAACAGTATGACAAGCCGTTGTGAAACACCTAAACGGCTGAGCGCGTGGCCCAGGGTGGCTGTGCTCATGGTGGCGATCAAGGCCATGAATGACATGGATATCGCCATGGTTTTGAGGCTGATACGGGCCGACAGGCCGACACCTTCTGCGGAGATGGCCAGCGGCCCCAGTTGGATATAACTGTCACCGTTATAGGTCAATGGCAGCATCACCCAGATGAGTGCGATGAAACCCAAAATGGTGAGTAGCCGTTTTGACACGGCGATGGCGTCCAGCCGTGCCATCAAGGTGAGCAATACGGAGATGATCAGGCCGGGCATCAGGGTGGCGAATTCATTGGAAACCGCCAGGATGACCGAATACACGAGGGCGGCAATGATCCGCAGGCGGGCATCGACGCGATGCACCCAGGACCGGCCGGATGCAAATGGTTCCGCATCCATCAGTGATTGTTCCTGTTTTGCCGGCGCGAATGAACATAAGCAGCCACGCCGGCCAGACCGAAAATATATCCGATGCCGCCGAATATTTGTGTCATATCCGGTCCCTGCTTGTCCTGACCGCTTTCAAGTCTCGAGAGCATACCGGATAGCTTTTCATCAACGATTTCGTCCACAACCGCGTAAAATTGCATGAGGGTTTCCTCGCACACATCGGCACACCCGTTTGACGCGTAATCCGATACAAAGGAGGGCTCCACCGACTGTCCTCCCGTTGAGGGCGCAGGCGGGGGATTGGCAGGCGTTTCGACCACCAATGGTTCTCCGGCATCGGATTTTTCGATTGTCCATTGCCCCTGGTGCCCCATTCCCGCGTCCACGACGATGGTTATGGGTGGTTTAACACCTAAGGGGAATGATGATTCGCCGTTTTCATCCGTGATACCCTCGTCGATCTGTTTGCCGGTTTCATCGTATATGACGATCCTGGCGTTTTTGATTTTTTTTCCGCCGTAAAATTTGCTTTGGGTGTGGATGGTGTCCCCTTCCACCCAGGCGAACACGGATATCTTATGGGCATGGGCTAAGGAAGCACCGAAGACGATTATGTTAAAGCAAGTAAACAACAGCAGGATTACGGCTATTCGCAGAAAATTCATGGATTATACCCCGGCAGTAGGCTGGGATGGACTTTTTGTATAAACCCCACGCAAAAACCGGTAATGATGCCATCGATCACCATCACCGGAAAATTTGCGGCCACCAGAATGGAGGCGGTTTCCCAAAAATTTTTTTCTGTGAATATCAGGGAAGCGCCCACCAGGATGGCGGAGAGAAATACCGATAAAAAACCGCACAGGAAAGCGGCCGCCAGCCCGACGTGTTTTCGCCGCCATAGAAGTTTCCGGAACATGAAATAACACAACAGGGGCGGCAAGGCCAGGTTGAAGGTGTTGATGCCCAGTGTGGTGATACCGCCGAACTGAAAAAATAAGGCCTGCAGGACCAGGGCCGTTAAAATCGCCGGAAATACCGACCACCCGAGCATCAGGCCGATCAAACCGTTGAGTACCAGATGAACGCTCGACGGGCCGATATTCACATGGATGAGTGCCGCGATGAAAAAAGCCGAGGACAGGATGCCGACCCGGGCGATTTTTTCATAATCCAGTTGTTTTAAGCCGATAGCCGTGCCACCGGCGGCGAGTATTGCACCTGAAATGAGAACAGGAGCGGACAGAACACCTTCGGAAATGTGCATATTCTCAGTTTCCAATCAAATTCGGACCGGGGCCCGTGCGTTTTCCGACTATTGCCAGGGGTGAAATTTCACCCAGAGCACCGCACCCAGTTCGACGGGTTTTTCCACGCCGTCTTTCCTGATGGTAAAATCCGCTTCATTTAATGCCGCGAACCCCCACCATCCTGCGGACGGCACGGCATAGGTGATGACTCCGTTCGGATCGGCCTTGATGGTCTGGGCGATCATGTACGCCGTGGGTGCTTGGCTTTTTCCATCCTCGTTGAAGTACTCAACTTCCACCTCGGCAAAGGGCACCGGTTTTCCATCTAGTTTCACGATACCTTGAAACACATTGCCGGCATAGAGGCCATAGGGTTTTGACAGGGGTACGATTTCCGTTTTCAATCCCGCCGCCTTATCCCACCCCTCATCGTCACCGAAGGCGGTGACAATGGTTTTTGTAAAATGGATGATAAAACAGTCTTCCGCAGGTTCCCAGTAAGGTTCCGGCTCCATGTAGAAGACGAACAGCCCCGGCCGTTGAATCCTGTACGTCGATTCCCATGCGGTATTTCCCATCACACTGGACGGCTTGAGCTGATTCACCAGATCCGTTTTCTTCCCGTTCACGAGAACTGCAAACACCCTGGGCTTGGACATGTCCATGCCGATGTTCTCGAATGGATGCGAAAAGGAAAGTTTCAGGGAAATCTGTTTGTCATCCGCCTGCATGACCATGGTGTCCGAAGAAATGATCATGCCGAAATGTGCCGAAGCCGTGACCGATGTAACGAGAACCAGAAGTGCAGCAAATATAGCACCAATTGCCTTTTTCATTTATGCCTCCACCTGCAAAGCGCCCACAAAAAAACCACGCAAAGTGTTTTACTGCCTTCATGACAGCAGATTACCTTCGTGGTCGGGATTGTGGTGATGTTGATTATTATGGTCTGTTGCCAGGCTTCGGCCTGCATTTGGTACGGTTGATTAATACATTCCCCATGGTTTGTCAACAAGCGGAGCGACATGGATCAGGGTAACCGCATGTAAAAATGATACGATTGGAATAGTGTCCGATGAAAACAGGTAATGGCAAATTTCAGATCGCGGTATGCTATCCGTAGCGGTTGAAGGAACCTGTTGACTGTCTTCGGCGGGAGGGTCCCCCGCCACCTTTGCAAAATAATAATTCCAAGGAAACAGCCGCTACTCCACCAGGGATTGTTGTTGGCTTTTCTGCATCATGGCCATTTCAATCATTGTCTCCACGCGGATAAGTCTTCCATTCATTTTGCGCATGTCCGTATCCATGCGATCCACTTTATCGATGAGCGTGTTGACCCTTTCATTCAAGAGTATGCCGGATCGTAATGCATCCATAACCTTCTCGCTGATTCCCATCAACTGCCCTCCAGCATGGTGTGAGTTTCATTAAGCCTCTTTTCAATAGCATCAATTTTTGAAACAACATCCCGGGTTGTCTTAATCATCGTGTCTGCCAGTGCCTCGATCAGGGCTGTGTTTTCGGAGGACAGATCACTGTCAAAGGCATCCAGCGCCTCCCTTACAACGGCAGCAAAAGAAACGTTCCTGCTCTGTGCGATTTTAGTTATTTTTGATATCATCTCAGGCGGCATAAGGATTGGTTTTCTTTGCATTGTTTCCTGTCGTGCGGTCGTATTCATTTTTAAGCTCCTGTTGTGTTTAGATGTAAAGTAGCACATGTGCTGCACATGTGCAAGTCCAATGCGTTGCACACCATAAAATGACCCACGGCGTTTTTATCCGGTGTCTGTATTATTGCGAGTCCATAAGGTTACGGATAAAGTGACAGGTATTTTCTATCAGGACCGACCTGTAAACTGTAGCCTTCCAACCGGAATGAAACTGTAGACTTACTTCCCCCTTATTTTCTTGCCCAATCTTTTTCTTTTTTTCTACCTGAGATAAGTCCATTTTTACCCTAATCAATCCAGTTGGGAGGGTAAAGTGAATAGGCAAGCATTGCCACGCGTTATTCATAGCTGACCATAGACATCGCATGCGGTAAAAATACTGCCAAGCACCCTTGTGCCGAAAAGCCTCCAAAACCGCAGCGCAGAAGAAATGGCTGAACAAATCCGAAAACCAAAATCACTTCAAGGGTGCCCTCAATGTTGAGCGGGTCTGAAGGTGGCGGGAACAAAATCCGGGCTATTGGAAGCGGAAGGGTTCAAAAACCGCAAATGCGCTACAAGATTCCTTAATGCCGCAAAAGCTTGAAATTAAAACGGATAATCGTAAAATTGCAACTGATCCGCTACAAGATCTCTAAATGAATCAACATCCGGTTATCATGGGATTAATTTTCAAATTTATAGGCTCCGCATTACTAGATGGCATAGCTTTAAACCTTTTTCGCACGCAACTATCCTGGCAGGACATTTTATATCAAAAACCAGAGAAAAAGGAGGAGGCTATGATTGTCAAATTCCCGGTCTTGCCCGGGCAGGTACGAAAAATCCCAAACAGCTTCAGTTGGATCGATCATCGGTTGATCCTGACCGGCACATTGACCGGTTAAGTCATCACGCAGCGGCTTTGTACTTGTTTTTGCTGTGCGCCGCTGATGACAAGGGCATTAGCTAATACGGCGATAAGTCGATTATGAAAAATACCTGCCTGATTGATAATTTTGTCGTACAATATTCCACTTTTTCTACACACATAACGCCGCAAATCAGCCGCGCGGCTTTTTGCGTCAGTTGAATTTTCTTTGTTAGCCATTGTTTTCAGAGACGACTGCAATTGCATCAATCTCCAACAGAAAGTCCGGGTTCGCCAACCCTGCAACAAAAAGAACCGTGACAAGTGGCGGGTTCGGACGGTTACCCCATACACGTTGGAATTCTTCAAACGCTGGATGTGGCGGTTGGTCTTGAACAACGTAAACATTCCATTTGATGACATTTTCTATCCGTGCATCTGCTGCAGAGAGGGCGATCTCAAGGTTTTTAAAAACCTGACTCGCTTGTTGTCGCATATCACCTTTTCCGACCACCTCGCCGGAGGGACTGACGGAATTCTGACCGCCTACATAAACGGTTCGCGCATTACCCTCGGTAGTAACGACCTGAGAGAAAGCAGGATTTTCATGTAAACGATCCGGATTTAGGTATTTTACGCTCATTGCACTCACACACCTTTCTTGTTTTTCTTCGATGGCTGGTGCGGCATTTTCATATAAACGCCACCCTTCTTAAGCTCCTCAAGCATCTGGATAAGTCGCTTTTCTTTCGTTCCTTGAAGCTTCGCATTGTTTATCCATCCGATATAGTCATTCTGCTGATATGCAGGGCGCGCTTGGTATTCAGCCATCAGGCCATTTTCTTTCAGTGCTCGCTTAACAAAATCCAGCATTGGGTGTCTGGGACGTCTCAAGCCCGTAATCTTTTGAAGGGTTTTGCTCGTTTTTTTCATTTGACGGTCGGTTAATGTTGCAAATTGCCAGTGCAAATGGATTGATAGCGGAATTTGCATCCGTGTTAATTTGTCTTGTTGTGTGCCGGGCACGGCACCTATTCTTAAGGGTGCGATGAGCAGCGGGCGCATGGTTCTCGCGATCTGCTGAAGACCATGTTATTCGTTCTATTCTTCTTTTCCTTTTTGTTCTTCAGAGTTTGAGTTGCAACTCTTTCCCCCATCGACCATTTTCAATTTTATGACTTGACCATCAGGTTCTATCCAATGGACACTATATCTTTTTCCCGCACGAACCTCTTTATAATCTGTGATTAAAACTGTCCCGGTTTTGCCAGTGCTGTCTCCAGTGCTAGTTGTACCGCTCACCATACAATAAAGCTTTTTATCAAGATTTTTGCATGATGGTGAGAAGTAGAATCCAAATTCTCCAAAGATCCATTTCAACTTCAGCCTATCTTCACATTCTTCAACAATTGGCATTTCTCTGAAGTAAGATCTGTCATTAACAGAATACATCGAAACATCCGAATAGAGGCATCCGAATGCACATGCTGAAAGTATAACTGGCAAAATAAGATTCTTCATTTTCTTCTCGAAAAACGCCGCTGCTCTCAGGCGCAAGGGACGAGCGTCCGGAGCAGCAGCATGTAATCTCTTTATAAATAATGATCCAAACAGTCAGTTTTCAGGGCAACTAATTGGTCTATTCGCGCTGATAATCCCAACGCAAAGCTGAGAGGCCGGGAAACGTGGGCCGATAACCTTTGCAGAAGTCTCATTAGTCAGCCCCAATGTTTATTGTTTAAAATGCGAGGCTATTTTCGGTACCGCTCAAGCGACATTTGTTCTGCACTTAATTTTCTTTCCATTCAACCCGAAGAGTATTCCGTGGAGTAAAACCACATAAAGTTACAATGCGATTATCATCTGGAAATCTGAGCCTTTTATAATTCCGCATTCTCTCTAGTATTGAACTCCAATCGGTGGATATCAATTCAGTCTTTATTTTTATTTGTGGAAAATTGAATTTTGCAATTTCCTCTTCATATTGACCTTCCATAAAATTTGGATCAGACGTTTCTCGTTGCCAAGCAATATGTGCCAAAATCATCAATGGGTGCATTATTTCGGAATTGCCATATTTAGGTTCCTTTAAGCCCTGTAAAGCTATTTCAATGAAAATATCTGAAAGTTTTCGTTTCATTTGTATCCTGTTGCAGAACATGCCGGCATAAGGCGCGAGGGAACCGAGTCGCCTGAAAGCCGAGGTTCGAATACTATATAATGCAATAAATTATGAACTTAATGGTATGTGGGTTACCAAACTACCGGGACCACTAGCTGTGTTTAAGTTATCAGGATATTTCTATTTGTTCCGGGTCACACAACAAACTGGCATTAACAGATGTTTGCCCGCAATTTCGACATTGCCATCTCTCTGTATGTTCTTTTTTAAGGCAGGTTTTGGGTGGCTTTGACCCTTTGACGCCACACCAGTCTGATTTTAATACCATTCCCTGGACTTTGCAGATATTGTTTACATCAAGTGAAACAGCCCCACAATCGGCGCAAATAAATGCTTTCGTGTTCTTTGGGACAGGGATGTGCTTTTGGTGGGCCATAATGAAATACTCCTTTATGGTAAAGAAACTGTAAATACAAACCACTTATCACACTTTCTTTGGTTTCTATAATTTTTTCCAGACATCTTTCTTCAAATCAACGTTGTAACAATCCTATAATTAGCAATACTTGTTATCTACAATAATAAACTATCGAAATGGCCACCATCACAGGTGAGCAGGGAATGAAGCCTTTGCAAAAGCTTGGTAAACACCATATTGCGCTAATGTAAAATCAGCATGACCCTGCGAATCCTTGTGAATGGTGATGTTATAACTTGACGTTATCATAACGAATAAAGTTTATTGATATTTTATGTATATATTGTACTATTGCTACCAATTGTACAATATATACATTTGGAGAAAAGTCATGCTTAACAAAATAACAATCGCAGACGCCAGAAAAAAACTTTCAAATATTTTAAACCGGGTGGCCTTTGGAAATGAATCCTTTGTTCTAACGCGCCGTGGCGAGCCCTTGGCCGCGATAGTTTCAATAAAAGAGCTCAAACTTTTGCTAGAATTAGAGGACCAGATAGATATTGAAGACGCCTGGAAATCGAAAAATGAACCCGGTGACCCGATACCTTGGGAGGAATTGAAAAAGGAGCTTGAGCTTTGAGCTATCGGATTGAAATCAAAAATTCCGCTGCGAAATCCCTCAAGAAAATTCCGAAACCTGATAGAACGCGCATAGTTGAGAAAATCGATAGCTTTGCAGATGATCTCCCAGACCCGGAAACGACAAAACTGAAAGGGAACAATCCCTTTCATCGAGTTAGGGTTGGAGATTATCGGATCGTTTATGAAATTCAAGCGGATATCTTTGTCATTTTGGTAATAAAAATCGGTCACCGAAAAGATATCTACAGAAATATTTCATAGATCACTTCTCATAGCTATGCAGTTATAACGTGGCCTTCACCGGTGGCGGTGGAACGCAGCGGAATTGCCATCCGAGTGAAAGGCATTCGTTAGGCGCTCATTTGAGGTGGAAACTTGAGCGCCCCCGTTTGGTAATAAAATTTCCATTCACCAGTAGATAGTTTTGTGTATATTTTACAAACGCGCCCCTTCCAATGAGATTCTTCTTTGGAGATTTTATGACGCCAAAGGGTGTCTATATCGACCACAGCAAATGCTGCATCCTGTTCTTTGGAAATTTCAATCTTCATAGTATCACGATGATTATGGACTAAATCATAGGAATCAAATAGGTCCTGCCAGTTCCTGCGCCACCGATCTCTATCAAATTTGCCCATTACAAAGACCCAGTCGATAGGATCATGGGAGTCTGCTGTTGGCGGAAATGGCCAAGCCAAATCTGGATGGATCATGGATAGGAATGGATCAGGATTTTTCGTATCCCACCCCTTGGTTTCAAGATCTACCATTTCTTGAATCTTTTTTGCTATTTCTGTACTCAAGTAATTTCTCCAATCATCTTGAACGCCAAGGTCACCTGGTGGTGTGTAGCGCAGCGAAACACCAGTCAGGTGCACCTAATTGTGTACGCCCGGCATGGGCGTGAACTTATGGGGTGTAAGTCCCCTATGTGGGAATCCTGTTAATGGCTGATATTATTGACACAAACATTAGCCAAAGGCAAGGGCGGAACCGTCAGGGACCGTCTGAAGGCGAAGCGAAGCGGAAGGCTCACCGCAGGCGAGAGCGATCGTAGGGAGCGTCCAACCCCGAGTGCAAAACTGTGAGCCGACGAACAGAAACGTCATATAAGGCCGAGGCTCCGGGTAAGTTAGCACAACATAACAAAGCCCCAGGTTCAGGAGATACGTTAAATGGCGCGGTTGTGCAGCGACATCGAATGCGACCTTATCCTTGATTCCGGCAAGAGACATCAGCAAACGGCCTGCAATGCTTTCTGGATACTTGATTGCAAAAAAGCTGAATCTTTCGATGGGGGTCATCCATTTAAACACAAACCGAACAAGAGACTCGGCCTGATCCATCAGCTCACTAGAGCAAGGAACGATTGGCATATGGGAGGTATCCTCTTGTTGTTGCCGAACGGCAAGCTGAGCAAACAGCAAGGGAAAGGAAAAATCACCAAGTAGTCCGTTTCTCCCCAATATTGGAAAATTCTACAGCCGCATTCTCCTTGCTGTTTGCTCCAGTGTTTTGTTCTGTGTGAATACTTTATCTATTTTTTATCATTCCTGTTTTACCATCAATTATAATTCCTTCTCGCAAAGCTCTGAGAGGACTTGATCCAAGAAAAGAATCAATTATATAATAGCTTTCTTTATCTGCATATATGTGCCAGATGTGTTTCGGAGAGAGTATTTTTTTATCCCACACTTTTGAGTAAGCATACTCAGGACTAATTTCAAATCCATTTGGAGTCGTTATATCATGGGGTTTTCCTGAACCATCCCAAATCAATTCAACAGTTTCATCAACAATTTCACTATGGCACCCGAAAAATGAAATCACCATAATGAAAATAAGTGCAATAATATTCATTAATTCGCTTTTCATACACAGAACGCTCCAGGTCACGGGCGCCGTAAGCTCCCACAAAAATTGTGAAAAGGTTAATAGTTATTTTTAAGGACACACTTTGAAAAAGCGCCAGCTTACGGCGTCCAAGTGCACCTGGTTGTTGTGTGCCGGGTACGGCACATGTTCTTAAGGGTGAGCGGAGTCTATCATGTAAAACCAAGGCTTTGCAAGTCCCAGACCCAGCCCGATGGGGGCGAAGGGTGTAGCGGTATGGCAACCGGGTAT
>JABDIN010000084.1 GCA_013003715.1 Desulfobacteraceae bacterium | reverse complement strand
ATCGTTTTCATACAGAGAGATTCGATTCGTATCATTAGTCAATGACGCATACATTGTTTCCAGGTGGTTCAGCTTAAGCGGCGTCACCGCCCAGAGCGACAACCCCCGTAAGAAGTGGTCCGCGGATCGCAGATAGGGTGCGATATGATCACCGGCAGCCGCCACATGGCCGGGGGATATCCTTGCCAGGCGTCCCACACCCCACAATGCCCCGCGCTGGAGTATTTCATGTTCAAGATAATTACCGCTTTCATTGACATAGGACACCAGGACACAGGCATATTCATCGGCGAGCCGCTGATGACGCGCCATGATTTCGCCCATGGCTTCCGGAGACCCCCAGCCGATACCGCCGGATTCATCATTGAGTGTCCACATCAATCGACGCATGACCACCCGCGCAGATTCGATTTCCTGATCAGCCAGGCGCGCGACCACAATTCCCATGGCCGTTATCGCCCGCCATCGCAGCCTGTCGTCACCGCTGTGGAACAAGGAGAACAGGGGGTTCACAATCCGGCGACCCGGCAATTCCATCAACCGGGCGCATGCGGTATCCGCATTTTCCCGGACCAGCAGTGAAGACATCTCTTTTTTTAATCGCCTGAAGCTCATTTTCGTTCGATAGTCTCTCTTTTCCCTTTTTTGCCGGATTAATAATCGCTGGAATCAGATTTCCTCCCAGGAAATACAGTCTTCCGGGCAATATTTGATGGCTTCGTTCACGGCATCTTGCGGGTAGTCATCAAGATCCGCCACTTCGATATATCCCGCATCATTTTCGGAGAAGACTTCGGGAGCCATTTCAACGCAGCCCAGGCAAAGCGTACAGCTCGCCATATCCACCATCGGTTTCTTCATCTCTGTTGGTCCTTATCGTTTAAAACACCCAGGATCAGGGATCTAAACGGTTATCATTGTTGAAAGACAAATAAAATGTCGCGCCATCGCCAATCCGCCCTTCCGCCCAGATGTCTCCACCATGGCGATGGATGATTCTGCGTGCGATGGCCAGACCTATTCCGGTGCCTTCGAATTCATCCTCTGAATGTTGCCGTTGGAACACATCAAACAGCTTATCGACATATCGTTGATCGAATCCCGCGCCATCGTCACGAATGAACATAATGGTTTTATGGGTTTTGGCAACTTCATTCAGGATGCCGATCCGGATATGCGCCGTGTCGCGGACGGCTGTGAATTTGACTGAATTTTCGAGGAGATTCCGCATGGCCTGTCGAAGTAAACTCACATCGCCTTCGATGACGGGTAAGGGGTCGATCTGCCATTCGATGGTTCTGCCCTGGGTTTCTTTGCTCAGTTCTTTCCTGATTTCGTCCGTCAACCGGCTCAGGTCCACAAGTTGTCTGTTAATAGGCGTCTGGCCTGACCTCGAGAACGCGAGCAGGTCAACGATTAGCTGATCCATTCGCAGTGATGACGAGATGATGTGCTCTATGTATCGCTTTGAGGTTTCATCGAGATTCTCCATCTGCCGTTTGCGAAGGAGTTGGACGAAGCC
Source organism: Desulfobacteraceae bacterium (assembly GCA_013003715.1). Taxonomy (GTDB): domain Bacteria; phylum Desulfobacterota; class Desulfobacteria; order Desulfobacterales; family Desulfosarcinaceae; genus JABDIN01. The sequence continues at coordinate 33,641 of JABDIN010000084.1, read as the reverse complement.
GTTCATGTGGCGCAAGGGTGCGCGCAGGTCATGGGATACCGTATAGGAGAATGCTTCAAGTTCCTTGAGCGTGCGTTTCAGCTCTATCGTGCGTTGCTCCACGCGCGCTTCGAGTTCCTTGTTCAGCCTTCTTATCTCGTGCTCGGCATGTACCTGATCGGAAACATCTCTGAAAATAGTCTGGATGCCGGTTACCTTGCCATCCGTTGTGATGGGCGCGCTGTTGGCATCAATATGAATTAACGTTCCATCCTTTTTGACTATTTTCAAACGCAATGATCTTATTTCGGCCCCGTTCAGCAGGTCTTCCAAATCCCGCAAGGCCGCTGGGCGGTCGGATTTAACGATATATTCCAGGAAACCGGTTCCGATAAGATCTTCGGCTTTATATCCGGTGATGACTTCGACGGATGGAGAGAGATAAACAAAGTTGCCCTCGAGATCGATAACCAGTATGCCATCAAAATTACGTTCGACGATTCCCCTGAACTTTTTCTCACTCTCATGTAATGCAACCTGGCTTTTCACCAGTTCGTTTTCAGTCTGCTTCCGTTCCGAGATTTCCACCTGTAGTTTTTCATTCATCTTGAACTGGGACAGCTCTCTGGCGGCGACCTTTGCAGCCATATCTTCGAACTGCTCGGCGATTCGATCCAGCTCCGGATCGATACTGAGGTTGAAATGATAGGCGTAATCCCCTTTGGCCACGCGATCTATGACCTGTTGCAGGGCATGCAAAGGTGAGCGGAGGAAGATCATAAGTAAAAATCTGGTTGAAACCAGAATGACGACAATGGAAACAATCAGGAGCAACATTACGATATTCAGCAACCTGGCCAACTCATCCTGAACCCGGTCGTTTCCCAGACTGATGGACACCTTTCCGATGGTCCGGTTATTGAATTCGATGTTCCGGGTACGCTTGATCATATTACCGGTATCCAATGTATCCGCCTTATAACTGAAAAGCACGTCACCCGTGAAGTTGATAACCTCCAATTGTTTTAAGGCTTCGGTATTCGAATATACGGAGCCCACCAGTTTGATATTGTCGGCGTCAATGTTCCACATGGGAATGGATAGGGTCTCGGAAATGCTGTAAATATACTGGTCGGCCTGAAGTTCAATCTCCCGGTACATATCTTGTGATTCTTTAAGGTAGATCAGGGTAAGGATGGCGGCGACAACAACCAGAACCAGTATGGCCAGGGAAAGTGTCAGATTTCTGGAGATGGATGATTTTCCGATCAAGCCGTGTGAAAAGAAAGCATCAACCTTTTTCCGATATTCAGTCAAGAAGCCCGCCTCCGAAGATTGCTAAGATGTTTAAGTCTGATGTTGGCGGTATTCGCATCGATTGAGGGATTATAACCACATGCAAAAACATCTGTCGCGGCACTGAGCTGAAGATCACCTGATTCATCTGGAAATGGGTGTTGGTGATGCATGAACTTCGACTGAACTCGTCTACATACATTGGTTGATAGCGTCATCGTAATGTAATTTGCACCATCTATCAACCAAAATGATCCTGGGGCCCAGGGCTAACGCATTTTAAAATGATAGGGTTGGAATCGTGTCCGACGAAAACAGATAATGTAATGTCAAACGACAAAGCTCAAATTTCAAATGAAGGTATGCTATCCATTTTTAAGGGCCGCTCTGACGATAAGGTGAAGATAAAACGACAGCATTCCTTCAATTGGCATTTGGATTTTGTCATTTGAAATTATTGCTCCGGCGGATAAATACGCAAAACTCATATTTCTGGTTTATGGGAGGCGGTGGCTGCAAGAAAACTTGTCCCCTTTACGTTCCGCCGGATACTCATTACGCGAATCAGCGATACGTCACTTTACTTATTTAGTTGCCGGATTAATATAACCGTACCTTGTATCAATTCATGAACTATATTTTAAAATATTTGATGGCATACCAAATCAACATGCGATCACCCTGTCCGAGGGTCCGGAGCAACCGCATTTGGAATCAACCCGGATTTTTTTATTGTTCATTCTTGAGAGAAGACCGCCATAAAGCCCGATCAATAATGATAAATGCCAAATGGCGGCATACTGTTCAGGAAAAAAAATGCGGGGGAAACAATTCTGATCAGGCGATTATATGAATTATATCATGTGGATGGCGCTGTTTCCGGTGACCGGGTCCGACGGCCGTAGAAAAAAATACCTTTTCGGTTATTCATAAATATAGTAATTCAGGTAACTACTAAACAATAACAACAGAAGAGAGGTGTATAATGGATGGTATACATAAAGGTATACAGAAAGTCGGTGTGGTCGGATTCGGAATCATGGGGTCGGGGATCGCGCAGATTTGCGCTCAAGCCGGATACGAAACATATGTGTCTGAAATTGAAAAGAAATTAATCGATCAGGGATTGGAAAGAATCGAGCGGTTTTTAGAGAAAAGTGTAGAGAAAAAAAAGATCAGTCTTGATGACAAACAGGCCGCAATGGGAAGAATCCATGGGGCTTCCACGATGGACCACTTCAATGATTGCGACCTTGTCATCGAGGCGGTCAATGAAAATATGGAATTGAAGAAGAAGATTTTCAGAGCGCTCGATACCGTATGCAAAGAAGATGCGATCCTGGCCACCAATACGTCGAGTCTTTCAGTGATAGACATCGCCAAGGAGACCAAAATTCCGGATCGGGTGGCCGGTGTCCATTTTTTCAATCCCGTGCCGTTGATGAAACTGGTTGAGATTGTCAAAAGTATCGTTACGGATGACGGGGTGATTGAAAGATGCAGGGAATTTTGCGTAACCATCGGGAAGACGCCTATTATTGCCAAAGATTCACCGGGGTTTATTCTCAATTATCTACAATACCCTTTTCGCTTGAATGCCATCCGGATGGTTGAAAACGGTATCGCATCCAAGGAAGATATTGATGCCGCAGCCAAATTCGGTTTGGGACATCCCATGGGACCGTTGGAATTGCAGGATATGGTCGGGCTTGATACAACGCTTTCGGCTGTTGATGATATTTACAATATGACAAAGGATCCGAATTTCGCCCCGCCGATGTTAATGAGAAAGATGGTCTCCGCCGGATGGCTCGGCAAAAAAACGGGTAAAGGCTTTTACGAATACGATGAAAATGGCAAGAAGATATTAACCCGGGAACTGATCAGGTGAAGTAACGTATGTCTGCATTGCGTAAGAAGTCTCCGACGGAATATACTGGAAACAACCTTCTTGCAGCCGCCGTCCGCCATAAACAGGAGATACGAAATTGGCGTATTTATTCACCGGAGCAATAACAACTTGATAACATAAGGAGAGATAAATGGAAACCGTCGTTATATGTGGTGCGGTGAGGACACCCATCGGGAATTACCTGGGGGCTCTGAAGGATATATCCGCCTATCAACTCGGGGCACTCGTACTCAAGGAAATAGCCAAGCGGACGAAGATTGATCCTCAGATCATCGACGAAGTGATCATGGGACAATCCTATCAGAATGGTGAGTCAGTCAACATTGCCAGGATGGCCTTGCTTGCTGCAGACTGGCCGGTGGAGATTCCCGGTATTACATTGGATCGCCGCTGTTGTTCAGGCCTTGATTCCATAAGCTTCGGTGCCATGAAGATTCAATGCGGTTATGCAGATGTTGTTGTCGCAAGGGGGGTGGAGAGCATGAGCCGGACGGAATTTTACATTCCCGGTGAATTTATCAAATGGGGCGTCGGCGGAAAAAACGATCCCAAATGGGGCATGATGCCGCGAGGACATGGTGCTCTTCCCATGTGGGGGTTTCCGTTTTTCGACCGCATTCAAAGAGCACGCGTGATGTCTCAACCCATCGAGCGGTTTGGAGAACTCAATTCCATGATGTCATGGGCTGAAAAAGCCGCCAGTAACGAGGATGTTACACGCTCACAGGCAGATGAATGGGCCTTGAGGAGCCATCAAAGGGCATGCAAAGCCATTGAATCCGGCAAATTTACCGAAGAAATCGTGCCGGTGGAGATTCCCCAAAAAAAAGGCGATCCTCTGATCATTGATACCGATGAGCCGCCGAGAGCCGACTCTACAATTGAAAAATTAGGAAAACTCAGGGCCGTGTATCCCGACGGTGTTTGTACGGCAGGGAACTCTTCCACTGAAAATGATGGTGCAGCGGTGGTCCTGTTGATGAAGGAAAGCAAGGCCAGGGAACTCGGTCTCCGGCCATTGGTAAAATTAAAGGGATTTGGGGTTGCCGCCGCTGATCCGACATTGACTTATCCGGCCGTACCGGCGTCAGTGGATAAGGCACTGAGCCGGGCGGATTTGACCATCGATCAGATGGATCTGATTGAAATACAGGAGGCATTTGCCGTACAGGTACTCGCCGATGCCCAATTAATGGGACTGGCACCCGAAGAAATGGAAAATAAAGTAAATGTCAATGGGTCCGGGGTATCACTAGGTCATCCCATCGCTGCCACAGGCACAATGCGAATGGTTACCCTGATTCATGAGATGAAACGGCGGAAATCCTTATATGGCCTGGAGACGATATGTGGTGGCGGCGGACACGGCATCGCTGTTGTCGTGGAGAATATGGATGAAAAATGACAATCTGTGCACCGGATCCGTTTGGCTATAACGGCAAGATCCTGAGGGTGGATTTGACAACGCGATCATTCACCGAGGACAGGCCCACAAACAGGTTTTTAAAAAATACCTAGGGGGGAGAGGTTTTATCGTTAGCACCCTTTTAAGAGAGGTCCCTCAGGGAAATGATCCTTTGGGACCGTTGAATAAACTTGTTTTTGCCCTGGGGCCGCTTTCCGGGGTTCCGCTTTCAGGCTGCGGGCGTAATAGTGTCGGGGCAAAATCACCTCTGACGAACGCCTATGGAGAGGCCGAGGTGGGAGGGTTTTGGGGTGCCGAGCTTAAACGTGCCGGATATGATGCGATTATCCTGGAAGGAAAATCAAGCACCCCTTGTTACCTCTGGATAAAGGACAACAATGTCGGGATCCGGGATGCCGCGGCGATTTGGGGAATGGAGATAGCGGACACACACGCCGCATTGCGCCGGGAATTGGGAGATGGCAGGATCCGGACTTCGATTATCGGTCCGGCCGGAGAGAATCTCGTGCGGTATGCGTGTATCATGAATGACGTAAAGCATGCCGCCGGACGTACCGGGCTGGGAGCCGTCATGGGCTCGAAGAACCTCAAAGCCATTGCGGTTCGGGGTACAAGGATGCCCGAGGTTGCGGATAAAGAAACCATCAGGGGATTGCAGAAATGGATAGCCAATAACTTCAAATCCAGAACCCACCTCTGGAAATACGGAACAGGTGCAGATATCGAAGGTTATAACCTTACGGGAAATCTTCCGGTGAAGAATTATAAAAAAGGTTATTTCAATCATGCCCGGGAGATCAGTGCCCGCCGTTTATCTGATATTTTTACGGATAAGATGGGGACCTGCCATTCTTGTGTCGTCCGATGCAAAAAAGAGGTTTACGGCACCACCGCAACCATTCCGATTGATCCGGCGTATGGCGGACCTGAATATGAAACCATCGCGCAATTCGGCTCCAATTGTATGGTCGATGACCCGGAAGTCATATGTAAAGCCCACGAATTGTGCAATCGTTATGGTATGGATACGATTTCCGCCGGAGGGACCATCGCATTTGCCATGGAGTGCTTTGAGAACGGCCTGCTGACCACGTCCGATACAAACGGGATCGAGCTCTCGTTTGGTAATGCTCAGGCATTGTTGGACACGCTCTCTTTAATTGCGCATAAAAAAGGGATAGGCGCCCTTCTCGCTGAAGGGTCACGCAGAGCAGCACGGAAAATCGGTAACGGAGCAGAAGCATTTGCCATGGACGTAAAGGGATTGGAATTGGCAATGCACGAACCGCGACTGATGAAAGGAATGGGGCTGCATTACAGTGTTCATGCCACAGGAGCGGATCATGTGACCGGCGTGTTTGACACCCATTTAAGCAAAGATACCGTAAAGGTTGAAAACTGGCAGATGGTGGACAGCAGCGCAGCGCCGGTACCCCCGGATGAATTGAGCCCGCGTAAGGTCAACATGCTGTACAGGGTCGAATTATGGTCGCAACTCCTGAATTCCCTGGTGTTGTGTGCATTCGTACCCTATCGATACGATCAAATCAGGGACGCCGTTCGTGCCGTAACCGGTTGGTCTTTGAGCTATGAAGCGCTTATGAAATGCACGGAACGAAGCATTGCATTGATGCGTATTTTCAATCTCAGAGAGGGTTTCAACAGGTCCGATGACAGGCTTCCGGACAGATTCGCAGAACCTCCGGAGGAAGGCGCTCTTGCTGATGAATCCATCAATCCGCCTGAACTTGCGGAAATGCAGGAGATTTACTATCAACTGATGGGATGGGACTACCAGGGGAAACCAACAAACGCAAAACTTGATGAACTCGATATCCGATGGGCGGAAGAATACCTAAACTGAAAGTTTGTTGCCACCAATTCATACCGTCATGTGGTGTTCGTCGGCATAAAGGAATTGGCGGAGTGCCGGGTGCAATATCCGTCCTTGAAACACCTCTTTACCATGTGCATGAGGGATCTTGATTACCAACGACGTCCGAAACCTTCGCGCAGGTGCAAACGTGCCGGAAAAACACTCAGCCCGCTTGCCCGTAGCATTCTAAAAAAAACACCCCGCTGCCTCATGTGTCTGTAAACGACCGATGCCGCCGTGCGGGTGGATATCACACAAGGGAAAAACATATTGACAATGAAATACATAATTGTATACAAAAATGAATATAGATAGCTTGGAAATCACCCCGGCGAACCGTATGTCGTCTGCTGGGGCGACAGATGGGCATAGTCATCCGAATCGGTGAGTGATATCGATCAGGTATAAAGCTTGATAAGGAAGAGTATAATGAAATTGTTTGAACCCGGCAAGATAGGCAATCTGACTATAAAAAACCGAATCGTAATGGCGGCGATGGGAACAGGCGGACTCATCGATCCATTCGGGCGGCTGTCTAAAAGGGGTATGGATTATTATGAAGCGCGGGCCAAAGGCGGTGTGGGACTAATTGTAACGGGAATGACGCGTGTCAGCCGTTTTGAGGAGCAGATGCCCGATTCAAACGTCTTCCCGAGGCCGCTGGTTGACGGTAAGGTCGCCACCAACTGGCTAAATGAATTAGCTGAAAGAATGCATATCCATGGTGCGAAACTCGCGGTTCAGTTGACCGCCGGGTGGGGCCGCGTCGTCTATCATGATTTGGTGAATATTGACAGGGCTATAGCGCCTTCTGAGGTTCCTTGTTTCCGGAATGAAAAAATCAATGCCCGTGAAATATCAATCAAGGAGATCCAACATCTGCTGGATTGTTTTGCATTCAGCTCGGAGATCGCCAAAAAAGCCGGTGTTGACGCAATAGAATTGCATGGCCATGAAGGTTACCTGCTGGATCAATTTAAAACGGCTATCTGGAATAAGCGAAAAGACCAATACGGTGGGAGTCTTGAAAACAGATTGAGATTTCCCATGGAGGTCATCAAGGCAATCAAAAAAGGCGGCGGTTCAGATTTTCCGGTAATTTATAAAATCGGTCTAACACATTATCTAAAAGGCGGCCGGGAACTCGACGAGGGGCTGAAGATTATTAAAATCCTTGAATCGGCGGGTGTTGATGCCTTTGTCATCGATGCGGGCTGCTATGAAAAATGGCAATGGGCCCATCCCCCCACATCCCAGCCGCCGGGATGCATGGTGGATATGGCTATTGCTGCCAAAGAAGTTGTTTCCGTACCTGTGGTGGCTGTGGGTAAATTGGGCTATCCCGAACTTGCGGAAGAGGTATTGAAATCGGAAAATGCAGACTTTATTGCTATAGGGCGACCTCTGCTGGCGGATCCTGAATGGCCTAATAAAGTTCAACGGGGTGAGACTGATGATATTGTTCCATGTCTGGGGGATCACGAATTCTGCTTGAATCGAATTGTAGAGGGAAAGTACATCAGTTGTTCGGTAAACCCTGAAACGGGAATGGAAAAGGAATTCAGCATCGAACCGGCAAAAAAGCCCAAAAAACTGCTCGTTGTCGGCGGTGGACCGGCCGGCATGGAAGCCGCCATAGTTGCGGCCAAGAGAGGGCATGATGTGGCGCTTTGGGAGAAAAGTGATCAACTGGGGGGAATGTTGATTCCAGGTTCAATACCTGAATTTAAAAGGGATTATAAGTTGCTTCGGGATTATCTGGTCAGGCAAGTTGAAAAACTGGACATCAGTGTAAAATTGAAGGCTGAGGCAACGCTTGAACATATCGAAAACGTCGACTCGGAAGCGGTTTTTATCGCTACAGGCGCGAATCATATATTGCCGAAGATACCGGGAGTAGACAGGTCAAGTGTTGTAAATGCCATAGATGTACTTTCAGGGACCAGCCAGGTCGGTGAAGCCGTGGCCATCATCGGCGGGGGATTGGTTGGTTGTGAAACAGCGCTGTATTTGGCGCAAAATGGGAAAACCGTAACCGTCATTGAAGCCATGGATAGTATTGCATCGAATATCGAGGCGGCTAATCGGTTGCATATGCTTGAGTTGCTGGCAGAAGCGGATGTCGCGTTTCTATTGAATACCAGGATTTTGGAAATAAATGACGTCGGTGTACGTATTCACACGGAGACGGGTGAAACCAGACAAATTGCCTGCAATAACACTATAGTGGCGGTTGGCCTGAAACCACGAAACACGTTATTCAAATCCTTGAGTGCAAAAAGGCCAGGTGTACACGCCATTGGGGATTGTATCGAACCACGGCGCGTTGCCAATGCGATTTGGGAAGGATTCCACGCTGCCAGGATTCTGTAGAAATAAACAGGGGTACATGGAATTAAGCTTGATTTTAAAAAAGCCCCATGGTACCGAATACACAATTGTATACAAAAAAACGGCAAACACGAATCGTCCCCAAAATGCAGCGGGGGCAGTGGTCGTATCCGCAACCATGGGTGGTTTCCCTTTGAAGCGCAGGCAATATCCATTTAGGTCCACCCAGAGATGCTATTTATTTATGGATGGGCACTATTTTATCAAATTGATGTCAGTTGATCACCATGTTATACAAACTTTTTATTATTGATTATGGTCATTTTATGAAAGAGCATTGCATGTTAAGATCCAACCCGATTGATAAGTCACCTGCGAAATGACAATGACAGATATGCTCTTGTGCTGTAATTGGCCTAAGCTGAAAGGAGTTTTTTAACTATGGCGAAATCTGAAGTGAAACCACTGCGTGAAGAAATTTATAATCAGCTGATTCAGGATATTGTGAGTGGCAGGATCAACCCCGGAGAAAAGCTGCCCGAGCTGGAATTGTGTAAAAAATTTAATGTTAGCCGCACACCCATTAGAGAAGCCTTGTTTCAGCTGGAACAGGACGGCTGGATCAATATAATAAAAAACCGGGGGGCGGTCGTTGAAAAAATCGGGTTTGAAAAAATAGAAGAACTATACGATCTTATTGCACTTTTGGAAGAGCATGCAACTCGAATTGCGGTTGAAGGAAAAATTACAAAGAAGGAAATATCGCAATTGAAAAAATTACAGAAAGAGATGGAGCAATGCGCTTCGGACAGGAATTTTTTCAAGTATATTGAAAAGAACAGTGAGTTCCATGAGTTTTTCGTCAGAAAGTGCGGTAATGAAACCTTGGCACAGATTACAATGGATTTTCGAAGAAAGGTTTACAGCATAATTGCAAGAGGTTTTACGCTTCCTGCTTATATTGACTATTATGCTGAGTCACATGAGAAAATAATCAATGCGGTATCTGAGAAAAACAGCGTTAAGGCGGCCAAATTGATGAAAGAACATACACTTGATGCCAAACGGTTTTTTTTGAAGGAACGATTGCATCAATGAAGATAAGAACCAAAATATAATAGGCCGGAACCGGTAATTTTCGGTTTGTTGCAGGTATTGTTGTATACATTAATGTATTTAAAAATGAATATTATAACCAGACGTCAGTAAGGCGACGGAACCAGAATTTCAATAAATGTGGTGCAAAGAAAGGATAATGTTATGACAAAGGTCGCTTGTTTGCAAATGTGGTTGGACGAGGACCAGACCAGGGAACAACGGATCGAGCATGCGGAGGCAATGATCGATCAAGCCTCGGATGCGGATCTGATTGTCTTGCCGGAATTATGGAACATCGGGTGGTACGCTTTTGATCGATACAAAGAGATGAGCGAGACCCTTGAGGGGGAAACGATATCCAGGATCGCCGAAAAAGCCAAGCAAGTCGACGCGTATATCATGGCGGGAACGATTGTAGAGAAAAAGGAAGACAAGCTTTTCAACACGGCAGTTTTGCTTGATCCTAAGGGAAAAGTCGTGGCTGATTACGGGAAAATGCACATCCCCAGCATGGCTGGCCCTGAAAAGCAATATATCACGCGTAATGAGAACATTGTTACGGTAAAAACGAATATCGGAACGATCGGATTCGGCATCTGCTACGATCTTCGTTTCCCGGAATTATACCGGAAAATGGCCGTCAACCACGGGGTGGAAATATTTATCCAACCCGCTGCATGGCCCTTGGTAAGGGTGGAAAACTGGATGGACTTATTGCATGCCAGAGCAACTGAGAACCAATGTTACATGGTTGCCTGCAATTGCGCAGGAGTTGATCACGGTAAACAATATTTAGGGCATAGTACCATTGTAGATCCTTATGGAATGTCTATTTCATTGGCAGGTCTTTTTGAGTCTATCGTGAGAGCTGAAATTGATTTGGATATTATGTATAAGCTTAGAGAAACACAGACCTGTTTCGAAGACCGTATTCTTTCGACCTGATGCCGATACATGGAGGATGAAGAAATGCTTGAATTCATAGTGAATGGTGCTAATCCGAAAAAACTGAAATTTGAAGTAAAAAAACTATTGAATATGGGGAGGACAGCGCGAGATCCCAGTCAGATACAAAAGCATCTTAATGAATTGAAGAAGGCTGGAATTGCATCGCCATTAAAAGGAATTCCCCTTTATTTCCCGAAATTACCGGACAGGATAACTTCCGATGATGAAATTCGGGTGCTGCCGGAAAGCAAAACCTGTGGTGAAGTGGAGTATGTAATTCTTGTGGACAAAAGTGACGTATATGTGACCGTGGGCAGCGATCACAGTGATAGGGAGCTTGAAAAAAAGAGTATCCCCTATGCAAAACATATCTGTCAAAATGTAATTGCACCAAAAGTATGGCGTTACGAGGACGTCAAAAAAGATTGGGATGATTTTACGCTGAGAGCATGGGTTGAGGAAGGTGGACAACGTAAGCTCTACCAGGAAGGCGGACTTGCCAGCATGTTAAGACCGGAGGAGGTGGTTGAAAAGGTAAAATCACATACCGTCGGTGATATGGATGGGATGATCATTTTCGCCGGAACTCCCCCTATCCTGGATGGTAAGTTCTGTTTCCATGATCGTTTCGAGATGGAGATGGCGGATGAGAAAAATGGAAAAGCGATTAAATGGTCTTACAGTTCGCGGCCGCTTGCCTGGTATAAGGAATAGGTTTCTATTTTTTACCCGTCGAGGTTTCGTTAATTAAAGAAACAGAAAGGAATAAAAATGGCAAAGCCTGAGTTGGAATTTTTCGATCCGGAATATCTGCCTTGGGTGCAGGTCGAAGGTCAACAACCCGGACAGTGTGAAAAGATATTGAGTCTTGATCCGGAAACCAGCGACTGCACACGTTTAAAGAGATCGTTGCCCGGAACGGTCACCACGCAGACATATGTACATGATTGGTGGGAGGAAGTCTATGTTCTTAAAGGAGAATTACATGACTTGCTCAATGACAAAATATATGGAGAAGGCTCGTATTGTTGCCGTCCTCCTGGAATGAAACATGGGCCGTTTGAAATCCCAAGAGGTGTTGTTTGTTTGGAAATCCATTATGGAAAGAAACCAATAGAAAAATAGAATGGACTTGTAATCTGTAGGTTAAATCTAAACCTGACCTCTTTGAGATAAAAAAGTTAAGGAATTCTTTACCGGCGAAAATGCATTATAGCTATATCTTAATGATTCCACTATTAGGTTACTATGAGAAAACTTCAAAAGCCACCATTAGCCATATGATATATTTAGAGCATCAATTATATTGGTACCTCCTCCGTAGCAAGATACAATATAATTATTTGATCGGTAAAGAATTCCTTACTTTCTTATGTGCTTCATTAGAAATATGTGAAAATAATAACATCAACTAACTTAATCATCGGAGGTAAGCAATGAATAGGGCATTTAATTTCCAGAGAATTACCCGAAGCATTTGTATCCTACTCATGATCACCGTGTTGATCCAAGGTTTATCAGTTTCAAGAACCGAAGCACAAGACCGTTATACGTTTTTGACCGCATATCCAGGTGGTGCCTGGTATCCAATGTGTGCTGCTTTAGGCGAGCTTTACAACGAAAAGCTTTCGCAATATGGTACCTGGACAGTAGAATCAGGCGCCGGATCAGTCAATAATCGTACCCTTGCGCAGGGGAAGGCCGACGTTGCTTGGGTTTCTTCAGATTTGATGTGGATGTCCCGGGAAGGGTTGCCGCCATACAAGGTTAAAGACGACCAATCAAAATTTCGTACCATCATGTCACTGTCCCTCAGCCAGGGGCACTGGGTCGTATTAAAAGACAGTGGTATCAAATCGTTTGCCGACTTGAAAGGGAAACGTATTGCAATTGGTAAACGGGGTGCCTCGTCAAATGTCCGTGGTTATTTTTTTCTGGAGGCATATGGCATTGGAAAAGAGGACTTCAAGGTGGAGTATATCGGAGCTAATGATGCTGCAAAAGCTCTCACCGACAGGCGTATTGATGCGCTGATCGAATTTATTGCCGCACCGGCACCATTAGTAATTGAGATTGCTTCAAAAACCGATATCCGATTACTCTCGCTCCCCCATGACAGCATGGAAGCAAAGGCAATGGTTGAGAAACATCCCTTTATGGTTCCGGCCAAAATACCCGCGGGTACCTACAAAGGCGTGGATTATGAGGTGGATTGTTATGGCGTACCCGGATCGTGGATGGCCTTATCAACTGTACCGGAAGAAGTTATTTACCAAATGGTAAAAGTCACCGATGAAAACTGGGATCGCCTTTTAAACGTACACAAATCCTTTAATCAACTGAAAACAAAATTTCGGAATGAACCATGGTTCGATAAAGCTACTGGAAGACCTTACCACAAGGGCGTGTTGCGATATTACAAGGAGAAAGGTGTTCTAAAATAAGTTAAAATCTTGAGATATTATTCTTTGATATGAGGTCCCGATTTTTGTGTGGTGTGTTCCACATGAGATGATGAATCATCAATTGTCACGGAAAAAACCGGTAGACTTTCATATAACGAGTACCAGGGTGTTTTCTGTAAGTAATTGTGTAACTATTAGGTTTTAAACTGAATACTGATCCGGTAGACCGCATGGTAAAGGTTAAATTCAATGCAAACAATTGATTCGTTTCAAGAGCGAGTTAAATCCTCAGGTATCTACATCGCAGCAGCAACCAGAGTAATTGCCGTAGCCTACTCTTTTTTTCACTTGTGGATAGCCGGCATCGGCGTTATCTCAACAGAAGCGTCACGTCATATCAACTTAATCGGCACTATGGCGCTTGTCTTTCTACTGTATCCTTTGTCTAAAAAAACATCCCGACATTGGACATTTGCTCTTGAAATCGTATTGATCGCATTGGCCATTACGGTTGGAGTCTATCTGGAAATCGAATATGAAAGCTTATTTGCACGTTATGGCCAGCCCAATTCAATGGATATAATTTTCGGTCTTATCTTGATTGTATTAACGCTGGAAATCGCCCGCCGTGCGATTGGAATCCCCATGGTATTAGTCGTGTTATTGTTTATCTTGTATACGGCTTTCGGTAATTTGATACCGGGCTACTGGGGACACCGTGGACAAGATTTAGATTCCTTTATTACAAATTTCTATCTTTCGGATGGGGGAATTTATGGCACACCTATCGGTGTTGTGGTCGAGTTTGTGGTGTTGTTTATTCTTTTCGGCGCTTTCTTACAAAAAACCGGCGCCGGAAAATATTTTATTGAGCTGTCTCAATTAGTCACCGGTAACATGAGGGGAGGAGCTGCAAAAGCGGCAGTGATTTCAAGTGCAATGATGGGATCGATTACCGGTAGCCCGGCAGCCAACGTGGTTACAACAGGTTCCATCACCATACCGATGATGAAAAGAGGGGGCTATCCTCCACATATGGCGGCGGGAACCGAGGTGGCTGCTTCAGTAGGAGGCGTTCTGCTCCCACCGATCATGGGCGAAGCTGCGTTCCTCATAGTACCGATTGCAGGTATCGCTTATGGAAAGATTATCGTCGCCGCCGCTTTACCAGCGGTCTTATATTTTTTAAGTGTTTATGCGAATGTCCACTTCTACGCATGCAAGATGGGTATTAAGCCCGATCAGACAAATCTGGGACGATACAGAGATCTTTGGGATATTTTACAGCGGGGGACGACATATTTTTTGCCCATAGGGGTTCTTGTATACTTACTTGTAACGGGTTGGTCGGCAACTTTCTCCGCTTTCTGCGCGATACCCTTGTTGATATTTACATCCTTGTTCCGAAAAGAGACCCGAATCAGCTTCAAAGGATTTTTCGAGGCATTGGAATTGGGCGCCATAAATTCTTTACCTGTAGCAGCAGCCTGTGCGGCTGTCGGAATGATTATCGGTTGTGTCGAATTAAATGGTGTAGGAATAAAATTCACTTCCCTCATGACTATGGGTTCCAGCGGAAACTTATTCGTCGCAATTCTGCTTGTAGGCCTTGCTTCCCTGGTTCTTGGTATTGAACTGCCCATAAGTGCTGCTTATCTGATCGTCGCAATCTTAGCTGCACCGGCTCTTATTAAATTAGGAGTGCCGGTTCTGCCAGCTCATTTAATATGTGTGTGGTTTGCAATCGATTCTGCCGTTACACCGCCAGTGTGTATCACGTCCTATATTGCTGCAGGAGTAGCAAAGGCACATCCTTTCAAAACAGGGTTTTGTGCTTGGAAAATGGCAAAGGGACTTTACATCATACCATTTCTCATGGCCTATACACCAATTACGTTAAACGGTCCGGCAATGGATGTTTTTATCGCTTTTATTTCCGGTGCAATTGGCTTGATTAGCCTTTCAGCAGCTTGGGAAGGATACTTTCTTGTCAGGGCGAATATTATAGAACGGATATTACTTGCTTCAGTGGTTATAACGGCAATCTATCCATCCGCGATATTCAATACAATCGGTTTTGTTACTTTTATATCCGTTATTTTTGTTCAAATGAATCGCCGACGTTCTATTCCTATGGAAAGCAGGATTAATGCTGTCTGATGTAACTTCAGTATGAAATTGATTCCGGTTATTTTTACTGAAGGAGGAAAAAAAAGGAAAACAGGTGGAAAATACAACAAAAACTATTTTTGGGCGGCCAGTCCAAATGGGAAAGAAAACACACCGGTATATCCAAGTCGGAGAACTATCAAATGGGAGTCCGATATATATTCCTCTCATGGTAGTACAAGGGGAAAGAGCAGGACCTGTCCTTTGGTTGTGTGGCGCAACTCATGGTAGTGAATTAAATGGTATTTTTGCCATGAGAGAAATCTATCTGGAATCAGATCCGAAAGAAATATCAGGGACAATTGTTTTTACACCGATAATGAATCCGATGGCATTGATCAGACGGGATAATTATTCTTTTCTTGACGGACTTGACATGGATACACAGTTCCCGGGAAAAACGAATGGATTCAATACTGCGAGAATCGCTTTTCAAATATTTTCTGAGATTAGAAAGATTGCCAGTGCTTTAGTTAGTTTCCACGCTGTGAGTTCTCTTAGTTATGCCTCTCCATATACTGTTTCAAAAAATATTTCCGGCGTCTCACCGAAAATAACCGAGAAAACCTTTCGGATGGCGCTCTCCTTTGGCCTGGAACCTAATTGTCGGGTTAAGGTTGATAACAAGAAGAGTGTAAACTCTGGTGAAGATAAAGGAAGTCTCGATGAAATTTGTCAATTGCATGGCATCCCTGCATTTATGGCGGAAATTGGAATAGGTGGGCACTGGGAAAAGCGGCATGTCGCCATCGCTAAAAAAGGCATTCGAAACATAATGTGTATTCATGAGATGATAGAAGGAAAGCCTGAAATACCAGAAAATCAAATCGTGATTCCACGAAGGAAGGAGCTCAGCGTAAACAAGGGAGGTTTCGTGGAGATGTTTGCCAAACCCGGAGATGTTGTTCGAGAAGGTGAGCCCTACGCACAGGTTGTTAATCTATGGGAAGTAGTGGAAGTGCTCAAAGCCACAGAAAAAATGTACATGATTACCACTACATCAAACCCTGTTGTCTCATCCGGCGGCCGTATAGGATTCGCTGGATTAGAATGGAGCAAGGCAGCAGAACATGGCTTTCGGAACGTCGGATAAACAGTGTGTATAAAGGACACCACACATCTCCGGTTGTTGGATTGTTAAAACAAATATTCTCATTCGTGAATAAATAAAAACATTAATATTAGAGGCTATTTTTTGAGATAGCTACTTTTGAAAATAATACTAATATGGGATTTTTTAACAGTGTTTAAAGTATTAATTAATTTTGAAAAATGTAAAGGATGTGGTCTGTGCCTTTTGAATTGTAAAGGAAAGGTCCTGCGTATCTCTTCTAAAATTAATGATATGGGCTACGCCACAGCTGAAGTCGCTGAAGGAAAAAAATGTGTGGGATGCAAAAGCTGCTACCTTATGTGTCCCGAGGGCATTATTGAGATCTCTAAAAAGAGTATAAAGGAATAGCATTCACAAATGGAAACAGATAATAATTCCTCGGAAGTTTACCTGATGGAAGGGAATGAAGCGATTGCTGAGGCCGCTATAAGAGCAGGATGCAATCATTTTTATGGGTATCCGATTACCCCGCAAAATGAGCTTATAGAGTACATGTCCAGAAGGATGCCTGAAAGCGGCGGTAATTTTCTTCAAGCTGAAAGCGAATTGGCCTCGATCCACATGGTTTTCGGCGCAGCAGCTGCAGGTGGCAGCGCCATGACATCCACTTCAAGCCCGGGTATATCCTTAATGCTTGAAGGGATCTCTCATCTGGCTGCGGCCGAACTTCCCTGTGTTGTGGTCGATGTCATGCGCGCCGGCCCTGGCAATGGGAATATATTCCCCTCCCAATCGGACTATTCACTGGCCACCAAAGGCGGGGGGCATGGTGATTTCCATAATATTGTTCTGGCTCCGGCTTCGGTTCAGGATATGGCGGATCATATTGTACTGGCTTTTGAACTTGCCGAAAAATACCGTAATCCTGCAATGATTCTGAGTGATGGATTGGTGGGGCACCTTACGGAAAAAGTGAGCTTCGAACATATCAAGCGTCTGCCAAAGTTGAATGAATGGTGTGCCCGCGGTGCAACGGAACCGGAAAGGCGTGTCGTAAAGTCTTCATTAGGGTTGGAGAGTCAGTGTGAAGCTGAAAACCTTAAATTTGCGGCAAAATATGAAGATTTGAAAAAAAATCATACCCAATGGAACACTTTCATGGTCGATGACGCGGAATTGATCATTGTCGCATTCGGCATTGCGTCCCGGATTTGCAGGAAGGCAATCAAGCTGGCCAGGCAGGAAAACATCCGTGTCGGCTTGATTCAGCCGATTACACTTTTCCCTTTTCCGACTGATGTGATTTCAGAGTTTGCTAAAAAAGGATGTCGTTTCCTGGTCGCCGAGATGAACCTGGGACAAATGGTGTCTGATGTAGAACTCGCTGTGAATGGAGCTGCAGACGTTCGGTTTTACGGACGATCTGGAGGGTTTGTCTTATCTCCGGAAGAAATACTATCTGAAATCAGGAAACACGTCAGCAGAACATCATAAATACGCAAGAAAGATTACGATATTATGGATAATAAGGTCCTAGCCACCAGTCCAAAACTATTTTTCGGTCCGCCTCTGCATTACTGCCCCGGATGTTCACATGGAATCGTCCACCGGTTGCTTGCAGAGATAGTGGAAGAATTGGAAATTCGGGAAAAAATTGTAGGCGTCTCCTCGGTGGGATGCTCTGCCCGGCTTCATATGTATCTTGACTTCGATTTTGTGAAATCCTCACATGGTAGAGCACCGGCAGTTGCCACCGGTGTCAGGAGGGAACTTCCGAAACACAATATTTTCACATACCAGGGAGATGGAGATCTGTTATCCATCGGACTTTCGGAAGCGATGAGTGTCGCCATCAGAGGTGAGAACATTCTGATTATTTTTATCAACAATGCCATATTCGGGATGACAGGCGGTCAGATGGCGCCGACTACACTTGTGGGGCAAAAATCAACAACAACGCAAAATGGCAGAAATCCGGATACTACCGGATACCCGTTGCGCTTCCCGGAATTGATAGCGCCGCTTCCCGGGGTAAAATATCTCACACGATGTGCGGTGGATTCCCCGAAAAATGTGAGGAAAACAAAAAAATCATTGACGTTCGCCCTGAATCTTCAGCACACCAATCCCGGTTTGTCACTCGTGGAGATCCTCAGCATCTGCCCGACGAATCTTCATCTTTCTCCTGTTAAATCGCTTGATTGGCTACATGATGATCTGGTTTCCTATTATCCTTTGGGAGATATTAAAGTGCCGGAAGAGGAGAAATAAAATGCTAAATGAAATGCTGATCGCCGGATTTGGGGGGCAGGGAATCGTAACTCTGGGTAAATTGATTGCATACGCCGGAATGTTGGAAGGTAGAGAGGTCTCCTGCTATACACGGTACGGCGCCGAAATGAGAGGGGGGACGGCGCAGTGTACGGTCATCCTGTCCTCGGATGCCATTGATTCCCCGGTGATTGATGCCTATGACACGGTTGTGGCCATGAATCAGCCATCCATGACGCTTTTTCAAAATAAGGTGAAATCCTCAGGGCAATTGATATGGAACCGTTCCTTGTGCACTTCTGAACCAGATAAAACAGGGATTGATTTAGTTGGTGTTGATGCCACTACCATCGCAACGGAATTGAACAATCCGAGAATCGCAAATATGGTGGCGTTCGGGGCTATCGCCGTAAAAACTGGTTTATTTTCAGTGGATTCAGCTATTACTGCGATGAAAAAACGATTCACACGAATGACCCAAGATATGTTCGAATTGAATCAAGCGGCAGTTAAAAGGGGTTATGAAAAATGCGCTTGATGTTGCCTGTTTTTTTGATGTTGGATATCAAATGCTCGGCCTCATTTTAGTTTGAATTGATTGTTTGAAACAGAAATTAGGAATAGAAATCCCTTGAAATGTATACATTATAGTACACTAAAAAATACACAATTATGATTGGATAATTTTAAGTTTTAAAAAAGCTTTTGTGATCATGGCGACACCTGTCAAAAGTTTGAGAGAGTCCTTGGTATACATGGAAATTTAAATGTGTATCAACGATTACCGTAACCTATAACCTATTCTATTAACCAAGATTTCCACACCGTGGAGCGGTTACGAAATCGAAACATCAGAAAGGATTGAAAATGATGAGTAAATTCAAGAAGTGTTGTATGGTGAGTGCATTGGTTTTTGTTCTTCTGGGAGTATCGATTCCCCAGGCTTTATCCGCTGAAAAAAACTCAATGACCATCGTGGGCCCTGTTGAAGCAGTCACCTTGGATGTTATCAGATCGACAAATACATCAAATGCCCTTGTGATGAGTCAGATATTCGAACCGTTATTGGCATGGAATGAGGCCATAACGGATGTTATTCCCAGTGTGGCCCTGAGTGTTACCCTGTCAAAAGACCCCAAAATGTGGGTGGCGAAAATCCGTCCCGGCATCAAAGCGCATAACGGCGAAGTGATCGATGCCGAAGATGTCGCCTGGAGTATCAATGACACTATCAATCCAGACAGCAACGCATTTGGTATGAAATGGGTACAGGGCAACAGCAAAATTGAAAAAGCGGTGGTTATCGATCCGCTCACTGTTCACATTTATACCACCACCCCCAACCCCGTACTCCGTCAATTTTTACCACGTTGGTATGTGAGACCAAAAGATTACTATTCGACCCTTCCCATTGAAGAACATTCTATCAAACCGGTGGGTTCGGGTCCGTATAAGCTTACAGAGTTTTTCAAAGGCAGCCGTATCGTACTGGACGAATACAAAGGCTGGTGGGGCGGCGAGGTCGATGTAAAACAACTCGTATGGCGACCCGTACCGGAGGAATCGGCACGAGTTGCCGAGCTCAATACCGGAGGTGCGGATGTAATTACCCATATATCTCCTGATCAACACAGCCGGATAGATACCAAGGTCGCCAATATGCATGCGATCCAGGGCGCGCGAAAAATCTATATCCAATTCAATTTTACCGAACACAAGGAAACGGCCCTGATACAGGACAAGCGCGTCAGGCAGGCCTTGAACTACGGCATGGATTTTCAGAAGATTCTGGATAACCTTTTAGGTCCGGGGGTCGGTCAAAAACAAGGCACTTTCATCGTTGCCCCCTATAGTCACCCGGATATCAAGGCTTTCCCATACGATCCGAAAAAGGCACTCGCATTGATGAAAGAGGCCGGGTATTACGATCGGAACGGAGACGGTTTCGTGGACCTTTCCGACGGCAAGCGCTTTGAGTTGACGCTTCAATATTCTAGAAATACCTTTCTCAAGGACAGTGAAATTGTTCAGGCCCTCTGCGCGGAATGGCAAAAAACCGGTATATTTGTTCAGCCCGAACCTGTCGAAAAAAGTGTCCTGCGTGCCGCCACCCGTAAGCGAGGTCTTCAGTCGGCCATGACCTTCAGAGGGTCTGGATTCAGCCAGACCGGTCAAGGCGATGTGTCTCAATTCTGCAGCTTCTCTACAAATTATGGATATTGGGTGAATGAAGACTTCGATAAAAATTGGACGGCTTTGTCCCTGAGTTTCGATGATAAGGAAAGAAAAGAATACTCATATAATCTCGAAAAAATAATGCAGGAAGAATGCCCCATCGTCTTTTTGTATATGCAAGTGGATTATTACGGTATCAGTAATCGCGTGGATATAAAACCCACGCCCATCGAGTACATCTGGTACCATCGGGCCAAGTGGGCTAAATAGATAAGTAACTGGAATTAATAGATCTTCCCATGGAATATGTCAATATTGTTTTGAGTATTCCATGGGAAAGCCCTTAGTTCAATCGTTCTGAATTAAAATAGGCAATCTGGAATCGGAGATAGATTGTACGATCTATTACTAAAAAGTGGTCTTGTTATTGACCCGGCGAACGACATTCATGAGGTCAGGGATGTCGCTGTTAAAAACGGGAAAGTTGCAATTGTTGAAAAGAATATTACCCACACGGAGTCAAGAACCGTGGTCCCCGTTCATGGAAGGCTCGTGACGCCGGGATTGATCGATGTTCATTGTCATTTAGGCAACGGGAGCCGGCCTGTGAATGCGGATCCCGACCTGATAGGAATACACTCCGGTGTGACCCTGCTGTGTGACGGCGGGACAACCGGGGCGGCAAACTTTAACTATTTCCGCGGATTGGCCGCGGGAAAGGCAAAGACGGATCTCGTCTGTTTTCTGAATCTGGCCGTGAACGGAATGGTGAAGGATCCGGAGATAACCGGTGATGGTGATATCGATATTGAAGCGACCAAGAATGTCATCGAAGCGAATCGTGATGTGATAAAAGGAATAAAACTCCGGGCGGTTACGGGCCTTTCGGAAAACATCGGAATAATAGCCATTGAGACAGCAAAGAAATTGGCGACGGAAGTGAACCTGCCCTTGATGCTGCACATCGGTGAACCGAGAACACGTGTAGAGAATGATGCCCTGGATTGTTATAGCCGGGAGTCGGTCGGATTACTTGAAAAAGGCGATATTATCAGTCACTTCATGCGGATGAGTTCAGGTGGTCTCGTTTTGGAGGACGGAACGGTATACCCCGAATTGATTGCTGCCAGAAAAAGAGGAGTCGTTCTGGATTCCTGCCATGGCATGGGGAATTTCAGTTTTGCGGCCGCCGAAATCGCCATTCGGAATGGACTTGTACCGGATGTGATCAGTACCGATATGGGATACGCTTCCCAACCCATCGTACAAAGCCTGCTGGTGACGATGTCGAAAGTTCTCAATATGGGCCTGACCATTGATCAGGTGGTTGCCATGACCACCATCAATCCGGCAAATGCAATTGGAGAGGACACCCGTTTCGGCAGTCTCACACCCGGATCTATGGCGAACGTGCTGGTTATGGAAAATGTGGAAGGTGACTATCTCTTCTCGGATGGCTACGGAGGCGGCCGTCTCCAGGGAACTCAATTGCTTGAACCAAGATTAATTTTGAAAAATGGTATTTCGATCCCGTGCTTGTCACGGTAACAGATCCCGCCGGCGTGTGCTGACGTTGAATCCTGATGTGTCCGCACATATTCCGGAAGATGACTTTAATCTTTATTCATGCAAAAAGGAACAGATCTGAATGAAAATGAAACTTTGGAAAAGCAGTGTCGTAACCACACTTGTACTGGTACTCGTCTTCATGGGTTTTTCTCATCTTTACGCCGCAGATAAGGACTCCATCACCATTATTCAGGCGGCCGAGCCGGTTACGTTGAATCCGCTCATGTCCATCAGTATGTCGAACCATAATGTGTTCGACAACATCTTCGATACCTTGTTGCGCTATAATAATGATGTCACTGGCCTGGAACCGTGTGTCGGTTTGAGCATGACCCTGACCAAGGACCCCAAGGTCTGGGAGGTTAAAATTCGCCCGGGTGTCAAGGCGCACAATGGTGAAGTGATTGACGCAGAGGACGTGGCATGGAGTTTTAACGATGTGCTCGACCCCAATTCCAAACCCGTTGGCATGAAGTGGGTGCAGAGCAACACTAAAATGGAAAAAGCGGTGGTCATCGATCCGCTTACCGTTCATATCCACACCACCGAACCGAACCCCGACATCCGTTCGTTCATGACGCGATGGTATGTCCGGCCCAAAGACTACTACACTTCGATAACGCCGGAAGAAGCCGCACGCAAAGCAGTGGGTTCCGGTCCATATAAGCTGGTCAAATTCACCAAAGGTGATCGTATCGTTCTCGAAGCCAATAAAGATTACTGGGAAGGCGAACCTGCGGTCGAACAAGTTGTGTTCAGAAGTGTTCCGGAAGTTTCCGCGCGAATTGCCGAACTCAATACCGGCGGTGCGGATATCGTTTATACCCTGGCTCCCGACCTGGCCAAGCGGATAGACAACAAGGTGGCCCGATTGCAGCCTGTTCAGGGGTATCGCAGAATTTACATCCAGTTCAACTTTACCGAGCACAAGGAAGTGGCACTGATTCAGGACAAGAGAGTGCGGTTGGCGCTTAATTACGGTGTTGATTTTCAGAATACACTGGACAGCCTTCTCGGCCCCGGTGTGTCACAGCGCAAAGGCACATTCATAAACCCGCCGGTCAGCGACCCGCGCATCAAACCGTTTCAATACAATCCCCAAAAAGCGCTGTCGCTGATGAAAGAAGCCGGTTATTACGATCGAAACGGAGATGGTTATGTGGATCTGCCGGACGGGAAACGATATGAACTGACATTGCAGTATTCCAAATCAAGCGGGTACCTCAAAGGCAGCGAAATCGTCCAGGCCATTTGTGCGGATTGGCAAAAAACCGGTATCTACGTCGAGGCGGAACCGGTGGAAAATAGTATCCTGAGAGCCAATACACGGCAGCGTAGGCTGCCGACGGCGATGACGTTCAGAGGATCCGGGTTTTGCATGACCGGCCAGGGAGACATTTCTCAATTCTGCAGTTTTTCAACGAATTTCGGATATTGGGTGAACGAGACCTACGATAAGACCTGGACGGCGTTGTCCCTGACATTCGACGACCAAAAACGAAAAGAAATTTTTTATGATCTTGAAAAAATTATGCAGGAGGAGGCACCGATCGTTTTTCTTTATATGCAGATGGAATACTACGGCGTCGGCAATCGCCTGGACTGGACACCAACACCCATAGAACT
Source organism: Desulfobacteraceae bacterium (assembly GCA_013003715.1). Classification (GTDB taxonomy): domain Bacteria; phylum Desulfobacterota; class Desulfobacteria; order Desulfobacterales; family Desulfosarcinaceae; genus JABDIN01. The sequence goes on along the minus strand of JABDIN010000084.1, from coordinate 9,506 downwards.
GCCGTTTCTCAGGACGGCCAAGTGGGCAATGTAATAACCGGATAGACCGATAAAGAGGATTCTTACATGTCTCTGATGTGGAAGGATCCTCAATTAAAATTGAACTTGCCGGGTTCAAATATGGATTAAAATAACTTATCGTTTTAGGAGCGCACAATGGGAATGCTTGATTATAAGAGTTATGAAGAAGCCAGGGAGAAGTTTACCTGGGAGCAGCCATGGGAACTGTTTGACGGAACACCCGAAAATTTCAATATGGCCCATGAATGTATCGACCGGCACGTGGGCAAGGGTACGGCCATAAGGATAAAATTCGAAGATGGTCATCGCGAGCAGTATAATTTTGATACTATTTCGAAGATGTCCTCCCAGTTCGCCCACAGTTTAAAAAAAATAGGTGTCGAGTTTGGCGACCGGGTAGCCATCATGCTGGACCCGACCCTTGAATACTATGTCAGTTTTTTCGGTACACTGAAAATGGCAGCGGTCGCCGTTCCCTGCTACACACAGTTCGGACCGGACGCGCTTGCGTTTCGATTGAAAGATTCAGGGGCTAAAGTATTGGTGACAACAGAAGAATTGAAGTCCATGGCCGCCGAGACCCCGGATGTCAGAATCATCACCGTGGGGGAGGTGTTCCGGGAATTCTTATCCGGCAGCCCGGAGCAATTTGAAACCAACAATCCGGCCAAACATGAAGCCGTGTATCAGTATACCAGTGGAACTACCCGTAAATACCCCGAAGCCATCAAGCACTACCACCGCAGTATCGTCACCCTTATCCCGGCAGCCGTATTCGGGCGAGGCTTCAAATACGGTGACCGGTACTTTTGTCCGGCAAATCCTGCCTGGGGCCATGGCCTCTGGCATGGCACCCTGTCTCCCTTGGCCCTGGGAATTCCGGTGGGGGCCTATTCCGGTAAGTTTGACATGGAAAAGTTTTTAGAAGGATTGGTAGAATTCAAGATCGACAATCTCGGCGCCGCTCCCACCGTCTACCGGCTGATGAAAAACTCCGGACTGCTGGGAAACTACGATCTGAAGATCAAAAAAATGCACTACACCGGCGAACCCATGGACACCGAGACCTTTCATTTTTTAAAGGATACCTTCGGTGTGCCGCCTCACAGCGGATACGGCTCCACGGAAGTCGGTGCCCTGATCTATCAATACGCCGGATTCGAGAATTGGGATGAAAAGCCCGGCTCGTTGGGTAAACCCATGCCCGGAAGGGACATAGTGCTCATCGATAAACAAGGTGATCCCGTCGCCCAGGGCGACATCGGTGAAATCGCAATGAAACGAAAAGGGGAATTGTTCCGGGTCAAGGACGCCGCTGTGATGGATGAAGATGGTTATTACTGGCACAAGGGACGGGTTGATGATGTCATCATCTCTTCCGGATGGACCATCAGTCCTACAGAGGTGGAAGACTCCATGTTAAAACATCCGGCAATACTGGAAGTTGCCGTGATCGGCGTGCCCGATAAGGACCGGGGGCATATTGTAAAGGCTTTTGTGGTGTCCGGACAGGCGCCCAGTGAAGAACTTAAAAAAGATATCAAAAACTTCGTAAAGGACAAGCTCAGTAAACACGAATACCCGAGGGAAATTGAGTTTTTGAAAAGTCTGCCGAAAACCGAAGGCGGCAAAGTCAAGAAAGTTGAATTGAAAAACAGACATCAACAATAAGACAAACCATTTAAAATATATATTCAGGAGGACCACATGGCCGAGGCTACGTTGAAAGACGAAAAAGCACAATTAACAGAAGGAAAAATCACCGAAGAAGGGCTCGAACAATTAAGGAGCCGTATCGGAAAAAAACTGAGAATTACACCGTTCAATACCCATGCATCCATAGATGCCATATTGCACTTTGTGGACGGCGTGGGCGATGCCAATCCCTTGTTCAGGGACGAAGAATACGCCCGGAACAGCAAATACGGCAAGCTCATTGCACCCCCATCCTGGCCCTATAGTGTGTTTCCCACCTGGGTACCCCAGGGTTTGGCCGGTGTTCATGCGTTTCACTCCGGAAATGACTGGACCTTTTATAAACCGATCTATGAAGGGGACAAGATCACTCCGGAGCTGACCTTCACCCATTTTGAGGAAAAAGAGAGCAAATTTGCCAACAAGACCATCATCGTTCACTATGATGACAACTATTATAACCAGCACGGGGAAGTGGTGGCAAATGCCAAAGCCTGGAGTGTGAGGGCGGAAAGACATTCGGCCCGCAGCAAAGGTAAGTATTCCGAGATCGAACTCCCCCACCCCTGGACCGAAAAGGAGTTGGAAGAGATCGAGAATGAAGTGCTGGATGAGGAAATCAGAGGGAAAGAAGTCCGCTACTGGGAAGATGTGAATGAAGGGGATGAACTCAAACCCCTGGTCAAAGGACCGTTGGGGATAACCGACATGATCTCCTGGTGTATCGGTTCCAGTCCGGTACCGCTAAAATCGCTGGGCGTGGCCTTGAGGCAATATCGGAAACATCCCAAATGGGCATTCCGTGACCCGAATACCGGCGCACTGGAACCCACCTTTGCCGTTCACTACCATGTGGATGCCGCTAAAAGCACCGGCGTTCCATATATGTATGACGTGGGAGCCCAGCGCCAGCAATGGCTGATCCAGCATATGACGAACTGGATGGGCGATGATGGATGGCTCAAAACCAATTATGCCGAATACCGACGCTTTGTCTATTTGTCGGATGTGGTCTGGCTCAAAGGAAAGATCACGAAAAAATACATTGACGACGCCGGAGAGTCCTGTGTTGATATAGACACCTGGGCGGAGAATCAGCGGGGTGAGAACGTGATGCCGGGTCATTCTACGGTGATCCTGCCCTCAAAGGAAAGAGACACATGGCCCGTGCCGAAAAGAGTGTAACCTGGAAAAAATCTCCAATGAAAGGTGGAAGACATGGGGGAATCCCTTACACACTATGAAATAAAGGATCAGGTCGCAATTGTTACCATTGACCATCCGCCTATGAATGCCTTGGATGTGCCTACCAAGGAGGCTGTCGGACAAACCTTCATGGAATTGGATGAACGCAGAAAAGAAATTCGTGCCGTCATCCTGAATGGAGCCGGGGAGAAAGCATTCGCCGCCGGTGCTGATATCAAGGCATTTCTCGAGGATCGATCCGATACGGCCAGGCGGCGCATGGTGAACAGTCACCGGGTATTCTCAATCGTCGAAAATTGTGAATATCCGGTTATAGCGGCTTTGCACGGCTTCTGCCTGGGGGGTGGCCTTGAGCTCTCCTTATGCTGCGATATCCGATATGGAGACGAAACCGTTAAACTGGGGTTTCCGGAAGTCAATTTGTCTGTTTTTCCGGGGAATGGTGGTATGTGGAGGGCGATGTACCACCTGTCCCTGGGTAAATTAAAGGAATTGGTGTACACCGGTGACTTCGTCGGGGCTGAAGAGGCATTGCAATTGGGGCTTTTGGAAAAAGTCGTGCCCAAGGGACAGGTTATGGATGCGGCCCTGGAATTGGCGGCAAAAATTGCTAAAAAGGGCCCCTTGGGTGTGATTGCCGCCAAGAAAATGGTGAACCGCGCCAGGGATCTGCAGCTCGCTCAGGATTTGAGCCTGGAGGCCGAGCTATGGGGATCGTTGGCGGATACGGAAGACATGAAAGAGGGTGCCCGCGCGTTTCTGGAAAAAAGGAAACCTCAATGGCAGCTTCGGTAATGTTCGCCAAACCATTTTATCATGGTAACGGGACTTTACCGGCTCCAGCCTCAACCCCACATGATCTCAAAAGCCGGAGTTATCGATGATGAAAAGAGAAAATATCATAAATAAATGGAGCATCCCCCATCGGCATGCTTTTATGAAAGGCACCGGTTATTCGGACGAGCAGATTAAAAAACCGTTGATCGGTGTCTTGAATGCCTGGGGCGAAATCAATCCTGCTGCTGGAAACCTGGGTCACCTCACGGAACGGATAAAATCAGGTGTCGAGGCATCCGGTGGAACACCCATGGAGTTTTGCATCAGTTCAATGTGTATCGGAATGGCGGGTGGAAGCCGGGGAGCAAGCTATGGTTTGGCATACCGCGATATTGTTGCGGACTATATTGAAATCATTTCGGAAAGTAATTTGTTTGACGGTCTGATCATCACGTCGGTATGCGATGATGTCGTTCCTGCGCATCTAATGGCCGCAGCAAGATTGAATCTGCCCACCATTCTGGTGTTGGGAGGCTATATGCCGCCCCGGATGCATAAAGGCAAACTCCGGTATGCCGCGCAAATAGGTTCGGCCTATGGTGAACTGCAAAAGGGCACGATATCTCAGGCGGAATACAAGGAACTGGAGGATATCGTCTGTGGGAATTCCGGCGCCTGCCCGATCATGGGAACCGCCAATACCATGGGCGCCATCGCCGAAACTCTGGGTATGACGCTTCCCGGGAACTCGACAATGTCCGGGGTCGATCCTTCAATCGGGCGCCTGGCCTATGATGCCGGCAGTCAAATCGTACACCTGGTCGATGAGGGCATCCGATCGGCGGATCTGATGACGGAAGAGAGTTTCAAGAATGCAATTCGCGTTTTTCTGGCACTGGGCGGGTCCACCAATGCACTGATACATCTGCCGGCCGTCGCTTACGAGATCGGTCTGCCCCTGCCCCTGACCCTTTTTGATTCCTTGAGTAAACAGACACCATATTTATGCGACATCAAACCCTGCGGCCAATATACCATGAAAGAGTTTGATGAAGCCGGTGGTTTACCGGCGCTCATCAATGAAATGTTGCCTGTTCTGAACGGGGAAACGCTAACGGTGACCGGGAAGACGCTCGCGGAAAATAATAAAAATGCAAAGGTGTTGAATCCGGACATCATTCACTCCCTTTCCGGACCCATCATGAAGGAAGGGGGGGTTGCCATTCTGAGCGGGACCCTCGCACCCAACGGCGCTGTTGTGAAAGTGTCGGGAGTTGCTAAAGGACGCCTGACGAAAAAAGGCCCCGCAAAGGTTTTCGATTCAGAGAAACAGGCCTGTGACAGTCTTTTAAACAATGAGATCAATCCCGGTGATATCGTGGTGATCCGGTATGTGGGACCAAAGGGAGATCCGGGAATGAGAATTACCGCCAGATTCTCATGGATTTTATCGGGAATGAATCTGAGCGATGACATTGTGATGATTACGGATGGCCGGTTCTCCGGAACCAACGAGGGGGGAGCCATCGGGCATGTATCGCCGGAAGCTTCGGTGGGAGGACCCATTGCCCTGGTGCAAAACGGGGATATGATTGAAGTGAACATACCCAATCGAAAAGTTGATTTACTGGTTGCTGAAAAAGAGTTGGAGAGAAGGCGAAGTCTCTGGCGTCCGCAGAAAGATCGATACAGGAAGGGACTCCTTTCCCGGATTTCCGGAACCATTTTGCCCGTCGAAGACGGAGCAGTTTTGAAAAGACATTTCTAATTTGTCGGACACGGGCGAAAAGAAGATAAGATGAGGTTATCGGATAAAGAGCAGGGAATGTTGGATGGGATATATGGTGAAGCCGTACAGCGATCCTTGGAACTCCTGATAGCTGTCGGGGAATCCTATGATGCGGAGACGTTGTTGCCTGTGACCTCCGCGCATGTCCTGGCGTGTAATCCCCCCACTGCCGGGAAAGGGGGTACTCTTTTTTATGAAGAGATGTCGGGAAGCGGCGGAAAATTCATTATCCCGACAACAACCAACCCGGCTTGTCTTGATCCATGGGCGTGGCAGGAAATGGGATTTGATCCCGGGTTATACCATGCTCAGATGGAACTTACGTCAGTTATCGCTGAAATGGAAGCCTTTCTGTGCCATACCTGCGCTCCCTACCTGGTGGGACATGCACCACGAATTGGAGAACATGCGGCCTGGGGTGAGAGTTCGGCTGTTGTTTATGTCAATTCGGTATTGGGTGCCAGGACAAACAGAGAAGGAACTCCCAGTGCACTTGCCGCCGGTTTAACCGGGCGAACTCCCGCATATGGATACCATCTGGATAAAAATAGACATGGGAAGTTAATCGTTAACGTAACAGCCGGACTCAAGGGTACGACGGATTATTCCACATTGGGTTATTTCGTCGGAAAGATTGCTCAGGACAAGGTCCCCATCCTCAACGGAATACAGCCTTCGGTTTCTCAACAGGAATTGATCGCATTGGGCGCAGGCCTGGCTTCATCCGGTAGTGTCGCCCTGTATCATGCCGTCGGTGTAACACCCGAGGCCCCCACCGCGGAAATTGCCGCCGGCAGTAACAAGATCGGTCCCTCGGATACCTTTGAATTCTGCAGGAAAGATCTTCAAGAAACCGAAGAGTCGTTGTGCAGCATAGAGGCAGAGGCGTCGGATCTGGTAATTTTGGGGTGTCCGCATGTGAATATTAATCAGATCCGTACCTACCTGGGCGCCTTTTCCGGTCGTAAGGTAAAGGACCATATCGATGCCTGGATCCTGGTTCAGAGCGGAATCAAAAGATATGCAAAAGATCTTGGGTATCTGGATATACTGGAATCTTGCGGTGTCAGGCTGGTCAGCAACATGTGTCCGTCTGCCGCCCCGGTGAATTACTACCGGCAGAAGGGGTATGGTGGATTTGCCACGGATTCCGCTAAAATGTGTTATCTGCTTTCCGGTGCGAAACAGATTTCCGCCTATTATGGGAAGCTTGAAAGCATTGTAGATGCCGTTTCATGGTAGAATGATAATCCGGAGAGTGAAGGCGTGCGCGAAATAATAATAAAAGGGCACAAGATTGCCAAAGGGAAAGCCGTCGGGAATGCACTGGTATCCCGGTCTCCAATCTCCTTTAGAGGCGGAGTGGATGAAGAATCGGGGATTATTGTGGAAAAAGGACACGAACTTGAAGGGTTGTGCATTTCAGGTAAGGTGTTGGTATTTCCCACCGCTAAAGGATCTACAGCCGGTACTTTTCAACTCCTGGAACTTAAGGTGAATGGGGTCGCCCCAAAGGCGATTGTTAACCTTAGAGCGGATTCGATTGTGGCTGTCGGTGCCATTATCAGCAATATCCCGATGGTCGACAGGCTTGCATCCGATCCGCTGGAAGCCATAAAAACAGGAGATATTGTCGAAGTAGATGCGGATCGGGGCATCGTCAGGGTGCAATCAAAAAAGTAGTTGTGCAGTCAATTTTCATTGACAATATTAAATACAAAACTGTATACAATCTACGAGGATCGATTTCGAAAAATCAAGGAGGAAACCGATGAATAAAGATGATGTGAAGAAAATGAGCCCAAATGAATTCAGGCAACTGGCAAGGACCGGCGAATGGTCGACCAAGACCGCCGGTTTGTGTCCGGGCTATGTACAATCGAATCTTGCTGTTGTCCCCAAAGAATATGCATTTGATTTCTTTCTGTTCTGCTACCGTAATTGGCAGGCCTGTTCGCTGATCGATGTAACGGAACCGGGTGATCCACACCCGAAACTCGTTGCACCTGAAGCAGATCTGAGAACGGATTTGCCGCGATATCGCGTATTCAAGGATGGGGAACTCATTGATCAACCCACGGATGTCACAGAGTATTGGCGAGACGATATGGTTGCCTTTTTAATCGGTTGCAGTTGGGGCTTCGAAGGTGCCATGAAAGCCGCTAAGGTGCAATTTCGAACCCTGGGTGACTTCACCACGAATATCCCCCTTGTACCGGCCGGACCGTTCAGTGGGTACATGGCGGTAAGCATGCGGTTGTTCAAAAGTTCTCATGATGCCGTACGTGCTGTCCAGATTTCATCCCGCTACACACCGGAACACGGTGCACCGGTTTATATTGGAGAACCCGAAGATATCGGTATCACGGATATTTATAACGCAGACCTGTATCCCCATGAAAATGTGCATCCGCGTGAGAAAAATGAAATCGCCATGTTCTGGGGTTGCGGCATAACTCCTCAATTGACAGCCATCAATGCGAAGCTTCCGATTATGCTTTCGCATTTGGGTGGGCATATGCTGATTACCGATAAGCTGGCGGATGAATTGGCGGTGTTATAAACATCGTTTTTTTGCCTGATAGTGCATGATTAATGTGGGCGGATCGAAACCGCCTCACGCAATAAACGGTCTGAAGGGGATGGACGTCTGGTGGAACGAACGGAACTCGCAAAATTTAAACCCGAAGAATTCCGGTCCATGGTTCGACGTGGAGAGTGGACGGATACAACAGGTGGAATCTGTGCCGGATACGTACAAAGCAATCTTGCAATCGTGCCAAAGGAGTATGCCTTCGAGTTTATGCTGTTTTGTTACCGGAATCCCCAGCCGTGCCCGGTTATTGACTTGACCGAACCGGGCAATCCCCATCCGCCGCTTCTTGCTCCGGAGGCGGATATCCGCACGGATTTACCGAGATACAAAGTCTTTAAAGATGGCGCATTGGTGGATGAACCAACGGATATAAAGAACTATTGGCGCGATGACCTGGTAAGTTTTCTACTGGGCTGCAGCTATAGTTTCGAGTGGTCGTTGAGTGCCGCCCGGATCGAATACCGTTTGATCGGCGTATACACGAGTAATATCCAATGTCTCCCAGTGGGTAGATTTGCAGGACCCATTGCCGTGACCCTGCGGTTGATTAAAGGAACCGCCGCCGCGGTGCGGGCTGTTCAGATCTCTTCCCGCATGCCGGCTGTCCATGGCAAGCCGTTGCATATCGGAAATCCCGAAGCGATCGGAATAAACGATATCTACAACGCCGATCTGTTTCATCATCCCGATGTTTCACCTCAAACTCCCGATGAAATTCCCGTCTATTGGGGGTGCGGTATCACACCGCAACTGATCGCGCTTCAGGCGAAATTGCCGTTGATGATAACCCATTGGGGTGGACACATGTTTGTGACGGATCGTCAGGTCGAAAACCTGGCGATTTTATAAGTCGATTTATCAGATCAGGAGGAAACGTGATCAAATTAGAATATTCGGAAACCTTGGAAAAGAAAATTCGAAGGGACTCTCCCCAGAACCTGGGCGTTTCGACCTGGAGTCTGCTGGAAGAGGCTATTTCAGTGGGAAAATGGGAAGAAGCATCCGAAATAGTGGACTATCTCTTCGATGAAGAGGGAAAAAGATGGCACGATTATAATAATGATTTCTGGGCCGGGTTGATCAGCTATGCCGGGCATACCTTCGGCGAGGATGAGGTGGAAAAGATGTGGCGAGAGGTGTTTGCCTCGGCTATCTTCGGACCGACGGCATTATCGAAATCACCCAGCGCCAAGGAGAGGGCTTATGCCGCAGCAGAGATATGGCGGGCCCATTATGTCGGCGATGGTGAACTGAATATCGAGGAAACCGAAGACAGCTTCATCCTGGCGTTGAATCCATGTCCCACAGGCGGACGGCAAAGAGCCTGCGGCAGACTGAAGCCGCCGTACAATCTCGGGAAAACGACAAAATCTTATCCATGGTCATGGGGCCGGAAAGAGATCCCGTGGTATTGAACCCATT
>JABDIN010000049.1 GCA_013003715.1 Desulfobacteraceae bacterium | reverse complement strand
ATGACAGCCTGGAATTTGCACTTTCCGTCGCCGAGAGCGCCCGGCATCCGGAACGGCCGAAATCACCGGTGGGCATCGCCGCCGAAGACATCAACCATACGCCGGTCACGGTGTCCTATGGATCGGACCAGATGATCGAGGTGGTGGGCCGAAAAGGGACCCGGCCAAATCTTTATTATCAAATAAACGGCGGTGACTGGGAAAGGATTCGCCTGGAGGAGGGCTTCGGTAGATACTACAACGATGCTCCGGGTCTGTTCTATACCCGCTATACGGCTGAGATCAAAGGCCAAGTGGCCGGAGACACCGTAAGTTACAAGATAAGGTCCCGCACAAACCAGTTGGGTCCCTATCAATACAATGTGCCCAGCGTCACCGGCAATCCCATCCTTTTGGTGGCGGGGGAGGATTACACCGGGGAATATCCGGTGTATGATGACCCAAGCGGCCCCAACTACCTGCATTTTTATACCGCGGCACTGGACGCGGCCGGTTATGCCTATGATATTTGGAATGTCGACCTCCAGGGCGTACCGTCCCACACCGAAGTGCTGTCTCACTATAAAGTCGCCATCTGGTATTCCGGCGACGATTATTGGGCGACCGTGCCCGATAGAATGTCCACGCACGCGGATGAATCCGTCGCATTCAGGGATTTTTTGAACTACTCCAACGGCAAATTGTTCGTCACCGGGCAGGACCTGGCCTATATCTCGGCGGTTTACGGCCAGTTTGATGAGCTTCCCGATGATCTGTTTCAATATAATTTAGGTGCCTATCTGGACATTGATTCCGGGGGCATAAATCCGGACAACGGTGATCCGTTTGATGTCAGGGGTCAGGCAGGTGACCCGGTCTTCGATGGACTGAATTTCAGGATTCAGGGGGGCAGCGGTGCCGACAATCAGGGAGCTCCCAGTTCATTTTTGTCCACCAACTATTTTCTGCCTCACTTCGAAGGTACCGTTGCCGCGCGGTATGACCGTCCCGGTGGGCCTTTCGACCCGATTTCCGGGGAATACTATGTTTACAGCCAGATAGCCGACAGGGCTTTTAAGCGTCTGGGCCGAACCATTACACTCCCCGATGGAAATCCGGAGTTAACATTCTGGGTATCCTATGACATAGAATCCGACTGGGACTATGCGTTTGTCGAGATTGTGGAGGCCGGAACGGATAACTGGACCACCCTGCCGGATCTCAACGGCCTGACGACAACGGATACCGGCTTTAGCTGCACGAACGCTGATGGATGGGTGAACGAAATCCATCCGTTCCTGGCCCACTATATGGATGCGGACTGCAATCCATCAGGAACCTCCGGCGAATGGAACGCCTTTACCGGCGGCAGCGATGGCTGGCGGCAGGTGGTCATGGATTTGTCGGCCTATGCCGGTAAAACGGTGGAGATTTACCTAAGCTACGCCAGCGATTGGGCAGTGCAGAATCTGGGCGTATTTGTGGAGGACATCGAAATCTCCGGACAACCACTGGAGGATTTTGAAGCCGGCCTGGGTGGCTGGGCGGCCAGTGTTCCGCCGGGCAGCAACTCCTTCAATAACTGGGAGCGTATCACCAACGCCGGTTTTCCGGAAGGCCCTGCCATGCGGACGGCGGACTCTGTCTATCTGGGTTTTGGCTTTGAAGCCATCGATACCTCGGACAACCGCACCGCGGTCATGGATAGGGTAATGCAGTACCTGCTGCCCACCGGCCCCTGATTAACCGGTGTCCAGCAATAAAAGGAATATGGATTGATCCGGGGTGCGGCGCGACAATCACCTGTTCCGCAACTGGGAAAAATCGATCCGGAAAGCAATACAACGGCGGGGGCTTGTAAAATAGAGCCCCCGCCATCCATCATCAGATCTGCCGGGAAAAGGTCTGGTGTTTTTTAAATTCAGGACGCTATCCGACCATGTACAGGTTCGTGGACATAATCGTACTCTTTACCATTGCCATTTTCGGCATTGCCCCTGTTTGTGCCGATGCGCCGGCCACGCGCCAACCCGAGGGGAGTGCTGCCGCCGACGCCGATTCCGTGTTGACGATGGTCCTCATCCGCACCTCATCGCCGGGTTCGCTCAACCAATTGCGAGCCATGCTCATCGATATCATACGGGTGCGGCCGGATCCCGACCAACCGGCCGATGAAAAATCCCTGGCCGGTGGTATCATCGTCGAGGCGGTTGCGCCAAGGAACATGCTGCCCATATTGAGGGCCAAAGGCTTTGATGTCTCCGAGATCCCGCAGAAAGACAAGTGATCCGCCTTTTCCGAGAGCAATTAGCCGTTCAACGTCACCCCAAATCGATACAAATCAAGGCGTTATCATCGGATATAAATATATTGACATGAACCTGTCCAATCCGCATAGTTGTGGGTGCAGTGATGTTAAATCGTTTATTTCCACAGGCGACCCCATAAACTCCAAACACGACCATCGTCAGAGAATCACATGGAAAAAGAAACCACCCATGCCGGTGCAGTGACCTTTCGCACATACGGCGGTCAAATTCTGTTCCTAATTATTTCATCTTCGGACGGCCTGAACTGGGTACTGCCCAAAGGCCACATCGAACCCGGTGAAACGCCGGAGGACGCCGCCATGCGTGAGCTTGAAGAGGAAGCCGGCGTCACCGGTGAAATCATTTCAAAACTGTCGGCCACCAGATACACAAAAGTCGATGAGCAGGTGATTGTCCAATATTTTCTGATGCGTGAAACCGGCTATGGGGCGGCTGTTGAAGGTCGGGACCTGTTATGGGAGGAAGCGCAACCCGCCTTGCAACGGTTAAGCTTTGATGATGCCCGCCAAGTGCTGCGGGAAGCCGCCGCATTGATCAACAGCCGCAAGGAACAGGAATGATGAGAACGGCCGAAGTCGCCATTGAACATGTCCTGGCGGGATTGCTGGCGCTTTGCGCATTTGCGTTGCCCTTTTTACCGTTTACGTCCCTTGCCGCCGGGCTGTCGGATGCAAAAGGAATGGCAGCCATACTGGGCACGGCTTATCTTTTCGGGGTCGTTTTTGATAAAGCAGCCGATACGGTTCTGGCGCCGGTGGAACAATGGCTGCGGTTGCAAACAGCGGACCGGATTCTGAAAAACGGAACATCGGGTCTGGAAAAAGACCCGTTCCCCCAAGACGCCTTGGAGTACTGTCTGCGCAGCGCCAGTGACGGCCGGATGGATTGGATGGAGTCGTTGCGCAGCCGGATACGCACCAGTCGAGGCCTCGGTGTGTTGGGCCTGCCGGCATGTCTGGGGATCGCGCTCCACTTGTTTCCTGAAAACCTTTCCGGCACAACAGCATGGACGGATTCGGTTATGTGGCCCCATGCATCCGTTCTGGTGAACCTGCTGCTCATCATAGGGGCGATACGGCTTTCCGCCATCAAAAAACACGTTCTGCCGAAAACAGCAAATCTCTACACAGATGTCGCCGCGAGAGAAAAACAATTGAAAAAAGCCTGGATCAAGATGTGTGTCGGTATTTTTCCTTTTGCCCTGATGCTGATCAGCTCCGCGATTACCATCGGTATTTTTGCCATTTCGGCGGAACGACAACCGGCTGCATTGCTTTGTGTCGCCGGTGTTTCCATCTCCCTGCTGGCCCTTTGGACATGGTCTAAAATCACCCGGACCTATCTGCGCTTTATCTCTTTCAACCTGACTCAATACGATTGCAAGATAGCGGATCGAGCGTCTGTCGTCCGGGATAAATCTGGTTCAGATCAGATCCCACAATAACCACTGTTGTAGTTTATTCACCCGGAGGCCGATGCGTAAAATCGGTCGTGCAAAATCTCCGGGGCCTCCGGGTGACCGGCTTATGGCATCAGGGCGTTACTGTCCAGACGTGCACCACGGCGGCGTTCATGTCACCCGCCCCGAGACCCCGCTCGGTGATGAACATGCGGCCGCCGGTTCGATCAAAAGCCATTCCCCCCATGTTTTCACAACTGGGATTGGGCAGGTAGAGCTCACCCGGCTCCCAGACCACATAAGGCTGAACACTCCACGGATCGGTGCTGCCCGTGGCGGCACGGCCCAATTCCTCAGTGTCGTACAGCAGGACCTGGCGCCGGTACGGACCGCAGTGATAGCCACGGTCCTCGTTGCATGTAAGGTCGCACTCACCGGCAAGCGGGGTAGTGGGGCATTCCGAACTGCCACTGGGATCACCACAATAGTAGCAATTGGTGGCGCCCTTCAGCCCCACGATGGCGATGGCCGCGCGGTCCCCGGCCTGCAGGAAGGCCGCCCCGGTCCAGTCGTCGCACATGCTGAAATCGGGCAGGTCGCAGTTTACGGACTGGCCGCCCACACCGATATCCGGTCCCGCGCATCCGGGGTATTTGACGCGGTAATAGAGCATGGGTAAGGCATCCAGGTCACCGGCAGGGTCGTCGGTCTGCCAGGGTTGGAAGGCGATCAGCACAGGGCCCTGGGAGCCGCCGGCGATACTGCCCTCGCCGTCGAGACCCGGCGAGCCCGGCGGTGCCGTGCCCCGTGACCGGCCGGTGATCAGCGTACGCCCACCCAGGTACTGGTCCGCATAACCCTGGGGCGCGCTGAACAGGTAGGCCCCCACCTTGATGCCATGGTAAGGGGGCGCATCAGGACCCACGTGAAACACGCCTCGCGGATGGGTTCCATCCAGGTCGCTGAACCAGATGGTGGGAAAGGAGTCATCGCCGAAATCTCCTTCGGGATACCATTCATTGAGAGAACCGTATAATTTATCGGCTGTCTGAGAACCCTGCCGGGGTACAAATTCGATTCCACTGTTAAAGCTATGGGCCTCATTGACGGTCTCGACAAGGCCGCCGTCGAAAACGGTCATTCCTCGTATGAAAGATGTGCTCGGCAGGTCTTCCCAATTATCGGCTTTCACCGGTGCTGGCAGGGACACCTCGGCAAAGTAGGCATTGCATCCGGTACTGCCCTCGTCACAGGGGTCACCGGATCCGTCGAGCAGTCCCTGGAATCCGGTAATGAACAGGGAACCGGACCCCCCATCGCCATTCGGGTGATAGGACAACCCCAGTGCCCCCCAGTTGAAATCATCCGGCAGGCGGAAAGCCCCCTGATAGGAAAAATTCGTGGACATCAACCGGTTGGCGGGCACTGTCCCATCGTCGGGAACGGGGTCATCGGCCGGTGTTGTCCCGTTGTTTCCGCCATTCGAGCAATTCATGGGACCGATGGACAAACTCAAGAACAGAAGCGCACTCACGAACCATTTCTCCGAATTCAGCATTGATATTCTCCCTTTATAAGAATTATTTGACTGACATTTCAAGCTCTCTCCACTCCCTTTCGATGTCTTGTTTCAGTTCTTCGGCTTCCCCGGCCTCGATACCAAGCGTTTTTGCATTTTCCACCAACTCCTCGACCCTATGCAGGAGCAGGTTTTTATCTTCGGACAAAGATTTCAATACTTCCGCACGCCTGGACATGGCTGCGTCTTTTCTCAATTGTTCGAATAGTCTTCTGATCTGTTCTAGCTCCTCTTCCCAGACGATAATGGGTTTCTGCTGATTTGATAGTTGCGTCATTTCAGTTTCCAGACCCCTTATCTGTTCGTTCCAGGATTCCTGGATTGTCCGCTCCAGTTCTCTGGCTGCCGAGGCTTGTATTCCCATCTCTTCGCCCTGTTGAATCAGTTCCCGCAATTGACGGATAAGGTTGTCTTTATCCACCTCGTATTGTCCCAATACCGACAGCATTTCAGCACGATTCAGTTGGTTATGAAGCACCTCATATCGTCGTTCTATTTCCACCACTGACTTACTCCAGTTTGTGATTCTGGTTTGTTTTATGATGGCCAGCGTGATTGAAATGGTGGTGACGATTAAAACGATAACCAGAAACCCATACATCATTTTCCATGATTTACCCTGGGCCGGATTCGTTTCGGTAGGTGTAGCGGTTTCTCCGGGGGCATTACGCTTAATCTCCAATGACGGTGCCGGTGCCTTTTTCTCCGGTATGGGCCTATGTTCCGAAGGAGATATGTCTCCCGTGTCGATCCGGTTCCACTCCTGGACAAAGGTCAGTGGTTTGATCGACTGGTTGAGCAATCGATCCAAGAGCTGGTCATAGGCTTTTGACTCATCTGTGATTTCCGTGCCTTCCTGTTTCAGAATAGTCCAGGCCTTTTCGAAAATAGCTTCGGGCAGACTCTCTTTCAACATGTCGGCAAGAATGGTCTGGAGCTGTTTCCGCCGCTCCAGTCCAGGGGTTTTTCCGCTTTTGGCAATGACCAGCTCCCCCTGGACATCGATGGCCCACTTTGAGGGTTTCTGGTTGCACTCCTCGAAAACGTGCCGGTCTACATACCGGTAGAGATCCTCCATGGTGATGTGCCCGCTTTCATCCGCGTCAGCGTCGCCGGTGCGGATACCTTGGATCAGGTATTTGGTAAAAATACCATGCCCGTCGGTTTCCGTTTCCCTGGCCACCTGAAATGCGGTGGAGGCCGTCAAGACATAAACACCCCGCCCTCGTGACATCATCTGCAACTGGTCTTCCACGCTGCTCTTCACGAAAGCCTTCCCCACCAGGCCGCTATAACAGCAATCCAGAAGCAGAATCGCCTTGTTGATGGTAAAGGTATTAATGAAATGTTTAATCGTAGCAACGGGAATGGAGGTGGATTCAAGGATCTCCAGAACCGTATCGGCGGTTGCCAGGTGAAGATCACCGGAGGCATTCTGCATGCCATGGCCGGAATAGTAGACGAGGAATAGATCATTTTTACCTGCGTTTTTTAAAGCCGTATTCAGGGATTGGATGATCGTGCTATGGGATTCGTTTTTGAAAACAAGAATATTGTCGAATCCACCCCGGTCGATGTCAGACAGCACATCATGGAGACCATCCACATCGTTCTCCGGATATCGGAGTGTCTCCAGTTTAGGTTCTTTGGGGAACCGGCTGCCGGCGATCAAAATGGCAATACGTTGTGATTTCATGGTCTCATCCCTGTAAACTCTCTGGCCAGAGCCAGGGTTTCGTCCACCTGAGATGCACTCAGATGTTCGGCCTTCAGTTTGAACTGGGTGCCACCCGGTTGTTTGAATACGATTTCCAGCGACGGTTTTCGTTGGAAATATGCTTTTAGAATTTCAAACAGGGCAACCACTGCACCACTGCTAAAGGCCGTTAACACGATCTGGCTCAAGGTCACCATGTCCGCAGATTTTGAACCTGATTCGCTTTTCTCTTCTGGGAGCTGCGCGAGAGCATCGGTCTCACGGTTTATGGTGCTCAACAGTTCCAGCACCAAGGGTTGGAGATCTTCAGGAGCGGTGTCCGGTGAAAACAGGCTCATCGTCAATGGCATGGCTGTTCCTTCCGACAAAGGTTTGATAATAGCGCCGATGGTGTTTTTAAAAAAGTGTGTGTGAAACACTCGCCCCTTTATCTCATTTTCAGAACCGAAGGAGTTGCACGAACTGCAAAATCTAACTTGATTCTACAAATATACGGAAAGATGATTTCCTTGTCAAAATTAAAAACCCGTATAGAGAATCGCCAATTTGATATAATCTTATGACCTGAATTTTGCACGTGTTGGAGGCTTTCATATGCAAGGCATTAAGGGGGAAGCTGTAGTATTTTACCGCAAACCCTTAATAACGCAGCAGATGGAAGCCTCCAGCACGCCTTTAGGTGAAAATTAATGAGAAAATAAGACCATTTTCCGATTTACCATTCGGGTTAAATCTAAAATCTCTTAATTTCGATATTTATATAGTAAATACAGTTGATTATATATTTCTCATTAATTTTAATGCAAGATTCAGGTATGAAAATATGCATATTCCCGCAGATTGCATTGAAAAGCCCCTAATCCTCCGCGATATTGGCTGCTTAATTCGCAGTTATCAGTGGAATCGTCCATACATGTCTGCTGAGTCAAGATAGTTTGAGCGTATTTGTCTCCGTATTATGCCTGTTGGACCTATTATCGGAACACCACTCTTTTCTCTCATTTGGGATGATAGAAGAGAGAATGCACAACGGTCTATGTTTGAATATGCATGCTGAGGTTGGGCTTTCCTAAATATCTGACATATATATGTATTACGGTTGGTCTGGTGGCGGAATTCGGCGGGATTAAGTCATAAAGTCAAGCACAAACGTTCCCGTATATTTATTTCACCTAAAGTTTACGGTCGGCCAACCGATGACATGATTAACTTTTCTTGGATAAACAATTGGAGAATAAATGAAAAAATACAAACTGACGCTGATTGGTTTATCTGTATCGGGTGCGGTTTTACTAATCATCTTAATTGGTCGTATAGAGCTTTTTGAAGCATTTGTTAGCGCCCTGAATGAGCTTGAGCAATTTGAGATTGATGAGTTTATCATCCCCTTTATGATATTTGGTGTATTTGCCTACAGCGATCAAGTCCGGAGGCGAAGACATCAGAGAAGCGAATTGGAAAAAATCCGGATATTCAATGCCACGATGTCATCAACCCATCATATCATGAATAACCTGCTGAATCAGCTGCAACTGCTTAACATGACAACCGAAAATATTCCCGATGTCGACCCTGAAGTCAGGCTGTTGTGTGAAAAGGCTATTGAAGAGGCCTCTCTGAAGCTTGAGGCGCTGAGCAGCATCACCAATATCAACGAAACGACCATTCGCGAATCAGTCGCCCCAAAACCGGTAACAAGATCAAGTAGGTCCGGCAGCTCTCAGCTATTAAAAGAATCGAGCTATTTTTACAGGTGTTGAACGCCTGTATCTGCCCATATGATTTAGAAAAAGTGTGAGGCCCGAAATAGTATTTCCTTGTTTTTTGGGGTGGGTTCGCAAGCGGGATCGAGGTGACTGCCAGGCAGGCGCGGCTGCTCCTGGCTTCTGATGGAAATACCAGGCTCCGGGGGCAGACGTGACCCGGTATTCGCCCCTCCCTGTACGGATTTTCAATTTGTAACCATTGCCTTGTTTTTCCGGGAATTCCTTCCGCAATAAGCTGTAATTACACAGCTATTGACAAATTGTCAT
Source organism: Desulfobacteraceae bacterium (assembly GCA_013003715.1). Lineage (GTDB taxonomy): Bacteria > Desulfobacterota > Desulfobacteria > Desulfobacterales > Desulfosarcinaceae > JABDIN01. The sequence goes on along the minus strand of JABDIN010000049.1, from coordinate 28,716 downwards.
TGCCCTGTCATTTTTAGGGATATAAAATAACATTCCGATCTTTTAAGCCGGCCATCGAGGTTATCATGAAAGCAAAAGGATCGATCACGCCGCTGACTATCACTCAAAGAATTGCAGTCGTCATCATCGGGTTGAGCTTCATAGCTGCAGGCATCTATACATACGCCGATATCTTCAACTTCGGAAAGGGTGTTGCCAAGACAAAAGGAACCATCGTAAGCCTCATGAAAGAGGAAAGTACGAGTCGTTCCGGCAACAGGACCACCACGAGCGTGATCTACCGCCCGATTGTGGAATTCACCGTGGGGGATAAACAGTACAAGTTCCTGGCGACCGTTGCCTCAGGCTCATACCGGACCGGCCAGCGGATCCGGGTGAACTATGATCCAAAAAATCCATCGGGTTCGGCCCGCCTGGCCGGGAAAAAGGAACTGCTCTTCCCCGCGGTGTTTATCGCCTGCGGTGCCCTGGCAATGATCCTCGGTATACTTGCTCCTACGAAACAACGGGTAATCAGGTCCTGACAGTCCGTTGCCCGGAAAAAGTTCATGCGCCAACCAATGAGCCGGGCATATTCAGAATTGAATCATTTCCTCACCTTGGCAATTATCCCGGAGAATTTTTTCCCATAGGCGCATGATGTCGAATTCAAGCTGAGATATGGGTGACCGTCTCGAACGGGACTCAATTTTACCATATCAACAATTGTCGTACATTCTGATTATTTCTCCGGTGCCGCTACCGTGAACGCTTTTGACATAGCCATTAATCACTTTTTTCATGGGGATGGGATTGTGCCCCGGGAAATATTCTTCATACTTTTCAACTGCATCCTCCACCAGCCCCGATGAGACGACATTGATTCTGATCTTGTTTTTCAATTCCAGGGACACGGCTTTGGCAAAACTGTGAATACCGCCGTTGACCATGGCGGCACTCGTGGTCAATGCAACCGGATGGTCGGCCAGGATGCCGGTGGAAAGGGTAAAAGATCCCCCGGCATTCACATAATTCTTGCCGATTCTCACCAGATTCACCTGTCCCATGAGTTTGCTTTTGATGCCAATGTAGAAGTCTTCTTCGGTCATGACGTCAAATTGGTCCCACTTTGCCTCTCCCGCTATACAGACCACCGCATCAACCCGCCCGATTTTTTCAAACATCGATTCAATCGATTGGCTGTCTGTCATATCGACGGTCACCTCCCCTGAATTTCTGCCGCCGATAATCACATCGTGTTTTTTTGCAAAATGCCCGCTGACCGTCTTACCGATTGTACCGTTTCCCCCGACGATTAAAATTTTCATCATATCTCCTTGGTTGTACTATAGTTGTCTTAGTCTTGACGGATAAGTTATATCTGCTACTACCATTTGTCCAATGAATAGTTTTGATCCGGACCTTAAAGTTGTCGGTGTGGAAGAAGGCATCCCCGCCCTGGTGGTTTCGAACATTGTCCTGCACACGGGAAACAGACGGATATCTGAGACAATTGAGTGATTTGCCGACACTGCTTTTTACAAAGTTTCAAGGTAGGTCGTCAATTGGTCAAATCCGCCGTCCCAACCCGCACCGTGTTGAGAGCGGGAGGCCTCAAAAACTTCGGCTTCTTCTTTGGTCGGGTTTATCGGCTGCCAGATCAATTGTAATTTGGTTTTGCCGTCCATCTCTTTAAGGGTGATGGTCGCCCTCATTTCTTTCGGCCAGTCGGGCATCTGCGCGTTAGGCTGCACCTCTCCGGCTTCGTTTGAATTATACTGCCGGAAAACGAGACGTTCAGGAGGCGTCACTTCTTCGTATGCCGTCAGCAGCCACATTTCATAGCCATTGGGAGCGATCATTTTATGGAGAGAGGAGCCGCCGGGTTTGATGTCGGCAGAGACATACTCGCAGGTAAATCCTTTTTGGGGAAACATCCAGTTTTTCAAATGTTCCGGTTTAGTCCATGCGTCATAAACCAATTGTCTTGGTGCATTGAATTCTCGTGTAAATATCGATGGTGCCACTGAAAGCTCATTGTGGTTTTTCATATTTCACCTCTATGGATTGAATTTCGTTTAATTAATGTATTAGTGATCCAGGCGGTTACGCCAAAATTGTCCGAACTGAATTACCCCTTCCGTTATGGGAATATGTCAACGGGAAATATGTGAAGATAAGCATTGGTTCCCCACATCTGAACCCCATCATCCGCCGATTCCTTGTTTTTTTATTTTTTAGTGCAAGAATCCGGCAATTTTTCCCTCTATTCCATATAAACGCATTCATCATGTCGATGGCGTATGTTGAATCAGGGAAATAGCAAAAGATAACGGGAGGAGTCTTGATGAGGACGACAAAGAAAATATTTTGGCAGATACTGTGTTTAATCACCTCTTTTGGTTTTTTGGTCTCATGTGGCGGGGGAGGGGGTGGTGGTGATACCGATACCCTTCAGAGTGGTTTTTTTCTGCCTGGCCCTGTGTCCGGCCTCATTTTTGAAACTGATTCACAGTCCGGTGAAACCGATTTTGTCGGTGAATTTTCCTATCTAAAAGGGGAAACGGTGAGATTCTTCGTCGGTGACATTCTCATCGGCGAAGCCACCGGGCAGGAATATCTCTCCCCCTTTGATTTGGTGGGTATGACACCACCCGAAAGTGCCATTGATGTCCGGCGTGCGGCCAATTTCATGTACAGTCTTAAACCGGCCACACCCCTGGATCAGGTGATAAACATCGCGTTATTTCTCCAGACCATGGATGAAGACAGCAATGTTGCAAATGGAATACAAATCCCCGCGACGTTGCATGAGTTGGCACAAGAAACTGTAATGGATTTTCAACAGCCCTATGAAAAATTTAGACGGGACTTTCAATTCCGCAAGCTCACCGCTTTGGGACGGGCTGCCGGGCTTTGGGATGGAGAACATGGCATCGGCAACGCCATGCACGCCCTTGACAACCTATACACCGGACTGGATCTGACCCCATCCGTCGCGATATATTCCCAAAGGGACAGGGATGTTGGCAGCGATGGAACGGTGGATGACTATAAGATATACTCCTACGATGCCCGCGGCTACCGGGCGCTGGTTGAAGAGAATACCGACCTCGACGGCATAGCAGATGGTTACTATTACTACAGCTACAATACCAACGGTAACCTGACAATGCAGGAATATGACTGGGGCGCTGACGGTACGATGGAGTACCGCGCGACCTGGGAATACAACGCCAATGGTTTATTGACATTATTTGAAAGGGATGACGACGACGATGGTACAGTGAATTACCGCAAGAGAAATGAATACGACACCAATGGCAATCGTACGCTACATGAATTAGATGAAGATGGCGACGGCACGGCTAATAACGTCGAATTCAGCACCTATGACACCAACGGCAATCTCACGCTACGTGAAGTAGATGAAAATGGCGACGGCACGGTGGATTTCCGAGTATTCAATACATACGACGCCAACGGCAACCCGACGATAATTGAAACGGACCAAAATGCCGATGGCGTAGTGGATTCGACTATTACCAATGAATACGATGCCGATGGGAACCTTATTCGAGCCGAGCATGACAGCATGGTGAATTCGATCTGGACATACGAATATGATGCCAACGGCAACCAGACGCTCCTTGAAATGGACACCAATGCAGATGGCTCTGTGGAATATCGCGAGATCAGAGCCTTCGATGTCAACGGCAATCAAACCCTATTTGAGAGGGACGATGACGCCGACGGTGTTGCCGATTTTCGTGAGACACATGTCTATGACACCAATGGTAACCGGACGCTGCATGAAAAAGACGATGACGCCGACGGTATAGTGGAAAGTCGCAAAACATACGCATACGATGCCGATGGAAACCGGACATGGCAAGAAGAGGACAACGGCGGGGTGGTGGTCAGTTTTAGCTATACATACGTGTCGATGGACCTATGGTCGGCTTCCGTAAGGTGGTAATGATGGCAGCGTGAGATCTCTCCAAAAAATCGCACAGTGCCGGAATCGCCGTTTGAAAACGGTGCCGGCACTGTGGATTTTAAAAATGGAGGAGGTTTAGCAGTTAAACGCAGTTTTCAGCCCCAATTGTTTCGATACTGGAGATAATAATACCGTGTTGTTCATAGGAACCCGATCATTGTGAAATTGACATCCGGTGACATCCGGGGATACAATGCAATTGGTCGATGTTTCAGACTGTCACGATATTTGGAAAGATATCAACTATGATTCGAATGATATCGATTTGTTGTGTTCTTCTATCTTTATTGCCAAGGATCGCCCAGGGCACGGAAAATCCTCCTTTGAAGCTTGTTTTCTTTGATGCGCCGCCATTTAGCTGGGAAAAAAATGGTCGGGTCCACGGACTCGCCATCGAAATATTAAATGAAGTTCTCGTCAAGCACATGAAAATAAACGTCGAGTATGCGATTCTTCCTTGGGAAAGAGCACAAATAATGGTCAAGCAAGGTGCTTACGATGGATTTTTGAATGTGCCCACGGAGCCGCGGAAAGCATACACGGTAGCAAGTCAAGAGTCCTTGCTCACTTTTAATTTCGTCCTATTTGCAAACCAAACCAACCCCCATTGGACTGAGCTGCTGGAAGTGCGGACAATAGAGGACTTAAAGCCTTTCAACAATTGTCATGTTTTAGGAACTCATTGGAGTAAAAAGCTTTTAATGAAAGGGCTGAAGACGTATTTGGTGAAAACACCACGGCAGGCAATTCACATGGTGAATATGAAACGCTGCGATACCTTCGTTGCTCCTTTGTTGATAGGAACGTGGGCGGTCAATAAGCTTGGCTTGCAGAAGACAGTATCGGGAATCCCTGAAGCGGTGATGGATCAATTCCCGTATCATTTGATGATCAGCAATCAGTCCCGTTATGAAAAAATCCTTCCCCAATTCGATAAAGTGGTCAAAAAATTAAAAAATGAAGGCATTATCGAAACCATCCAAAAAAAGTATTAAATATGATATAAGCACCCCAAGATTTCCTTTTTCTTTTTCACAACCCCATCTTAAATAGCCGTAAAGGAAAATATTCATCCCATGAGCGTCAATGCCGTTGCGGACCCCACGGACGATTCCGTGCCCAGACCCTTTCGAACAGGCGGAGTACTGGCCATATCGGTCGCACACTTCATTCATGATATGTATACCAGCTTTTTGTCGCCGCTTCTCCCCTTGTTCATCGAAAAGCTGTCCCTGTCGTTGACCCAGGCGGGATTTTTGACAACCATCATGCAACTCCCTTCACTGATCAATCCCTACATCGGCATCGTTGCCGACCGGATCAGTGTGAGATGGATGGTCATCCTGGCGCCATCGCTGACGGCTGTGGCCATGAGCCTGATTGGATTGTCCGGTTCCTACGGGATGTTATTGCTGCTGCTGTTTGTGACGGGAATCGGGGTGGCCGTATTTCATGTCCCTTCACCGGTGATGGTTTCACGCTTGTCCGGTGACAAAAAGGGCAAAGGGATGAGTTTTTTTATGACGGGTGGTGAGTTGGCCCGAACCCTTGGCCCGATTGTGGCCGTGGCGGCCGTGGCATCAGTGGGCCTGGAAAATTTGTATGTGCTGATGGTATTCGGCCTCCTGATCTCCACCTGGCTTTTTTTTCAATTGAAAGAGACGCCGGCAAACATTCCCCGGCAGGGAAATAGAACGGTTGCCGGCGCCTGGAAAACCAGTCGGCATGTTCTCATCCCCCTCACCGGTATTTTAACGGCCAGAGGTTTCATGCATGCCTCCATGGTCGTTTTTTTACCGACCTATATCATGGGCGAAACCGGTAATCTATGGTTGGCGGGCAGCGCCTTGACCCTGTTTGAAGCCTGCGGTGTTGCCGGCGTCCTCCTGGCCGGTCCTTTGAGTGACAGGTTGGGGCGAAGAACGTTGTTGATGATTTCACTTATCGGGGCACCGATCAGTATAATGGTGTTTGCGTTGTCCGGGGGAATACTCCGTATCATCGCCCTGATAGCGGCCGGGTTCACGGTGCTGTCCACGACCCCGGTCATGCTTGCCCTGGTTCAGGAGAATGCCGGGGATACACCGGCAGCGGCCAACGGCCTGTTTATGATGATTTCATTTATGGCGCGATCGGCAATTGTCATTCTGGTGGGATGGGTAGCCGACACCATCGGCCTACAAACGACCTACGCACTGAGCGCTTTTCTCGGACTTTTCGGACTGCCTTTCGTGTTTAAACTACCGAAAGTGGAAAATCGGATATGACCGGCCGGTAAATACACTATTTACGTTTTATGGATATCGTTCATAACTGCGATTCGAACCCAATCGGTGTTATCACATCCTTTGTTCCAATTAAGGATCTGATTGATTTCAGAGGTGACCAGCAAGCCCTTACATATCACCGGTTACTCCCGGTATCGGCACAAGTTTGAGATAAAGCATCCAAAACCGCCACCCGAGCCGCTGCTGTCCGATTGCGCATCGTTATCAGCGCCGTTTGCTGCAGTGGTAATGGTAAGGCGATCGGAAGGCCCGGAAAGATTGCCGGCAGCGTCAAAGGCTCTGACTTGGTAGGCGTAGGTGGTACTTGATAGCAGGCCGACGTCAGTGTATTCAGTAGCTGAAATGCTGCCGACCCGGCCGTTATTTCGATAGATATGATAACCGGCGACACCCACATTGTCATTGGCGGATTGCCATTGAAGGCTGATGCTGGAAGAGGTAAGGGCGGTGTTCGAAAGCGCGATCGGTGCCGACGGTGCTTCGATGTCGATGGGTATAGGGTTGCTTGCGATAATATCAGATAGATCAGCACGGGCGGACTCCCAGGTATCCGGGTCATCGGACCAACTCGGGCCGTATCGGGCCCAGGTTGGATCATCGGGGTCGCAATCGTCTCCGCAGCCGTATTCCCATAATGTTTCAGGGATAATCCGATTGACGATGGTTTGCACGGCATCCGCGTCAATGGCCTCGGCCAGGGTAAGGTAGTCAACATCCTGTATTCCCCGCCGCCAGAACTTCAAGCGCAAAGAGGCAAACGGGCCGTCAATGCCGTAGTCGTTCACCGAGCGTTCACCGTTGAGGTAATCAGTGCCGGGGTAGAAGAGAACGCCGTCGCCGTTGCTGTAATTCCATCCTGTTCGACCACGTCCCGGGTCTGCCTCTTCCATACGGTCGTCCTTGCCGAAAGTCCTGGCGCTGCTATACAGATCCGTCTCACCGGAATCGGATTGATAATCATCATAGTAAGTGCTTTCCCAATAGAACCAGCGGTCGATATCCAGTTTATACTGAGTCCATGCTTTGACCCTCAAGGCAACACCGTCTTCATCGGTGCAAAACGAACCGGAATTCACGTGGTCGCCGTTATAAAAGTAAAGCCGTTTGCCGAGATCGGTGATATAGTGGGCCGATGCGGTCTCCCACAATCCGAGGACATTGACGAGACTGCCCAAGGAACATGAAATATCAAGAGAGGGCACCCGGGTCATTGTCTGGGTGGCCGCTGAGGTGGCGAAAGACATCAATTGGTTACCGAGGCCTGGATTGCTGTCAAGCCAGCCCGCCCATTGTTCTTGCTGGTCGTAATCAATCGATTCATCGATCAGGTAGAGAAAATATTCGGTAGGTGTAGTGAAATTCTGACTGTTGAACCACTGGACCCATGCATCGCTGTGATTCCACATGGCCTGGCGGCGTTGGTTATCGTTGGTTAATCCGTTCAGCCAGGCGTACTGCCAGCTGCCGTATGTACCGATAGACAGCATGTTCGCACCAACTCCCACACCCGGACCGTCATATCCACGAGCGGCAGAAAACAAGTCGCCGGTTAAATTATCGATGGCCAACTGATCCATCCCCTCAGGTGTGGTGGCATCGCGCATGAGGGATATCTTATGGCGGTGTGCCATCTGGGCATGTCGGGCGGCAACAATCATGGTTTTCTCATATTCGTCCTGTCCCGGATCAGGCCAGGTCACTCCCGTGTAGCGCCGGGCAACATCACCTGGGCCGTATCCGCCAAAGAGCATGGTTTTGCCGTTGGGCAAGTCCGGCAGATTGAAATCGCGAACGGTCAGAATCACGGGGATGTCCGTGATCCGCTCGCCGGTCCCGCTGTCTTCGGTGATGGTGACAATGCCATGATATACCCCGGCCGGTGCCGTTTTGGGTATATAGATATCGCACCAAACAGACTGGTTTTGATCCGTACTCACATTAAATGGAGTGTGAAGTTCCAAGGGAACGGCGATGTCCGGGTAGTAGGTGTCGTGGTCCGGGCGGTCATGCCAGGTGCGGCTGCTGCCGTCAGGGCGCTGAAATCGCCGTGGCGCCTTGCGCTCGTCATAGAACAGCTCGCCATAGCCAAAAAGGCTGGCACCCCGGATCTGAAGATATCTGACGTAAAAAAGCTCAATATTGCGCCCCACATAATTAAAAAGAGCTGCGCCGCCGTCGGCTGCTGTGTCTGCCGGTGTTGAGGTGATTGAATATCCACCCGGCCCTGTCAATGCGTGAAACACAATCCGTACGTTCTCGGCCTTTTGAGCGGGAGACTCCAGTATCAGGTTGAAGTTGACGACTTCATTGCGGGCACCGAACACAGTAATGGTGGAACCATTCCAGATTGAATTTCGTACGGCATCGGCATCGGCTCGGGCCCGGAGATCACGCTGCACGACTTTATCTTCGCCCGAGTTGGCCCAGATGATTAGATCAGCCGCTGCAGTGAGTGGAAGTAAAAAGGACAACACTATCAGTATCGGTGTACGTATCATGTCTAACCTCTGCTTCTGGTGATTTGTATGGGTGGAGAGTGGAGACCTGCCCGGTTTTAAGCAAATTTCATGCCTCCGCCTGAATTGAGGCGATACGGTCAAATAGGCAGGGCTTCTTATTAACCTTGAGGCTATCAGAACCTGCGCGAACCGGATCACCCACAACGACAGAACTACAGGCCGCAAGGCATTTCAAAAAAACTCCGGGTTCAGGATTATCATCCAATTGATGCGGGATTCGTGTAAAATTACGACACCACCGTATACAAATGTCGCCAAGATATGATCCACCGGAGTGATTGGGACGGCAATATTTGTAATTTCGGCCTGTGAAAACAACAAAATTGTAACCATAGCAGATCATTCAGTGCTGGGTAATAATTTTAGAATACGCTTTTAGACTTGATACAAATTCACCAATGAAGTTATCCGGTAGGAGCATTTTGGGTATTGATAAATACCACAATGTGGTGTATGGTGATTCATCCCATTTGTTGGAAGCAATACACAGTTGTCAATCTATCCGCACTAAAATTGATCGGACTCGCCATCACTCTTCCGCTTCCGACAAAGGATATTTAGGGTAATTTTTCGAAACATCAAATACCCGGGAATTCATTATCCAAATCACTTTCCGCTTGTGCACACCATTCAGGATTTTGGGTTACGATCTGCAATCAAAGGTGGTTTGGAACACCCGATTCCAACCCGAAAGTTCAACGGGTTACCATAAGGAGGTCAATATGAGTGCAGAAGCCTTATTTCAATCGCTTTATAACCATTTGGATGTTCGAGCATATGTTCTAAAATCCTCAATTCAGGGAGATGAGATACAAGAGGGAGAATCTTTCACCTTGAGAGTGAGGGTCACGAATAACGCCCCTGGCGGGGGTAACCATCCGGATATCCGATTTCGGATAACGCAAGTTAGGGTCAGAAGAACAGAGTTCGCACGACCCGAAGCCGGTAATACAATCACTACAAATTTAGAAGACGACACCTACTTGACACGAAACGATGACGGACGGTTGGATGTGCCCATGCGTGCCGTGAAAGCTATTGGGGGTCCGGCTGGAACGATCCCGGGTCTGTTACCCGAACTAATCGCACGGGTAACGGTACGAGCTGAAGTCGATCAGGATGCATTTTTTCGGGTGAGAAAAACCGTCACTGCAATAGGGGATATCGTGACCAATTAAGCGGATTATTTTTCCATAACGTCTTAACTCAATCCGGCTGCATAGGGATTGCAGCCGGATTTACTTTTGGATTCCTTTGTAAGCATGAAAACGGTAGTTGACGTAAAGGGAAATTAATGTTAGTTGATAACAATTATTAATTAGGATTAAGGGGCTTCCGTTGGTCAACGATAATATAAGGTTCGACAGCATCATTCAAAAATTACGGGATAATGGCCACAAGATAACGCCACAACGGATGATTATTGTTGAAATTCTTGCCAAAAGTAAAGGTCATCCCAGCGTAGAAGATATCCATGCCCGGATAAAAAAAGACTTTCCGACAATGAGTCTTGCCACGGTATATCGTAATATAGTATTGATTAAATCATTGGGTGAACTTCTCGAGTTAGGCTTCCCGGATGGTAGCAACCGCTACGATGGAAACAGACCTTATCCCCATCCCCACGTCATCTGTATCAAGTGCAAAAAAATAGTCGACCCGGACCTGGACAGCCTTGATGAACTGCAAAAAGAGATCGCGTTAGAGACTAAATTTAAAATTTTAAATCATCGCTTGGACTTTTTCGGCATATGCAGCAATTGTGTGGCTGAAAAAGTGTAATATATTTTTTTACTGTTAATTGGTAATCATTATCATATAATACTTAGTTTCCATAAACATGCGAATAGGAGGTGTCTCATGAATGAAAACAGCAAGTGCCCGGTTACGGGCAAAACAAGCAAACCCATTGCCGGCGGCGGGACCTCGAACCGGGATTGGTGGCCGAACCAGCTGAATTTAAAGATACTTCATCAGCACTCTTCCAAGAGCAACCCTCTGGGTGAGGCGTTCAACTACGCTGAGGAATTCAAGAAGCTCGACCTTGCGGCCATAAAGAAGGACCTTTATGCCCTGATGACCGACTCGCAGGACTGGTGGCCGGCCGATTACGGTCACTACGGGGGGCTCTTCATCCGCATGGCCTGGCACAGCGCCGGCACATACCGCATGGGCGACGGGCGGGGGGGCGCGGGGTCCGGTAACCAGCGCTTTGCACCGCTGAACAGCTGGCCCGACAACGTGAACCTCGACAAGGCGCGCCGTCTGCTTTGGCCGATCAAGCAGAAATACGGCAAGAAGATTTCCTGGGCCGATCTTATGATCCTCGCTGGCAACTGCGCCCTGGAGTCCATGGGATTCAAGACCTTCGGCTTTGCCGGCGGACGCGAGGACATCTGGGAACCCGAAGAAGACGTCTACTGGGGTGCTGAAGATGAGTGGCTGGCTACGAGCGATAAACCCAAGAGCCGTTACAGCGGCGACCGCGATCTCGAAAACCCCCTCGCCGCCGTGCAGATGGGGCTGATCTACGTGAACCCGGAGGGCCCGGACGGTAATCCGGATCCGGTCGCTTCCGGCCGTGACGTACGCGAGACCTTCGCACGCATGGCCATGAACGACGAAGAGACTGTCGCTCTTGTCGCTGGCGGGCACACCTTCGGCAAGTGCCATGGTGCGGGCGATGCGGCGCTTGTGGGTCCGGAACCGGAGGCCGCCGGCATCGAGAAACAGGGCCTCGGTTGGAAGAGCAGCTTCGGCAGCGGTAAAGGCGGCGATACGATCAGCAGCGGTATCGAGGGCGCATGGAAGCCGAACCCGACCAAATGGGACATGGGCTATCTGAACGTCCTGTTCAAATACGAGTGGGAGCTGGTCAAGAGCGCGGCCGGTGCGAATCAGTGGCTGGCCAAGGACGTGGCCGAAGAGGACATGGTGGTTGACGCACATGACCCGTCCAAGAAGCACCGGCCGATGATGACCACGGCGGATCTCTCGCTGAAGTTCGACCCGATCTACGAGCCGATCGCGCGACGCTACCAGCAGAACCCAGAGGAGTTCGCGGACGCGTTTGCCCGTGCCTGGTTCAAGCTGACCCACCGTGACATGGGACCCCGTTCGCGTTATCTTGGGGCGGAGGTTCCGGCAGAGGAGCTGATCTGGCAAGATCCGGTGCCGGACGTCGATCATAAATTGATTGATGGGCAGGATATCGCTGACCTCAAGGGGAGAATACTTGCCTCGGGCCTGTCCGTCTCCCAGCTGGTTTCGACCGCCTGGGCATCGGCGTCCACGTTCCGCGGTTCCGACAAGCGTGGTGGTGCGAACGGCGCGCGTATCCGTCTTGCCCCGCAGAAGGATTGGGCGGTCAACCAGTCTGCCCAATTGAACACCGTGCTGGAGACATTAGTGGGAATCCAAAGGGAGTTCAATGGTTCACAGTCCGGCGGGAAGATGGTTTCCCTCGCCGACTTGATTGTCCTGGGTGGTTGCGCCGGTGTGGAGCAAGCCGCGAAGAGCGCCGGTTATGATGTGGCTGTTCCCTTCACAGCGGGACGAACGGATGCGTCGCAGGAACAAACCGATGCGGAATCATTTACCGTACTCGAGCCGGCTGCGGACGGGTTTCGTAACTACCTCAAGTCCAAATACAGCGTATCAGCGGAGGAGTTGCTGATTGATCGTTCCCAACTGCTGACGCTTACCGCTCCGGAGATGACGGTTCTCGTTGGCGGTATGCGCGTTTTGAATGCCAACTTCGAACAGTCCAAGCACGGCGTCTTCACCAAACGTCCCGAAACACTCACCAATGACTTCTTTCTGAACCTGCTTGACATGAGCACCGAATGGAAGCCGACCTCGGATGACAACGTGTTCGAGGGCCGTGATTGCGAGAGCGGCGAACTCAAATGGACCGGCACCCGCCTCGATCTTATTTTCGGTTCGAACTCCCAGCTCCGGGCCCTGGCCGAGGTTTATGGAAGTGAGGACTCCCATGAGAAGTTTGTGAACGACTTTGCAGCGGCGTGGAATAAGGTCATGAATCTTGACCGCTTTGATATCAACTGAATAACAATGATAAAGGAGGTCTTTATGCCAGAAGAAGCGGCGGTTGGGTGCGCCCGACCAACCGGTGGCCCGGTGGGAGAACCGGCCGAAGAAACAGCAATAGAAAAAAGTCAACCCATCAGCAAGGAGACGCAGCAAATGGTACATGTGGGAGAAAAAGTGCCGGATTTCGTGGCACCGGGATACCGGAAGGGAAAATTCATTAATATCAAGCTGTCCGAGTATTTGGGGAAATGGGTATTGCTCTGTTTTTATCCGGGTGATTTCACATTTGTGTGAGCGACCGAAATTTCGGCGGTCGCCGAAAAATATCCGGAGTTTCAGAAGCTCGACGTAGAGATCCTTTCCATGAGCATCGACAGCATGTTCGTTCATAAAATGTGGGATGACCACGAGTTGTCCAAGATGGTGAACGGGGGCGTTCCCTTTCCCATGCTGTCCGATGCCGGTGGAAAAGTCGGCCGGTTGTACGGGGTATTTAACGAGGGCGCCGGCGTGGAAAACCGGGGTCGTTTCATCATTGACCCGGATGGCGTTCTCCAGGGATACGAGGTATTGACGCCACCAGTGGGACGCAACGTCCAGGAAACCATGCGCCAGGTACAGGCCTTCCAGCTGGTCCGGGAAACCAAAAGTGCCGAAGCCACACCCTCGGGATGGCGGCCCGGGAAAAAAACCCTCAAACCAGGACCGGACCTGGTCGGCAATGTCTGGAAAGAGTGGAAAACGGAGATGGCTTTTGATTAATCTCCATTAAGACGGAAAAAAACGCTATCTTTCGGGGGCATATCAAAGGGAGTTCGGTTGTTCACGATTTGCCCCAGAAAGATGGACGCAGGATATCGGAGGAGGGGAATTCGATACTGCTGCCCCGTGTCCATCCGACCGGTGCGGAAAACAAAAAAGGCACACCCGGGACAAAAATTCTGAGTGTGCCCAATGTCATCCATCCCCGGGTTTCCACTACCTCTCGGCGAGGCTGTGACGGTGTTGTGGTTTTTTGATTTGTTTAATGGAATTGGCCCAGACCCCGCAATCGATAGCGGTGGATTGATAGCTTATTTCTCGCCGTTGCTGAGGGCAATCAAATCCAAAAATTCTGAAAAGTGGGCCAACTTTTTAGTCAAGGTTTCGTTCAGGATCTCTTCTTTAAGGTATAAAGCGCTTTAAGCACTGAGTTCTTCAAAGTAGTCATGGTTTGGGTATATAGCGGGCAATCCGCCCCTGCTAAGATAGGCCAATGATCAAAATCGGGAATCTCTACTGACGTCAACGGAAATAATTCAGCCCACCAGACCCTTTCTGTAATTAGATTCACGCCACCTCTTTTCAGTATTCGCGCACTGCTGCCGGTCTATAAGAAGGTTAACTTTTCCACTTCGATCAGGCGATAAACTTCATCCAGGATTCCAGGTAATTTTTGAACCTCATCGATCACCACAATCGGTTGTAGTGTTTGTTCCGCTAAAATGGAAGGATTCTTAATATTGCTCCGGCGATTAAATATGTAACGATGTTATCTCGGTTTATACAGAAATATTTGTTATAGAAAACAACATTCCAAGCGGATATTGCCGGAAACTCCCTATGCGAATCGCATGTACTTTCTGTGTCCTATTTAATTGCCGGGTTAATATTTCGCTTCGGGCAGATATAAATGAATTCCTTGATTTATGCCGATCAATTGATTTGGTGAGTGTTGTGACTGCTATTTTGTCCCCTGGGTCAACCCCGAGAAAACACGGCGCAGATCCTTATCCGAAAAATTCTTGAATAAATCAGGGACATCCATAATGATATCTGCCCTCTCGGTTTTTTTCGAAATCATTGTCGCCGGTTTCTTTTCTTCAACTCGGATCGTTCTTCCTGCACCAGTATTAAAATCCTTCAGACGACTGTTGTTCTCCAGCCAGAGCTGGCAAGCATCGTGGGTTCCCAAAAAGGGAATAAAAACAGTTTCACCACGTTGCAGGGTGATCAGCCGATAACCGCAACCCAGATCATATTTGCGGCAATTCCGGATTCGGTTTTCCCCATATTTGGTGAAACTGCCGATTTTATCCACATGGTGTTGAGCCGTTCCCAAAACCAGACTCTCAATAATGCATTTTACTTTTTTGGCCAGAGTCGTTCCCGTCTTATCATTTTTTTTTAGCGCTTCGATACAGGTCTCAACTTTTTTGCTGATGTATATAAATTTCATAAATTGGGAGTAGCCGTTTTAAAGTTTTAGGCGATTAATCCGAAACAGCCGTGTCATCATGGCACCGATTTTGGTATCCGTCTTGTGGAGAAAGCCATTTTCGGTGTAACGGATAAGCTCAGGTCTTTGATATAGAATCAACCTCGCGGCCATTTCTGCCGCTCCTGCTGTTAAATGCGCACACTGCTGGAAGCGGTTCTGTCGATCATGGCGGTTATTTCGAGTGAGCACTCTGCAGCAGGTCGCTCCATTGGTGGTTTTAAACGCATCGTGTAGTCGCCGGGCACTTTTGCGCATGCGTCGGCGATAATGGTAAGGCTGATCGTTTCCTGCAAGCAGGCAGCACGCTAAAACAGCTCCACTCAAGGCGCCGCATATACAACCGCTATCTCC
The DNA here is from genome assembly GCA_013003715.1 of Desulfobacteraceae bacterium. Lineage (GTDB taxonomy): Bacteria > Desulfobacterota > Desulfobacteria > Desulfobacterales > Desulfosarcinaceae > JABDIN01. Next base: position 13,266 of record JABDIN010000049.1, on the reverse strand, counting down.
CAGCGCTATGCTGAACGGCGCCGCAACAGCAATGGCTTGAGCGTCACTCAGGCCGCCGTTAAGAGCCTTGTTCAAGGTCACTACGACCGCTTCGGTGCACAGCAGCTGCCGGGTTTGATACAGATTTCCAGCGCACTTCTTAATCTGTGTGATTAACGCCTCAGCCTGAGGATCGGGATTGTAGCACCAGTTTGACATCAATAAATTCCGCCTGATTGCCTTTCGGCTATCTCAAAAATGTTTTTTTTTGGCCCAATATCGGGGATCCCCACCAAAGGTGAGCGGGTTCGAGCCTCTTTTCAACTCCTCGAAATACGATTGTATTCCCGCGGGTTGAAAGTCAGCTCCGCCTTGATCTTGAACCAAAGCCTTTTTTTTGAGATGGCTTCTACTCCGCGCTTTCAATGGGAAAATCCGCCCCTTTCCAGGCAAAGATCCCACCAGGATAGCGACGAAAGTTGTTCTTATCGCCAAGCATTTTTTTAATCTTCCAGGGCTTTGCCGTTGGTTCCCGTGGTATCCAATTCCTCCATGTGCGGGAGTGTTCGGGGGGCTATCGTGGATGCAAAAAACAACGGACAGCCCAGGGACGAATCGCTGATGTTAGTTTGGACGCGATTTTGGCACACAGCTTCGTCTAACAAGCCCGGTTAAAAGGAAAAAGTCCCTCAGTTATTAAAATCACAATCATATTTCATGAAAGATCCCATGGGTGACTGATTTAAGACACTGGTAAATACTCTGATCAGTAGTGGTTTGTCCAATACTGAGTATCGATGTCATGGATTGCTACCATTGAAATTATCTATTTATTTTGCAAATCCTGTTACTGGGGGTCACTTTTGACTATGACTATTATTGCTCCGGTGGATAAATACGCAAAACTCGTATATCCGGTTTATGGGAGGCGGTGGCTGCAAGAAGGCTTCTTCCCAGTACGTTTCGCCGGAAACTCATTACACGAATCAGCGATACGTCACTTTACCTATTTAGTTGCCGGATTAATAGTTCCGGATGTGTTGCCAAACGATCTCATGCCACGACCGCTTCGCATCGAATGCCAGGGCGTATGGTATCATGCCATGAATCGCGGACGTCGTTCAGCACCTCGAATAGCGTATACCTCCAGCGCGATAACCAAAAGACACGGATTTGACGGCCCGCTTATTCAGTGGCGGTACAAATCCATCCTGGTGTCCGGCGATTCTTATCTTTCGCAACTTGTACGCCATATCCATAAAACCCGGTCCGATCCGGAATCGTCGATGAAATGAAAGATTACGACCGGAGCAGTTACAAGGGCTGCCTGCCTCATGCTGCCAAATGGAACTGGCTGTATAAAGAGTTTGTCTTTTCCATGCTGACGCCAAAAAAGAAGGGACGGCTGGATGGTTTTGTCACGTTTATGCACGAAGAGGATTCAGAGAAGGTCGTCCGGCTATTCTCAAACATGAACCTGCCGTCACTATTCGGTTCCGACAGTTTCATCACCGGGATCAAAGAAACATACCATCACATTGATAAAGGAGGGCCGCAGACTTTGGGGGAGTGGTGATGGAGATTAAACAATCGGCGATTAATGGTCAAATGTAGACCTGACCTCTTTCTACGGTGCAAGGCAAGTGAATTATGCCAGTAGTCTGCAACTTTTCTTGGTGGTAAGACACCCAATATATGGTGTTGGATATTAGGCTGATCTTGCTGCTTCCCATCCAAATAGAGCCTTTTTCCTTGTAGCACCCCAACGATATTGATGAATTTTTCCCGACTTTGCAATTACCCGATGACAAGGGATTAAAAAAGCGACAGGGTTAATAGCAATGGCGTTTGCAACAGCCCGGATGGCCTTCGGCCGTCCGATATAGGAGGCAATATCCTGGTAGCTTACAACCCATCCTTCGGGTATGCTCAATAACGCTTTCCATACATTGATTTGAAAGTTCGTGCCTTTGAGATGCAGATTGAATGGACGCATATTTTTTGTTTGATCTTTTTCAAATATTCTTCTCACGATCGTGCTAACAGGCTTTGGGTTTTCTTTGAAAGAAGCTCCTGGCCATGTTTCAAAAAGCTGATTCAACACATCGGATCGACTGTCCTCTTTCACGAATCCGAGATGACAAATACCTCGTTCGGTGGTGGCAATAAGACAGTCACCAAATGGAGAGTCGGTGAAGCCATGAGATATTTCCAATCCTGCCCCTTGTTTTTTATATTCTCCTGGCGTCATTCCCTCGAAAGTAACAAATAAATCGTGCAATCGACCGGGACCGGAAAGGCCAGCATCAAATGATGTATCAAGTAAACTTCTTGATTCGGCCAGTTTCTGTTTTGAATAATCGAGCGTCATAAATTGCATGAATTGAATTGGACTTATCCCGGCCCAGCGTTTGAACAGCCTATCAAAATGATATTTACTCAAGAAGACACTTTCCGCAATTTGATCGAGGGTCGGTTGGGATTGGAAATTAGCCTCGATGAATTGAATTGCTTTTTCAATGCGTCTGTAATCATCCGAATGTTGAGAATAATCAATAGTATCCATTTTCCTCTCCTTATATTATCTTACAATACGTTAGTGAAAAAAATCAAAGATTACCACCCGAATCTTGCTTTTTAATTCAGCAATATTCGGGTGGCAGATACTTTTTATTCATGATTATCTATTTAGCACAAGAGAGATGCCGGTTTTTTAAATAAGTGTTATAACCGTCCATAAGGGGGAATTATGAAGGTCGAGGCCAATATACAAAAAACTGAAACGGTTAATAAGGTTATGGGGATAAAAGAATGGAGCCTGATTGTGATTTTGTCGATTTTATGGGGAGGTTCTTTTTTCTTTGTAGGAGTGGCGGTCAAAGAAATGCCGCCATTATCTATTGTATTATGCCGAGTAGCCCTCGCATCAATTATCCTCTTGGTAGTTGTTTATTTAAAAGGGGATAAAATGCCATCATCTCCGGGTTTATGGGGGGCATTCATTATTATGGGTGCATTGAATAACTTGATCCCGTTTAGTTTAATCGTATGGGGGCAAACACATATAGAAAGCGGTATCGCAAGCATTTTAAATGCTGCGACACCCATTTTTAGTGTTGTCCTCGCACATTTTTTAACCAGAGAAGAACGACTCACAACCAATCGGGTTTCAGGCGTTGCGATTGGCTGGTTGGGTGTTGCAGTATTGATTGGGATTGAATCGCTTCGCGGGTTCGGAGTCGAAGTGATCGGGCAAATTGCGGTTTTGGGAGCGACCCTTTCATATGCATTCGCTGCCATATATGGTCGTCGTTTCAAGGGTATAAGCCCATTGATCGTGGCTACTGGTATGCTGTGCGGTTCCACAATAATGATGACGCCTTTTACTTTATTAATTGAACGACCATGGAACTTGTCACCAAGCTCTACATCATTGATAGCAATCTTTGGACTCGCTGCAATTAGCACATCATTGGCTTACATAATTTATTTTAGAGTGTTAGCCACAGCAGGTGCAACTAATCTCTTGCTGGTGACATTCTTAATCCCTCTCAGTGCGATACTACTCGGGGTCATGGTGCTGGGGGAACAATTGGGATGGAATGCTTTTGTTGGGATGGGATTAATATTTGTTGGATTAATTGCAATAGACGGTCGTTTGTTAAAAAGATTCAAACCAAAAGAAAATATTTGGTATTTTGAGATATGAAGTTTAGAGATTATGGGCAAATACCATATCTTGGGGTTGGGCAAAATAAGACGAAACCGAAGACTGCGCTAATAAACCTCGAATCTCCGTATGGTGATTGAGTTCATGGAGATCATCACCAACCTGGTCAGATTACAGATGCCATAATCTGTGGTTGCGAGGTCAAGTAGATTTTGCGATGTAATATTGTCAAGCGACCTCCATCTTTTGAAAGATAAAAGATAGCGAACATCCTGAATGTGTATCCAGCTTTTCGGCTTCCTGCTCACGTTGCTTGTTTTTAATTATCGGGACGATCAAGTCGATTATGGTTTCATGGGCATGAGCCGGTAAGTCCTCGAAATAAATCTTATCTTCATCTGTTGTTTCTTTTAATTTGTAACCATAATGTCCATTCATCACGATAATGGACACCATATCTTATATTAGCTATTAGACTATCCTGTTTATTTCATTCAAAAACCCCAAAAAACCACTATTCGATTCCGACAGTTTTATCACCGGGATCAAAGAAACATATTATCATATTGGTAAAGGAGGGCCGCAGACTTTGGGGAGTGGTGATGGAGATTAAACAATCGGCGATTAATGGTCAAATGTAGACCTGACCCTTTCTTCGTTATTTTAAGATGTGCAGATTGTTTTGAATGCTCTGGAGTAATTTTTTTCTTACTTTTGCCTGGTGTGCAAACTCTTTCCAGCTTTTTACCACTATGTTGATTTCCTCAATTATTTTTGCGCCTTTTTTTATGTTGTTTGCTTTGGCAATCGTCATTAAATCTTCTTTACTTATGTTTCGGTATTTTCCATTTATGCTTAACGTTTGCTGGTTTACCCACATATTTTGAGGGTCATACGAATAACAGACATCATATGCCGGGGCAAGTTTCCATTCTCCACCCTGTTTCAAACGAAACGAAAAATTTTTTGTGTGATCATCACAATTGGTTGATAGAACATTAAAAACCAATCTGCGGAACATTTGTTCGGCTTCCGGATATTTTAGGCGTAGCAGGCGCATGGTTTGAAATACCTGTTCGTAACTGTATCCGTAAATATTATTATAGTCAAAATGTTGGATCGCACAAAGCGTCTGGATATGGTGTCTGATAGTATTCCCCTGGCGGTCGAATCGTTTCGTCATAAAGTGGGCTCTGCCATTTTCTTCCAGCAATTCGCATTCAGTCATCTCAATATCACATTCTTTTGCCATCAGGTAATACGCGTATTCAACGCGTCCCCAGCCATGGCTGTCTCCGAACTGCACTCCGCTTACACCGTCAAGCTTTATCAGCCAATGTTCAAATCCCTTGGGCGCTCTGGTCTGACCGGATCTGACCTCTTTTGTTTTTCTATTGAATGCAATCACTGCCTTGGGTCTTGCTCCACCCGCAGAAGTCCCGATTCTTAAAATTTCTTTCAAGGCCTGCTTGTCATCAGCACTGACACTTATTTCAAGATTCTTTCTTTTCGAGAGTATTTTTTTTGCAATATCAACAAGGCTTTTTATTTCAACAGAAAATGTGTTTTTGCCCGTTTTCAACTGGGCAGGTTCAAACTCCAGGGCACCCATCCCCCTGCTGCCGATAAAACAAAGTTTTTCAACCGGGTTCATGCTATTGGGCGGACGGCCATTTTGCGCCAGCCATGTTTCAATCAGCTGATTACCATATTTGTCGGGCAGCGAATCTGCAAGTAAGCCGGGTAACCCTTTAAATGTATCATCTGCCGTATCTTTCGACGGCAGCAGGTCAGGAATGCTGTAAATCCGGTCGCCATTGCTGACAGGCATTTTTATCGGGGAAATATCCCACTTTTTATTCAGGAAATTTTTATCAAACTGGAAACTTGCCAATTGTTGTGCAGTATCCCATCTGACAACACCTGCTAACGTGCCCCATATATTTACATATGCGTAGTCTACCACTCCAAATCTCCATTTGAATCATTTTCCTTATTTTTCGGTCTCGCCCTCTTTTTTTTCTTTTCTTCTAACCTGGCATACTCTATGGGGCTGATTGTTTTCCTGATGGTGAATATGCTCAACAAGTGAATTAGGTCAAGAACCCTCAATATTTGAATGAGGGTGGCAAGCGTTACAGATTCGCCATTTTCTATCTGACTCAGTGTCCAGCGGTTAATTCCAGCCTCTTTAGCGATTTGCGCCTGTGTTTTGTTCTGTTCCAGCCGCTGATGCCTGATATATGCACCGATAGTACCGATTATCGCTTTATCCGACATTGCGACCCATTCTGTGCTGGTTTTATCTATCATTATTCTAAATTTTCCATTTAATGATGGTATTTTCCAACGAATATCAAAATTCATTCATAATAACAAGGTAAAAATTGCCGACGAATGCTGGTTTTTACTAACATAGATAGAAAAATTAGCAATAGTGTTGGTAATTGCCAACCAGAAAATGTCTATATTTTCATTAATGATAATACCTATACATTCAGCTGTATAGGGGAGCTCGCTAAGGAGTCTGCCTTTTCTTAAAGCAGCTTTACAAAGAAAGCTTTTTCCACATCCCCCCATCACATACCCGTCCAGGGCCGTGCGGGATATCACATGATAGGCCGTGGACTCTCCGGTGATCATGATTCGCGGTATTCTGGCCATTGTTTGACCGTATCCTAAAATAAGATCTTTTGTTATTTTAACTTATTGCTGTATTCTAAAATAATAGAGAATGAGGGGAAAAGTTACCGCATGACGGAGGTCCGAAACGAGTAACCATATCACCGGCCGGGTGGTCGATTGGCCCGGCCTGCCCTTTTGGGGACAGACATTTTTAATCCGGGAAATTTGTGACATTTTCACACCGGCGCTTACAACATGATGCCCGGCATCTCAACCATGCTTCATTTTCGAAAACCAAGTCCGATATGAATTGTGTCGTAACCGCCGAAATCTCTGGGATTTTTGCGATTCTCTGAAAATGGTGTTTTCTCCGGGTTGGGGAAACCAGGGGAAATACGGACAGAAATTCCGGGGGCACCTTACTGATCTCTCGCTTTAGTGCCGGTGCGCCTCTCCGATGGCTATCCTTAAACTATCTTTTGTTTCCGGTACAACAATCAGGTGAACATGATTGGGCATCATTCGGACATAAGTTCCAGATAAGTCTGAAAGTCATCATCATTGAAAAAAGTCTGCAGGCGCCTGTTGTCCCTTTGGGTAACAGGGTGAGGAATGCCCGGTGCTACCGCCCTTGCTAATCTTGCCATAGGGGAAAGGAATCAATTATCCTAACCATTGTTGATAATTAAGTATGGTGTCCCCGGGAATTACGCTTGAACAAGCCGGTGGCTTCGTCCAGGCCGATGACCAGGCTTTCGTCGGCAACATCGGCAAAACGCGCCTGTTCCGACCAGTCCCCGACAAGCGCAAGGCCGTCGGGACGAATGGTGTTGATACCTATGCCGATTACGCACGCCGTGATGACCAACAGCGGAACTTGCCATACGGCCTGTTTCAATTAATTTTGAAACATAGATTTGCCTTTCCAAAAAGTCATGCCCAACTCACAAACGGTCCGGCGATAAAATAGACGCCCAGCAGGGCTATCACCACGCCGGCACCGCGCCGAAACCACATGCCGGCCCCCTGCCAGGCGCTGTTTTCGGTTACTCTGCGCACCAGCGCCGTGGAGCTTCCGGCAACAGCAATCGGCAGGCAGTGGCCCACTGAAAAGAGAATCATCATCACCGACCCGGCCACGATTTTCTGCTGCACGGTAACAATGGCCAGGATGGGCGCGATGAAACCGAAGGTGCAGGACCCTGACAAAATTCCGTAGGCCAGTCCAAGACCGAAAGCGCCTTGGATGCCGCGCAGGTTGAGCCGGTAGAGCAGCGATCCGGACATGGAGCAGGCCTGAACGCCCAGCATGCCCAAAGCCACCCAGATCAAAACGATCCCCACTATAACCTGCCACCAGGTGCCCACGTCACCTAGCATGCGGCCCAACAGTGCACACACGATGCCCACAACGGCGATGGTAATGAACAGTCCCACCGAAAAAGCGCCGGCGTACCAGGCTGCCCGGCGCGGGTTGACAGCGGTCTGCTGGCCGCCCACATAGGCCACGATCAGCGGGATGGAGGCCAGGTGGCAGGGCGAGAACAGCACGCTGACCATGCCCCAGGCAAAGGCCCCGGCAAAGGCGATCGCCGATCCGGCGGTCATCCATTGATTCACTTCAAGAAAAAATTGATCGAACATATCGTTTTCAGCTCCTTGCTTAAGTGCTTTGATCGTCAAATAGGCATTCCCGCGCTCAGGACACCCCCAACCGGGTCAGGACCTCCACAATGCGCTTTTTATCCATGAACCCGGTGTTGCGATGTACCTCCCTGCCGTCGGCGTCAAAAAAAATCTGGGTCGGGATGGCGCGGATACCGTATTTTTTTGCCTCTGCGGGATTCTTCCAAACATCGATAAAAATGATATCCGCCCGGCCGGCATATTCCTTCTTCAATTCCTCGATAATGGGCGCCATCATTTTGCAGGGGATGCATTCCGTGGCGCCCAAATCGATCATGGTCACCTTCCCCGGTGCCGGACCCGCGACTGGGCTGGCCGATGCAATTGTGGGGGCTTCATCCTGGTTTGAAAAAAACTGCGACCGGACCGCTCCCACAACGGCCAAGACGACGAGGGCGCCTAACAGGACCATCGCGAAGTGCTTTTGGTTTTTTTTCATTGTTTCACCCCCATGGCCGCCAGTTGCTTGTCCACTTCGGTTTGTGCAAAAAAACCCACGTGTCGAAAAACCTCCGTGCCGGAGGCATCATAAAACACCTGGACAGGGATCGAGCGGATGCCGTAACGGGCCGCCAGGATTTGTTCCTCCCGCACATGAACAAAAACCACATTCAATTTGTCCGGATAAGTCTTGCGCAGCTTATCCAAAATGGGTTGCATCATGTCGCAGGGGACACATCCCGCTGCCCCGAACTCGACCATGGTTGGTTTGTCCGAGCGCCGCGCCTTGTCCACGGGGTTGTCCATGGCCAGACGGTTTTGCGCCTCCACCCATTTGTCGTTGATACGCAATTGGGTCACTTCGCCCAGGGAATCGATGTAGGCTGAAACCGCTTGCTGCTGTTTGTCCTTCAGCAGGTATTGGCGAATGCCGTCCGCCACCTGCTCGAAGGGGGTACTACCCACCATCTCTTTGTTGGCGGCGTAAAAGGCGCGCGCTTCTTCCTCGGACACGGCCAGATCCCGGGTGCGATGCGCGAACAGCGCCTGAATCGCCCGGCTGTCATCCCCTTCTTTTACTGAGATGCCGGCCTTTTGGACTTCGCTGAGCAGAACCTGACGCACCGCCTCTTGCTCCAACAGGAAAAACAGATTTTTTTTTAGCTGCTCGCGCAGCTTTGGTTCCTGATCCTGGATGTTCTCCAGCATTTGCGAATGCGTGATGGAAAAGCCATCGGCCGCCAGCAGGGTGTCTTTGTCCAGGGGTGTCAGCACCGCGGATTTGAGCAGGCCCGTGGCAAGTCCGGGATAGCGGATATCCACCGTGGCAGCGCTGGCTGTCCAGGGCATGATCATGGTCAGCAGGAACAGCAGCCATATGACGCCGGCGTAAAAAACGTAATTGGGACTGATAATGTTGCGCATGATGCAATAATTCCTTGTCCGTCGGCGATGTGGAAACCGCCGGTTGAGTTTAAAATTCCTTTATTTGCGGACCGAAAAAGAATGTGGGGGCCGGGCAGGGATTGAATGCACCTGTCCACCAACTCCAGCTGTGGTGTCAATCAACATATATAGGCGCAGTTGAGGGAAAACAAAGGTGGGGGGTAATACGTTGAAGGAAATTTGAGAATACGCCTGTCTGCCTGGAAAGGACCCGATTCCGCGGTGTCCTGCGCGTTAACGGCAAGCCCCGGCATCGAAAAGCTGCTGCGAATCTCGTCCTGAGATCGCCTTGAGGAAGTGTCGGGCAGCAGGTATACTTTGCTGTTTTGGGTTTGGCAGGGCGTTACATGGCATTTACCGCTGGCGGTCTTGGTGAGGCCGCCCTGAGCATGTCGCTTTTTTTCACATGCCGTTTTGCCGACCTTCACCGACAGGGTCGCGCACAGGCCCCCGGAGGCCATGCTTAAGATCACAGCCATGGAGATGATAAAAATGAAAAGTCTGTTTTTCATACGACCTGCATATCCCGAATCAGTTAAAAATTCATCTGTTTTATGTAATACTTGCGTAAAAAATGCAACCTATTCGCCTTATCGGAATTCAGTGCGAACATGGGGGAGCTGTGCGGCGTCCATTCGAAAGACAAGTGATCGGCCAAATGAAAGAATGTCAATGTCATATGATGTAAAGGTGGCAAAAAAATGGCAAGCTTTTTTTGCCATTTCTAAACGAATAACTATTTGAAATTAAAGTTAAAACGTGGTGGAGCATTCAGGGCCTTAATGCAACCACGTCTGAAACCCAATAAATCCGCGTAAGTTATTTCGGATAACACAGATTCGAACAGAAGCTAACGTCTTTTATTTAGAGGACTTAGAGAAACTCAATTCTCTGATTTTTCCCCAAACAGAGAACGAACGTGAGTTCGACTCATTCCACCATACCCAGCGTAACACATCAAAACCACATCAGATCAGCGTGGCAGTTCAGTGCCTTCGTTCATAATCCGGATGTATTCCAGATAGGAATAGAGGCGGTTTCGTTTTTGACCGGTGACTTCTTTGACAATGCCAAGTTGCTCCAATTCACGCAGGCACGCGTTGACGGTTGCCGGTGAGAGCTGGGTCTTTTCCTGAATCCAGTTTGGCGAGGCTATCGGCCGTTCCAGCATTGCTTTGTGAATCAGGTGCGCAGAGCCGGAGATGCGCTTGAGACCGTTGATACGTTGACCGTCTTCAGCTGACAGTTTCATCAGCTGTTGGGCCGTCTCCACCGCTTGAGTTGCTGTATGGATGACAGCATCGGCAAAGAAGTCCAGCCATGCCTCCCAGTCACCGGTCAGGCGCACTTCATCAAGCAGTTCATAGTATTTCTGTCGATGAGACTTGAAATACAAACTCAAGTACAGCATCGGCTCCTTGAGCACTTTCTCGGAGCCGAGCAGCAGCGTAATGATAAGACGCCCCAAACGCCCATTGCCATCAAGAAACGGGTGGATGGTTTCGAACTGAACATGCGCCAAAGCCGCCTTGATTAGAACCGAAGTCTTTTCCGGCTGGTCGTGTAAAAACAGTTCCAGCTTGCCCATGCACTCCAGAACATATTCCGGTGGCGGCGGCACAAATGCCGCTGTTCCGGGGCGACTGCCGCCAATCCAGTTCTGGCTTCTGCGAAACTCGCCCGGATCGCACTCCTTACCGCGTCCCTTTGATAAAAGAAGGCTATGGATTTCTTTCAGCAACCTCAGTGAGAGCGGAAAATCTTCATTCAGTCGGTTCAATCCATAATTCAGCGCCGCTACATAATTGCTGACTTCCTGCACGTCATCCAGCGGCACACCGGGCTGATGCTCAAACTCAAACAGCAGCAGGTCGGAAAGGGATGATTGGGTTCCCTCGATCATCGAGGAAAGGACCGCCTCTTTACGCACATACATATAAAGAAAGAGCGAGGTATCCGGGAGCAGTACGGAAACACTGTCCAGACGACCGAGAGCCAACAGGGCCTGATCGAACTTTTCCCTGAGATCTGATGACCAATCAATAGGTGGTGCTGGTGGCAACGGTGCCGGGACAAAGGCCTGCGCCTTTTCCCCGACCGTCGAAATGGTTATGTAATGGCCTTGTAGATCCCGGTTCATGCGTTTATTCCAAATTTTAAATTAACGGATTTCTTATTTCAAACTAAATTGTAATCTAAAATAACGTACCATGTATGGATCGTCAAGAAAATTCCGAAATTCCGGGTACACCTACTTGTCTCTCGCTTTAGGGCCGGGCTTGCCGCGTTTGAGCTTTCTGACCCATACCTTTTCCAGATAAGCAAGAAGGGATGCTTCTCCCAAAGGGTCGCTATATTCCCTATCTGACCCGGACACTGCTAAGGACATTAGAGTCGATCGCAGAACACTACCTTATTCGGTTCCTACAGTTTTATCACCGGGATCCAAGAAACATACCATCACATTGATAAAGGAGGGCCGCAGACTTCGGGGAGAGGTGTCGAAGATCAGATAAACGGCGACTAATAGTCAAATGTAGACCTGACCTTTTCTTCGTTATTTGTAACTATTCAGCGTATATTTCCAAAACAATGAAATTTACATGAGAAAATCCGGCAACAAGCCCTTAAACAAAAGATCCAATGCCAGGCTTGACTTTACGCCCTGTTTTCGATATGTCGATAAATAGCTTCGGATACGATAAAATGTCCGTGCCCCATCCATAGAGCGAAAACATCCGGATATCTTCTGGTGAACTTTCGTCATCCGAATATCATTTTCTCCTAAATTATTCGTAAACGGAACATGTTCATTTTCCATAAATCTTAAAACCTCCGACTCATAGTCTCTGAGCCGTTCCAGCAGGTTCCTCGATTTTGATTTTTTGATTCGACCTCTTTTGCCTTTTTGCTTTGGTCGAATAGGTTCAGGGCACTCGATATCGCCCTGCTTTAATAGTTTTCGGTACCGGCGCCGGTATTTTTGGGCTGCCTTCGCATCCAGTGCGCCCCCAGCCGCTGTAACTCTGCAATTTAATGTTTCGAGCAGCTTTTTTACGTTGTGCGCCCACTGCTGCCCATCCGATCTTGCTCATAGGCCCATGTTAGCTCTCTGATATGATGGGCATTGCATAAGGCGTGCGTACAATCGTATTTAAAATAGGGTTTCCAGTGGTCATGGCACAATATCCCGGCAAACCCTGTGAGCACGCCCATGTCGTTCATGGCCTCGGTGCCCCTTTTTTTATGGGGATAGTAATAGGTCCACTGGTCATTGGATATGCAATGCAACCAATGGCGTTTGCCCCCCATATTGATTCCGGTCTCATCGGCATGGGCGAACCCTGAAGCTGTCAGTTCCATCTTGACCCGTTCTTCAAAGTCATCCAGCAACTGATAGGCTTCCTTGTTAAGGTTGAAAATTGAGCCTTCACTGACCGGCACATGAAGCTGGTCAGCGAAATAGTCCTGGATTCTGTTATAGGGGATAAGCTGATATTGTGACATATAGACCGAATGTGCTTTAAGGCCTATCCCATATTGAACCGCCTTGGTGACACCTTCGGGGAAAGGGGCCACAAAACACTGACCCTTATCATTTTCGAGTATCTGTGCCCGGTATTCGGTGACAACTCGTGAAATATCGATATCAAACACCTGCCGCGTATCAAACCCTGCATGCCGGTAATTGCCTGTAGGTAGCGTTCTGCGATCGATGTTAATGACCTTGATAGTGTCCGGATCATCGACTTTTTTTAAAGTGGTGCCGACGTGGCCTTTTTGGCCGCCAGGTTTTTTCCCTGCTGCGCGTTTTGATTGCCTTTTCCGGTTTGGATCCTGTGATGGCGGTTTGCTGCTGTTTGTGCTATTCAAATTTAAGCGATTGGCCAGCAAAGAGATTATCAGGATCAGAATTTCAA
>JABDIN010000043.1 GCA_013003715.1 Desulfobacteraceae bacterium | reverse complement strand
CAGTTTCATTGCGATATTTTTTCTATCTTTCTCTGTTTTTTTCTATTTTAGAATTTGTAAATCATTCCTGCCCGAAATTAAAAACAGGGTAAAAAATGAAAAATAAATATAACGAATAAGGTTAGATAGTGAGAGCGGAGCGAACCACAATCTGAACAAGGCATTCCATCGGACTCGCTGAAGCTCGCCGGTGAACTTCACGTTCGGCATGAGGTGGAAGTATGAGCCAGTTCACAATACCACTCACGCGTTTGATTCACGAGAATCTCTCGATAGTGATGACCTTTTGCCTATTCGCGAAAACCCCTCGAAAAAATGATAGACACTAAATTCGTGGGGGAGTGGAAATATCTCAATAAGGCTTTTTTTGAAATCTCCGAGGAACGCGCAGAGAAAGCTTGTCTCGAACTGGCTCTATTTTTACGAATGCTTGATGATGAACAAAGGATATCCGAATACCACAGGCAGGAGGGTTCGCCCACATGCGGTCGTCTGGTAATGAAAGATAGTTCAGAGAAAGCACTCACCTTCCGTGATGTCGCAAACAAGGTCATCCATTGTTTACGATTAGAGTGGAGCTTTCCGAAGGAAGATGAGCCCCAGCTAATATGTCATTCAAGAGACAAAGAAAAGTGGGTACGTGCTGAGGTTGACATTGTTGGATTCGCTAGTTTTTGCGGTCAATTGATGAGTTAACAGATAATGTAGGCAGGAGCCGAACCTGTCGCTGGTGGGGACGGCGTGGACCATGCCGCCCCAAAGTGATACGTTCAAAGGAGGATGCCTAAATAAACATTCGTACAGATTGACAATAGGAGGCCCAAAATGAACAAAAAAAGCGATACATCGTCTACGATCACAAACATGCCAAAATTTAAAACCGGTGACCAATTTACAGCAGATCAAATGAACATACTCCAACAAACGGTACACGACACGGCAGTAAAAAATGGATTAGCGATGCCTCCACCAAAAAAATGGAAGACTGGTGATGCTTTAACGGCGGATGATACTAACATGCTTTTAGACAATATTCTTAAAATATACGAACACTTAAAGCTATCAGCCCCAAATTGGTCATTTGGCACTTTTAAAAGAGGGGGTACACTTGAAGCGTCACATATGAATGAGATTGTCGACAGTGTGAGAGGTCTGACCTTCCCCTAAGAAGTCATCATATGGAGATAGAAGATGTCCTTAATAAAATATGTTAATAGTTCGGGCTTTCCCCTTCAACTTGCTTTAGCAAACCTTGTTAAAAACACAGATGGTTGGAGTGTGCTCTATGAAGAACATAATTGGATTCATGATGAAGACAATGGCTTTATTGATATTGTTATTGAGGATACATCCAAAACTTGGCTGATGAATATTGAATGTAAACGTGTAAAAGACACTAAATGGATTTTTTTAAGAGATAAATCAAAAGTTCATAGGAGGAGGTATACCAAAGTATGGGTTTCCTCAAAAAAAGCCAATGAAGATTCGTTTATTTTTTTTGGATGGCTTGACATAGTTATGGAACCTAATATTCCCCAATCTTCTTACTGTGTCGTTCCAGGTCAAGATGCAAAGGCCCGTCCGATGCTGGAACGGATAGCCGCAATTGTCGTAAAATCTACGGAAGCTCTTGCAAAACAAGAAACTGAAACACTATCTAATCGCTACTCTGATTTACGTATATATCAAAATGTCATCATTACAACAGCAGAGTTATATCTTTGCGATACAGATGTAGAAAAAATCAACATCACTGCAGGTGAGATCGATGAGTCATCAGAGTTTACGATGGTGCCATACTTAAGGTTTAGAAAGCAGGTCGGTGCAGAAGTGACTATCTCAAACCCGGCAAATGATATTAATGAATTGGAAAAGATCACAACCAACAAGGAAAGTACGGTATTCATTGTAAACTCAGCACATCTCGGTGAATTCTTAGAAGAGTGCGAAATGCCTGAAGATTTAAGAGATTTTATTCTGTGATCTTAATCACCGGCCAGTTAATTTTGAAACCACTGACCCTATTACACTATGCTGCACAACCCCCGCCGCAGTCTCCTTATCCCGACTACGCTTATGCACTGCAACCCCAAGTATACTTAACGCCACCGTCCACAATACAGCAGTTGAAGACAGCAATTGACCGATACCGTTGTATATCGTCCCGGCATTTTCCGGCTGTTTGACCACCGCCCAGGATATGGCAAACCCGACGGCCAGAAACGTCACCAACCAGGCGAGACTCACACAGTACCCGAATGTTGCCCGCCACCGGCTGTTGATTTTATCCTTGCTGGTCAGCTCGGCACGGATCGTCTGATTGACGATCTCCAGCTGGTCATTGTCCACCTGGCGCATTGCCAGTTTAAAATCCAGCAGTTTTTCTTTAAACTGCATGGCCAATGCCGGGTCCGCTGTCAGGGCATCAACAGCCGCTTGTGGATCACGTTGGCCGGTGATCTGCTTTGCGATTTCAACAACCTGGTTCGCTTTGTCTTCGGCATTCTTTCCTTTAAACAATCCAAGAATACCGGGCACTATCTTTGCCAGCCCCATGGCGATTGGTAAAAACTGCACCATTTTGTTATTCCTCCCTATATCCATCGTATTCCCCGGTCGACATCATTTCCGATAACTCTATTGCGCGCCCCTTGACCTGACGAGCCCATTTGGAATCGCGCATCTCGCGCGCCGCATTTTTGTAATCTCCGCTGCGCACAGCCGCCAGCATCTTTTTAAACCCGCGAAGCCGAACAATCCCTAAATTAAAGAGCATGTTTTTGATCACATACTCCCGCACTGTATCATGGACATCAATCGGCAGATCCAGCGATTCATAATCGTCCTGGACGGACTTTAAATCGTGCCGTAAGAACATCTCTGCCGCTTCAACAGGAATATTAGATCCGACAATAAACGCATGCCCCCAGCCACCGGTGGGGATACCTTCGGTGTCCAGATATACCTTGTTCCTGAATCCTTCATGGCGCTTTAACTGTTTAATAAAATCCTCGTATTCCATCATTTCACCTATTGCCCTTTCAATATGAGCGTTACCAGGACGCCAATGATGCCCACCAAATTCATGGACAGCATGGTCATGAGCGCCAGAAACCGATTCTCCACCTTTTTCAATCTCGTAAACATGGCATCCTCTGTTTTTTCAATGTGGCGATGTCGCTCCTCGCATAGTTTGTGGTTGTAGGCGGTCATGGTATTTTTCCTCATGGACACCGATTATGGTTCCGGACGGTTTTCAAGCAATTGTCTTTTCAGCTTCGCCATTTCATCGACCTGTTTTTTCATCTCTTTTTTGGATATTTCGTTTCGCCGGGCCTTGCCCTGGAGGCGATAAATCTCCTTATCCACCTCGTTTGCGATGCGCCGGCGTGTGATCAATTCGAATTCGGAAAGCTTGCGTTCGTTGGCCGGGCTGAGTTTGATCCCCAGGATGGACGACAGTACGGCTGTGGAGAACTCGATGGGCCGGTCCGCCCAGTCCCGGACGTCCTTGCCCATGAAGGTGTTCCGGATGCCGGTTTTCAGCTTGTTGAACCCGTGCCCGCCGGGGGCGAGGCTGGGGACCGCTTCCTTCCATGCATAATCCAGGTACTTGGCCGCGATCCGCCCGGCGCCGTCCATGATCTCGCTATAAATCGGACGCCCGGTGAAGCTGTCCTTGTTGGTCATCATTGCGGCCGCAACACCGAACAGGGGATTCGACGGCAAGAGATCCGACAAGGGCAGGGCGCTTTGACCCCATTTTTCACCGACATTGCCGTATGGCAGAATGTAGGACATATCCAGGTACAGGTTGTTTCCCCATTTGTCCCGCCATGGCATCATCACATGATTGTACGGCCCGATGCCCAGGGTTTTGCGTTGCTGCCATTCCGGAAGCAGCCGCCGCTGATTTTCGGCCTCTTCCTTGTCCATGCCTGTTTTACCGATGGCGTATTGCTCGAGCCCGTACATGGCCCCGGCGATGGCCGCGACCTTCCACGGCTTTCGGATGGCCATTTCCGCGAACAGCGGCATGGCCTTGTAGGTGAAGGTGAAAAACGGACTTACCCACCGTTTCATGTGCTTTACCCAAGGCGGTATATCGGCGTAGTTGAACAGGTATTTTTCGGCTTTTCTCGCGGCATCATCCACGGATTTACCGGCATTCCGCGCCTTGATGAACACGGCCAGCTTGAAAAACTTTTCATTGCCCTGGTACACTTCGGCGGGCAGGGACACCGCCCGTCTGATCCAGTTTTTCATGCGGCTGCCGTCCCGCAGAACATCCAGTTCGTCCCGCAGTTTGGTGATCTCGGAAGAGACAAAGGTGTCGTTGAACAGCCCCCATTCCTCGGCCTCTTTGAAGAATTTGTCCTCAGGACCGGTTTTCAGAGCCTTGGCCGCGCGGGAATAGGTCTTTACATCCGCAGGGTTCACATCTCCCATATAGGCCAGCATGACGTTGCTCATGGTGTTTCTGGCGTGGGTGGCCGGGTTGAGCACCACCTTGCCGAACTTCCAGGCGCCCATCAGCTTGTCGTAGTTGCGGACGAACGCCCCGCGCCATTCCTCCACCTCGCGCAGATCCTCCCAGATATCCCGGCGTACGTGCATGCCGTCCAATGCGCCGAACCGGTCGTCATCCACCTTCACATAATTGGCCGGCGGATCACCGCCGTATACCCGAACGGTTTCACCGGTGCGCGGATCCTTGAGACGGGTGGCGATGGCCCATTCCGGATTTTCCGAGATCTCTTTGAATAGCCGCCCTTTGAGTACATCGGACTTTTGCACCCCCATCATCTTGGCCACTGGGAATGCGGCTTCCTCCATCACGCCCAATAGTTTTTGAATTTCAAAGGGGATTTCCTGCCGCCGGTGGGAATACCGCTTGTTGAGCTGGTTCCGGGTGGATCGCAGCTCGCGCCGGGCTTTCCAGCCGCCGCCCAGCATCTTTTCCAGCTCGGCGATCATGTGCTCGAGCTCGGGTTTGCCTTCCGGGTTGCCGCGCCTGGACTTCACCTTCAGCCGGTCGATCTCGTCGCGCAATACGTCCTGCTGTTTCGGGCTCAATCCCTCATGCTTGTTGTAGTAGATCGGCGCATATTCCTCGGCCGTGGCATAGTGGTAATGGTCGTGAAGCTTTTGCCGCGCCCATTCCGCGCTGGATTTGGGTGTGCCGTCGTACGCCGCCACCGGTATCTTTTCCACGGAATGCTCGGGCATGTCCGGTCCGTCCGCGCCGCGCCGGTATTTCCAGTCCACACCGTCCGGCTCGATATCGTACTTTTTGTTGAAATCCTCTTCGGTGATCCGGTTTTGGTCCTTGTCCCGCGCAATGACATCCCGCAGCTTTGCCCGTTCTTTGCGGGTGATCTTGTCGAAGCGGCTGTAGTGGAGCAGGTCGTATTCTTCGAGCTGCTTTCTCAACCGGGCGTAAATCTCCCGCGCCTGGTCCGCTTTCACGCGCATGGGTTCGCTGGCCGTAATGCCGCCGCGCATCACCTGCATGAGCCGCTTTTGCTCCAGGGCCGTGGGTGCAATCTTTTGCAGATCCCGGCCGAACTCGGCGGCCGCGTTCCATGCCCGTTCCACATCCCGGTAATGGTCCCGCAGTACATCCTTGAACGCCTCCGACCGGTTCAGCCCCAGGCCGTGACGCAATTCCTCATTGACCACCAATCCGTTGGCCATTCGCCGCATGGGTTCGATGATCCGCTGTTTGGAATATTCCGGCCATTTGGTCGTGATCCACGGTCCCAGCCGTTTCGCCGCCGCCGTACCCGCACCGGCTGCAAATGCGCCGATCAGCGCCCGTTTCGCATCGAATTTAATTTCGCCGGTTTTATTGTATTCCTCCCAATCCACGCCAGCGGCAATGGCGCCGATGGGGCCGGTGATGGTGGAGGGGTGGATCTGTAATTTGTTTGAAGGATCGACGTCTGTATTTTTGGATTTGACATCATCTGTTTTCGTTGATATTTTTTTCTTACCTTGGCCACGAAACGTTTCGGACGTTCCAGCGGGGGGCTCGCCGTCGAGTTCAGAACGGGGAGATGCATCCGGCGTCGTGGCTTTCATTTTTCTCATGGTTACCGCAGATAGTTTCTTTTTCCCTGTCCTGACTTCCTCAAGATAAAAGACCGTTCCATTATATCTTTTGGTATATCCGATTCCCGGCTTATTCAGTTTGGTCGTCAACAATTCGATTTTATCCGGGTTTTCCGTAATATCGGGTATCTGCCTGATATCCTCCCTGGTTATGGCGATTTGGCCGCGAGGGGTTTCTTTCACGGGATCGCCATGCCGTTTCATAATGTGCTTGATCGCATAATTACCAATGGCATGGCTGTAACCGGATACCTCCAATCCTGTTTCATTTTTTATTTTGATGGCCTGATCGTCGGTGACCTGCCGATATACCACCTCTTTGGGTTTATTGGATTTATCAGTTATTGAATAATCGTAAAGATCGGAAATTTCTTTATCCGCAAATCCGCTCTCGTTTGTACCTTTTCGAGACCACCGCCTTCCCATTCTCTGCACACCGTATGCACCGGCCGCACCGGCCATTGTCCCAAGGAGGGCCTTTTTCGGATCGAAGCTGATATTGCCCTGTTCATCCCGTTCGACACCGGCCGCGCCTCCGGCAACAGCAAACGGTATGTTTTGGCCCACGGCTCGCTTTGTATCCTCTGGAAAGCTTTGCGCCGCTTTCATTTCCATCTCGCCGCGGGCCACCTTCGCCTGTAAATGCCCGGGCAGGTCCTCGAACCCTTCGGGCATTTCCGGTTCATGGTCCATTTCGGCCTTAAGGCGTTGTTCCCGGTCGGTGAGATGGGCCTTGCGGTCCGATATGTCGGTAAACAGGTTCCGCCGGCGCAGGGCGTCCGGATTGTATTTCAACAGCTCCAGCAGGTCCTCTCCCGGGTCCAGCCATCCTTCTTTTTTCAATTCCGCCTCGGCCAGGTCGATGGGCATACCGCCGCGCCGGGCTATGGATCGCCGTACCATGGGTGGAATATCCTCAAGCTCTCCCTTAAAGTTCAGAAAATCGACGCCGCCCATGCTGCTCAGTTTCCACCGGAGGGTTTCGCCTTTTTCCGGTTTCGGCCGTTCAGCTTTCGCCCGGTTCCGGCGAAACGCGATCTCTTCTCTCAGGATGTCCGCCAGATCCTTACGGCCCGCATAATCGAAGGCCATCACCTCCCGGCCCAACTGTTTCGTGTCGATGTCCGCCAATTTACGGCCCCGGAGCCGGTTTTCGATCTCCTCGATCTTCGCCCCACGCACGGCCTGCGCCGCTTTTGCCGGTCCGGGAATATCACCGGCGACCACCCGGCCGATCTCCCGGTTGAGTTCCGGGTGTTCGGCCAAATGCGCCGCCCCGCGCCGGACGGATGCTTCCAGGGCGTCGGTTTCCTCTTTTTTCAGGGCATCGACGAGCAGATCCCGGCCCCGTGGCGATTGGCGGAGGCGGTCCTCGTCGGCCAGGGCCTGCGCGAAAACGGCCGCACTTTTCGCCGCCGGTGTTTCCGGTATGGCTTCCGGCGGGGAAGGGGAGGTTTTGAGTTGCCCCTGGGCTTCATCCTCCAGCCCCATACCCGCCACCTGCCGGGCGTGTTTTTTGGTGGCGTCGGCAACGGACTGCAGGTCTTTCAATTCCGTGACATGGGGTTCGTCCGTCACATCCAGCTCGGCCGATTTGAACTTTTCCATCACTTCATCGGGTGAGGCATTGCGGGTGGCCAGGTCGTCGAACAGTCCGACCGCCAGTGGATTTTTCAGCAGCCGGTCCATCTTGGCCTCGATGGTGGCCCCGGATATCAAACCGAGCATCAGGGGTGCGGCGATCATGATAAATTGTTTGGTACGCGGGCTAAGGTCCGTGGCCATCACCTTGTTTTCGATGATCTGCGTGGCCGGATCGATGATGAACTTATCCCCGGCGCCTGCCACCAGACCGGATTTCACACCGGTGATCGTCAATGGTTCGGTGATCCCGGCATGTCTCGCCATTATCGCCGCCGGTTTCGAGGATTCCTTGAACGCCCGCATGCCCATGCCCGCGCCGCCGCCCAGCATAAAGCTCATGGCCGTGTCCGAATAGGGCTCGTCCACCATCTTTAAAAACCTGCTCATGTCCGCATAGGATCGCCGGGTATCGTCCCAGGCTTTACCCGCTCTATCCCGAATGCCGCCGGGTTTCGCTTCGCCCATAAACGGCTGCACCCGGCCGCGGGTCAACAAATCGGCAACGGTCATGCCGGCCCGGGTCAGATCCAGCAGCATCCTGGAAGGTGCGGCCGCAACATCCAGGGCGCCCTCAGCCACCGGCTTTCCCACCCGTTCCATCAACGAGGTATTGTTTTCCGGTTGATGAGCCGGTGCAAGGGTGTCCGGCACCATTGGTTTTTGTTTCCCCGGATCGTGGGTGATCCACATCATGTCCGGTACCGACGGTGCGGCCGCCTGTTCAACGGCCGCGCCGGTGGTAGACCGATAGGATTCTTCCAGCTCCATGAGCGACGGCGCACGCGGGACAAGGGACGCGCCGAGGCTGCTTTGATATGCCGTTTCCAGATCCGCCAGCCTCATTACTGCGCCCCCACCTGGGCCCCGGCCTGTTCAGGGGACATTCCCCGGCTTCTCAAATGATTGTATTTGGCGCTCGTCATTAACCGGACGGCATCATTAATCGGCCAGCCCTGTTCCACCAATGCCCGCTTGACCGCTTCGTCGGTCCATCCCTTTTGGAGCATTTCGGTTACCGCCCCGAGAGTTTGGGACTCGTTGTCTCCGAATCCGCCGCCGCCCCTGGGGTTTGCCGTGGGGACGGCTTCGGCGGCTGCGAACTTGCCGCGCACGTCTTCGTTCGCCCGTCTCACGGCCGTATCCAGATTTTTCGACGGATCGCCGTCGAAATACCGCCGGGCCAGTTCCGTGGCCTCTTCAATCTTTTTGGAAGTATCCTCATCGAGCCGGGAGAATTCGTTGTGTCCCCACAGCCGCATGATCTGGGATCGTATCTGCTGGTACAGCCGGTCGTTTCTTGCCTCGCCGTCGCCGCCCGTACTTCGGTTCAAGAGCGTTTTGACCTGCCCCTGGTTGTTTTTCTGCAACAAGCTGCCGTCCGGCCCTTCGTATGCCTCTCCCCACGACTCGGGTACCGACTGCGGACCCACCACACTGCTGTATTTGCCCGCATTGTTGCGCTGCAGCCAACTGCCGCCGGGACCCTGTGTCAGATCCCCCCACATCTCCCCCACCGCGGCCTCGCCCGGATAGCCGTAAGCCATGTTGTACAACTCCCGTTCGCTTACACCTTCCGGCGCTCTGTTCCGGTACCCCTTGAACATGGCGTCCATTCCCTCAAGCTTGGCGTTGGTGTCCATGTTCATTTTCCGGGACATCTGCTGTTCGGCGGTCATGGGTTCGGCAAGGGCTTCGGTGGGCAGGTTCACGGCCACATCCGGCATGCCCAGGTCTTCGTTCATGCGCAATGTTTCCCCCACGGTGTTTTCCCGTTTCGGCCACGGTGTGCCACCGGTCACCTTCTCGTAATCCATCATGTCCTGAACCGTGAAATCCGGGTTCGCCCCCTGGAAGATCTCCGGCTGTTTGAAACGCGCATCCAACCGGGACCTTGGGCCTTCCATACCTAATTCCCGGTATTTTTTCATGGTGTCCGGAATGAGAAAATCAAGTATTCGAAAACTCATGGTCGGCTCCTATAATCCAATGCTGATCCCAGCACTTCCGCTGCTGCTTTTACTCTTGTTCGTGGTCTTTCCGTACCCCTGGGTGGCCAGGTATTGCAGCATCTGGGCGATGGCCGGGTTGTTGTGGGATTGTGTTCTTAAAAATTCCTGATAACCGGCATCGTTGGACGCCTGGTTCAGCAATCTCGGCAGGCCGCCGAGACTAAAACCCGCCTGGGCTTGTTCCAGGGGCAGGTTGAATTGCTGCCGGCCGATGTCCATGGCCAGGGGGATGGCGGAAAAGCTTCTGTTCTCGCGTCCCCGTGCAACGTCCCGGCGCTCCCGTTCATCCTGATAGCCCTGCTGGTTGGCGGTGCGGATCAGATCCGCCATGGTGTCCATGGACCGGTTTTCGCGCATCTGGCCCGTGTTGTAATCCTCCGAATGGGTCCTGCCCACCAGGTCGGCAATGGTGTTGTAGGACCGGCCCTCGCGCTCCCTGGCCACGCTCCGGCGCATCTGCTCGTCGCCGTATTTCATTTCGGCAAGTTTATCCATCAGCCGTTCTCCGGTGTCACGGATCAGGTCGTTTTGTTTTGCACCGTGCTTGCCGGAAAAGTACATCCCGCGCGTATTCGCGTTTTCCGCCAGAGAATTTTGCAGCTCCGGCAGATCTTCGTTAAGCGTCCGCCGTTTGATCCGCTCGAACAACGCATCCGTTGCGGCACCATCCACAACGGGCATGGATTGCACCGGTTTCAGCGCCGTGTTTATGCGGCCCATGGTCGTATCGAACCGTCCGCCCGCACCGGTGTCCGACCCCGGATTCAGATCGTTCGATATCCGCCCCCTGGTGGCCCCGTAAAGCCGGTCCACCGCACCGGGGTCCACAATGGATTTGTAATTCTGGTTCAGGGCGTTTTTGACACCTTTGTTCGCCCAGTTCCATTGCTGAGGACCCGAACCACCCATATAAGTGTTGAGTTTGTTCAGCGCCTGGTTTTCCTGCCTGGACGGACCGGCCACAAAATCACCCTTGTACTTGGGCAGGCTGCCGCCGGGTTGGTTTGCATCGAAATACCCCTCGAGTTTGTCCGCCACTTCCCGCTGGCCCGGCGACCAGTTCCATGTCTCGCTGGAGGTTTTTTTCTTGCTGCTGGACCCACCTAAATTGATGCCGAAAACCATAATCTATTCCTTTCAGGGTTGTTCGAAATACACCCACCCGTCCGGCGTACCTGTATATACGTACAACCGCCAGGACCTGGACTTGAAAAGTTTCAATTGCGGCGCCTCGAATTCGGGTACCCCTGACGGCTCGGTATTTACTATCTCGATATCCGCCGCGTTGACGGCAAGCGCCACCTGCCGGTCCCGCGCCGTCAACGTGCTTCTCAGTTTTTCGAAAAAAACGACGATGGACCGCAGCCTGGCGTCGATGGTTTGTTCCCGGAGCCTCGGCAGGTCGGGCCACCCGATATGCCGTTTTATTCTCATAATATCCTCGTCCCCGTAATTTCGTAGTCGATGCCGATCACCCGGCCCGACCATGCCGTATTACCGCTGGACAGCCGCCATTGAAAGGCGTAACCCTCGACCGCTATATCGACGGAGTGATAGACGAACTTCGCGTTCGAATCGGTCCCGGATAAAGCAATGGTTGCCGATGTGTTGCCGTCCTCATCGATGGCCGCCGGGTTCTGGTCGTTGTGATCCGTAAACACCTGAAAGGCGATATCCCCGCTGCCCTTGTTCTCCACCTCGATGATCACCCGGTTCACCAGTTTCAGATTGTCGTCGGAACCGTCCAGGTTGTCGAACGGATAACGGTAACGGCTCGGCAGGTCCGCGCCGTCGTCGTTCACGCCGCCCACCAGTTTCCGGACATAGCCGTCCGCACCACCCACCAGAATCAACGGTGCGTTGGACAGCATGTTCCGGCTATTCCATCCACCCGGATCGTCCCACTCTTCCCAGGTATCGAAGGGGAGGGTGTCCCAGGTGTATGTCTCCTCGAGGAGCGCCGTTCCAAAGGAGGATACGGCGATGGCTTCGGCTTCCTTCACCCACCACGAATGATCCCGCACATCGTAAATAAGCAGGTCCCGGCATGTCTCGTCCGTACCCGACGGAATCGCCCAGATGACTTTATGATCTTCTTTGTCCGCCGTGCCCGATATTCTCGGCTTTTTATCCGGATTCACGTTTTTGATGATTGTGTCGACACCCTCGATGACACGATGATCGATGCCGTCAAACTCGTATACATTCAGATCGCTGCCGATGAAATAGTGCGCTTCCTGGGTTTCACCGAAGGCCACAACACTTGCATCGCTGATGGCTCCCACACCGTTGATATAATTTTCCACCAGATCGAAGGTCAATCCGCCGCCCACATGATCCATGAAGGAAATGGATTTTTCCTTATACACCGCCAGGCGCTCGCGCATTAGTTTTAAGGAGATTACCCAATCCGTGGTTTTCCGAAGGTCCGCGAAATTCTCCGCCGGGTAGCTCTCCCCATTGGCCAGGGCGGACCATCTCACCCGCCGGGGAAAGAGTGTACCGCTCTCGGTGGTATGGCCGCACATCAGATAGTTCTCGTACACGCACAGGCAATTGGCCTGTGGCGGTGTTCCCCCCAACGCCGATATCACCCCGGCGCCGGTCCATTTGCGCATGGCATCGATCAGATTGGTGATGATCATGATCTCTTTGGCCGTTCCGTCGAAAAACGTCACCACGGAGAACGGATGGTCAGCGTTGCCCGTGAAATCCGTGAGATCATGAATGCTGTCGAATGTCCGTGTGGCCGAATTGTACCAGTAGGCTTTATCCTCGGTCATGGCCACCAGGTACTTGTCACCGGTTTCCACGGCGAATTCGAAAAGCTGCATCACCGCGCCCGACATCAACGTATCGCAAAATTTCTGCTTGCCCGGTATTCTCGCCAATTGACCATTGATGGACCAAACCCCGGACAGATCCGGCGAGAAATGCCGTTTGATCAGTTGCGGCGGCAACTCCAGATTCAAACCGCCCAGGGGCGGGATATCGTATTTATGCTTCAATGGCTTTTGCTCCGTTTGAAGGAATTTGTTGTTTCCGCTGTTCGTCGATGATGGAAATCAGTTTCAGGGATCCGAGATCGGCCTTGGGTACCACGGTGCCGTCGCCGAGCCGGGTGAGCATGCCGTTTCTTAGGCTTTCGGTTGCCTGTTGGTTGCCCTCGAGCAACCCGAGTTCGGTCAGTTTGAATTCCAGCATCCAGGCATCGATGCACCGGCCGATCTTGTCTTTGGGCTTTGCGGGTTCTCCTCGCGGGGTCACCAGCAATTCGCGCCAGGCCGGACAGCCCTGGTCGCCGTCCCACTCTTTTTGCGGACAGCCTTTTTTCTCGAATGGTTTCAAGCCCCGTATGCAGGGCGGATATTTATTAATGCTCATATCAGTCCTTTGTGGCGGCGATCACTTCCTGATAGTGGGGTGCGGTGTTGGCGCTGGTGGCCCCGGTGCCGGATGCTCCGGTATTGCCTGTGCCTGAGACTCCGGTACTACCTGTACCACCGGCTCCCGTGAGACCGGTGCCGGATGCAGCGCTGGTACCGATGCCGTTGGCTGTATAAAAAATATCATCATTCAACGCAGCGGCGTTGTATAAGGTCAAAGCAACCTCCCCTGCGCCGATACTTATCGCTGCCGTTGAAGTAATTGTTTTTGTACCACCGACTGAATCATATCCGCGAAGGCGGTTTAAATAGCCGGTAAGTGTTCTGAACTTGTACGTTCCGACGCCATGCGAGTGGCTCGGGCCCGTATGCCTATGACTCGGTCCCGTGTGCGTATGGCTCGGTCCCGTGTGCATATGGCTCGGCCCTGTATGCGCATGCGCTGTTTGAGGATTCACGGCGCCGCCGCCTGCAATATCCCCGGCCCCGGCAAAACAGAGCATGGCATTATCCTGCCAATCGCTTTTCCGGGTCCATCCGACCGGGGCCGCGTTATTGCCGAACAGCATTACGGTGCCGGCCGGAAATAACGAATATCCGGCAAGCTGGTTTATCTCGGCTGCCGACGCCGTGATGTCTTTCAGCAGCTCCACCACGGCCTTGTTGATCAGCGTGACATTGCCCGTGGTCAACTGGATGGCCGCGCCGCCCAGTTCCGGTACCAGGAACAGCTCGGGATGTCCGGTGACATCCTTGGCGATCAGCGCCAATTCATCGGCCAGTGTTACCGGGTTTGCCGCCTGCTCGATCAGGGTTATCTTTTTATGCCGCCCGATCTGCGATCCCGCCGAACCGTATGCGGTTGTCTCTATGGCCTCCATGTGGTGCTCTTCGGCCATCCGCTCCCGGATCGCCCGTTTGTGTTCCCGGATATCGTCGTCCCCGAGTTTCGGGTTTCGGGTGCCCGCCGGTTTGGTTTCGTCCCAGGTTTCCGCCATCGTCTTTTTCTCCTTATCCCGGTATTTCCATTTGCATATCCATGTTCGCCAATTCGATATCCAGGTCGTCGTCTTCCAGTAATTCGCGCTTATGTTCAGCCAGGTCCCACCAGTAATTCGCCTCGTCGAGTTTGCCCATCCGGCGTTTGCCGGCGGATATGGCAAAATATTCAATGGCCTTGTGCACTTCGTTCAAAAACGCCTGCGCCCGGTCGTCGTCCGCATAGGCGGTTTCGGAAGGTGTCGGAAGCCATCGAAAATACTCGAGCGGAAAGGTGTAATCCTGATCCGCCTTGGCATACAAATGACCCGCACCACCCCATATCCGATACATGCGTGGACGCCCCGTATCGCCCGTATTTCTGGACTCGATGCCGTCCTTGAGAATTTTCTTCATCCGCCGGTAGCCTGTGCCGTCCGCATCCGAGATCTCCGGATTCACTTCCTGCTTGAAATCGGACGGAAGGGGAAACGTCGTATCGCCGGCACCGACATCGATCACGCCGGAGGTTTGCATGAACCGGTAATCGTATTCCTGCTGGAGCGTTTTGTGATACTCCGCAATGGCGTCATCGATGGTGGCGTTGATCGCCGTTCCCACAAAACGCTGAACACGGGTCCGGATGGTGGCTAAAGTTTCGGTCATGTAATTATCCCTCGACTATGCAGACTTTGAAAAAACGGTCGGATTCCACGGCCTCGATAATTTCCGGGTCGTCCGTCACCAGTTCGCCGTTCTCGAACTGAGCGTATTTTTTGCCTACGGCGATGGCATAACTCGGATAACGGTTGCAGACGTACCGGCGTTCGTCGGGGCTTATGTCCGGCTGTATCGGATCGTTTTCAGTTGGAAACGGCCACGGGATACCCATCTGAACACACTTTTCAAATGCGGCCTGGCGGACGCTTTCCGGTGCATCCTTTAGGGCTTCGGTTTTCTCCGGATCATCCATGAATCCCTGCATGCCCGGTTTTTTGAGATGTTTGAAAGATTCCTGATACGCCTCGTAATCGATTTTCTCCGTCATGATTTACCTCGGTGCTGATCCTCCGTTACGGGTTGCCCCGGCCGGTTAGGAGGTATCGCCGGCCGGGGCGTGCGGTGCATGGGCATGGTCAGGGTGCGTAACTCAGTACATTCGAGAGAATGCCGTGGGTCGCTTCATGCCGTACTTCCAGCCCGGCCTCGGTCAAAAATTCGTCTTTGGTGCAGTCTTCGTCAGAGTCCTGACGATTGGGCAGATACTGCGTGTCCCTGCCGTCCAAGGGCCGGTAGCGGATGTTCCGCAGGTCGCCGAACAAGCCCAATCCGCGATGTGCGGTGACCTCGTTGAACAGCGGGTGGTTTTTGAAATACACCGTGCCGAAGGCCGTGATGTATTTGGTGATCTTGATTCCGTACACCTCGTCGCCGGCCTTCATGTTTTGTTCGCCGCGGGCTTCCACCATATCGTTGATCACCTTCAGGAACCGGTTGCCGCAAAAACATATGCGCTCGGGCGAGCCTTTGGAGAACAGATTCATCAGGAAGGTGTTGAAGGCGTCGTAGGTCAATGCCCCGGCACCGGCCACGGTGGTTTTATTTGTGGTAATAAACGAATAGATGCCACCGGTGGATCTCACCGGCTCGTCACCGGATGAATCCTTGTTGCGCACACCGAAGATAAACCCGCGCTCCATGTCGATGGTGTGTTGGTCCAACGCTTCCAGCTTCATCTCCGCTTTGGCTTTGCCGGTGCGCAGTTTGGTGGATTTGGCTGTGTTGGTGAGTTTCAACGGATGGCGGAATATCTGACAATAGTTGAAGACATCCGTCGGGTCCGTATAGAGTCCGGACCTGGACTTGGCGCCTTCGGCGATGGCCGTGCCGATGACCACCAGCTCGTCGTTGTCGACAATGGCAGCCGCCGTGCTGCCCCACCCGCGCGAAACATCGATTGCGGTGCCGGTTGCCGGGTCCGAAATAACCCGCATCACTTCCTCGGTCCGGGCATTCAACACCAGATCCCATTTACGGAACGGTGCGCTGTCGTCCACGGTCAACGCGGTATCTCCCACCGTATAACCCGTGGCGTTATCGATCATTGAGGATCGCACCGGTGCGCCTTTTTCATGCCAGTCGAACCTCGGGTCCACGGTCTTTTCCCGTTTCATGCCCGCGATAAGGGCATTCAGGGGCGCTTTTTGCTCACTTCGCGGGTACAGGCGAAGTATACCGTCACGCCAGTCCCCAGGTCTTTCGGACGCTTGAAAATCCGCTGTGTCTCTTAATCCTAAAATAGTCGGCATTACACTTTATCTCCCATGGAGCATATGGCGGATCATACGAACAGATCCGCCATGTGCTCCTGTTGTTCGGTTAATTGTTCGGCCGGAGTCGATGTCCGTACACTGCCCGTTTCGCCGAAAGCCGCGTTTGCTTCCTGTTTCATCCGTTCCTGATCCGCCGTGATTTTTTGTTGCATGTAGGCGTTGTAAAATGCGGGATCGAACGCCATGAACGCATTGCTCAACAATTCCGGGGTCAGATCGTTGATCTTGACATGTCCGTAGTGTGTCGCCAGATACGCCTTGAAATTCTCCATGTTCTCGGATCGGCCGGTGGCCGGATCGGGCTTGAAATAATCCGTATGATTGCCGGAAAAATCGCCGATCTTGTCTTCCAGAACGGCCATGTTCGCCTGTCGGCCCTCCTCGAGGGACCTGGTTGCCTGGCTGCTTTGAAAGGATTGAAATCCGTTGGTGAGCTGGCTGATCTGATCCCGCAGTTGTCGGTTCTCGTTGAACATGCGATGGGACATGGCGTGAAAAGTCGGATCCGCCTCTTTGATCTTGGTATCCTGCTCGGCGGATTCGAACGGCCCGCTATAGGCTCCGGGCGTACCGCCGGTATTGCCGTTTCCGGTGTCTCCGGTCTGCGCCATGCGCATCTGCTCCAGGCCGTAGGCCAGTATCGGGACAATCTGATCCGGTGAAACCCGGGCTTCCCTGACCAGATCGATCACCGGTTTCAACGCCACATGCTGGCGCTGCAGGTTGCCGTATTGCTGATACGTGGTCACCAGATCCCGCGCCTTGACCGGTCTTACACCCTCCGGACCTTTGACCTGGTACTCGGTTTCAAGGTGCTTTTCCTCGGCGGATGGCGTCTCTTCGGACGTGTCCCCGTCTTCGGCCGGCGTTTTGGTTTCGGTTGCGGCTTTCGTTGAATCGGGCGTTTCGGATTCGCCCGGTGCTGTTGCCTCTTTCCCGTCACCCGGGGCCTCGGCGGTTCCCGGTGGGCTGTTGTGCTCCGTTCCCGCTGGTGTTTCGGTTGACGGCTCCTTACCGTCCAGACCGTCGATCAGATCGCCGATATGCTCCTGCTGTTCCGCGGTGTGCGTTTCTTCGGCGGTCGATTCGGTTCCCTGTCCGGTACTCTCGCTGGTGCTGGTTTCGGTTGTTTCTCCGCTCATATTATCCTCCTGGCTCCTGTCCCTTCCGGACGGTCGGCCGTTTTTAATCCGCTACTTCTCCAAGGGAGCGTTCGGCGGTCTTTGCTTTCAGGCGGGCAACAAAAAAGGGGCACGATACAGCGTATGCAGCCGCTGCATCGGCCCCTTCTTGTTCCTTGCGGTCCCCGGCTGGCCGGCCGGGTTAGCCCGAATTATTCAACCCTTGCGGGTGTTATTCTTCGTCTTCTCCGTTCGGATCTTCTTCCGATCGCTCGATCTCCAGATCCTCTTTTGCACTGTCGATTACCAGGTCCGGGAAATTCAAATACATGTCGATGGCGTCCATCTTCGCCTGTTTGCCTTCCAGCTCGTCCGGCCTGCAGGTCCGCAACTCTTCATAAAATTCGGCCTGAGCCAGTTGAAGGGCCGGTTCGAATATATTTTTCCAGAAATAATTTTTCTTGAAAGATTCGGCCGCCCGCATCTTACGCTCGGGTGAAATGCCTTCTTTTACACGTTCCATCACGCCGCCTCCGGCATTTGTTGACCGCCCGTTCCGTCCACCGGCACCACATCACCCGCCGCCATCATGCCCTCTATCTGTTCGTCGGGGACCACCTGGGTTTTAATTTCAAAATCATCGATGTTCTTTACACCCAACGCCCGCGCGGCCTCCCGGAATACATTGAAAAAGTCGACCCGCTGTTGCAACGGCGGTACGCTTGCCGCGGTTTCAAGGATTTTCATCCACACCTCGGCGTTATCCTCCGGCCGCACCGGCAGCCGGCCGTCGTCGATGGGAAAATCGAACATCCCCTGAATATCTTCCGGATTCGCCTTGATGGCCGGGGTTCCCGGATAGTTCGGATCTCCTTGGATGATGTCCTTGGCATAGTCCCCGGATATCCGGTAATAGCGTTCTTCGCTTAAAAACTGCTGATTGTTCATGACGCTCATCTCCGCCAGGGGAATCAGGGCCTGGGCATATATCAACGAGGCGCCCATGGCCAGATGATTGGCGCCGCTGCTGTGCATCTTGGCAATCTCCGTGGCCGTGCGCTTGATCTCCGTTTGCACCCCCTGAAGGCTGTCCGATGCATGGGCCTGGCGGCTCATGGTGTCCATGATCAACTGGGCATCGTTGATGTGGGACCGCGTCACATCATGCACATTCAACTGCTTGAGCACCGAATCGATGGGGACGCCTTTTTTCCACAACGCTTTTTTCAACCGGATCACCCGACGCGGTCCCGGCTTGAGTACATCTTTCAGCTCCAGGGCCGTGGGGTCCATCACCAGTGTGTTGTTCAAAAATCCCCGCACATTGTCCATGTGGGAATTGTACATCCAGTTCAAAAGATCCTGGAGCCCTTCGACGCTTTCGTAAAAAGACGGCGTGAACAGGGAATAGGCGTCATAGTCGTTGATGGCCGAAACGTCCGGAAACTGACCGTGCAGGTAACTGGATTTATCCGCCCGGATGCACACCCGGTCCCCCACCGTGGCGAAGATCCATTTCTCCGGTGTGGTGGATTCGGAAAGCTGCAGATCACGCGGGATGATCTCCGCCCATAATTCTTTTATCGTGTGATACGGATTGCCCTGGTCGATGGTTTCGCCGCCGATCCGCACGGCCGAGCTGATCCCCATGGCGTTGTTTCTGGCGTCCTTTTCGCTTTCGCCCAAAACATCGTGATTCTCGCCGGCCATGGTCTTTAGCGGATCGATGTTCCGGTAAATCCCCGCCGCCTCCATCTTTTTGAGATAAAAATGGCTCCGGCCATACTCGTATCCGATGAACTGGCCGTTCCGGACCTGGGACAGGGGTACCCGCGGATCCGGAAAATACGAATACGGATCGTTGTTGGTGAACACAGGCCCCTCATAGGCGAGCACCCGTTTTTGCACCCGGTTGCTGACCATGTGCGGGAAGGGGAACATCACCTGTTGCTGTTCGTTGACGAACACGTCCCGGTATTCGCGCGAAAACACATTCTTGATACTGCCGAGACCGTTTTTGAGAACGTCGTTGCAAAAATTATAAAGCGTCAGCAACATCCGTTGCCGTTCGGCCTGGTAGTCCAGCACGATCTCGTTGATCTTCGCCGGTCGCACATCCTCCGGACCACGGCCGTGAATCCCGAAAATAGGGCGCTTTCCCGCAAACACCGTCATCCAGTAGGTGAGTATCGTATCTTTCAACGCCCGGCTCATAGGAATATATACACGGGTTTCGAAAGGGTTCTTCTTTTTACCCCGGCTGGTCGTTTCCGTGACATCGATGAAAGACTTATCCATCTTCTCGCACTTTTCCCACTTCGGATACCGGTGCTTCATGTGCTTTTTGGATAGGTCGATACAGTTTTTCACGAAATCGCAAATCAACTTGTTTTGCGGGCTTTCAATCGGTATTTGCATCACATCGCCCCCAGCATGCCGCCGTATCCGGGCAGCTCTGATAAATCGTCCAGATCCGGCAACTCTTCCGGTTCTTCATCCGCCATGGGAAACTCCGCCATCAGTTTTTCATCCCGGATCCGTGCCGCACAGTCCAATATGTCGTCATGGGTGCCCACCGGGAACGGAAAATACTCGTCATCGATCAATTCGCGCACCAAATCCCGCTGCTTTTTATCCCGGTCCACGAAATACAAATACTCGGGCAGAAACCACCGGCCGGCGTCAAAGATGGGAATCAGTTTACGGATGCGGTCGTTTTTCGGTGTGGCGCCGCCCAGGGGCGTTATCTCGAATCGGTAATTTTCGAGCTCCATTTTGTCCTGGATATGCTCGATGTCCGAATCCTTGCCGTACTTTTCGTATCCGGTGGCCAACGGCCGGTACATCCGGTGAAACTTGAACAGCTGCTGTGTACGTTCCGTCAGGTTCAGCCGGTCCCGGATACCGTCGATCAGGTAGTAATTGCGGTCCACGCCCAATCCGATCACCAGCATCACCGTAAAGTCGTTGTCTTTTTTCTTCTCGCCGGCCGGATCGCACAACAGGTAGCGGTTCAGATCGTTCCACTGTTTAACCTTCCAGAACCGCAGCCACTCTTTCAAAAACCCCTGGGCCTCATCCGCCTTCGGGTTCTGTAGAATCTGGCACCCGAAAATATACGGCCCCAGCTTCCGGCGCTTTTCCCGGATGAACTCCTCATCCCACAACACCGGCTTGCCCTCGGGCTTGCCGTCGTGGGTTCCCGGGTGGATCCGCTTTTTGGCCGCACCGCGTTTCATGATCTCCGCATAGGTATCGTTGAAGTGATACCGGGTTCCCACATACCGCTCGATGTCGATCTCGTCATACCGCTTTGTGGATTGCGTGCTTCCCAGGTTCAAACTCAACTCCCAGGCCTGGGTGGCTTTCTTGATCATGTCCGGAGACGTGACATTGCGCTCGGTGATCACATCGTCATAAAGGCGGATCTTGAAATGTCTGGACACCGGCATGGCATCCACCAGCCCCCAAGCCTCCAAGGTGGATTCTTTGGGATTGCTCGAACGCTTCAACACAAGGCCATCGTCCTCGGACCATTTGGAGGCTTCCTTTTTGGGATTTTGCCACACCACATCCGGGTAAAGCTGGAAGAGCAGGGCGTTGTTCTCGAATTCTGTCTTGATCTGGCGCAGGAAGGTTTTGGCGATGGGACGGTTAAACGAGAATATGCCGATGGTGATATCCGGATCGTTGAGCATGTCCTGGATGGTCAGCCCGAAAGTGACGATGGTGCTCTTGTAATGCTCCCGCGCCCACAAGTCCAGGTGGCCGTTCGGTGAAGATTGAACCTCCTTGCACCGTTCGAACAGCCAATCCCGGTCGAGGTCCTTGCGATTCAGCAGATAGACCAGCAGAAAAAACAGATCCTTCAAACCCAATTCGGCCATAGCCGATTTTATCGTGCCTTCGGCTTTGGCTTCGTCCAGGATCAGCCGGTAAAAATCATGGGCGCTGTGTCTATCCGTAAATTTCATCCAGCTTGCTCTCTAACTCCGGGCTCAGTTTATGGTTATGGGCGATGGGATCGCCGTCCTTGCCGGACACCTCCAGGTAAACGTTTTTGTCCTCGGGCTTTAGGTGGTCGAACTTTTTCATCACCGCCTTGACCACCGAATCACGGGCCTTGATGAGAACGCTGGTATCGTACGATCGCTTTTTGTGTACGCCTTTTTTCGGATCGATTTGGGGACAATTGTTCACAAAATCCCATTCCGTGTTGTTGGCGATGGCCATGTTCTGCTCGATGCAAAGATTCAATTTTTCCAAATCATCGAAAAACGAGGCGTTGACCAACTCGCGCTTTTCCTGGGCCACCGCATCCCGGAACGGCTTTAAAAACCGGGATACCGTCGGCTGTGAAAACGGCTTTTCACCTTCGGATAATTGTGCGTTCAAGAGATCCACTATCTCCCTTGTCGTTTTGCCGTACTCAAACCAGGACAATACCCAGTCGTCAACGCCTCGCTTTACGATTTCACTGTTGGGGTTTGCCACCGCCATAATCTTTTTGGTTTCCATTGCTCGGACTCACCTAAAATTCATGATAAATTTTACTGCGCTTTTTATAGCATGGGTTTTTACTTTTTTTTGAGGGAGGGACAAATAAGGACAAATAAGGACACGATAATAAGAGGGGACAAATAAGGACACACTTTTTTCTTGACATGGTTTTTTCATGGCCTTGATTCAACCCCTGATTCATCGCTTTTGCCGACTCGGAAAAAGTCATTCAACTGCTCGATGTTGGCGGTCCAGATCTTCGCCTTTTTTTCAGCAGGCATCCCGGCATCCGTCAGCTTGTAAAACGTGTTTTTGCTGATCCGGAGATATCTGCATATCTCATCTCTGCCAATCAATACCGGTGATTCCATATCCCCTGTATCCTCCCCATCTTATTAAAATATTTTGCTTTTGATTCACCCTGATTCATTGATGCACGACAATTTGCTTTGCCTGTTTTTTGATAAATTCCGGAATGTGAAATCGAGAGAACGAAACCCCCCGGGAAGGATCCGCACTCAGATCGAATTGAGCAACCCATGTGTTATTCCCGATAAGTCCTCTGTTGTTCGCAGTTTCAATTCTTCGTGAAGTTTGATTGCATCCCGTTCATTCCAGTTCCCATTCACGGTCAGGAAAGTTGACTCAGCATAGCCCCAGGGGGTTTCGATTCCGTCCCAATAGTCCAGCAGTTGCTTCAGACACTGGTCTATGGCACCGGGGTGTCCACGTTGATTCGCCTTGACTTGGACCCACTGGTAGGGGTTGAATCTGCGGCCGCTCCTTGGCGGCAGGCGTTCGAGCTGTCGGCAAAGGGATTTAATATTTTTATAAATATCTGAAAATTCAGAGAGTTGCTTTGAAAAGTGTTTGTTTTTTTTAACAGTTTTTTTAGAAACAGGCGCCGGAGGTGCTTCGCTAGAAGCATTTTTATCTTTTGGAGACGGAGATGGAGATGGAGACGGAGCATGCTGGCGTAGCATGCCGGTAGCATGCTGCAAATCTGCTGGTAGCATGCTGGTAGCAGTGCTACAATCCTGCTGTGTGTCTGCTGGTAGCATGCTGGTAGCAGACTTCAAATCATATCCGTAAGAACGGATGTCGATTCCGTGCTTGTCTCTGGCGATCTCAAGTCCACGCTGCCTGCCATGGTGCTTAATCAATGCATTCACCCTGGCTTTTTCTTGCCGCTCGGTTGCTCCACATGCCCACCCTTGATGATCATGCCAATCATGAAGGTGATAATAGCCATCATCTGATTTATCTAACCACTTTGAATCAAGGAGTGCACTTACCAGTGTTTCCGGTTCACCCTCCCAACCAGCGGCCAGTGCAATATCAATTTCATCCCAATCGGATAATATTCCGTCTGGCCTGTCCTCGGCTACAGTGATCCACAAATCAATCAGATAATCTGTTGACCCTGGACCTAATATCATTTTTAAACGCTTCCGCTTTCTGTGCCCCTTGAAACTCAATAAAATTCGGATATCAGTATTCATGGAATAAGGCCGATTTATTAATTTAGAAAAAATGATTTGGAACTAATGAAGGTGCAAAAAGGTTGTAAGGCCATGAAAAGCCTTATCAGGCAAGGTATGTCTTCGGTTCAAATCCGGATGCCGCCTCCATTAAAATCAAAAAGTTAGGCATCATTGTTTGATGCCTTTTTTGTTTCCGGGCGCATATGGATGTGTTTTAGTTAGTTTTGCCTTTCCCATTGAGGGTGTTAATATGGAGAGACAGTCTGGTCAAGCGGTTGGACCCGCACCGTTTCGCCCGTAAATTCACTCCCCGCCGGAACAAATCAAAATGGTCGGATCTCAATCTCAAGCATGTGGAGAAGCTGAAAGCTGCCGGGCTCATGACACTTGCGGAATCTGCTAAGGTTAATCCAACAGCCACTGCGACCATCGTTGCCCAAAAGAGACCAATCGAAATCCCATCATGCATCCGGGAGGCCCTTGCCCGGGATGACAAAGCGCGCCTGTTCTTTGATCGCCTTGCCCCCTCATATCAGTCATTTTTCTTGACGCGGACCAAACACATGGGTATCAATATCCTGATACTTTTCGTTATTCAGTAAAACATGCCGGGCAGTCGGCTTAATACGTTCCAGGCGCCTCATTTCTTTCCACCCAAATTAAAAATTGCAGAGCGGATTACTATCTTTTTTGTTGAACAGGCTCAAGGCTACAATTCGTTAACCAATGATTTAAGAAGTGAAAAAAGAATAGTCTGAACTGCACAAAGATTCATCGATGGAGAAGAGAAAAACGTTTTAAAGGGCAGGAAGTCGATACCATATTTGTCCTGATAATATACTGACGCCGTTTCACCCAACAATGGAGCTACACGATATGACCTTTCCCCCACCGCCCAATGCGCATGCACTGGCCGTGCTGATTCTTGCCGTCGTTACACTGGTTCTGTTCACCCGTGAAAAGATTCCCCTCGAGTCCTCCAGTTTCCTGGTGCTCATCGGTCTGGCCGTTGGGTTCGAACTCTTTCCGTTCCACGTGGACGGGGGTGTTTTACACGCCGTGGATTTTTTCCGGGGTTTCGGACACGAGGCGCTGGTTGCCGTTTGCGCTTTGATGATCGCCGGACAGGGCATTGTCCGCACGGGTGCGCTGGAACCCGTGGGAAGAGTCCTGGCGCGGCTCTGGAAGGTTTCCCCCAGTATCTCCCTGTTGTTGACCCTTGTGGTCGGGGCCTCAATAAGCGCATTTATAAACAATGTTCCCGTTGTCGTATTGTTTCTCCCCATTTTGATCAACGTTTCCTTGCGCACTGGTATTAAGGCTTCTTCCGTGTTGATGCCCATGGGATTCGCCACACTGCTGGGGGGAACATGTACCACCATCGGAACCTCCACGAATCTGCTGGTGGTCTCCGTGGCCGCAGAGGTAGGCTTGAAACGGATGGATATGTTCGATTTCCTGATACCGGCGACCATTGCCGGAAGCATCGGTGTCGCTTATCTCTGGCTCGTGGTGCCTCGGATTATACCGGAGCGTGAACTCACCCTGGCAGACATCTCCCCCAGGGTTTTCTCCGCACATCTTGCCATCCAGGAAGGAACCGTGATTGAAGGAAAAACGATAGCCGAAGCCAGAAAAAAAGTCGATGGAACCATGAAAGTCACGAGCGTGGAACGCGGGCTTGACAACTTCATGATACCTTTTCCCTCCCTGGTGCTGAAAGCAGGTGACCATCTGCTTATCCGTGATACGCCC
Source organism: Desulfobacteraceae bacterium (assembly GCA_013003715.1). Taxonomy (GTDB): domain Bacteria; phylum Desulfobacterota; class Desulfobacteria; order Desulfobacterales; family Desulfosarcinaceae; genus JABDIN01. The sequence goes on along the minus strand of JABDIN010000043.1, from coordinate 55,865 downwards.
GCCCGCTTGAAAGAATTTGAAAAGGTACTGGAAGGGAAGCTCTATGCGGATGACGACATGAACGAACCTGTTGACGAGGAGCATCCGTTAGAGGATGAAGATCAGCAGATTGCGGAGGTCGTCCTTATAGAAGGCTCCCGTCTCGCGGGAAGAACCCTCAGCAGCATCCGATTCGCGGATCGGTACGGGGTAATAACGCTGGCCATCCACAGGGCGGGCAGGCAACCAGAAAAGTTATACAATGAAATCGGGGATATCCGTCTGAGGTCCGGGGATATCCTCCTGGTTCAAGGCCCCCGGGAACTAATCGCAGCTCTCAAAAAAGAAAAGGATTTTCTCGTGCTCGATGCCACGGCGGATCTGCCTTTTGCCCGCAAGGCACCGGTGGCCCTGCTCATTATGCTGGGTATCGTTATTTCGGCCGCCGCAGGGTTTCTGCCCATCGCCATCAGCGCGTCACTCGGGGCGTTGTTGATGATCTTCACCGGATGCCTGGGATGGCGGGATGCCACTAGCGCACTGAATGCACAGGTCATCCTTATCGTGTCTGCAAGTCTTGCCATCGGAGTAGCGCTGCTTAAAACCGGTGGTGCGGATTACCTGGCACAACTTTTTGTGATTCTGGCAGGGGACACTTCACCAGTCTTTGTGATCAGCGGGCTGATGCTTTTGATGGCCATCCTCACCAACATCGTTTCCAACAATGCAGCAGCGGTCATCGGTACTCCCATTGCCGTTTCCATTGCGTTGCAAATGGGACAAGCTCCCGAGCCGTTTGTCCTTGCGGTGCTGTTCGGGGCGAACATGAGTTATGCCACCCCCATGGCCTACAAGACCAATCTGCTTATCATGAACGCGGGAAATTACCACTTCAATGACTTTATTCGGATTGGGGTGCCACTGGTCCTGATAATGTGGATTACGCTCTCCTGTCTGCTTCCGATCATATACGGTATAGGGCTTTAAAGAAGAGAATTTGAAAAACGTCACGACACTGACAAACTTGCTCAAAACATGGAAGATAAGTTGATCAACCCTGTTTACATATCACGAGTTCGAATCGCAGATTTTTCGGCAGGAGCAGAACATAGGGAACCAAGAGAGATCTAATCTAAAATAAAGGAGGCTCATTTTGGGTTCTAATTTTAAAACTTTTATCTTTTTTCTTTGTTTTACCTCTTCGTTATTTTGTCAAACCATTTACGCTGATACGTTAACAGATGCAATCAAGGCAGTTGCGAAAGGTGATTATGCAACTGTTGAGAAGATGTTGGATAATGGACTGGATCCGAATTTGGAAGGTACGGGGAGTGCCCAGGCAGGTCTTTTAATTACTGCCTGTGACAGGGGTCGTGTAAAGATTGTTCAATTGCTTTTATCCAGAGGTGCAAATGTTAATCTTGCAGGTAATCAGGGTCGTACTCCCATGATGATGGCGGCAGGGCATGCCAAAACGCTTGATATATTAAAAATATTAATAAACGAAAATGCAGATATCCATGCCGTTGACGATCATGGAATTTCTGTGTTTGACAATGCAATTCTTGGGGTGGTTTCCAGACAAACCTCAATGGAAAGCCTCAAGTTTCTTGTTGGTCAGGGTCTGGATGTGAATAAATCAACTCAAAAAGGAAAAACCGAAGGCTATACTGCACTCATGATAGCAGCAAGGTCAAACCATATTGAACTTGCAACATATTTAATTTCCAAAAGCGCCAATGTCAATGCAAAAGCAAAAAGGGGAGATTCTGCTTTATCCATTGCCACGGAGGAAGAATATGAAGAAATGATTGCATTATTGAAGAAACATGGTGCAACTAGCGCAGCAAACAAAAAGGAAGTGAAACAGGTGAATCCGGAGCAGAAAAAACCTGAAAAAATTTCCACGGATATTTCAAATGTCATGATTATTCTGGACGCATCAGGGAGCATGTGGGGGCAGGTTGAAGGAAAGCCAAAGATTCAAATTGCCAGAGAAGTGCTAAGAGACCTTTTACCTGAATTTGGGCAACTGGTAAATATCAGCTTCGATATATAATGGGTAAGTCAAGAAAAGTGCTTGCTCGAAGAGACATTTTGGTCTCAGAGGTCTCCGGAAAGGTTGAAGCAAAAGAAGCTGTTCTTGCAGGATCAGATATTCAAATAACCTGGATTGGTCCCAATAATAAGGGTGATTATATTACCATCGTGCCTAAAGGCACAGATGAGAAAACTTATTTTAATTATACATATACATCCAATGGCAGTCCTTTAAAATTGAAAGAACCGGACACACCTGGAGATTATGAGATTCGCTATGTCTTGAACCAGTCTAAAAAAGTTCTGGCCAGAACCGCAATAAAATTGACTAAAGTTAGTGCGCAAGTAAAAGCACCAGCTAGCGTAAAGGCAGGGACCAGTTTTCAGGTAGACTGGCAGGGGCCAAATTATAAAGGTGACTATATCACCATCGTGCCGGCAGGCGCAAAAGAGGGTGAGTACCTGAGCTATTCCTATACCTCCGGGGGCACACCTGCTACTCTAAAAGCACCTGTACAGCCGGGCAATTATGAAATCAGGTATATTTTAAATCAATCCAGAACAGCATTGGCGAGGACGTCCATTATCATAAATTAGGTGCTTGATAGGAATTAGGGCAGGTACAATAAGTTGCGGTATTATTGCTCCGGCGGATAAATACGCAAAACTCGTATTTTTGGTTTATGGGAGGCGGTGGCGGCAAGAAGGCTTGTCCCCAGTACGTTCCGCCGGAAACTCATTACGCGAATCAGCGATACGTCACTTTACCTATTTAGTTGCCGGATTAATATCTAAACTCTAAATAGATCCAAGCATGGAGGTAATATGTTATGTCAACGTTGTGCGGTGACGATTTTTATGACTTTTAAAGTAATCGTATATCATAAAACTAAAATGGGAGTACCATGTTAAAAAGACATCGAATACAACATAAAAGAATCATTTCTTGACAATCGAGATGAAACCGGATTTTCAAAAATGATACGAGAGTTAATTTTCTCAGATTTTATTGATATTTATTATATCCAGCGGTATCGCCACAGGTTGTCAATTGATGGTGAACCTCTTTATTATTATGCCGTTGTCGGCCGAAAAAACTCTGATGTGTCCTCTGATTTTTTAGCCATAAACGGCATTGCGGCCTAACGAAGTGGTCACTGGGGGACAGTTGGGGACGTTAACATGTTAACTTCACCACAATATCACCCCATCAACCTGGACAACAATTGGTGATGGTAGTTTCATGATGACCTCCGGTTTCTCCCTGTTTTTTTGCCCACCACCGTTATTTAGGCAGTCACCACAGCAATCCAAACCCGGTATACGCTTAAATTTAACTAATCAGAGTGTTTCGAGTATCCATGATGAATTTAACGAATCGTCGAACAATCTGTGCTGATTATGGATTGTTAACAGTTGATCCACAACCTGAGAGTAGTTTAATTCACTATTGGTAGTACTACAGGTGGCGATTATAATGATCTGACAATATTACTAAAAACACGGTAGAAATGGGCTGTGGTCAAAAAAATTGCTATTCATCCGGGCGGCAGTGCCGATATACTCTTGTTGGAAATACATAGATTATAAAAAAACCTTATCCTTACACAAAAGGATAGGGATAATCAGGTCCCGGATACATGCGTTCCATTTTCAAAAATCACCATATCCATAAGACAAACCGTCTGATTTCCATCTTGTGGCGTGATCCAGGCTCTCTGTCGCTGGAACACCGTATCTTCAATACCATCATACTGATGACAGCGGCTGTTTCATTGATAACATTGATATATAACCTGTTTTTGGATATTCCTCCGGTTCAGACGGTTATTTCGCTCATATGCGTTGTTATCGCCATCACGGCTTATTACTATTCCATAAAAACCAGGCAATGGCGAAAACTGACTCTGGGATTGAATATTGTCTTCTTTATCGCGTTGGGCATCGCGTGGTTTTATACTGCCGGTACATTCGGCAGTGTGCCATATTATCTGTTCATACTCTTTACGGCGGCCATTCTGTTGCTGCAAGCAAAGGTCAGAGGTGTTTTTCTAAGTGTCATTCTGACGGCTATCGCTCTCATGATGTTTACGGAACGGCTTTGGCCCGAATTGATTCGTCCTTATGATAGTGAGTCGCAACGCTATTATGATGTGTTCATTTCACTTATTCTATGTCTCGGCATCAATGGCGGCATTGTCTTCATGGTATTCTCTCACTATTTAAAAGAGAGAAACCATAAGGATGTGTTGCTGGCGCAGTCCATTCGCGATAGAGAAGCCATAGAAAAAGCCATGGACGAGATAAAAATCCTGCGCGGTTATCTGCCCATATGCTGTAATTGTAAAAAAATAAGGGATGACAGCGGCTATTGGAATCAGATTGAATCTTACATCAGCGAACATTCTGAAGCCGAGTTCTCCCACGGTATCTGCCCGGAGTGCAGGCATCAACTATATCCGCAGTTGTAATGAATTCATCGGATATCGACCAATGGTCAAACGCTGGCCATATTATCGAAAAGCCGGATGTGGGGCCTCCACTTTATAAGGCCCCTTTAAATCCCGGCACATTAAAAGCTATTCGGATCAAAAAACCACATCGAGAATCGTGGTCTGCCCGACCCGGATGGTGAATGACACCCGCTTTTCAGGTTTACCGGGAAGTTTGTAAGCCCGGATCAGTGCTTCATAGCTGCCCGGACGCATTGCGATAGTTTTACCTCCACTCCCGGTGGCGAAGCGCCTTTTTTCTCCGGGGTTGAAAAATTGGAGGTCAGATTTCACGCTCGTACCCCCTGATGTCGATCGGACTTCCAGGATGCCTTCCTGAAAATCCAGTCGTTTTTCCACTGTTTGCCCTTTGACGACCTGAAAGCCACGAATGAGCTCTTCGGTTTCAGGTTTGGCCTTTTTGTAGATCACTTTCAGATCATAGGCGCCGGGATTCAATTTAATGGCTTTTGGATTGTCCCTTGAGGTATCCCCCGTGGCCACCCTCTTGCTCGTACCTGCTTCATAGATGGCAAGACCGGCGGTCCCTTTCCGGTCGTTGACCATGACCTCCACACTGACGGAACCCTCTACGAAATCGGCTTGCTTCTCAATAGTCTTTCCGGCTGTGATCTCTATGCCTTCGAAACGTAATTCCCTTTCGGGTCTGGATTTTTTATAGGTCACCCGAAGGTCATATGTCCCGGGGACCAGTTTGATAATCTTGGGATTGTCTCTTGATGTATCCCCTGTGGCTATCCTGTTGTTTGTACCTGCTTCATAGATGGATAAACCGGCAGTCCCTTTCCGCTCATTGACCAAAACCTCCACACTGAGGAGACCCGCTCCGAATTCGGCTCGCTTCTCAACGGTCTTGCCGGCTGTTATCTCGATACCGTTGAAACGCACTTCCCTTTCGGGTCTGGATTTTTTATAGATCACCCGAAGGTCATATGTCCCGGGGACCAGTTTGATAATCTTGGGATTGTCCCTTGAAGTATCCCCCGTGGCCACCCGGTTTTCTGTTCCCGGCTCGTAGACACTTAGGCCGGCGGTGTCTTTCTGTTCGTCCACCAGGACTTCGACACTCAGAAAACCTTCACTGAAATCGGCTGTCTTTTCAATCGTAATGCCGTTTTCAATGGCGATATTGGTAAAGACAACCTCCTGGGGAGGGCTGGTTCGGTCGTCTTTTACGACCACGTCATAGGTGCCGGGAAGGAGATGAATGGTGAGGGGATTATGGACCGAGGTGTCGCGATCAGCCACCCGGCTCTTTGTTCCTGCTTCGGTTATCCGAACAGCGGCCACCGAAGGGTTTCCGTCCTTTTGGACAGTCAGGCGAAGGGCGCCCGATGAAAAGTCCACCTCACGGGATACGGTCTGGCCGGCCTCAATGGTGATTCCTTCGATCATGACCTCGGGCATTGTCGCGGTCTCGCGGTCCACCACGTGCAGATCATAGGTGCCCGGTTTTAGCTTTGCCCCGGGGCTGTCGGGGTCGGTCACTGTGCGGCCGCTGGTGATGCTTTCCACTTCTCCCTGTACAAAGATCTCCATGTGGGCTTTGATGGGCGTCCCGTTTCTCAAGGCGGTCACCTTTAAATTTCCAAAGTTCCGGCTTTCCTGGACCACCTCTTGGGCGGCCAAACGGAATTCCTGAGCCGTCTTGGCGGTGAAGTACTCACCACCCCCGGCCTTGGCCATACATTCGAGCTGTACCCGCTCCTCTTCGGTCACATCAAAACCGATGACATGCATGGTGAACTTGATCCCGGCTTTTTTGAGCTCTCCGACCAGGGCGCAGGGATCTCCCTCACAGGTCTCCTTTCCGTCACTTACCAGGATGATGATGGTTTCGTCTTCTAAGGCCCTGAGTTTATCCGCGGTCATTTGAACGGAGAGGGTGATGGGCGTCTTGCCCTTGGGATTGATGGCTTCTATTTCGGCTGTGAGAGCCTTTTTGTCGATGGGCTGGAGTGGTACCAGTTCCTCCACATCCCGGCAGTCTCCTTTGCGGCGGTGCCCGTAGGCAGTGAGGCCTGTCGCCGCGTCGTCGGGTAGATCCCGGATCAGTTCAATTAAGATCTCTTTGGCAATACCGATCTTGGCTTTTCCTTCCACCTGGGCCCACATGGAACCCGAGGCGTCCAGTATAAATATGATCGCCGCGGATGTGCCTTCCGATGAAACCTTTTTCGGTGCCGTTCCATCAGCGGTTTGTGCCTCGGCGATATAAAGCATCTTTGGGTGGGCGGGAACGGTTTGAACGATTGTTCCCTGGGATCCTAAGCCCATTTCCGTGTTCTCGAATTGCTCAATGGTCATGTCTGCGGAAAGCTGTGGTGCTCCCGCAGTGTTGTTCACGAGCATTGTAATTATCAGCATGAAAATACAGGTAAAACAAGCCACGAACCGAAGTTTATACATGCCCCTCTCCTTTGTCCGGTGTTGACCGTATGCGGCCGTTGAGTGAACGAAAGGTTCTCAAAAAAGAATACCGGACAAGGATAAATTATCGTCGTTATCCTGTCAAGGAACCGGGCCATCACTTTTTTGAGACAGCTTCTCCTTCAGGTAAGTCCAAATCAGTTTGAAAATGCTTCCTGATCTATTGTTTCTCATAAAAAAACAATTGACAAATCGTATACTATTATAACAATTCTGACCTTGATAGGTATAGGCAATAATCTTGGCAAAAATGAGTGATGGGGGAAACAATGCTGAAAAAATTCGAACGCTATCCACTTATGTTCGGCCCAACGCCGATTGAGAAACTAAATCGTCTATCGGAGCATCTCGGTGGCAACGTTGAACTATTTGCCAAACGGGAGGATTGCAACTCAGGGCTCGCCTTTGGTGGGAACAAGATTCGAAAACTCGAATATATCGTCCCCGACGCCATCGCCGCGAACGCCGACACGCTGGTATCCATCGGCGGCGTTCAGTCGAATCATACTCGCCAAGTTGCGGCAGTCGCGGCTAAAATAGGCATGAAGTGCCGCCTCGTTCAGGAAAGCTGGGTTCCATTTCAGGATGCTGTCTACGACCGGGTTGGAAATATCCTGATGAGCCGTGTGATGGGAGCAGAGATTGACTTTGTCGATGAAGGATTTGATATAGGTATCCGCCAAAGCTGGGAACGTGCCTTGGAAGAAGTGAAAGCAAAAGGCGGAAAACCATATGCCATACCGGCGGGTGCGTCGGTGCACAAATATGGCGGTCTCGGCTATGTCGGGTTTGCCGAAGAGGTTCGACAGCAGGAAGCCGATCTTGGATTCAAATTCGATTTCATTATCGTCTGTACCGTAACCGGATCCACACATGCCGGGATGCTGGTTGGATTTGCCAAGGATGGCCGGGCTCGGAACGTTATTGGTATCGACGCCTCAGCCACACCCGAAAAAACCAAGGCACAAGTAGTTTCAATTGCGCAGAATACGGCTGACTTGGTTGAACTCGGCCGGAAAATTACAGAGGATGATGTCGTTTTGGTGGATGACTATGCTTATCCGGCATATGGAATTCCTTCAGAAGAAACGAATGAAGCTATTCGGCTTTGTGCTCGTATGGAGGGCATGATGACTGATCCTGTGTATGAAGGAAAATCAATGCAGGGCCTGATTGATCTTATACGAAAGGATTTTTTCCCGGATGGGTCCAAGGTCCTCTATGCTCATCTTGGCGGTGTACCGGCGATTAACGCGTATAGCTATATATATCGAAACGGGTAGGGAGGCCATTGCCAGCATTCGCCAGTAACTCAGTTTTTAAGGATCACATGGAAAATAAAGTAAAAAATAGAACGACAACATTCCTCCATTTGGATTTTGTAATTGTTCCGGGGATTGGGGATTTATCGTGTGGGACAACCGCACGGGTGTAGAGTTGATCCATATTTGGTCTTTATTGTAGGGGCAACCCTTGTGGTTGCCCGTTTTTATTAACCACGAAATACACGAAACACACGAAACACACGAAAACAAGAACTTAAGAGATTTGGTCGGCTTCGCCGAAGAAGAGAATATGGTCGGATAATTAAGGCAAATTCAAATCTCGCCGAAGGCGAAAGAGCCCTTGGTCCTGTTCGTGTATTTCGTGAGTTTCGTGGTCGATTGACCCTTTTATTTTTAACCTATCTGTTGTTTTAAATAAAAACAAATAAATGAGGGGTTCATTCAGTGATGTGATGTTTTTTCAATATGGAGGCATATGTGCCATCATTTTTAATCTTCGACAATCCCCTGTTGAATACGTTTACCAATAGTTCGGTCCGTTCGATTCTTTTTGAGAACGCCACATGTACGTCATCTACGGTATAGGGTGGTTCAACAACCACAATGTTCGACCGGTCCGCATCGCCAAACTTTTGTTCCAGCGAATACTGAACATTGACCGTATTCCCCAAAACGGCATCCACGCGTCCGTACAGTAATTTGTTCAGGTTCATTTCCCAATTCTTGACCTCTTCATACCGGATGCCGTTCTCTTCCAGGCCTTTTATAAAAACAGTTCCGCGGATAACTCCGATGAGATAGGGGCGCATGTCGGATGGCGATTTATACGCTATCTGTTTGTCGCGGGTTGTCAGGAAATTAATTCTGAACTGATGGACAACATCACTGTATTGGAGGTGTTGAGCGCGTTCATCACTGTAGCTGACCGTGAGCAGTCCGTCCACATCTCCGTTAATTGTCTCCTCCAACGCCCGTTTCCAGGGATAGAAGTTATAGACTACAGTATAGCCTTCTTGCTTGAATGCATCCGTTACCAGCTTTGCCATAAAACCATTGTCGGGAAGTGTTTCTCCGGACGACGGCGGGTGATTTGCCGCTGCGATGACAACATGATATTCGTCCGTCGCAGCCGCCTGTGGGCCGGCAAACAGTAGAAAAAATATGCTGATGAACGAGGATATGTAGATGATGTTCATTCCGCCCTCCCTTGAGAGTCTTGGAGATTTTCTCGTATCCAGTCGTATCGGGTTTCAATCATCTGGCGCAAAGGACTGCCTCACATATTGCCGGGGCAATAATGCCGATCCCGGTGAACAATCACCGGAAAATGATCCGCTGATCCGGTATGGGGCCATTTATCCGTTCCGTCGCCGGGAGATTATTGTTCCTGCAGGAAGATTCAGCTGCGTACGCTTGAATACATGCATGGACATATACAGCAGCAACAATAACAGCTAATTCCTATACCCCACTGGGTTGACGGTTCCCACCATCCAGTGACAAATAAAATGTCGCTCCTTTTCCGACTTGCCCTTCGGCCCATACATCCCCGCCATGGCGGTGAATGATCTTGCGCACGATGGCCAATCCGATTCCGGAACCGTCAAACTCATCACCCGGATGCTGGCGTTGAAATACTTCGAACAGCTTGCCAACGTATTTCTGGTCAAAACCAACACCATTGTCGCTTATAAATATAGTACATTTTAGATCATCGGCACGTTTCTCCATAGAGCCGACTCTAATACGGGTGAGCTCACGACCGGCTGAAAATTTGACTGCGTTTTGAAACAGATTCTGAATGGCCTGACGCAATAAAACAGCATCCCCTTCCACGATAGGCAACTCACCGATTTCCCACTTGATGACTCTTTCCTGAATCTCCGCGGCCATTTCATTGCGAATGTCGCTTACCAGCCGGTTCAGGTCCACGGGTTTTTTGTGAATGGGAACTTGTCCGGATCGTGAAAACGCCAGTAAATCAACGATAAGCCTGTTCATACGGCGTGCTGAGGAGCTGATATGGTCAAGGTATCGTCGCGCTTTATGATCCAGGTTGTCGGCATGGCGTTTTTGAAGCAGATTGACATACCCTTCCATATGCCGCAGTGGTGCACGTAAATCGTGGGATACTGAATAGGAAAAGGCCTCCAGATCCTTGAGGGTTGTCTGAAGCGCAACTGTTCGCTCTTCCACACGGGCCTCCAGGCCCCTGTTCAACCGCTTGATCTCCTCCAGGGCATATACCTGATCCGAAACATCCCTGAAGATTGTCTGAACCCCGGAAAGGGTCCCCTCCTTTCGTATGGGTGCGCTATTGGTATCGATATGAATAATCGATCCATCTTTCTTTACAATTTTCATCCGGGATGATTTTGCATCATCGCCCATCAGTAGTCCTTCGAAATCACGGATCGCCATCGGTTTGTCCGAGTCCACAATATAATCCAGAAATGGTTTGCCGGTTATCTCTTCGGCGCTGTAACCCGATATCCGGTATACGGATGGAGATATGTATGAGAACCGGCCCTCAAGGTCGATCACCAGTATACCGTCAAAATTTCTTTCAACGATACCCCGAAAATTTTCTTCACTCTCACGCAGCGCGGCTTTGCTATCCATCAGCTTTTCTTCGGCATGTTTCCGTTCGGTGATTTCCACCTGGAGATTCTGATTCAATTGGTGCTGTGCGATCTCTCTTGTTTCGACCTTTCTGGCCATGTGTTCGAAACGCCTGGCAATCCGACTTAATTGCGGATCGATCAGGTGCTTGAATTGGTAGGTATAATCCCCTTCTGTCACGCGTTCTATACCCTGTTCCAGGTATTGTATGGGGCTGTGTAAGAATACCTTGATAACAAATTTTGTGGAATACATTATGGCAACAATGGAAACAACCAAAACCAACAGGACAATATAGAATAATTTTAGGAGGCTATCTTCAATAAACTCATAACCAAGGCTTATGAATACCCGACCGATGATTTTCTGATTATATTCTATCCACTGGTCACGACTGGTCCGTTTTTTGTCATCTGACCCGATTTCATAATGAAAAAGCACTTTGCCGTTGATATCCACAATTACCAATCGCTTCAGAAAATCCGTTTTAGAAAAAACGGAACCCACAAGTTCTATACCTTCGGAATCAAAACTCCATATGGGGATGGAAAGGCTTTTTGATAAGTAATAAATATGTTCATCGGCCTTTCTTTCCAATTCCCGATGCATATCATGCGACACCTTCAGATAAGCTAGACTCAGGATACTTGCGACGACAACGAGAACCAGAATGGCCAGCACCCCCGTCAGGTTTCTGGATATGGATCGCTTGCCGAATAACCGGCTTAACTTTTCCACGATTGTCTTCTTGTTGGCTTCGGACAAGACCATTCCTCCACATACGATTTTAAAGGGTCCATGACAAAAAGGCGGGCAGTCACAATACGGGAAAGTTTCAGTTAAGCAGGATCAAAGCAATATCAGGAGTGCCGCAGCGTCCGGCGGTATCGAAGCGGAGATGGGCAGATAGAGCAGATGGAACTGTCGCAGGTGCCTCAGGATATGGTGGCATAATAATGCATAACCGGCAATCGATCAACTATTAAAGCTGCGAATAATCGGGTGGTAATGGTGTCCACACGTCAGTAAACGGTGTTTCAAGGTCGGTCGCTGTGGGATTCGGTTTTTCCCCTTGACCCGCAGGGGTGCTTTTCTATACTATTTGTCTGAAAAAGCGAGTTCTTATCACTATATTGTTCTTCCAATTGGAATTAAAGATTTACTAAATAGTGTCCATCAAAAATAGGATTACAGCAGGTGAATAAATCATCAAAAGGAGATTGAAGAATGACCACAAGCGACTCGACGGCAAAAAAACCTCTCTGGTTGTCTATCGAAGAGAATATTCTTGGACTTGATGCACAGGATCTATCAGAAAACAACATGGAATCCTCAATTCAACGGATAGCCGGTGAACTCGACAACTCGGGCTACAATGTTTCGCGCCATGGCGGTAACATGATCCAATTGAGAGAGGCCATGAATGAAACACGAAACGTGGGAAGGCCCTTTATGAAGGACTTCAGCGCTGCGATCACCGCACTAACCATGGAGGACGTGGCTGACCCGTACCTTGCGACGAATACACTTATCAGCGATCTCGGCAAGACTTGGCCGGAACTCAAAAGATCCGAGCGCAGGCCCGATGTGATAGGGATTGTTGAGAAGACAAAGCTCGATCTGCTAATTGCCAAGGCAAAAGGCCTGCCTGACGATAAAGGTATCCGATTGCTCATCGAGGAAGAAGTGGCTCCCAAAGTCATCACCGAAGCATTGGAAATTACCGATGAGAAGTTGAAACAGGTGAACACGGATATTGAGAATGAACGCGCTGAAAGGGCAAGGGTTGCAAAGCTGCTCGAAGCGGTCGAGGGTAAAACCGATGCAGAAAAGGTGAAGCACCTTTTTGAGAATAATGTCTCCGAAGACCTGATCATCGAGATGGCGAAAGTCGACCGGGGTGCTATTGATGCCGCCAAACAGGCCATGGAAGCGGAGCTGGGGGAAAAACAGCGGCTGGCCGAAGAAGCGGCCGCACGGAAAAAGGCGGAGGCTGAAGGACCTGCATTGGAAGACATAGCACCGGATCAGATGCTTGAACACATTGAGGCCATCCGCGAAATTATGGAATTCAGCGATGTGGAGAAAGAGATCAGAACGATGTGCGAGCAAAGCTCCATCCCCAAGAGCCTTGTGGACATCGCGGTTTCGGAACCCGATAAACTGGACGAACTTGAAAAAAAGGCGGAGGGGTAACAGGTATATCCGTGAGGTGTTAAACACCGGCCAACGCATTCGAATTGGGATTCTATAGGGTTTTCCGGGCAACACAAGGAAGATGCGGATCGTTTTGTTGTGATATGGTGACTGACTATATCTAAGGTGCCAATGGGTTAATACTATATCGCTTATGTCATGGCTGTTCGATATGGTTCGGCACTGACCGTAGAAGAACAATAGGGAATATAGCATATGCAACAAATCGTGAAATTTTTTAATTCCCCATTCGGATTGCTCGTTGCCGGCGCGCTGATCAGCGGGCTTTTTGTTCAATACATCACCGTAAAGTGGCAGCAGAGGAACTGGATATTACAGCAGGTATTTACCGCGGAAAGAACAAAGTTCGATAAGGAACTCGAACAAAGATACCGAACCTTGGAGGGTGTCAACCAAGCCGTATCTATCATTTTGACCCAATCCCAACTGGTTGTGATTGGACATATGAAAGGAGTACAATCACAACAAAAAAACGACCAAATACAAAAATACAATGAGGCCGTGACACAATGGGAAACGGATTTCAGAATCTGGGGAATTCGTCTCCAGGTCTTCTTTACCAATAAAGACTTTCCGGATTTGTGGGCGGCTATAAAGAAAGAACGCGACAATCTGGACCTTGCATTATACATGCTGACCTCACGGCAACAGGGAGCCCCGGAAGATATTCTTAATCTTATAAAGCAGATCTCGGACATGACAATTGACTTATCCCAGCGCATGCTTGAGGAAATTAACAGTATGAAACAGAGCGGGGGGACTTACGGGGGCAGCGGGGACATACGCCAATAATTCAGTTTCCATATAGAAAATGAAGCACATGTGGCATTTTTATAGGGGTAATTTATTTGAGGTCTGATATTACCATTGGAACCCTTGGTGGACTGTGGCTTTACATATAATTTTTAACAAGATAAGAGCAGGCCTCATGACAAAAATCTGAATTAACGGGAAATCCCAGTTATGATAATTCTTTAGCAGTCTGGCCGGTATGGGGTGCCATATCGCCATCCGTTTCAGCAGTGGTGGTTGACTGATCTGAGGATGTTCACAAACTTTGGCTTAACACCGGGACCCACAGATAAGCCATGTTTATTTATGAGACGTTCATAAAAATATCAATTCTGCAGTTCTTATTATTTGCTGTTTTTCTTTTAACCTCGCGGCATCGAAAACTTTTAAGTAACCGATTGTTAGCCATTTTTCTGGTGTCAAAGGTTTTATGCTACCTGCAGGATTTCTTTTGGATCCACCATGAATACACCCTGGCCCATCTCCCTTTTCTTTTCTATATCGGGCCGGCATTTGATCTTGTTTTAGGACCAGCCCTTTATTTTCATATTCAAAGCCTTACGAAAGATAATATGTGCCTGACAATGAAGCACATGGCCCATATGGTTCCTTTTTTTATCTACTTGGCTGTCATGGGTGTTCTTTTCCACCAATTCGACACGGTTACAAAGACTGCCCTGCTTAAAAATGGTTTTCCCGGGGTAACCGGACTCTTTGTCCATGATCTCGTACTGTACCTGCATTTCCTCGTTTATACCACGGCTTCTCTGATAAAGATCCATGGGTATCAAACCCGTTTAAAGAATCATTACTCAAGCATAAAACAAAAAAGGATCAACTGGATAATTTTTCTGATATCGGGCTTTATGGTGATTTGGATATCCGGTTCGGTAAACCTGGTAACCGGATATCTCTTCCATGCTCTGGTTATCCCCTGGCCGATGATTATTTTTACCATTTTTATTTTTGCCAATGGCATTATTCTCACTGGGCTATACAGCCAGGATATTTTCCTGGCTGTGCCCGATAAACCGGTAGAAAAGATAAAATATGAAAAAAACAGAATTGACCAGGGAAGCCTTCAGCAGATCCTATCCGCCATAGGAACTCTCATGAAAGAGAAAAAACCATATTTAAATCCTGACTTCAACCTGCAAGTACTATCTGATCGAGCAGGAATTAAACCCCACGCCATCTCCCAGGCGATCAATACCTGTCTCCGGAAAAACTTTTACGATTATATCAATGAATTTCGAATTATGGAAAGCAAACGCTTGTTAATTCATAATGTGAACGGTCGAGGAGAAAATGGATCAGCTAAAAAAACAGTCCTCGAAATTCTGTATGAAGCTGGATTCAATTCTAAATCCACCTTTCACAGGGCGTTTAAAAAGCAGACCGGGACGACCCCCACTTATTTTCTGAAATCAATCACGAAAAATACGACGAGTCCGAGCATTTCATAAGATTTTATGTAAATCGGGTAAAAAAAGAGTCCCAACTAATTAGACAGGACGAATTCTTTTTATAATCAGGATAGTGAAATATTCATTTTAGGGCTAACACTTTTTTAATTTCTTAAAATGGAGAATGATTATGAAAAAGAAATCGAATCTTTATCAATTTTTGGCATTATGTAGTTGCACCATGATCTGCCTGTTTGTGACAATGGCGGCCATCGCTGATTCAGCACCTGAAAACGGTGAGATAAAAATTCTGCAGATTCCCGCTCAGAGTTTAAAACACAATCTGATAGGAACCCCGGTCATTCAGCCCTGCGGGGTATATCTTCCACCTTCCTATCATGAAACAGACAAAAGATACCCGGTTGTCTATTTTTTACCTGGATTTGGTGATAACGTCGAACACTGGTTCTATGGCGCTTACCAGGGGTTTGCCATTCGTTCTGTGATGGACAGCCTCATCTCACAAAAAAATTAATGAATTTATTGTTGTAATTCCAAACAGTAAGTATTTTCTTGGTGGCGGATTTTATACCAACTCGAGTGTCACCGGGAATTGGGAAGATTTTATCGTAAAAGAGGTCGTTGGATATGTGGATAAACATTACAGGACATTGGTCTCACCGGTGTTAAGGGCAATCTCAGGGCATTCCATGGGTGGGTTTGGTGCCTTAAGTATTGCGTTCAAATACCCTGATGTGTTCGGCGCCGTTTATAGTTTAAGCCCTGGAATTTTCAATGAAACCGGCCTTTCGGAATGCCAGTTGATTAGAGGCGAAACATTTATTTCAACAGTGATGGCCAAAAGGGACGATTTTTCCGAGCAGAATTCTTTGGCGGAGTATAAAAATTATATTAAAGATCGATATTCCAGACAGGATTGGAACACACCTTTTCTATTTGCCTATGGAACCGCCATGGCAGCCAATCCTGGTGCACCCTTTCCACATTTTGATTATCCACTGAAAAAGCAGGATGGAAAGCTTGTCAGGATAGATACGATCTGGAAAAAGTACGATCAGGGCTATGGCGGTTGGAACAATCGCATTAATTCATATCTTGAAAAATCCATTTCGCTTCGGATCATCATTTTTGAGGTCGGAAAAAATGATGGCTACAAATGGATTGTTGACGGAAGCCGTTATCTTTCATCACTTTTAAAGAAGAATAAAATTCATCATGAATTTATTGAATTTGAAGGCGGGCATGAAGATAAGGTCGGGCAGCGTTTTGAAAATCAACTGCTCATCAGGCTGTCAAAGGAATTGACATATTAAGTCCAGCGATAATATGACTTCATGCAAAATTGTGGGACATCCCCCAGTAAATCAGTAGCTCATTCTCGTTTTGTTTTGATGCCATAAAGATTTGGCTGCATCGTGTGAGTTTCCTGATTACTTCAAGGATGTCCCCCCTTTATTAAGATATCCCCGCTTATTCAGCACCGAGTTGCTCCATTATTAACAAACTGGTGACCCTATCCCTCTGCTGTTTTGAATCTTAGTCATAAAAAAATGAAACCGTTTGGCTGTGATCGGGGTATAGATAGATAAGGGGCAAGGGGAAGTGGAAAGTGGAAAGTGATGGATGAGAGCAAGAAAACCGATTCGGAAATTTCAAGGGGTTGTCGTCGTAACGATCCTCGAGCCTGGCGTGGCCTGGTGGAAAAATACACCCCCATGGTCTATCGCATTGCCGTGCGGATGCTCATCAACGACCGGGACGCTGAAGACGTCAGCCAGGAGGTATTTTTGCGGGTTCATCGATATATCAGCGGTTATGATCCCACCCGACCGTTAGCGCCTTGGCTGGCGCGGATTACGTATAATTCGTGTTTGAAGCGATTGCCCAGGATCCAACAGATCGCCCGGAACGAGACGCCTTTGGAAGATTATGATCCCGTGGATGACAGGCAAAGCTCAAATCCAGCTTATGAAGTAGGGGCGGCGGATACCCGGCGGCAGGTTTCGGCAGCCCTGGACCGGCTTTCAGCACAGGATCGTGCCCTGTTGGTGTTGCGATATCGGGAGGGATTTACGGACAGTGAGATTGCCGAATCCACACGGATGCCGGTCGGATCGGTGAAAAGCCGCCTCCATCGGGCTCGGGGCAAATTGCGTAAAATGCTGGCGCCTTTGTTTAAGGAGATTACCACATGAGTCAAATACACCCGGAACATATCGAGGATTATCTTGCCGGTCAGCTTCAGGGGGCTGCGGCCAGAAAACTGGAGATGACGCTGTTTCAGCCGGGGATGGCCGAGCCTTTTCGGGAAGCGATGAAGATGCGGGCGATTTTAGGTGCTTTACCACCGGATACGCCGCCTTCGGGACTAACGGATCAAATTCTGGCCCGACTGCCAATGGCTGCCGAGCCGGACTCAAGCCAGGCGGACACCAAACCTTCTTCGGCCTCTTCATCTATCAGGGGAATCCTCAGGGGGTTCGGGTGGAGTCTGCGTTGGCCCGGATTTGCTCTGAACGCAATGTCCACCGGCAGCGGTGTGGTAAAGGCGTCCGGCATTCAGTCTGCGGGCTATTCCCTGGGCCCCTTGCGTGACCCGGTATCCAAAAGGTTGGGAAAGGTGGGGGGGATGCGCAGGCGACTGTTGAAATCAACCCTTTCGAAATTGTGGTCAACGATAACATGAGGTGTTCGTTATGACTTTTTTGATCTGGATCTGTTATCTCCTGGGAGGTGGATTAGTAGTCCTGATGGTTGTACCGGTGAGGATATCGACCCGCGGTTTCTTCCAGGATCAAGGGGGATGGGATTATGGCTGGTGCGTGGATTGGGGGATGGGTGTTCTGAGTCTGAAGGGCGCTTTGGGGGAATCCTCCTGCCTCTATTTCCTCAGTTTTCCAATCTGGTGGTTGCGGGTAGGGGCTCAAAACAGGAAAAAGCGTGACCGGAAACCGTCGACCCCACGCAAGCAGCCCCGGGTGGTTTTTCAATGGGGAGCGGGTAATTTCGGCTTATTGCTTTCCATCCTGACAAGATTCATCAGAGCTTGCGGACCCAGGGGTCACATCAAGGGTCAGATCGGATTGGATGATCCGGAACATACAGCCGCGGTCCACTTCATGGCCAATCTCCTCCGCCAACAGACAGCACGTTTTACGGAAAATTTCACCTGGGCCTTGACCAGCCGGTACGACGAGGAAATCGTTGACCTGAGGTTTCATCTCCGTATTCGAGTAGTCCCCGGCTATTTGATTCTGATCGCCCTGCAGTTTTTATTGAAACGGGAAATCCGTCTTATGTGGCGTAGTTTCCCTAAAAATACAGCACGCGCATAATTTAATATTTAGGAGGATCATATGCAAGAGGTAAAAACGATTATATCCATGATTGGTGAGCACTTAAAAAATCTGGCACGAGGCAACGTGGTAGCGGCCCAGCCGGTATCGGAGGATGACCGGCAGGTACTGCCGCTATGCGAATTCTCCCTGGCCTTCGGCGGGGGTGGTGGCAGCGGCGAGCACCTGGAGACTGACGATCCTTCAGGTTCCAGCGGTAAGGGCATCGGCGGGGGTGTCGGGGGTAGCGCCAAAGCCACACCGGTGGCGGTGATCATAGCCGATGGTGATGATATCAGTATTAAAACATTTGGAAGATAAATTGATTTCTTTCGCGACCCGCCGGTATTCTATCGGCGCGTTGTAAACAGGGGAGGAAAAGATGGAACATGTGATCGACATCATGAAGGAACTCATGGAGAATTTGACAGAGGTGACCCGAAGTGAAGTGGTGGTGGGAAAAACGGTACAACTCGGGGCACATAAAATCGTACCCCTTACCCGGGTCAGCGTTGGTTTTGGTGGCGGTGGTGGTGAGGGAGAAGGGGATGGTCCGCACGGTAAGCGAAAAAACCGGTGTGACAACGGTAAGGGCATCGGCGGTGGGGCCGGGGGCGGTGCCAAGGTACGGCCGGTTGGGGTTATCATTTTTGGTGAGAACGACGTCCGTGTGGAGGGTATTCCCGATAAAAAGAACGCTCTGGACAAGGTTTTCGATAAGGTTCCCGACCTGATCGATATGGCCAAATCCCATTGCCAGGGAAAATGAGCATTGATATAGCATAATTGTTATGACGTTTCGTAGGGCGTTATCCCCTTGGGAACACCATCCTTCAGTGCTTTGGCCGGGTGATGGAACTCGGGGCTGTCATAAATTTCCTTCAACAATTGTTCCCGTATTTCAGGTTCGGCCAGATGCGCGATACCCACCGCCCGTTCGGAAAAGGCAAGCCCCCTTGGATCGAATGCGCCGTGTTCGGTAACAATCACCACCTGGTCGGCGGCAATGGCTGTGGTGGTAATTCCTTCCGGGCATTTGTCGACGATTTTGCTGGCGCCATCGGATGTGGTGGATTTTAACGCAATGATCGGTACCCCACCGGGCGACAGGGCGGCGCCGCGCAGAAAATCCGACTGACCACCCACCCCGCTGAAAATCTTGCGGGCTTGCAGGGAGTCCGCCCAGATGTTGCCGTGCAGGTCCACACCGATGGCACCGTTAATGGCCACCATGCGGGGCTGGCGGGCGATGTTGAGGATGTGGTTGGTGTAGTCGCAGGGCCGGCTTTGCACCGATGAATTATAATCCAGCCAGTCGTAACCTTCCTGGTCGCCGGCCAGGAAGATGGAGGACATGGCGAAATTGGTGTGGGTAAACGTGTGGCGGTTTGAGACGACACCGACTTCCACCAGACGTTGCATGGCATCGGCAAACAATTCGGTATGTATCCCCAGATCCTTGACCCCTTTCGCCAGGATGGCGTCGGTGACGGCTTCGGGGACCTGACCGATGCCGTATTGCAGAGTGGTGCCGTCTTGAATGTAGTGCCGGGCAATAATCTGGCCGATACGCCGGGCTGCTTCGTCAGGCGATTTTATCGGACTCACGGGCAATGGATAGTCGGTGTCCACCAGGTAATCGATCATGTCCCCAGGAATAGTGCCACCCAATACAAACGGCATTCGGGCATTTCGTTCCGCAATCACCACACCACCGGCGCGCTTGACCGTTTCCACCGCCGCCAGCACCGCCTCCACCGTTGTACCCAGGCTGAAGTTGCCGCCGTTGTCCGGCCCACTGACCGTCAAAAACGCCAGGTCCGGCTGCAGATAGCTCCGCAATTGCCGTGGTATATCAGACAGGTGCATCAATTGGTATTTGGCGCGATCCTGGTTGGTGGCCGCCCGCGAAGCCGGACCGTTAAAGATGACTCGGTGCGTGATACGCCGACAGCTCGCTTCGGAAAAAAGAGCCTCGATATCCCCCAACAACAGCACGCCGAGCAATTCCACCTGCTCGATGTCGTCGTCAGCCGCCAGGGCGGACAGGAGCCGCTGCGGGGTGGCGGCATTGCCGGCCGCATATATTCGGCTGCCGGGTTTGATAACCGACGGGTTGATGACCTCTTCCGGGTTCTTGATTTTTTTCATTTCATTTCTCCTGGTGCATACGTTTCAACTTACTGGCTTAAGATTCTTCACCGATGATGAGGCGAACGGCGTCCAATCGCAGACGGGCTTTCCCAATATAAGCACATGTTCGCTCAAGGTGTGATTGCCACATCAGGATTTCCGATTCGCGTATGTCCGGATTGATCTTCCGCAGCTCCACCAGACGCTCGATTTCACCGTTCAGATCGGAGGTGACCCTGTCGAGGATTTTTTTTATTGTGTCGCCGGTTGTTTTTTGCGCCTTCTGCCGTCCGGCCTGCAGCATCGTGGAAATTTGTGAGGAAAGGGTGCCGATATTTTCCACATATTTATTTGAAAATACAGGGGCTGTATGTGCGTTCAGCCAATCCTGCGGATACGCCGATGTGCAGTCCTCGGACAAATGGTTTATGACCATCCGGATAGGGGTGGGCGGCAGGTATCTGTCGAGGTGGAGCGACAGGGGGGCGATGGTTTCCAGGACGAAGACGGCTTCGATCAGTAGCCCTTGAAAATCATCGTTTTGAAGCACAGCGGCACTGGCGTTGCCGGTTTCAGATCCCAGCAAAAGTTCCATCGCACCGGTTACCATGGGGTGATCCCAGGATAAAAACCGGATGTTTTCCCGAACCATGGATGCCTGACGATCAAAGGTGACCAGCATGGCGTCGCTGTAGCAGGGAAAAGCCTCATCAAACCGGCTCCCGGATTCAAGCCGATACGTGCGCCCACCCTGCTCATCGGCTTTGATCCCGTAAAAATCCCAGATTTCCATCATGAGCGCCTCAAGGGATTTTCCGGCATCGGACTCCCTAAGCCGGCGGATGATGCCGGCGGCGATATCCGGAATCAACGAGGACAATTCCAACAATCGGTCACGACCTTGGCCCAGTTTTTTCAACACGGATGACCGATAATCACGCGTATCCGTGATGAGTGTCTCCAGTGAGGCATCCCGGCCCGGTTGTTGATGGTCCAGGGCGATCCGGTTGACTTTTTCGCCAAATTTCGCGAGAAACATATTGCCGCCCGGTAATTGGGATTCGAATGCGTTCAGCCCCTCGTGATACCACCGGACCATCGTCTCTTCGGGACTGTCCGTCATATAAGGGATATGTATTTGAATGGTGTACCGTTGCCCGATCCGGTCCAATCGTCCGATACGTTGTTCCAATACTTCCGGATCGGTCGGCAGGTCAAACAGGATCAGGTGCCGGGCGAATTGGAAGTTACGTCCCTCGCTGCCGATTTCAGAGCAGATGAGAATTTTAGCGCCGTCTGATTCGGAAAACCATGCGGCATTTCTATCCCGTTGTATTAAAGACAAGTCTTCATGAAAAACCGCTGAATGGATATGAATGATTTTTTTGAGTTGGGTGTCAATCTCGTCGACCATTTCCCGCTGCCGGCAGATCAGAAGGTATTTTTCCTCATGGGAGCGCCGCAGGAGAGCCGCAAGCCATTTCACCTTCGGGACAATGCCATCGCCAGCAGTTGTTGGATATCCATCCATTCCCCCAAGGTCGGCATCCCCGGCGACCCGTTTGGTACGGATATTAATTGAACCGACCACAGGATTACCATCTGGATGCAGGGGCACAAGATGGACCTGCCGTTTGGGAAATCCCCGGATCACCTTGCGGGTATTGCGAAACATGACCCGGCCAATGCCGTGGCGGTCGAGGAGCCTGGATGTCAAGGCGGCCGGGTCCGCATGGGCTTGAGATACCGATGGTGGCGATTGCGGATCCGGATCTAACGATAATTCCGGGTATCGTTCCCGAAGATATCGCGATTCAGCGGGATTCAGCTTTTTTCGTTGCATCAGTTTATCCGCGATACCGGCAATTTGCTGGTAGTGGCCGGCGGTCTTCAAAAAAGTTTCAAATTCGTGATACCGGTCCGGGTCCAGAATTTTAAGCCGTGCGAAATGACTCTCCTGTCCCAACTGTTCGGGTGTGGCAGTGAGCAGTAATACGCTTTTTATGGCGGTCCCCAATTTAGCAACGAGTTCATGGGAAGGCCTGCCTGCTGTGAGGTGATGTGCCTCATCCACCACCAGGAGATCCCAATCCGTTGAGATCATGTGATGAAACAGCTCTTTTGAATTGGCGATCTCATTGATATTGCACAATACCATTTGGGTCTGTTCGAAAGGATTGGCGCCCGGAGTGCCTTGATCGACGCTTTCCCGATATTTATCGTCAACGATGTCAAACAGGAGATTGAACTTGCGCAATAATTCCACAAACCATTGGTGGACCAAAGTTTCGGGAACGAGAATCAGTACCCGGCTGATCATGCCCGAACACAGGAGGCGGTGGATAATGAGACAGGCCTCAATGGTTTTTCCCAATCCGACCTCATCGGCCAATAACACCCGCGGGGCCTGGCGTGAACATACTTCGTGAGCGATGAAAAACTGATGCGGCAGCAGCTCGACCCGGCCGCCCATAAAACCGCGAATGGGGGATTTTTTATATTCCCATTGATGAACCAGCGTTTTGTAACGCAGGTCAAAAACCATTGACGGGTCCAGGTGCCCATTGATCAACCGCATCTCAGGGGTATTGAAACTGATGGTGTCGCTGAGGGAGCTTTCCGGCAGATCACAGCCATCCCCATGGTAATAGATGAGTCCGTCGATCTCGGATATGGATCTCACATTGAAGGACTGCTCGTCCCGGCCGTTAATCAAATCACCGGCCTGAAATTTGACCCGTTTGATCGGTGCGGCAGCCGCTGCATATTGTCTGGTAATGTCAGCAGCCGGGAATGCAATTTCAACCCGGCGGGGCTCCACGCGCAGAACCATGCCAAGACCCAGCTCTGGTTCCGTTTCACTGATCCATCTTTGTCCGGGTACAAATCGGGGCATTCGTTCTCCATCCGGAGCTGTGATTTGATTTCCAGTTTTATTACCGACGATATAACGGTGCAGGACTTTTGGTGTTACGTCGTCACTCATCGATTGAACTGATTGATATTAACTGTTTATTCAATACTGAATAATATGGTAAATACAGCTTTTCAAGAGAATATTGGATAGGACCCAAGGCTAACGCATGATTTCGTATCAACACATACCCATATTTTTAAAGTATCTGATAACTACACAAAATATTTGAATTATTTATATTTTCGGACGATAATTTCTCAGACAAACCAAGCAAACACCGTCCGATGTCCATTTCCTTGAAATTTAAAACAATACCGGAATGTTAAGCATGAGAGAAAATGAAAAGAGCGATCAGGATACCGAATCCGGAAAGAGTAGTCGAGGAATTTTATGGGGCTTGTTGATCGTCAGTCTGTGTGCTGCCGGCGGATACTATTTGTATCAATATAGTGGATTCGGCCCGGCCGGCCCATCGACCGCATCCTCATCAGCCCAGCGATTTCAAATCCCCAAAGGGGTACCCGGGGTGACGGTCTCCCAAACGAATACCGCAATGGCTGAAAACATATCCGTTTTAGAGGATACCAGCCGGTCGTGGATAGATCGAAAAATGGCGCTCATGCGCCTGGAATTCGCCGGACCGGCATTCGACTATAAACCGATACTGGCCGCCTTGAGCGATGATAACATCTTCATCCGGTGTGAGGCGGCAGCCATTCTTGGACGGAAGCGAGTCGTCGAGGCACAGGCAGTACTGGAAACGGCTCTGAACGACAAGGGGGTTCTGTTTCGTGATGGCCGGACCATCCCGGCCGTGGTGAATACCGCCGAAGCGGCGCTCAATGCCATCAAGGACCCGGAGTTCCAGATGGAGGTTGACCTGTGCGCCGGCGCCAGTCTGGCCAGCAATAACCTTGATCAGGATCTGGCCCTGTTGCAGGATCCGGCCGCGGAAGCGGCACAGCGGGGCACCGCCGCCGGCGCTTTGGGTTGGACCCGGAATCCGCGGGTTTTCGATGCCTTGTCTGTGGCTATTTCCGACACCAATGTCTTCGTCCGCGCCGGCGCTGCTGAAGGATTGGGTAACCTCGGGGATGAGCGGGGGGGTGCGCCTCTCATCAAGGCCTTGCAACAGGATGCGGAGTTCATGGTGCGGAAAAATGCGGCGATGTCTCTGGGACGAATGCAATCCACCGCCAGTGTCGATGTACTCACCGAATGTCTTCTCATGGATGAAAATATATTTGTCCGGTCCGCCTGCGGAGAGGCATTGGGGGATATAGGGGATACCCGGGCAATTGATTCCCTCAAAACAGCATTGAGGGACCCGGCCACGGTAAGTCAGATGACCGAAGACGGTGAGATGCGCAATGTCCGGCAGGTTTCGGAGGCGGCCGCCGAAGCACTTGGAAAAATGGGATACAAGGTGGACAGGGAGACCATGGCCGGGGATTTTGTCAGGGCCGATATCTTATTATTAACCTCCGATGCGACGGCCATCGATCGTGCTCAAGCGGCAAAGCGACTCGGCAGTGTGCGGGACAAAGACGTCCTCAATGAATTGTTGAAGGTACTTGCCGGCGATAAAAACTGGCAGGTGCGGCAGGCGGTTGCCAAATCCCTGGGGGAGATTGGTGATACGTCAGCCATACCGGCGCTCAAGACAGCATCCTTGAACGACGAGGATCCCCGCGTGAAAAACGAAAGCATGATTGCCCTGGAAAGACTGGGTATCCATTCAGACGAATCCGCTGTTAAGGGCAAGCCCGCTGTTGAGGGGGCGGCAACCATTGCCGCTGGAACCATGGTGAGCGAACAGACCCCGCCACCGGCACCCGCCGCACCGACCAAACCCGCACCATCAAAATCGCCGTCTGCTCCGGAGACCGCGCTGCAGTCCCCGGCCACGGCGAATACGTCGAAACAGGGGAAAATCCCGAAATTAATTTCCATTCAGGCCGACGGTTTTCAACCCACTTCCATGGTTGTGAATCCCGGTCGCCGCCATATCCTGCAGTTATCAACGCAAAGACCCGGATACATAACCAAAATTCCTAAGTTCAATGGTGATTCCCAGCTTTATGGCCGATTTCAACTGGGCAGCCGGGAGAACAATCATTTCCATTTTGCGTTTGACCGCATCGAAGAGCCGCACCCGCACCTGTTCGTTGATGTCAATCAGAACGGTGACCTGAGCGATGACGGCGATTCCATCCGAAACACCGGCAGGGGGGTATTCGGGGCCTCCGTGTATATTCCATTTCATCGAATGGCCGACGAGGTGCAATTGAAAAGCAGCTACCGGATGTGGGTGTTCGCCAAAGACGACTTGTGGAGAAAGAAACAGTTGGCCTACTACTCCTGGACCCAGTTCAAGGGGAAAATCAACTTCATGGATAAGCATTACACCGCCTATATCGGTGATATTCACAATAACGACGGAGATTACACCAATGACGGTGTCAGCATCGACTTGAATGAAAACGGGGAAATTGAGTTTAATCAGGAGTATATCGACCCCGGTGAAGCAATGGGTATTGATGGGCAGAAGAATGTTTTTATTGTTCAATGGTGATTTTCGTATGGGTGGTTATTCCTGAATCCTCTATCGGAACTCCTCCGGAATCCGGCACACGGGAATGGGCAGCATCTTGTGTTTGTTCGCACCATTGAGCTTCCGGTATATGCTCAGAACTTCGCGTTCCCGTTCACCGAGCTGATCCGTATTGCCACCCATTTCCTCAAATCTCATGGCGGCTTCCAGTTCGGCATAGGTAGCGCCGATCTGGCTCTCATCGGTGCGGTTGTCCGCCCATAAACCATCTGCCGGTGCTGCCCTGAGTATACCCTCATGAATTCCCATGGCCTCACCCAGTCCATACACCTCTGTTTTTGTCAGGTCGGCGATGGGTGAGATATCGACGCCGCCGTCACCGTATTTGGTGTAAAATCCGATGCCGAAATCCTCAACTTTATTGCCGGTGCCGGCCACCAGCATCCGGTTGTGGCCGGCGAAGGCGTACAAGGCGAGCATTCTCAGACGTGACCGGGTGTTCGCCATGGTGAGATCATCCTGGATGGGTGCCGGCAGGGTTTTCTCCAGTGAGCTGAAGGGATCGGACAGATCCGTATGCTCTTTTTGTACATTGGTATGCGCTGTTGCCAGCCAGTCCGCGTGATCCGCCGCCAGCGAAACCTGGTCGGGATGCTGATAAATGGGCATGATCAGGGCGATTACCGGCAAATGTGTCCGGGCGCATAATGTTGAAGTCACGGCGGAGTCGATCCCCCCGGAGATGCCCACAACATATCCGTTGAGACCTGCACCGGTGCAATATTGCTTCAGCCATCGGACAATATGGTCAATGGTTTTTTGGGTATTCATGTCTATAATTCCAGTCTCAAGATCCTTCTCACGGTTTTAAATCCCATAGTGTCATAGAATTGCCGTGCCTTGGCGCTTTTTTCCCAGGTGTTGAGTTCGATGATGCGCACCTTTTTTTCTTTTGCCCATTTTCGGGCCAGGGCCATAAGTTTGCGGCCGATGCCCTGGCCCCGGCAGGATTCGGTTACCATGATTTCGTCTATGAAAATATAGTTGCGACGGGCGAAAATGGAATCCTTGGGATTTGATTTCAGAACCATCAGTATCAGTCCGACGGCCTTACCCTTCTTTTCCGCTATATACAGTTTCTTCCGCGGGTTTTCGATGATCCCGTCATACCATTGATGGGTCATGATGGGAACCGCCACCTGGAATATGTCCGGCAGCAGTTCCGTATGAAAACGGTTTTCCTCGGAGAACAGAATTCCAGCTATTCCGAAATCGGCTGTCGTGGCCTCGCGAATCAGGAGCTTACCCGGCATCACCTGTTTTTTGTCAATGGCGCGCAATGGTTTCTGCAAGTAATAGCAGCAATGGGTGCGCGGGAAATTGGGCTTTTCAAAGACCACACGGTATCCGTTTTTTTCGTAAAACGGTTTGGCCTGAAAATCCAGGGTATCCAAAAAGCTTGTTTTACAGCCGCGATCCACAGCCGTACCCTCGAGGGCGAGAAGGAGACGGGTGCCGATGCCCTTGCCCCGGTAATCCTCTCTGATTACCAACAGGTCGATCTGCAGCCAGTCACCGATGATAAAGCCGCTGATTCCCCCTATATTCCGCCCATTATCATCCTTGACCAGGGCGGCCAGTTGTTCGCGCGGAATGTCACCGATATGCGGTTTATTATATTCGATCAAATGATCCCGGATCCATTTCAGGTCACTGCTTCCGGGGGGGATCTGGATGTGGATTTTCAAATCGGCTCCTGCCATTTAATATGTTTCAACGGCCATTCCCATGCATGCTGCAGGAAATATCCATAGTTTATATCTGCAACGCATCTTCAGGTTATATCTGCAACGCATCTTCACCCAGTATCTTGTCCAGGGCGGACACCACCATGTCGGCATTCTCATGTGTAAAGACAAGGGGCGGTTTGAACTTCAATATGTTATGCAACGGTCCGTCCGTGCTCAACAGGATGCCATATGCCTTCATCCGGTTGATGATATACGCGGCGTGCTCGGCCGCCGGGTCCAATGTTTCCCTGTTCGTCACCAGTTCCACACCGGCATAGAGGCCGAGGCCGCGAACGTCACCCACAAGGGGATATTTGTCCTTCAGGGTTTCCAGCCGTTCCAGCATATAGCATCCGACCGTCCGCGCATTTTCCTGCAGGTTTTCCGTTTCGATGACATCCAACACCGACATTCCAATGGCGCAGGATACCGGATTGCCGCCGAAGGTGTTGAAATATTCCATCCCGTTGTTGAAAGCAGCCGCAATGGCCGGTGTGGTGACTACCGCCGCCAGGGGATGGCCGTTGCCGATGGGTTTTCCCAGGGTGACAATATCCGGAACGACGCTCTGTGTTTCAAACGCCCAGAAGTGGGTGCCCACACGGCCGAATCCCACCTGGACCTCGTCGGCGACACACACACCGCCTGCTGCGCGGACCTTTTCGAAAGCGGCAGCCAAATAATTCTCCGGTAATATCACCTGCCCGCCGCAACCCAGCATACTCTCACATATGAAAGCGGCCACGCGCCCACCTTTTTCCTTTATGTGGCGAACGGTGTCGCCGACGGTATCCGCATAGCGGCCACCGGTCTTCTCGCCCATACCTTTATAGGGCCCGCGAAACGCGCAGGGCATGGTGACCTTATGCGCCCACGGCGGCGGACCTTTTCCACCCGGACCATCGTGTTTGTACGGACTGATATCTATCAGTGCCTGGGTATTGCCGTGGTAGGCGCCGTCGATCATGATAATATCCCGGGCATCGGTATAGGTCCGGGCCATCCGCAGGGCGAGTTCATTGGCCTCGCTGCCCGTACAGACAAAAAAACAGACGTTCAACGGATCGGGGAATTTGGACAGAAGCCGTTCGGCATACCGGGTAATGTTGTTGTGCAGATAACGGGTATTGGTATTCAGGACCGCCATTTGCCGCTGTCCTGCGGCCACCACATGGGGATGGCAATGCCCTACGTGGCTGACATTGTTAACACCGTCCAGGTAGGCCTGTCCGGTGTCCGAATAGAGATACTGTGCCACTCCCCGGATGATATTCAGCGGCTGGTCGTAGGAGACGCTCAGGCTTTTCCCCAAATGGCGCTGGCGTACGCGTATGATGGCCGCTGAGTCCGGCGTCGCTGCTACCGGACCCTTATCACCGATGCCCAGGATGCAATCGGGATCGGGGGATATACTGTTCCAGACGCCTCTGAGATCCGCTCGCGCCACACCGGCGAAATTACCCGCGTTTCCGATCATATCCGTGATAATCTGGAAATGGACATGGGGGGGAGAACCGCCGTTCACCGCCGGTGATCCGACACGGGCAAAGACGTCTCCGGCGCGGATATGCATACCGGTCCCGATGTTTTCAAGCGAATCTTCACACAGATGGCCATACAGGGTATGGAAGAGATCGCCTTCACCGGTTTCATGTGAGAGAATGATGGTCGGGCCGTAATCCAATGGTTCCGCGTTGTTGGCCGTGCTGTGGACAATGCCGTCATGGAAGGCATGAACCGGTGACCCCTCCGCCATGAACAGGTCGATGCCCAGATGTATGGTCCGCCGGCGCGGCAGTTCATTGCTGGTCACCGCGTATTGATCGCTCACATAGCCTATTCTGGCCTCGTCATATTGTCCGATGCCGACATCGGTATGGGCCGCACTCATCTCCCTGAAAAGCCGTCCGGTGAGCAGCGCCGGGTTTTTGAGTTCAGGACCGGCGGTGATCAGAGGGCTATTCACACTCAGATCAAACACATGGCAATTTTCAGGTGTTAACGGTCTTCCGGTTATGGATGAAAAATCGGATTGGTGCCGCATCAGCCAGGATGTGATCCGGGGTGATTCAGGTACCGGGTCCATACCGCAGGCTTCCCGGAAAACATAGCGGGCATAGCGTGGATGAACCTGCTTCAAACGGGCCAGCAGGTCCCACGCGGGTTTCTCCGAAATCGTCAAATATTTGTTTTCGGGCGCACATCGGAATTGTTCAACGGCATTGCAGACGCTTACGCAAAGCCGCATGCAGATGAGATCGAACAACACTTCCACCTCATCGCTGCCGAGGGGATTTTCCTGGTGATAGCCGGCCACAATATGCCTGGCCGTGCTCAACGGATCAGCCTTGCCCATCATGGCATAGGCACAGGTGATGGCCAGCTCGTTGATCACATGGGTATGGACCATATCTCCGAAATCGATGACGCCTTCGATGTGAAGGGACCAGCGGCTGCCAAAGGACACCAGGACATTGTTATCGTTCCCGTCATTGTGGATCACACCTTTTCGTAAATTGTCCAGCCTGCCGGCCACATGTGTTGTGTAACGATCCAGGAAACCGTCCACCAGTTGCCGTCCGTCCCGATCATCAATAAGATGTGCTTTCCGGCTGACAACCTTCCCGGCATTCTGTAAATCCCAGTAAAAATCACGATGCGCGGCGGGGTGTCGAAAGTCAGCCAAGGCCTGGTCCAGCCGGCCGAAAAAATGGCCGAGGTTTGCCATGAGCCGGGAGTCGTGGGGTTTTGCGGCGGCCAGGGGTTTGCCGTCGACCCAGGTGAGCATTCGCGTTTGGTAGGTATTTCCGTCGTCCCCGGTGGCGGGTACGATCTCCTCACCGTTAAGCGCCCGACAGACCTGCGGGCAGCAGGTTACAGGCCATGAAAATACCGGTTTCTTCCCGTTGATGTGATCCATGGCCAGATTCTGGCACCGGAGCACCTCGACGGATTCGCCCGCATTGGCGATTTTCAGGACATACGCGGCACCGTTGGCACCGGTAATCTGGAAATTCTGATCCCGTTCACTTGGCAGCGCCTTTGCCGGTCCATCAATGCCGAAGATGTCGTTGGCGATGTCCCGTGCGCGGGTTTCTGAAAATTCAGGTGCATGCGCTACAATTGAAGACATGGCAGTCTGCGTCCCTCCATGGGAATTGATTCAGCCGGGCACATCATGCGGCCGGGATTAGTCATGGACGACTGCCTGGGATATTTATCCGGTCCTCATGCTAAAGTCAAAATCAATCCCGGCAAGTCATCGAACACCATTGGATTCAACATTACTTACCAGGTATTTTTAGAAAAAAACAGGGAAGGTGAAAGAACCGGCCGGGTTGCTCGCACGACGATTCAGCATGGTATCAGACACTCAAAATTATGGGTATGCGTTGATACAAGGCCCTGTAATAATTTCAAATGACAGAATCCAAATGTCAAATGGCTGGATGTTGTCGTTTTATATTTACGTAGTGTTCCAAGCGGTCCTAAAAAACGGAAAGCATGCATTCTTTCTAATTTTCGCTGAAGGCGGCAATCAGATCATCAAGTACGATCACGGCTTCGTTTGCCTGATCATGAAACTTGGGCAACGCCGATGCGGTTGCAAAAAAGCTGCGGGAATTATTCCATTGTCTCAGGTTCCAGGTGGCAAAGCCAGCCATAATATAAGCCTGGCCGTGTTTGGGGTCCAATTTCACGCAGTCCTTAAACGACTGAATCGCTTCTTCATACCGCATGGCATCATACAGCAGGCGGCCTTTTTCGAAAAAGAGTTCGGCCGACAGCCCTTTTTTTATGGCCTCGTTAATATAGGTCAGCGCCAGGTCGAACCGCTGCGTACGGGCATAGACATTGGCGATCTTTCGTTTCAGTTCTTCGGGTATATCACCCGCGTATGCGGTTTCCATGCATCGAATGGCCATCAGCGGGGCATTCAGGTAGAGGTAAAGATCGGACAACTCGAGCCAGTCACTTTTCAGGGGACTTTTCAACCGGTAGGCGATTTCAAGATAGCTGGCCGCTGCCCTGTATTCCTCACGATCGAGACGAATCTGGGCCAATAAACGCCAGTACTCGGAGCGATCCGGCTGCCGTTCCAACAATGCGGTCGCCCATTTTTCCGCCTGGCGCCACTGTTTTTCCTCTATGCAGATGGCAATGATGTCTTCATACCATTTGATCTCGGGCTCAACACCTGAGGTGAGCAGTTCTGTGAGCAAGCGTTTGGTTTCTTTGAGATTGACTGCCTGAAAGTAGAGCCCTGCGGCCTGGTAGAGAACCTTCTTGTCCTGTTCGCCCTTGACCCGGTATAATTTTTCGAAAAGCCGGGCGGCCTCTTCCAAACCACCAGTCTCATAAGCCATGATGGCCCAATTGCGCAGCATTTCCGACGCGTCGGGATAGGTCTCAAAAGCCGCCTTGTACGTCTTCAGGGCTTTTTCCAGGTCCGGTGTCTGATAATAGGCGTGTGCGAGCATCTGGAAGGCCGGCAGCGGTATGGCCTCCTTTGCTGCGGCCATGTACTCGGTCAGAATCCCGACTGCCGCCGCAAAATCATTTTCCTGCAGCGCCTGTTGCCCTAAATAGAGCGCCTTGACAGCTTCCTTGGGTAGTTTGGTCACATCGATTTCCGATGAATGCAACGGCGCCGCCAGGAGACAGAACAACATTACCGCAAGGATCGCACCACCGCAACAGGGACTCAGGGATATCTTAATCTTCATATGTGTTATTTCTCTGATAATCGAATTTATGCTTTACAAATGAAGGGCTGATGATCTCCATCTTCACTTCACTTCACTTCACTTCAATTCAAAAACAAACGGTACGCGAACCCAGGTGGGCACGGGTTCACCGCCGAGTATTCCGGGTTTGAACCGCCACCGTTCCAGCGCCGAAAGTGCGGCTTCATCGAAAACACCTTCGGGTTCCGATGATATGATACGATGTTTCCGGGCGATACCATCGATACCCACCAGGCACCGGATGAGAACCTTGCCCTTGATACCTCTTCGTTTTGCGCTGAAAGGATACATGGCCGGCACTCTGCGCGTCACCCGGGGTGGATTGTCGACTTCGGACAGCTCAAACTCAATTTTCTGCATTTCGGTTTTGAATCCATTTATACCGGTCATGCTGCCGATGCTCATGCCACCGATCCCGCCTTCCATGTCCGGTGCAAAATCAAATTCGGATACATCCAGTTTTGGTTTGGCGGCCTTCGCATCGGTTTGTTGTTTTTGCATCTGTTTGAGTTTTCGCTCTTTGAGTTCCCTTTTTTTGATCTCCTCCGGCGGTTTGGGTGGCTTGATGTGCGCTATCATGATAGCGCTTTCGAACGGCGTGGAACGCTCGCTTTTTGTCGCCCGTGTCAGCAGCGGCAGCCCGGCAAATAAAAAGGCGTTTATCAACACCGTGGCGGTGAGGGCTACGGACAGCCGTATCCAGTTTATCCGCAATGTCATTCAGGCCTCCTGGCTGCCACACTTACATTTTTAACACCGGCCAACCGACAGGCATCCAGCACCTGGATCACCGTACCGGTCCGGCTGTCCTTGTCCGCCGCGATCACCACCGACCCCTTTGGTGTTTCCGCCAGAAACCGTTCCATATAGGCCCTAACGGACCGGATATCAATGGTGCGTCCCTCCACGTAGATGGTGCCTTCGTGGGTAACCGCCACCACCAGGTTGGTCTTCTCCTTTGTTTCCGCGGATGAAGCCAATGGCCGCTGAACCTCCACACCGGCCTCTTTGACAAATGAGGTGGTCACCAGGAAAAAAATGAGGAGAATGAATATCATATCAATCAGGGACGCCATGTTGAGTTCGGTTCCCCCGGATCGGCGCTGCCGTGTTATAATTTTCTTCATAATGAGGACTCTTTCGGGCTTTCTGTGGTTTCTCTGAGTTTTTTCGGCTGAGCTATGCGTTAACCCTTTATCGACCGGTGCTGTTTTAAAAGTCCAAGGCAAAAACGCTGCATGCGTGCCAAAAGCTTTTCGGACCTGCGATTCAAATAACTGGCCAGGAATAGCCCCGGAATGGCGACGACCAGGCCGGTTTGGGTGGTAATGAGCGCTTCCGAAATACCCGATGCCAATGCCTTGGCATTGCCGGTTCCATATACGGAGATAACCGTGAAGGTTTTGATCATACCGCCAACGGTACCCAGCAGTCCCAGCAGCGGAGCAACCGCCGCCAGAATCGCAATGATGCCGATAAGCCGTTTGGCAAATGCCTCCTGGCGAAGCCGGAGACTATCGAGAATGTTACGGTCGAGGCTTTCATTGAAGGTCCGGCCCCGCAGGAAACCGGAAATAATCGCCTGCTGCCAGAAGGCAGCGGAAAAATCCGGCTGACCGGCTGTTTTAAGGCATTGGTCGACCGAGATATCACCTTGTGTAAAGGTGCGCATCTCCAGGAATTTAACGATGATCAGAAACACCATAATTATCGAGACCACCACCAGCGGTATCATTACCCAGCCACCGGTTTTGAGGTGCTCGAGCATATTTAGATAGAAATCGCTCTGCACGTTACGCCTCTTCTTCCGTCATGGTCACGGCCCCGGTCTTGAGCAAGGTGACCGCAAACGCGGTGCCTTTTTCTTCCATATCGCCGGTAATTTTGTCCACCCGGCGCTCCAGGAGGTGATGAATCATCATGATGGGAATCGCCACGGCCAGCCCGAATTGTGTTGTTAAAAGCGCTTCGGAGATGCCGCCGGACATCATGCGCGGATCACCGGTACCCACAACAGTTATCACTTTAAAGGTATTGATCATGCCGGTGACGGTTCCCAGAAGACCCAACAGCGGTGCGATGGCAGCCAGTACGCTGAGGGTCGGCAAAAACCTTTCCAGGCGCGGCATTTCGCGCAGAATAGCCTCCTGTAGCGTATTTTCAAGGACCTCCTGGGTGTGGCCGATATGCTTTAGCGCACTGGTAAGCATACGGCAGGTGGGCACCCGGCGATTGCATTCGCAGATCTCAAGACATTTTTTCCAGTTCGAAGTTTTCGCCAGTGCGTTGAGTTTTCCCATGATCTTGTCCGTGTTGGATGTGGTACTGCCCAGTACGACAAACCGCTCGATCATCAGCAGTATAGCGATGCCGGCAACTATCAGGATAGGCCACATGAGAATCCCACCCTGTTCGAACAGCTCGCCCCAATTCGTTTTTTTGGTCATTTGGGCAAAGACCGCACCACCCGACGGATCCACCGGCAATATGGTGTCCTTTTTGTCGAAGTACGCCGATATGACTTTTTTGGCGGCACCCGGCGCTTCACCGGCTACGGCCAATAATTTTTCACCGCTGGCGTCGGGTTTCAGAAAATCCACGGTGCCGTCCGGCAGGCGATAGTAGCTGGTGAACCGACCGGCACGGATTATCTCACCGGCAGTGACTTTGCCGTCCTTGCCGATGAATTCCCCGTCGTAGCGCACAATTTTCCCACCGGATGATAATTCCTCAAAATACAGCTCGACCACTTTCTCAATTCCGGCCATACCCGGAAATTTCGTTGAGTCGATCATGGTATTGACCATCCGGCTTCGCTCCGGATTCTGCGCCGTGATCGGGTTGTCGCGGACCATGGATGCTGCGTCTTTCAAGGCACCCCGGACGCTGCCTTCCACATCCGCCACCTCGCGGTGTTCTTTTTCCAGCTCTATTTTAAGGTCGACTTCCTGTTTGCTCAGTTCATCGAATTCGCCTTTAAGGCTATCAAGCGCGGCCTGTTCCGTTTCGATTTGTTTTTTCAGAACGGAAAGTTCTCCCATGAGCGTCTTCCGGTCTTTATTGATCAGGTCCCGGGTCAACTCTGCATCCTTGGCTGCCCGGTCCGCCTCCTGATCGATGCCGGATTTGACGTTCGTCCATTTGTCCTCGGCACCGGCGAAACCAGTGAAAGCAAAAAGGCCAGCGGCCAGCCACACCGCAACTATCAAAAAACATTTGGTATATCTCATTGTATTTCAGCTCCTATGGGTAGTTGAATCAGCTGCACCGTACGCTCTCGCCGTGCCATTTCAAGAGAATGCCGGATCACCGTGACAAAGTCCCTGGTCAGGGGTTCCCATTTTTGATTCCGGGGATTCCAGAAACCGACATTTTTGCCGTCCAGTGTCTGATAGAACATGGCCAGACGCCCCAACCGAAACACCTTAACCTCCGTGTCAACGCCAAAAAGAGCAAGGGTTTCGTCACTACTGGTTACCATTTTGCCATAAGTCGCTTCCACGCTTAGCGCTTCGTAGACGCGGCGGAGTTTTTCACCCAGATCCAATTGATAATCATTGAGGGTGTTTTTTAAAAAATAGAGACGCTGTTGCCGCTCTTCCGATAAATACGGAAGGTCATCGGGGATGAATGACTCCAGACGGCCCACAACTTCTTCCAGATAGGGCTCAAGGCTCTCCCGGAGTTTTCTGGCCTCCAGTTTCCGTGCCTCGAGATCAGCGATATTATCCTTTACGCCCTGGACATAAATTTCATGCTTCTTTTTCTGGTATTGCAGCCATACCAGACGCGTCTGCAGATCCCGGATTTCATTGACCAGATCACTCTTTGTACCGTTCCAATCGTCTGCCGCCGACTGAGCCGTGGATTCGGTTTTTATGGCGCCCGTCATTTTTTCCTGGACCGTCGTCGTGTTTTCACCATAAGCGGGTGGCTGTATAGTAAACAACGATACCGCGAAACCAATAATGATATACTTTACCATTTTCCCCTTCCTGTCCTTTCATACCCGTTTATAAAACTATTTCCTTCACACTTTTACGTGTCGTCAAGTTTAATCTTCATGAGTGTCGTGCTTGGTGTCCATCTCTGGACGGGCACTACTTATATAACGGCATAAATCCAATTTAGGGTACCTCATTTTAGGTCTTGTGCCGGAGATTTATTGATTTTTATGCCGTCTGAAAAGATGTCCATATAAAAAAGGTACCCGATATCGGTTGCGCTACGTTATATCCTAACAAGCGATCAAGAAAACCTATCCCATCGGCACCCGGATAATTTTCGCCTGGGTGTATGCGCCTGCGGTTAGTGCGTTCAGTAAAAAAGACAAAACTTTTTATTCACCGATAAAAAGTCGTACCGGTGGAGTGTACCATCAATTTCAGGATAGTCAAATCCGTGTACATCATATGTGAGCCGCCATATAATAACGATGACAATTAACCCTGCGACATTTGTATTCGGCTGAGTTTCAGGAAAGGAGGTATCTTTTAAAATGAAATTTTGCCACCTCACTTTGTCGGAATTCTCATGGCGATGCATTCACAATTCTCAGCAGGTAGTACCGGTGGATGCATCATGATCTTAAAGCGGCATTGAATCAGGCAAAGCAGCAAATACCGATGCGGTTTCACGGGCGTGATCCGTTTATGTCCGGATACTTCGGTGTGTGGCCGGCATCATTTTTCGCCGGAACAAAACACTGAACCGCATATCAAATGGGACGGAATTACCGCGATCTTGAGAGGGAGAACCATGGAAAGAGGCAAGAAAACAGAGAAACGGACAATGGGGATAGCCAGGCATCTCATGATGATGACGGCTTTGCTATCTATTATGCTAATGGTGCCGGCAATCGTTTCCGCTGAGAATGTTCTGATAACATACGATTTGCCGTCACAGGAGGTGGTCAGCGCCCTGGATGCCTTTGCAGAAAAGACAAATCTGAGCCTGATGTACCTGGTAAGTGATCTTGAACAGATAAAAGCGAATGCGATTTCGGGGATATACACACCGGAGCAGGCCCTGGATATCATGCTGGATGGAACTGGCCTGGTATACGAGTTTACCAGCGATACAACGGTTTCCATTCGAAAAAACGGTTCAGGGGAGCCCGGGAACCTGAACTC
This sequence comes from Desulfobacteraceae bacterium, assembly GCA_013003715.1. Lineage (GTDB taxonomy): Bacteria > Desulfobacterota > Desulfobacteria > Desulfobacterales > Desulfosarcinaceae > JABDIN01. Next base: position 17,950 of record JABDIN010000043.1, on the reverse strand, counting down.
CAAGGAGCCGCAAAGCCCTCCTCCGCTGGTGGAAAACAGTCAACCGGATCAAGTGCTCCTTGCAGAAGCACCGGCTGCATCTGCTGCATCTGCTGATGGCGAATCCGGTTCAGACGATCTGAGCCAGGATTTTGTTCTGGAGGAAACCGTTGTTACCGCCAGTAAGCGCGAAACCAAGGTCCAGGATACACCCATGAGTATCCAGGCCTTGACCGGAGACAAACTGGAAGAGATGGCCGCGGTGGGTATGGAGGATTTTTCCGACCGAATCCCCGGACTTACGGTGTCCGTTCAGGGTATGGGCATGAATAGCCTGCAGATACGGGGTATAACGACATTGACGAGCGAGCAAACCTCTTCCGCAACAGTGGGATATTACCTGGACGATACGCCCATATCCAGTCCAAGTTTTGTTCCGGATGTGGCCTTGTTTGACGTGGAACGCATCGAGGTACTCAAGGGACCCCAGGGCACCTTATACGGTGAGGGGTCTCTCGGTGGAACCGTCCGCCTGATCACCCGAAAGCCCCAGTTCGATGAATTTGAAGGCAAGGTCCAATTGGTGGGTTCCCAGACAGAAGAGAGCGATGGATTCAATTATCAGACCAATGGGGTGATCAATGTGCCCCTGATGGATGACAAGCTGGCCATGCGTTTATCCGGAAGCTTCAGCAGCAATGCCGGATTTTCGGACGATGTGAATTCCGGTGATAAAGATACCAATGACAGCGAACTCGGAAATATCCGTGCTGTGGTCCGGTTCAAGCCTGTTCCTCGACTGGAAATCACTCCCGGTATTCTCTACCAGAACACGGATGGTGGTGGGAATGCGTTTGATTCCGATTTATACGGGGATATGGAGTATTTCAGGGAAACTCCCAACAAACAGTGGTATGAGGACGACTATATCCTGTATACCCTCAATGCGGATTTAGATCTGGACTGGGCGTCGCTGGTATCCAATACTTCCTATTTTGACCGGGAACATTCATCCATGATGGATTTTGCATACATCAATGGCTTAGCAAATCAATTGATAGCCGGGTATAATTTTAATTTTGGCTCAATGTTGGGACTTATAGACAGCTCGCCTTACACGGAACAGGACATGACTTTGGATACCACGGTATTCAGCCAGGAATTTCGTCTGGTTTCCGATGACACGGATGCTCTTAAATGGGTAGCTGGTGTGTTCTATCGTGAACGTAAAATTGATAACAGAACGTATCTCGGAAACGAACAGTTCGGTTCCGTACGATCAAATCTTGGACTCCCGGGTGGTGAAACCATCTTTGATTCCGACTTTAAACAGGAATCCAAGCAGATCGCCCTGTTTGGCGAGCTGGATTACACGTTTATCGAAAAGCTTACGCTTTCCGGTGGTGCCCGTTGGTTCCGGGAAGAGATTGATGGAGACTCCACGTATTTGACAGCCGGACAAGCGCCCAATCCATTTGCTCTGGTGGGTGGGGAGACTATCAGCAATATTGATCAGGAAGATGTGCTGTATAAGCTGGGAGTCAAGTATAATCCCACTGATGCCACCATGCTTTATGCCCAGTTTACACAAGGCATCCGTCCCGGCGGCAGCAATGCAAGGGCAGCGGCCTTCGGTGGTGGTGCAGATGTAAACACCGAATTTAAATCGGATAGTACCGATAATTACGAAGTTGGGATCAAGAGCGACTGGCTGGGCGGCCGGCTCAGGACAAATCTCGCCTATTATTATATTGTCTGGGATGATATCCAGGTGCTCGATAGGGGCAGCCTGGGCCAGACCTTTGTCGTCAACGCTGGTGAAGCCGAAAGCTCCGGTGTTGAGCTTGAACTTTTGGCGCAACCGCTTATCGGCCTGACCCTGGGTTTCAATGCGGCTTATAATGAAGCGGAAATCTCGAAAGAAACGCCCATTGCTGCCGGATTCATTCCCAAGGGTGCGACGATTCCGTTTTCACCGGAGTGGACCTATACGCTGTTTGCCGATTATGCGTTTCCCATCAAGGGAGAACTTAACGGTTTTGTCGGTGCGGACTTTCAATATGTGGATGACCGTGTTGAGGATATTGAGACATCTGCCGAAGATGAAACGGTGTTGGATTCGTATCAAACCATCGGTTTGCGGGCAGGTGTAATGAAAGAGAACTGGCGGTTTTCCATCTTTGCCAATAATGTGACGGATGAACGGGCGGAAATGCGTGGGACTTATGATCTGCCACAGCAAGGATGGGTGCGCAACACTCCGCGTACTATCGGTGCCCAGTTCACCTATAATTTCTAATATAAACCATTCCTATGATCGGAAGACCACTGGGGAGATCTCAATTCGGAGATCTCCCTGCTGTTTTCAGTGATTCTATGAAGACTTTTCATCCTTGAGAGAAAGATTCGAAACCTTTAAACTTACAGATGGTATGAACAAGGACAACTTGATGGATAAAATCATTGAAGAAAAGCTCGACCAGATTTTCAGCGGATTTAAGACAAAAGACAAACCCGGTGTAATTGTCGGCATAACCCGAAACGGCAACATGGAATATACCAAGGCGTTCGGCATGGCGAATCTTGAGTATGGAATACCCCTCAGTCTTGATTCCGTTTTACAGGTTGGTTCAGTGACGAAACAGTTCACCGCCTTTGCCGTTCTGCTGCTCGTTAAAGCGGGGAAAATCGATCCCGATGCACCGGTCCGGCAATATCTCGACTACTTTCCGGAGTTCGAACACACCATTACCGTGAGACATATGGTGCACCATGTGAGCGGCCTCCGCAGCAATATCGCCTTCCAGATGATCAATGGCATCGGCATGGAAGATATCTTCACACAGGAATTGAGCCTGATCATGACGGCAAAACAAAAGGCTCTGAACTTTAAACCGGACACCTTCTACATGTACAACAACCTTGCCTATTGCCTGTTGGCTGAAATCGTGGCGGTGGTTACCGGTAAATCATTTCGACAATTCCTTGATGAAACGATATTCGAGCCGTTGGGGATGACCCACTCGTTTATTCACGACAAGAATTTCGAGCTGATTAAAAATCGCGCAGAAGCTTACCGGTGTTCCAATGAAGAAGTAGCAAATTATCCGATTCTTCAATCCGAATACGGCAGCACCAATCTCTTCACGACCGTTGGTGACATGATGAAATGGGCTGAAGAACTGCTCAATCCTCAGGTCTTTCCAAAGGGAATCGTGGCCACGGCTTTTCTGCCCCATGTGTGTAAAAACGGATATAAAACCGGGTATGGTTTTGGTCTGGAACTGGATGCGTATAAAGGGGTCGAACGCGTCCGGCATGGTGGGGCGGATTCAGGTTACAGGGCGCTTATTCAATTGATTCCGGATCGTCATCTGGGGGTCGTATTCCTTTCAAATAGCGCCGATTTCCTGCCCGAGGAATATGGAAAAAAGGTTCTGGACATCACCCTCGATCTTCCGGATGACGGTTCTAATTATGAGAAAGTTGATGGGGATACCGATATGTCGGGTACTTATTATATCGAAAAATCGGCTGCAGTCTACCCCATTGCCAAAACAGAGGATGGTACTTTTTTGACCGCCATGGGGATGAAAATGGAGATTTTTGAAAAGACCGATGGCACCCTGGCTGTTCCTCGGTTGGATATAGAAATGTCTGTTTCCCAAACTGGAGAATTATCCATTCATGATAATGGAAATATCCTGAATTGTACACGGATAAAACGAGTTCCCCTCGAACCCGGGGACAGGTCGGTTGCCGGAAAATATATCGGTATTGAGTTTGACTCGGTTCATGACGTGGTGGTGACCAATGATCAACTGATTCTGTGTAATAACAAAATCGGTAAAATACCATTCTTGAAATACGACAATGGTATGTTTTTCAGCATGGTTGTTCCCGAAACCATCCCCAACATAAAGTTTGAAAATGACAGAATGTATATAAGTGTTCCACGTGCACTCAATGTCGAATTTATCAGGATTTAGAACAAGGAACTGATATAAAACTGTGAGGCTAAAAATTGGATTAATATTCAAAAGTCCAACCCACGAAAAGGAGTTTTTCCCATGAGTATCTCAAATACGAATATGCCGCCACACACCATGATCATTGAGCCGCCGCAACGGATGCCGTCATCCAAGCTTGACCGGGAATATGAAATTCAGATCGCCCTGCCACCGTCTTATCACTATGCAAAAAAGAAATATCCGGCGCTTTACCTCATGGATGGTTCCCTGAGTTTTGAGATGGCCGTGGGGGTTTCACAGCTACTCTCCTCCGGTGGTGAAATACCGGAAATGATTATTGTCTCTGTGGGTTGCCCTCGTGAGGCTTCCCCCATGGAATTCGGGTGGCGAAGAACCCACGACTTCGGACCCAATGAAATACAATCCTTCAAGGGGCTTGGTCCGGAGGTCATGGAAAAACTAATGCCGTCTCCGGTGGGTGTCGTTTTCAAGTCCGGCGGCGCACCATTGTTTCTTGATTTTCTGACGGATGAGATCATGCCTGCCATGGCAAGGGATTACCGTGTGGACGAAAATGACCAGGGACTTTGCGGCCATTCCCTGGGTGGATTGTTTGTGGGATATGCCCTGTTTGCCAAACCGGGTGCCTTTGCCAAATACATCTGCGGCAGTCCTGTCCTCAACGATGGTGAATTCGAGATATTTAAAATGGAAGAGGCATATGCGTCGGCACACGACGACTTGCCGGTCTCGATATTTTTCGGTGGCGGCGAGAAGGAAGTAGACAACATCTTCACGGCTGCCGGGGATCTTGTGGGCAGCATGGTGAGAATGGCCCAGACCCTTCGCCTTCGCCGTTATCCCTCGCTTACGCTGTTCAGTAAAATTTTTTCCGGTGAAACCCATAATTCAGTGCCGCCGTTTTTATTGAGTTGGGGGCTTCGAAAACTCTGGGGCCCGATCAAATAGGCAGGTTCGCATCCCGGATTCTTGAACGGGATAGAACCGGAGGACCGGAAATACGCCGTGGACCGGCGTATAACAAGGAGAGCAGATGAAAGTATTTATCAGTGCCGACATTGAAGGAGTGGCCGGCGTCAATGACTGGAAAGAATGCTCGGACGAACATCCGGACTATTCCTATTTCAAAAAACGCATGACCCTGGAGGTCGCAGGCTCCTGTGAAGGCGCACTGGACGCCGGCGCCACTGAAATCGTGGTCAAAGACGCCCATAATTCTGCCCGGAATATCATCATTTCAGAACTGCCGACACCCGTTGAAGTCATCCGGGGATGGAGCGGCCATCCTTACCTGATGATGGAGGGAATCGACGACTCGTTCGATGCGGCCATGATGGTGGGGTACCATGATAAGGCCGGGAGTGACCGGAATCCCCTGGCGCATACCATCAGCAGCCGCAGTTTCGCGGCCATCAACATCAATGGGACTCTCGCATCCGAATTTCTCATCAATGCCTATACGGCTGCCTTGCATCAGGTGCCGGTGGTGTTCATCTCCGGAGACCACGGGATCTGCGACGATGCCAAGGTTTTTGAACCCATGATTGAAACCGCTCCGGTAAAAAGAGGTGTCGGCGGGTCAACGATTTCGATTCATCCGCAACTGGCCGTTGATAAAATCAAGGATGCCGCCCGCATGTCCCTGACAGGGGACGCCGTCGCCCGAAAACCCGAGCTCCCGGAATACTTCGATGTAGAACTCGAGTATATGGACTTTAAGGATGCCTACAGATCTTCCTTTTATCCGGGTGCCGTATTGAAGGATACCAAGACCATTTCATTCAGCACGGATGACTATTTTAATGTATTGAAATTGTTAATGTTTGTTAATTAAATAGCCATTCACCTGAGATCTCAAACCGTTGAAAGGAATATTGTGCGGAATACACCAAAAATATCAGCTCCCAGACTTGTGGCTTTCTCTGCTCCTGCTTTTATTACATCAATACTGCATGGGCCTATCAATGGTATTTTACCGGGTATTTATGCCAAAGATTTCGGGCTCAGCCTTGGGGTCATTGGAACGATACTCATGATTTCACGATTGTTTGATGCAGCTACCGATCCGCTCATCGGGTATCTGTCGGATCATACCAGGTCGCGATTCGGGCGCCGAAAACCCTGGATGTTTCTTGGATCCTGTCTTCTGCTTTTTGGCGCCTATAAACTCTTTGTGCCACCTGAAAATGTGGGGGTTGTCTACTTCACGGTGTGGTTCATGCTGTTTTACCTCTTTATGACTATGATGGACATTCCGTATTCGGCCTGGCAGGTGGAGTTGTCCCGGGATTATCACCAACGGACGCGTATTATTACCTACCGGCAGATTTTTATGATTGTGGGAAGTATTGCTTTTGGAGCAATCCCGTTGCTTCCATTTCTGCCCACCTCTGAATTTACTCCCCAGGTAATGAAGTATGTGGCATGGATAATTATCATCATTCTGCCTCCATTAACAATTTTACCCCTATGGCTAGTTGCGGAGCCAAAAGATATCTCCACTAAGGAATCTACTTCTCTCAAAGAGCTCTATTCTTCAGTTATACACAATAAGCCGTTCGTTCATCTGGCTACCTGTTTTCTTCTCAATGGTCTCGCCGGTGGGTTGTTCGGATCCATCGGATTCCTGTTTTTTGATACGTATTTACTCATCGGGGGGAGTTATACGTATATCATGATATCTACCTCTGTTATCATTCTAGTGGCTATGCCGTTTTGGCTGAATATGATGAAACGGTTCAACAAGCACAAGGTATGGGCGGTGGGCTCTTTCATTGGCGCGCTTTTTTTCCCGGCAATCTTTTTTATTGAACCCGGTCCCAACGCTTTTATTCTTATGCTGGTGATCTATACCGGTGCCATGGCATTTTATGCTTCGGGTATGGTCGGCCCCATGTCCATGCTGGGGGATGTGATAGACTATGACACCCTTAAATCCGGCATAAGCCGTTCCGCCCAATACTATAGCTTTTGGCAACTGGTGATGAAAACGAATGCCGCCATCGGTGGTGGGGTCGGTTTCTTGATTCTTGGATTATTTAAATATGACGCCACGGCAAAAGTCCACACTGCCACAGAAATCATAGGGATCAAACTGACAGCCGGTGCGATACCCATGATTTTATTTCTCATTGTCGCCATACTCGCCTGGTTTTTTCCCATCGACCGGCACCGGCAGGCGATTATCAAAAAGCGGATTGAATCGCTTTCGGAACGGGCATCGATACTTAATAAATGATTTTTCAGTTCTTAATTTTTTCCGGGGTCGGGGAGTTATGCCTGAATTTTGGTTCGAGGCATTCATATGCCCCGGCGGGATTTACGCTTCGCTCCAACAAGGCATTAAGGGTGAGCTGTTGGGAAAACATTCCGATCCCTCTATTTAATTGATTCTTAGGTTTCAGCCATCCCCGATAGAAACCCTAAAAGCCACCTCAAAAAAATGGCCAAACCAAAAAAAGGAGAAGTGAATATGTCGATTATGGGAGAGAATCATCAGCCCGACTACCCGGAAGTTACCCTACCCAATACACAACTTAGACACTTTGCCTCATCCATAGTCGACCAGGAGTATAGCCTTTTTATTTCCCTGCCCCTGTCCATGGGAACATCGGTTCGGAAATACCCTGTATTGTATATGCTGGATGCCAATGCCGGATTCTGCGCATTGGCGGAAATCGCCAGATTGTTGTCCATGGGAAACGAAATTCATGAAATGATCATCGTCGGCATTAGCTATCCCGGTGGATTTAAGCAATGGCAGACCTTGCGCACGCGGGACTATACCCCTAGTGTCTGGCCGGCTTTTATGGAGACACAAGGAAATTCATTTTTGACTCAAGCGGATTATCGGAAAATCATGGGGGGCGCAGAGTCCTTTTTAGATTTTATACGCGATGAACTTAAACCCTTTGTAGAACAAAACTATCCCGTGGAATCAAATGATTCCGGGATTCTGGGCGACTCATTCGGGGGCCTGTTCGCATTGTTTTCTCTTTTAACGCGTCCGGACACCTTTAGTCGGTACATTATAGGAAGCCCTTCCATTTGGTGGGACAACGCCATTCTCCATACCATTGAACAAGAATATGCCAGCGTCAACACGGATCTTGCGGCAAACGTTTTCATGTCTGTTGGATCTGCTGAAGACGATATTGGCGAGCAGGCGGTTGACAAACTCCTGCAGCCCAGGATGTTAGAAGGAATGCGTTGGATGGCAAAAACCTTGAAGGAAAGAAATTATAAGAGTCTGGAACTAACCGAGGTCGTCCTGGAAGGCGAAAGCCACCTGTCTGCTGTGGCACCGTTTATCAATAAAGGTTTGAAAACAATATACGGCATTTGATGCATAGGTGAGCACGGGAGGCATCACTCATTATAACGTGAACTAATTCACGCAACATTGGGGTGTGGTGGAACTCACCAGCGTTATTTTATTGTTCGACGTGTATTGTGCGATGATCGGGATGGTTTTTTCCAGGGTGGTGACAAAATGGTTCCGATCTTTGATATTGAAAATGATGCTGATGCGTAAATCCCTGAGCAATTCATCCCCCAGAACCAGTTTTCTATCCAGATAGCGGTTGATTTCATCGACCACATCTTCCAATGCCGCATTCCGGAAATAGAGCCGTCCCCTTCTCCAGGTGTCCATGTATTCGATATCAACGGATGTCACATGGTAATCGGCCTCTTTGGCGTAAACCGTGATCTCCTGACCCGCATCGAGCACGGCCTGTGCCTGGACAGTCGGGCGTGCGGCCGGCTTCGGTTGCGACGCAATTATTTTTTCAGCGTGCGCCGGGTTCATCTCTGCCGAGCTGATCTGCTGTTGCTGTCGTGAATGGGTTTCCACCCTGATCATGGTTTCAACATTGTTGACGGCAGCATAATATGGTGTCCGGTTGATCTGCACACTGCCGCTCAACACCGCGACCGATATCCTATCCGCGTGTTTCTTGCTGACTTTGAACTCGGTACCCAATGCCCGGACCGATACATGGCCGGCCGTGACGACAAAAGGCCTCTTTCTGTCGTGAGCGACGGAAAAGATGGCACGTCCGATCTTTAACTCGATTTGTCGTTTGGATCGTGTGATTTTCGCCGTGATCACTGTTTCCGAGTCAAGGGCGACCTTCGAGCCATCTTTAAGGTGTACGATGGTTTGCTCTCCGGTGGCGGTCTGAAAGGTCTGGTGCGCGGTCATCAGGGACTGAACGAGCCAGATGCATGCAACCGCCAGCAGAACCGCCGCAGCCGTCGCCACTGGTCGAAGGGATTGAAACCCTGCGAGAAAATTTTGGAGCCATGCCATTGCGCCGCCGGTACGGTGATTCAGTGTTTTCAGAACCATCGGATGATCCTTGAGCACATCCGTGTGTTCCCAAATCGCCGACATCAAGTCGAATTCCTGTTTATGATCTGGGTCTGCCCGAAGCCAATCATCCAATTCCGCTTCCGCTTCCGGGGGTGTGGAACCGCACCGGGTACGCATGACCCACTGGCGGGCTTTGGCCGCGGCAGGCGATTCGCCGGTCACTTCACCGGTGTCATGCTTTTTCTTCATAGTAATGCTCCGATTTTTTTACGAAATTGCTTCAACGCATGTGAAATGTGCTTCTTGACCATATCCCGGGATATATTCATTTCCGTTGCAATCTGCTCGTAGGTCAACCCCTTGAAACGGTGAAACACAAATGCCCGCTGGCAGTTTTTGTTGAGTGACTCAAATACCCCGGTCAGCATTTCCACGCCTTCTTTTGATGTCAAGATCTCTTCCGGTGACGCGTCCTGTGCCCTCAGGTTGGCGTCATCAAAGGGAATGTGGGCATTGGCAGAGCGTGCCTGCTGGCTTCTGAACCTGTCTTTCAGCAGGTTCGATGCAATGGTGCGCAACAGCGAAAATGAGGGATTCAGGGTCTCGATGCGACGATGTCGAATCAGGCGTACATATACTTCCTGGGCGATGTCATCCGCATCCTGCCGCGATCCAAGCCGGTTTACCAGAAAACTGTGCAGCCATAAGTGGTATTTGGTATAGACAGCACCAACAATCGCTTCAACATCCGCTTCAGGTATGGTGGTTGAATCACAATTGTATGAATCCACTTCACTGCCGGCTGGTCTCAATCCGTTTACCTCTGTGTAACGCTCTTCCATCCATTGCGAGCAATGCCACTGTATTCCGCATGAATTGCTGGTCTCGGCGGAGAGTGCAGTTTCATAAAGAATAGGTATCCCTGATTGTGTAACGTAATCAATCGAAATTCGGGTACCCTGCATTCCAAATAATTTTCGGAGTTGTTATAATGTCATATATAAAAACACCAGATACTCAGAAAAATCAACAGGTAAAAAATGTAATATCGCCTTAATTGGTATGCCTGTAATTCCATACCGGTGATTGTCAGAGTTGTTATAACCTAAAGGGACTGGGTTTTGGAAAAAACAATCGGGGCTTTACAGAGAAGCGCATAAACCTTATATCTCGTTTACGGTGCGGACGACCCAAAGCATTTATCATTTCATAGCACAAGGGCCTTATCATTGGATAAAAAGGTAGTAGATAAAAAGGAAGTGACGATGAGAGCGGAAATATTGGCAACTGGAGATGAGATCAGAACCGGCGCCCTTGTGGACAGCAATTCTTCATATATCAGCGAGAAACTCGGGGAAATCGGTGTCGAGGTTCACCGCCATCACTGTGTCGGCGACCATCCGGCGACCATTGAGCGGGTGTTGCTGGAGATCAGCGAACGCTCGGAACTGGCCGTCGTCACCGGCGGATTGGGCCCGACAACGGATGATATCACCGCCGAGGCCGCCGCCCGGGCCGCCCGAGTGGGCTTGGTGTTAGATGAGGGGGCCTTGTCCGATATCCGGGCCTTGTTCGATAAAATTGGCCGTACCATGGGGGAATCCAATAACAAACAGGCATACCTGCCTGCCGGTGCACAGTGTTTTCGAAATCCGGTGGGGACGGCACCGGGTTTTTCCATGATGATCAACAAATGCCGTTTTTACTTTGTTCCCGGTGTTCCGTATGAAATGAAGCGAATGCTGTCGGATCAGGTTCTACCGGACATCAGTGAGCGCATGGGAGACGGGCGAAAACATTTCCGGGTGAAAACCATTTCAACCTTCGGATTGCCGGAATCCACGGTGGGTGAAGAAATGGCCGGGGTTTCAGAATTATTCCCCGGCATTGAACTGGGGCTGCGGGCCAAATTTCCGGAAATCCAAGTCAAACTGTATGCTCAGGGAGCCGATCCCCAAGAACTCGAAACCCTTCTTGAATCCGCCGCCGGGTGGGTTTCGGAGACGTTCGGTAAACATGTGTTCTCCACGACCGGTGACGCCATGCAGAAGGTGGTGGGTGATCTGCTTTTGAAAGAAAACGCCACCATCGCCCTTGCCGAGAGCTGTACCGGTGGGCTGATCGCCAACTGGTTGACCAACGTTGCCGGAAGTTCGGACTACTTCCTGTTTTCCGGCGTTACTTACTCGAATGCGGCAAAATGCAATATCTTCGGTGTAACCCCGGAAACCATCACCCAATACGGAGCTGTTCATGAAAACACCGTCCGAGAGATGGCAGAGGGAGCAAGACGGGTGGTGGGCGCCAAATACGGACTTGCCACCAGCGGCATCGCCGGACCGGGTGGTGGAACGGATGAAAAGCCCGTGGGTACCTTGTGTGTGGGATTGGCGGCACCGGCATTCACCAGAGGCAAGCGATTTACCTTTCAATACGGTCAACGATTAATGAATAAACAGCGCTTCGCCATGACTGCCCTGGAAATGCTCCGGCGGGAATTACTGGGAATAGGGGGCGCGTGAACGGAATAGGGGACCGCAATCAACTGAAGGTCCGGTGGAGTCGGTAGAACAGAACCTTGAGCGGGATCGCATCCTTCGAACTATTGTTCCCCGGAAGAAGATATGAAGACACACGATATCCACGCCGGCTGGTTGATGGATGGTACCGGGAATCCGGCTCAACGGCGCATGCTGATACGAGTGAACGGTCATACCGTCGACTCTGTCGTTCCTTTTACAGGGATTACTCGGGGAGACGCCGTTCTGGATTTGTCCGGGTATACCGTCATCCCTTGCTTGATGGACAGTCATGTCCATCTCGCATGGTCTCACAGCGGTGATCCGCAAATCCGCCAACGGCAGATTGCCGGTGACGCCGTTCATGCCCGGGAAACCATCCGTTCAAACCTGGTACGCCATCTGGCTTCCGGTGTGGTGGCGGTAAGAGACGCCGGGGATCAACCGGGACACACTTTGCAGTATAAACGGCATTCCCTCAGGAAAGACGAGGCAGGTATCTGCATTCGCTGTGCAGGAACCGCCTGGTATAAATCCGGCAGATACGGGCGTATCATCGGCGCACCCGTTCAAGACCACCATGAATTGGCGGAAAAAATCGAAGCCGCCGGTGATATCGATCAGGTGAAACTGGTTCAGTCCGGTCTCAACAGCATGAAGCGGTTTGGGCGGCAGACACCCGCCCAATTTACATCAGAAGAATTGCAACAGGCGGTCACGGCTGCCTCAGCCCGGAATCTTCCCACCATGGTCCATGCCAACGGTGAAATGCCAATCCGGATAGCCATCGAGGCGGGCTGCAATTCCATTGAACATGGTTTTTTCATGGGAAAAGACAATCTGAGCCGTATGGCGGATAATGCCACGGTATGGGTGCCCACTGCGGTAACCATGAAAGCCTACGCGGACGGCTTTCCGTCTGGCAGCATCGAATCGCAGACCGCCACCCGGAACCTGGACCATCAGCTCGAACAGATTCAATTTGCCAACTCCGCTGGTGTTCGTATGGCAGTGGGTACGGATGCCGGCACCCGGGGCATCCCCCACGGCCGGTCGGTCTTGCAGGAGATGGCCCTGCTTGTGGAAGGGGGATTGTCCATTGAACAAGCGGTTAGATCCGCTGCCCGGATACCATCCGTTCTAATGGGATTGGACCGTCTCGGGACCATCGCTCAGGGGAAAGATGCCGATTTTATCGCTGTCCGGGGCGAGCCGTCCCGATTGCTGGTGTCCGCTGCATCCGGCATCCGTGTGTTCATTGGCGGACAGGAGAGGCGAAGCGCGTGATTGTGCAAAATTCAGGTAATATAAGGTTCCACTGAATTCGAAGGATGATAAATATGACACCGGATATTGTATTGGTATTCACCATTTTGGGGGCTTCTGTCCTGCTGCTGATCATGGAGTGGATTCCCATGGAGGTTACAGCCCTGTTGGCGCTGTCGGCGGTGGCATTGACCGGCCTGGTTACGCCTGTGGAAGCACTGTCCGGTTTCAGTAACCCTGCGGTGGTAACTGTCTGGGCCGTATTTATCCTGAGCGGCGGTCTGACACGCACCGGGGTTGCCAATGTCATCGGCAATTTCGTGTTGCGGCTGGCCGGCACCCGGGAGACCACTATGATTGTGGTGATCATGGCCACGGCAGGCGTGATGTCTGCCATCATGAACAATGTGGCTGTGGCCGCACTGATGCTGCCGGTGGTAATGGATATTGCCCGGCATACCGGACGGTCACCTTCCAGGTTGTTGATGCCGTTGGCCTATGGTTCCCTGTTGGGCGGATTGACCACTCAGATCGGCACCCCTCCGAATATTCTCGTGAGCGATGCCTTGCGGGATGCGGGGCTTATATCTTTTACCTTTTTTGATTTTACACCGGTGGGCATTATCGTAATGATTACCGGTATTGTCTACATGGCATTTGTCGGCCGGCATCTGCTGCCCCGGGGGGATGCTGCCCGGGAAACTGCTGCCGACGGAAAAACCGATTGGCAGGCCCGGTATGACCTGACGGAGCGGTTAATTCAGGTACGGATTCCCCGACGTTCGATCCTCCTCAACAAAACCCTGGCGCAAATCCGGATGGGGCCGATCCTGGGATGGAATGTTATCGGCATTACCCGTGGAGAACAGACCATGCTGGCGCCGGGGCCGGCGGCCACATTGCATGCGGATGATCTTTTAACCGTCGAGGGCGGGATTGAGGCCATCGAGGAACTGCAACGTTTTCGCCGGTTGGTGCTCGAGGAGGGCGGCATTGATCTATGGACATCCTTTTCGGATAACGATAAATTCGGTGAAGTCGAGCTACCCATGAATTCCAGATTTGTGGGCAATACCTTGAATACACTCGGTTTTCGAGGCCGCTTCGGACTTAATGTGCTGGCCGTCCGAAGAAACAACCACATCCATCGCACCAGTCTGCAGGATATGCTTTTGCAGCGTGGTGACCGGCTTCTGGTTGCGGGCGCGGTTGAACCTCTGGAAGCATTGAAAGAAACAGCCGGTTTCGATGGGTTTCGATACGTTGAACCAACGGAACTTACGGATGTCTACCGGCTACAGGAATACCTGATGGTCCTACGGGTTCCGGCCGAATCGACTCTGGCAAACCAGACATTGAAGGACAGCAGGCTGGCGGACGTACTGGGTAGCAGGGTTCTGGGTATTTTGCGGGGCGGCCGCCCCATAATTTTACCTGAACCCGATGAGCTTCTCCAATCCGGGGATCGACTGCTGCTGGAAGGAGATGAACGTAACCTGGATGTGTTGAGCGGATTGCATGAATTGGAGATTGAGCACCGTTCGGTGCCGGATGTCCGTAAACTGGTTTCCGGTGATGTCGGTCTGGTTGAGGTCATTCTTTCTCCGCAAGCCACTCTGGAGGGGCGGACACTGCGTCAGCTTAATTTCAGGGAAAAATACGGGTTGAACGTACTGGCGTTGTGGCGCAAGGGACATGCGCATCAAACCAATCTGCGGGACATGGACCTGCGGTTCGGCGACGCGCTGCTGTTGCTGGGCCACAGGGATAAATTGCAGTTGTTGGGGCGGGAACCCGACTTTATCGTGTTGACGGAGACCGCACAGGAGAAGGTGCGCCGGGATAAGATGACACTTGCCATCGCGCTCATGGTGCTTGTGCTGGCACCGGTGATCATGGGTTGGGTGCCCATATATATCGCCGCAGTCATGGGGGCTGCGTTGATGGTGTTGACGGGTTGTCTGACCATGGAAGAGGCCTACCGGCAGATTGAGTGGAAAGCGGTTTTCCTGATTGCCGGTATGTTGCCGCTGGGGATTGCTCTAGACCGGACCGGGGCTGCCAGGCTGATTGCCGAAGGAGTGGTTTCCATTGCCGGACCGTACGGACCCCATGCGATCATGTTCGCAATGGTGGCCCTGACTTTTCTGTCCACCTGCTTTGTGCCGACGGCCGCCCTGGTAGTATTGATGGCGCCCATTGTGCTTAATACCTCCGCCAACATGGGGCTTTCGCCCCATGGCTTGATTATGGGCGTTGCCATGGCCGCGTCCGCCAGTTTTACGACCCCCATTTCCCATCCGGCCAATATCCTGGTTATGGGACCGGGCGGTTACCGTTTCAGCGATTATCTGAAGGTCGGCGGTTTGCTCACCCTGGTGATATTGCTGGTGCTCATGCTGGCCATGCCGATTTTCTGGCCGCTGACGCCATGAGAAAACAAATTTTTTATCCCCTTCTAATCCTCTTTCCGGATGCGGATACTTTTTTCCTTGAAATTTCTCATGAAATGGAAAACAGGCATAACGGCCTCCATCATACGGGGAGGCTTATGTTTGAATATCTCTTCCAGGGACAAATGCGGATCCCGTGATGGATTGATCAGGTATCGGCGCAGTGCACCCAGCCGGGCTTTTATCTCTTTCTCCAGGAGAATTTTCAACTGCTCCTTGTTCTTGAGGATATCATCCTTCAAACTGTCCGAGGGTGTTTCACCGCGATATTTCGATAACTTGTATTGAATTCTCATGCCGATGAGACTCAGCAGCTTGTGCTCGTAGACATCGTCCAGACAGACGACTTCCGGTACAAGATCACCGAAATGGGTCACACCAAGGATATCTTTGCCCTGCAACCAATAGGTTTCGAGGAATTCCTGTTCCAGATCCATGTAGTTTTTCAGGGGCATGTACATCCGCCGGAGATACATGAGCACCTTTTCCGTTTTTTTCTTATGACCGCCGATAATGACGGACCCGCCCACTTCTCCTTTTTTGACGCCTTTTGTCCAGGGAGCCCCGGTGATGCCGAAATCATTGTAAACGGGGATATGCAGCAAGGCGGACAGCGTATTGAGCGCCAGCGCGTATCCGGCCGACGGTCCCCCCACATTATAGGATGCCGACAATAACTGGTGGTGAAGGGTGTATTTTTCCAGAAATTCTCCGAGTACCCGGGCGGAACTGACCTTCGGCATCAACCCCTGAATATAGTTTTTCACCATGGTAAGGGCTTCCTGGGCGGACTGCTGCGTCATTTGAACCGCCATGTCCAGTTCCGCGGCACCGGATGCCGTGGTGGATACCGCACCGGTCACCAGGACTTTTTCCGTACCGAGCCCATACATCAGGCTGGTGGCGATGGGCAGGAGGACGCCGGTAACATCGTTCGCCCCGACACCGATGATGAAGCCGACCTGCGGTTCCTGACTCAGTTCCGCCTCAAGGAACTCATCCAATTGGACCTTCCCCTTTTTGGTGGGACTCCTGGAAATTTCAGACCGCGCCGAATTCAGGTGGGAAGCCATCAATGGATACTCCGCCTCGGAGGCAATGGATTCCACAAGCTTGATCACCTCGGTATAGTTCTCCATGAAATTGGCCGGATTGGCCCTGACCTCCACTCTGAGGTGTTGCGGGGCATTGGCGGCTTCAAGAATTCCCAGCAGGGTTTTATAGTTGAATTTGATGAAATTGGTTTTTATCTGGTCCGGCTCCCGCTCCAATGTCCGCATGCGCTGGAGGACTTCGTATTCCGTGCTTCGCAAGGATCTGGCTTTTTCAACAAAGGCGGCAAAATCCGCCGGGGTGTTGCAAAGCGATTGCGCGGTCTCGACGATTTTCGCCACCGTCATCCCCTCCGCCAACGGTACGTCCTTCAGGGAAATCGATATGATATCGTGGATATCCTCTTTTCGTAATAACCCGGAAATTTCCAGAACTTTCAAGCGCTTGGAGCGGATCAAGGCGGGATCGAGTATATCGATACGGTTTGTGGTGAGAATAGTGAACACCTTATGCAGTGGAATTTCGCCGTCGATAAGGTTCAGAAATTTGTTAGTCAGCTTGTCGGACGGCGAGCCGCCGGTGTTGCTCCGCCTGGGCGCCAACGCATCACCTTCGTCGAAAAACACCACGGTGGGGGCGATCATTTTGGCGATATCGTAGACTTTTTCCAGATTGTCCACGGCACCGTCTATGGGATTGACCGGATCCTGCAGTGCACTGGCACTGGTGGCGATATCGTGAACGTCCTTGTTTTCACTGAGCCAGGTGCGCACCAGGAAGGTCTTCCCGCTACCCGGGGGGCCGTTCAATACCACCCCTTTCTCTTCGCTCACATGGTAGAACAGGCAATTGTTGGTCATTTCGGAAAACAGGTCCTTCACATTTCCCACATACTCTTCCCATTTTACCTTGCGGTCCATCCGTCCCACGACTTTTTTATACAAATCTCCGTAGGAGTTCTGTGCCACCAATTCAAAGGCTTTGCGGACGAGAAGGGCATCATCGAGATAGTCGACACGGAAATCGTTATTTATCTCGATCAAAGAGTGGATGAGTTTCCGCACATACGAAGGAATGACCTTAAGGGTTCGCTCATCAAAAATGGTATATACTTTTTCAACCGCCTGATCCAGATCCACCACTGAAATATGCCTGGAATCCGCCACCTGGGATCTGCTGAGGGTTTCCACCACCCGAATGTCGTTCCGTAATAGTTCGAGCCGCACCACCTCGCGTAAATTCTTATGATTCTTCCAGTAGTCGGAAATATTGATGATCTTTCCCTTTTCCACGAACCGTCTGTAAATTGTGGGATCGAAACGTTCGGCCTGATCCGTGGTGGCGATCAACAGGCAGTCTCTTTTACCACTG
>JABDIN010000040.1 GCA_013003715.1 Desulfobacteraceae bacterium | reverse complement strand
GGGTAACCGCATTTGTCATTTTTAATTTGGTATTAATCTCCCTGGGGCATTGTTTTAAAATTTATCATTATAATTTCATTTAAAATTTCTCATTTATAATTTAAAATTCAACACCAATTCCTCAGTTCATGCTCTCCGCTATGGATACCGTCCTGTCTCCCAGCATGTTTACGTAGCTGCCCATTTCGTTGTCGTACCACCCGTATATCACCGCCTGGGTGACCGGTGTGCGGATGATCGAATCATCCAGGGCGGCTTTAATGTCGTCCGGGATGGCCGGCACCTTGTCCAGGTCTATGGTCAACTCGGCCGTTCGGGTATGGGTTTCATGGCCTTCAATGATGGCCGCCGCCCGGGGCAGTCCGATGATATCGCCGGACACGTTTTGATGATCCGTATAAATCAGGTATTTATTGGGATCCAGGTCGGCGGTCTGGCGGTAAATGTCATTGATCCGGTGCCGGGTGATGGTTTGGCCGGAAAGGTCTTCCTGTAAATTGATGACCAGGATGATTAGAGATCCCGAACCGGTGGGGACCCTGACGGATTCGGCGATGAAACCGATCTCCGACATCTCCGGGATGACCAGTTCCAGGGCTTTGGCAGCGCCGGTGCTGGTAAGGATGATGTTGTTCAGGATGCTTCTGTTTTTCCGGAGGTCGGTTTTTCCTGATTTTGGCAGCCGGTCCAGCACTTGTTGAGACCCCGTGGCCGCGTGAATGGTCGCCATGGAGGCGGAGAGTACGCGTTTGGCCCCAAATCCGTTGATCAGGGGTTTCATCATGTGCGCCAGGCAGGTCGTCGTGCATGATGCATTCGATACGATTCTATGGCGCCGTGGGTCATAATCATTTCCATTTATGCCCATCACGGTGGTGACGGCATCTTCGGGCATGGCGATGCCTTGATCCTTGATCTTGAATGGCGCCGACAGAATGACCTTATCCGCGCCGGCTTCCAGATGGCCGCGGATGGCACCCATATCATCCCGTGGGGCCAGGGTCGGATCCAGGAACTGGCCGGTTGTATCCACCACGAGGTTGATGCCGTTTTCTCTCCAATTGATATGCGCGGGATTTCGGTCGGATCGCAGAAACGTCACCTTCACCCCGTCGATCAGCATGGTGCCGGTTTTTTCATCCACATCGCTGATCACCGGTTCCGCATTGTATCCTTTGAGGAAACCGTGAAGCAGGCCGTAGTTGGAGTCTCTTTCGGTATAGTGGGCGATATCGGCCATACCGCCACCGGCATTGCGGCCGATGTTCACCACAATTTCATCAAAAAACTTTCTGGCGACATGATGCCAGACACTCAGTTTCCCGATCCGGCCATACCCGTTAATGCCGATTTTCAATTGTCTGCCGCTCTTTCCGACACTGTGCATAGTGACTCCTTTATATATGATCAAAAACTAGGTTTCATTGATTTGCATTCTACCCTGATATACCGTGCCCTCCCGTCCGTCAATGCTGATATAGTCGCCGGACTCGATCGTGACGTCGGTGAACTTCAGGTGTTTGTCCTTCTCATTGCAGATGAGTGATCCGCAACCCACAACACAGGTTTTTCCCAGCCGGTGAACCACTACGGCGGCATGGGACGTTACACCGCCACGGGCCGTCAGCAGCCCGTCGGCCGCATGGATCTGTTTGATATCATCCGGCACGGTGTCGCTTCTGGCCAGAATGAGATGCGTAGCGGGTTCGGTTTTCCGGTAATGTTCGATATCATCCAGCCCAAAGACCACACGGCCGCTCATTGCACCGCCGCTGACGCCGATGCCGCTGCCCAGCAGTTCCGCCTGTTGTATTTCCCGGTAGTCAAAGGTGAATGCCTTTTTACGTTCACGGATAGCCATGCCGCGTGTCTGGAGCAACCACAGGTTTTTTGCCGAAGGGCCTTCAAAGGTGAATTCTATCTCCTGCGGGCTCCAGCCCTTCTCATATACCAGCAGCTTTGCAAAGTCCTTCATGGTTCTGTAGATTTCAGGAAAGTGGCTTTCCAGGGTAATGTCCGTGTTCCTCATTTCAAGATCCTGTTGCTGGATGGAAATGGGAAGGGTGTTCACCAGTCCGGACACCACATCTTCACCCTGGTTGGCGAGTGAAAAATCTCCCCACAGGCACAGGGTCTCACCGGCCCATCTGGGATTGTGGGTAAATATGACACCGGAACCTGAGTGTTGGGACAGATTGCCGTATACCATCTCCTGAACTGTCACCGCGGTGCCCCAGTCATCGGATATGCCCATAATGGTTCGGTACGTTCGGGCCTTTTCCGATTCCCATGACGACAATACATTATTGATGGTCAAGTGAACCTGTTCGATGGGTTGTTCCGGAATGGTATGTCCATCGTCCTGAATGCGCTGTCTATAGGCAAGGGCAACCTGTTTCATCTGCTCACCGGTGAACCCCGCCTTCAATGGCGTACCCATCTCTTCCTTGAATTCGTCGATGATGGCATCGAAATCATCCCGTTCCAAACCGAAGGCCATACCGGCACACTGGAGGAATCGCCGATAAGAATCCCATGCAAACCACTTGTTGCCGGTTCGGGCCGCGAGGCCTTCGGCGATGGATTCGTTGATACCCACGTTCAGGAACGTATCCATCATTCCGGGCTGAGAAATTGAAGATCCGCTTCGCACTGAAAAAAGCAGCGGGTTGGTGGCGGATCCGAACTCTTTGCCGCTCGCTTTCTCAACCAGGGCGATCTGACGGGCCACCTGTTCCCTGAAATTATGAGCGGCCGGCAGGAAGCCTTCGATGATCTGCCGGCACCGGTACGCTTCGGTGGAAATGATGAAACCGGGCGGGACGGGCATCCCGAAGTTTTTCAACTTCATCATGTTCAAGCCCTTTTTGCCCATCTGAATGATACCGGTGGACCGGCTGTTGGATTTTATTAATGGTATCATCACCGCCTGGGGATCATAATTGAGCAGAAGCCGCAGTTCCTGGGAGGGCAGTTTGCTGGATTGATGGAACAGGGTGTTCAGGATGCGGCTCAGGAAGACATCGAGTTGCTGTAAACCCAGGGATCCGGCCAGCCGGTCCCTCAGGAAAATCTCCGAAACCCGATCAGCCAGTTTCTCCGTTTCCGTGGCGGAAGCCGGGGGTAAGTATTTACTCAGTAGCTGTTTATTGGGTATGGTTGAGATGATCCGGGTGAGATTTTTACTGTGAATATTGTTAAAATAATCGTTGATGATGTTTTTCACCGCCTGGGCAAAACCTTTGAAAATATCCAGGTACTGCGTGTAGGTGAATCCCCTTATCTCCAGTGAGTGGGCCAGAAGATCCAACTGGGTCTCAAGTTCCACCGATGTGATGCCGTTCAGTTTTAAGGCTTTGTCATAGAGCATGAGACGATCGAAAATTTGATTGAAGGTGGCGCGGGTGATCAGGTTCAAATCGATCTTGGAAATCAACTCCTCGAACAGCATGTTCACCAGGGACTCCAGCCGAAGCGTCAGCCCCATGGCATTGAATTTCATTTCATGGTAGCTGCCGTACATGGACGGGATGTCCACCGTAAAATGTCTTTTTTTATAGATGTCCTCTTTTATCTCAAAAGATTGTGGGGACAGTACTATGGATTTCAGAAGTTCCAGGTATTCCAGCAGCGCAAACAGTTTCCGGTGCAGATCGGTCTCATTCAGAGCGGCCTTTATTTTTCCCAGATCCGGAAACGCTTCGGCGTTGAGTTGTTGAATATAGTGCAGGATTTCAACGGAATCCAGATTGTATTTCTGGTTCAGGAGTTTATAGTAGGTGACGAGTAATTCAACGCGGTCCAGATCTGCCGGTGATACACCGGTAACATACTCGAGCAGGTGAGATAGCTCTTTTTCGGGTAAGGTCAACAAGCCTTTGGGTATGGATACGCCCCGCTTCTTGAGTTGAGAAATGACCAGGTGAACACCTTCGATATACGGACCATTGGTCTCGATCCTGTCATAAATGGCCGGAGGCACATATTCTTTCAATTCCGATTTGTCCCTGGTTTCCCAAAAGCGAATGGTTGCTTCCATAAATCCCGGAATCCGGTTGCTGCTTTCGACATGACTCTGTTTGCGCAGGAAATGAATGAGCACATCCCTGCGGTTGGTGAGTTCGTCGATCTCCGTTGAAATATCCCGAAGCTTTCCCTCGGCGCCGATATCATTGAAGAATACCGGCAGCAATTGAACCAGTTGTTTGATGAGGTTATAGGTGGGGCCGATATCGCTGTTGAGGAGTTGGGTGATATCACGGGGAAAAAGGTCCGTGTCTTTAATAAACACACCGCTTATAGCCAGATGGATGATCAGGTTGGACAGCAACCGGCGGGACCACTTGGGTTTGAGTTCGATCAGCTTCAGCCAAATCCTGATATTTTGAATATGAGCGCTGTTGACGCGGATTTGCCAGTCATTACCCACGCCGTCAAACCGGGGTGACTGAAAACCCAGATCGATGATGCAATCGATAAAATAGTCGACCAGTTCGCTCTCGTCGGTTTTATAAACCCCTTCCCCCATGTTCAGGATGCAATTCAGTGCCGTGGCCGGGTATTGAAGCGTTCCCTCTTTCAATATGGAGAAAGTTTGTTCGAGGAGATTGCGGATGAAAATGTGGCTTTCATTCTGAATCAGCCAGCTGACGGTTCGATTGATATCCCGCAGAGTGTCCTCATGGATCACCGAAAGTCCGGATACATTCATGCTATGGAATAAAAAGATAACCTTCCACCGGTTGGCCTGTGAGGTTGTCCTCGCCGCTTCGAACAAGGCTCCGGGTATGCTGCGGTAGATCTCCACAATTTCATTGTAGCTGGGCAATTCCAGCAGCCGGTCAAGCTTTTCCAGGCCCACCGAACGCTTTTCGTTCGCGATGTCGTCCAACTGCCGCTTGTGCGCCGCAATGGTTTTATGCGAAATAGGGATGAAAAAGCCGGTATACGACGATCGGTTTTCAATATCCTCTGCTTCTTCTTCGAACCATTCCAGGGGGTTTTTCTCACTCAACCAGTAGTCATAAGCGGTATGGTAATAGCGCAGTAGCAGGGAAATCAATGGGGTGATGTCCGTCTGCGGATCACTCGACCTGTCCCTGAAATTCTCTGCCAGACGCTTGAGTTGATAGTAGCTTTTTACAAATAAATGGAAATAATCATCCGGAAAGCTGCGGATCTCTTCGAATACATCGAAAACAACCGCTGTGAACTTCTCCATGCCGGGTTCCGATTCGACAATAATTTTCTGAAGGTACCGCAGCAGGTGATCCACCGCATCGCTTTTCACCGGGATGTCCGCGTCCGAGTCCAGGGCTTCGGTGAAGGTCCCGATGAGTATCCTTGCCGCTTCCGGTCCCTTCGGATGTTTTTTGAGCAGGTGGAAATAATCCAGGGTATACCCACGGGCTTCATTGATGATGAATCGCCAGTTTTTATACGGATGTGACAATTCCTTCAAAAAGGTGTTCACCCCGTCCGTCAACCCGTAATACGGGGACATGACCTCCTGGAATACCGCGTATTTTTCATCGATGGATACATCCACATGATAGCTTGCGATGTTCACTTCGAGTGCTTTTGAACGAATCATCCGGACCCCTGACGGTCCCGCGGGGGGACCCCGGCTTCACAAAAGGTGTTTCCCGCTCACCTCCCGGTATCCGATGATATGCCGCGTCGGCAAATCGAGGTGAGCGGTGGTATCATGATATTATTCACCCGGCAACTCAACAGGCAAAGTGGCGTATGTCCGGATTGCACCGGGAGTTTCCGGCGGAATGCACTGGGGATATCCTTCGTGTAGCCGCCGTCTCCCATAACCCGGAAATACGGTTTTTGCGTATTTGTCCGCCGGAGCAATAATCGATGAACAACCGGATTCAGTTGCCCGGATGTCATCAATCTTCGGGTTTAATTGTCAATAAGATTAAAATTAACAAAGGTTTCGGGGGTTTTCAAGGTGTTTCCACCGGCAGGCCGATGTCATACCGGTCAGAGTGTTGTGATTTCGGAGGGTTAACCTGCAGTATAAAAACAGTGATGGAATATGGGGGTTCCATTTGCCTGGAGTGTGACGGATGCCAGCGGATGCTTCCCGCATGAGGAGCATCCGTCCGGACGGCCGCCGGTGAACGCCATCGCATTACATATATTCATAGACCGATGGGTTTACCGTATGCCGTGCGCGTTTGCCGTCGGCCATTTCAATAATCTGCTCGGCAATATGGTCATTCATTTTGTTCATGGCTTCGGTGGTGAATGCCGCGGTATGGGGGGTCAACACGACATTGTCCAACGCTGCAAACGGGGTGTCCGTGGGGGGTTCATTTTCAAACACATCGATGCCCGCACCGGCAATGGTACCGTTTTTCAGGGCATCATACAGGTCTTTTTCATTCACCACGCCACCCCGCGCGCAATTGATCACCAGGGCCGAGGGCTTCATCAAATCTAATGAATGTTTATCGATCAGGCTTGTGGTTTCCGGAAGCAGCGGCAGGTGCAGGCTGACGATATCCGATACCTTAAGCACCTCTTCAATCCCCATCCGTTCAATATCGTATTTTTCGGCGAATTCCTCGGGCCAGAACGGATCATAGGCCACCACTTTCATGTCGAAACCCTTTGCCCGCCGTGCCACATTCTGTCCAATGGCGCCCAATCCCAGGATACCGATGGTTTTCTGCCAGATCTCAAGGCCCATGATTTTGGTATGTTCCCATTGGTTTGCCCGCATACTCCGGTCACAAAAGAGCAGTTTCCTGGCCAGACAGAGAATCAGCGCAAAGGTATGATCGGCCACGGCGTGATTGTTCACACCGGGGGTATGAAACACGGGGATTTTTCGGGCCGTCATTGCATTGATGTCCACGGTGTCAAGACCGGCCCCCAGTTTGGCCACGGCCTTCAGGTCCGGCGCCTTGTCCAGCACGGCGTCATTGACGAGCAGATCGTTTCCGCAGACGATGATATCCGTCTTGCCCAATGCTTCCACAAAGGCGAGATCCTGCATGCCCGAGCCACGCATGTCGATTAACTGAAAGCCCCTATCTTTCAGGATCTTCATCGCGGTATCATCAAATACGCAAAATGGTCTGGCCTCAAGCAGTAGGGTTGAAATTGTCATCGGACTGCTCCTTTTCGATGATTGTCAATAAAAGTCGAAACGGGAATCGTATCGGTTTACAAGTTTTTGATTATATTGTGATTTATATATAGCTGTAATGTAGCTGTCAATGTTTTTTTCATGACGGGAGGAGACTTTTCCGTTGCGGCCGGCCATGATTTTTTTTGCTGAAGCCGGGGGGTGACAGGAGGTGCATAGGGGCGATCCCGCTCCTTTTGGTAAAGAGCGGGATCGGTTCTACGTGGTGTAACCTGTCCGCGATTTTAACACCGCTTGAACATTGAATTCCAGAAGAGCGCGCAAGAGTGGTTCCGGATCAATATGAGGAAGAAGACGACGCACGGCAACTATTGGGTTGATTTGTCAATTACACACCTGAATCAGGTACCCATCTATTTTTTTGGTCACACAGTGCGGACTGCCGGTGGTGGTCAAGGTCACCTCGTCATTGATGTTGGTGATGGTGACGCCGGACAACTCCTTGCATCGATTGTTTTCATATGGCTTGATCTCGGTGCCGTCGATAATACCGCAGGGCTTGATCTCATTGCCATTGATGTCCGAGATTCTGACTTCCCCCTGCATGGTGACGAAAACAAACATGCGTGTGTCGTTTTTTACCGCCCAGTCTGTGAGGGCCTTTGACACCGGCGCATGCTCCCATCCTGTGTAAACTGGCCGTTTGAGCGAATCATCGGGTGGCAGTTGTCCAACCGGATCCGGTTTGGTGCCGACAAGGTGCTGACACCCGAAAAACAATAAAACCATTGTCACTGAAACACAGCAGATAAAAATTCTAACAAGCGCACTACCATGATTTCTGTTCATCCTTTTCCTCCCTTCGGGTTGTGGGTTGTGGGGTTGAACTCACCAAAATCCCGCATATGCATACATTTATTTATGGAAAAACGGCATCGGAAAGCCGGAATACCATTGCATTTCAAAACGCCAGTGAAATCCGGGCGAAAAAGGTTCTTTCCGGTAAAAAGGGCGGATTGTTGGGATCCTGGGATGTCCGCGTGTCCAGACCCATGTAATCGAATTCCCGATCGAACAGGTTTTTAACGCCGATGCTGAACACCCCCCGGCGGTTCGGCAGCCGGTATCCGACGCCGACATCCACCAGCGTAAAGTCGTCTTCCAGGTCGTCTCCGCCCCCGGCCGGTTCCACGACCTGATTGACATAGGTGGCACCGCAATTACCGAAAAAACCCGACGGGTGGTAGTACTTGAAGGCCACCGGCAGCAAATGGGTTTTCATCCCGATGGGCGTAATGCCGAATTCATCCTTCACGTCACGGTCAAACACTTCGAATTGATATTCGGCGCTGATGGCGATTTCACGGGACGGGGTGAGATAGAGATATGCCCGGTATGCATCTTCCTCCCAGTCCTCGGTGATGGTGCCGGTGAGGCCGATGGTGGGCACTTCCAGCATCCGCCTGAAATACTCAACCCCGCCGTGGACGTTCGCCGTGAACATCTGGTCCAGGGCGACGCCGACCTGTGCGGATTCGGTGCCGTTGAAATCGTCGTAAAATTGATTGAAACCGGCTATCTGGGTGGGCTCGATGGTCTGGTCGTTGACCAGGTCACGGGTGAGCACCGTGAAGCCGGCCAGCCGGAGGGTCGTGCCGGGAATCAGATCGGCGGTCAGGCCGAATTTCGGATTCACCTTGTCCGTATCACCGATGGGGCTGTCGTCCAGCGCATTCGCACTGACCCCGAGGGTCCAGTCGAAGGCTTTCGGATAACTGAAATTCAGGTAGGCGTATCCATTGTCATGCGTCGTATCAAATTCGGCTTCTTCGGAAAAGGTGCTCCGGATGGTTGACTCCACATTGTAATGGCCGGCGCCCAATGTCAGATTCCAATACCCGTGTTTATACAGGTATTGGATTTCCGAAAGATAGCCGGTGGTGTCCAGCGTCAATTCGTATGGAAACAGGCCGATGAATATCGACTCCTCCTTGTTGGTGGTATTCTGGTGTATGACCGATGCGATAAGATTCGACGCTGGTGAGGGCTGCAAGTGCAATCCGAGCCGCATGGTATCGGATGCCTTTTCTTTTTCCAACGTATCATCAAAGGTTTCCAGGTCAAAATTGAAGGCAAGGTCGCCATGTTCGACTTCCTGCCGCCGGTACTCTCCCTGAACGCTGATCCAGGGTGTCGGGGTCACCTGGGCAAAGGCAGTATAAAGATCCTCGTTTAATTCGTTATTGCTTCTGAATCCATCGGTTTCATAATGCAATTGCCCCAGGCTGTATGAAAACCGGTTCCACAACCCGCTGTGAGATATTTCATCTCCGAAGGTGTCATTGCTGCCCGCTATGCCGGAAGCCTGCAGGCGGAATTGATTTCTTAAAAACAAGGCGTTGTATTCATTGAGGGAAGGGGATGCCGGCCCCAATCCGTCGGTGATGAGAAGATCCGTTTCCGCCAGCCGGGGTTGAATCGGGGCCGTATTCAATGGCTGCAACAACATTGATTGGAGCATTTCACTGACCCTGCCGATTTCGTTTCGGGGCCGGGCGGCGTAAACATTGGAAAGCAGCCGGTGCGCGGAGTAATTGGATGGATCTGTGTTTATGGATTTCCATCCTTGAACCATCGCCAGTTGCTGAAAGCCGAGATCGGCATATATTTCCCCCAGACCCGCACTCCGGGCCGCCAGATCTTCATCCAACAGCAGCCGTGATCGATAGACGGCCCGGTTGTCATTGAGTGCAATGGATTGCAGCAATTGGTGAAGGGCCTCAACCGGCCGGTTTTCGCTTTGTTTCAACAGGGCATCATAAAAATAGGGGGTGGGGTCGTTGGGGTCCAGTTCCTTGGCCACCTCATACTGCCGGCCGGCCAGGCGGGTCTGCCGTTCTTCATAGAAAGCCTTGCCGAGATAGCTGCGCACGAGAGAATTCCCCGGGTCAAGCGATGCGGCGATTTCGATTTGTCCCCTGCCGGCCTTCAGGTCGCCGGATCTGATCCATGCAATACCGAGTCCCAGACGGGGCAGGGGATCGGCCGGATCAAGGGATGCTCCCCTTTCAAAGGCGACCACAGCCGCATCGATGTCGGACCGTGACAGATGGGCAAACCCCATAATGGTGTGGGGTCTGCTTTGATCGGCCGACAAGGCGGCGGCTTTTCCGGCCGCGGCCGATGCCTTGTCCAAATGTCCGGAGGCCAACCAAAGCTCGGATATTCGGGCATGGAGTGGCGCGTTGCCGGGATCATCCACGGCGGCGGCAATCAAGGTGTCGCGCGCCTTTTCGATCTCGAAATCCGCCTGCAGGACATACGCAACCGCCATTTTCACCGTCACGGATTGCGGGTCGGCGGCAAGGGCCTTTTCGGAAAGTGTTTTTGCCGCTGCTTTTCGGTTCCGTGCCAGTTCGACGACCGTTTTGTACGCAAGTGCGTCACCGTTCGTCGGGTCTTCCGCCAACAGACGGTCCAGAATAACATTTGCCTTGTCCACACGGCCCACATCGAGATAGGTACCGGCCTGTTCCAACGCTTCCGCCGTCCGTGTGTCCGAACCACTTATTTTCGGATAATAGAGTGTCCAGGCCACAGCATCTCGCGGGTGGATCACCATTTTCAGCTCCGGCCGTCCGCCCTGTGTTGCAACGGCGGTATCTCCGGCGGCCAACAGCAGTTCGCCCGCTTCATTGAACGTCCTGACCCTGCCTTTAAAAACGGAAAAATAGGTCTGCCGGTCGTCCACGCGAACGAAAAATTCAGTGCCTTCAACCGACCCGTTCACAAACGGCGTGGCCACTTGAAGACTTCTGGGGATACGGCTGAAAAAATGCGCCGCACCCCTGATGATTCTCAGTAAGGTGGATGTCGTTTCCGGCTCCGGTTGCAGGGTAATGGTGGTTTTTTCATCAAGCCGGATCACCGCTTCGTTTTGCAGTACTATGGCGGCACGGCTGTCCTCCAGGATGCGTATCATGTCGCCGGCGCAAAATCGATCACCGGCGGAAATGTTTTGCCATGTGGTGCCGCCGTCTTTTTTCATCTGGGCGGTCCCCTGCACGGATACGGCTTCAGCCATCCAATTGTCACATTCCGAAGCAGAGGCAGAGGGGTGCCCCGGCAGCAATAACATCCATACCAAAATAGATAGTCCTGCTAAAAGTCGTCCTTTTTGCACCTGTGATCTCCTTGTCCGTCCAATTTGTAACCAGGCCAGTTCGCGCTTTTGTAGCGATTCAGATAATGCCGGTGGGTGTGTTTGTCACATTGGATATGTTCATGCGATGTGGATATCCTTAACCTATTCAAAAATATATCAGCTATCAACCTATTTTTTCATCACATTCATCACACCATCCCAGTCACGTTCCGGTGGGTTTGCAGCATAATGCCTGCAGGTATCCCTGTAGAACATGGAAGGGCCGTCTGATGGATACCGGTTGAGTATCGCATCGAAGCGTTCAGCCGACTCGTTCCAATTCTGTTCATGATAGACGGCCAAGGCCTGATCGAATAGCAGGCACAATTCCTGCTGTGATGAGTCGGCAAGCGCCTGCCAGGTGATCAGTTCATAGACGGGCACCGGGTTGGATTTGCCGCTCAGGATGAACGATCCCATGCGTCGAACCAGAAAACCCGCTGCGCCTTCGAGCGCCTCTTCGGAGACTAAGATTTGCGTTCCCAGGTGTTTATTGAGATTTTCGATACGAGACACGGTATTTACCGTATCGCCGGTTGCCTGATATTCATAGTGGTCACCGGCGCCGACATTACCGATGTGAACCGGGCCGCAGTGAATGCCGATTCGAGTGGGAAACGTCGCGTTCAGGGGATTCGCCGCCCAGAAATCCACCAGCGCCCGCTGAATTTGAAGGGCCGACTCACAGGCATTTCGGCCGGACGATGCACCCGGTGTCTTATCTTCCCAGATGGCCATCATCGAGTCCCCCACAATATCCGAAATCAGTCCCCCGTTGAGTCGCACCGGCGCCAGCAGGGTTTCGAAATAGCCATGCATGAACCGATAGAGTTTTTCCGGATCGGTTTTTTCCGATAAGGTCGTGTAGTGTTGCATATCCGTGCATAAAAAAGCGCCATGGCGAACCCGCCCGTCCGCGGTTATCGCTTTTTTACCGGAGGCGATCTGATCCACCACCGACGGTGGGAGGTAAAAATTGAATGCGTGACGGATCGCCTTGCGTTCCTTATTGACGTCCACATACCGCCAGATGACCCCGGTAGTGAATGCCAGCGGCCCCTGAAAAAAAACCACCGTGACCAATGGAAAAAACCAGCCTTCGGCAGCGAAACCCAGCCCGACGACCCAGATGAAGATTGCGCAATAAACAATCGAGACAAGACCGGCCGGGGTATAGCTCATCATCCGGCAGATGAAGGCCAGGATCACCCCCGACATCGCAATCACCAGGATCAGCAGGAAAGGCGAAAGGGTGCGGACCGGTTTGTTTTCCAGCAGATTCCCGAATGCGGTGGCCGCGATCTCCACACCATTCAGGTCCACACCGTCCGGTTGAGAATAAACCGTATAAAAACCGTCCGTTTTGATGGGCATCTCTCTTTCCGAAAGCCCGATAAACAAGGCTTTCCCTTTAAGTTCCGACAGCAACTCCCGGTTAATTGCGCCGTTCCCGACATCCACCAACTCATGATACCGGATGGTCCTGATGGTGCCCGGAGGGCCGTAGAAATTCAGGTATCGGCTGTCCCGGCCCTCATACATGCGGATAAGCGGGATCAGCAGCGGCGGGTGCTTAGCGCCGGAGATGGATAACTCCGCACGCATGGTCGACGCCAGCGCCGGATTCGCCTCGAACTGGTCACGGATGGTCCGCACCGTTTTGTGTACATTGCCGGCAGATAAAAGCCGCTCCCGGTCCGACGGCAAACCCTCCGCGATGAGGGCATCCCCGGTGGCCATCAGATCCAGAAAATCCTCGTAAGCGTTCCGGGCAAAAACCTGAAATGCTACCACTGGAAGCGACGGCAGGTTTCCAGCGCCTGTTTTGAACGCCCAGTATTGACTTACCCTCACCGGAACCTTCGGGATAGGGAAGGGCGCAAGTCCCACGCTGACTTCCTTGAACAGATCGATGGGTTGGATGAGTTTTTCGATTTTTATCTGCCCTGAAGACGGAGATGTGGTGGAATCAAAGGGTAGTTTTTCTTTGCGCAGAACCTCAACAAGTACGACATTCCCGGCCATTTGCATGGCCTCTGCCAGGGCATTGTCATGCGCTGGATCACGAGGTTCCTCAAAAATGATATCAAAAGCGACAACCCCGGCACCGACTTCCGAGAGCGCCCGGAGCAACCGGGCATGAAGGATTCTGGGCCATCTTTCCGGTTTCTCCGACAGGTTCAAGGCCCTTGCCGATGCCTGATCGATGCCGATGACAACAACCTCTTCAGGTGGTTTCCGCGGACCCCTGATCTTAAAGAGCAGTCCAAGGCCGAACGACTCCTCAAGTTGGTGCCCGGGCGGCGAAAAACACAACGCGACCCCCAGCACACTGAGTAGAACTCCCAATATGAAAGCCTTGGTCCAATCAGGCATGGAATGGATCCTAAAAGAAACCGGCCGCCGGGCTGGTGTTTCTCAAGTCGCCGTCAGTCTATGAAATTTCATTCAGCGGTTTCCACAAAGTGGCACCACCGGGTATGGGCCGGAATGGTAAAAACAGGTGCGACAGTCCTGTTTGAATGTCACAAAAATATAATAATGTCAAAGGGTAATAAAGTATTCGGCAGGGTGATCGCATGTGGCTTCGGAATGGTATCAGATACATTAAAATAGTGGTATGCGTTGATACAAGGTGCAGGGGTAGGGAGGTAATGTCAAATGACAAAATCCAAATGTCAAATGAAGGTATTCTGCCGATTGATTATCACTCCATTACAAAGCGATCCTTAAACATGGACAGCATACTGCCATTTGGAATTTGAGCTTTGACATTTGACATTACGAGAATGGACATGCAACAGGTCTGTATCTGAGCTGTTTACATCCTATTCTCCTTCCTCGGGAGCCGGTATGTGTGCCATGCAGGGTACGCCGGCCTGGCAGAGTCCGCAGGCATAGGTGTCGATGCCATAGGTCTTGCGGACATGGGCATTCATGGCATGCTCGGTGTAATCCATGCATTTTTTCTTGTCATGACCCGATTTGCCGATGGCATTCACCGGGCACCGGGGGATGCACTTGCCGCAGGTGCCGTGGGAATAAAAAAGACAGTATGCATGATGGTCCGTGTATGGCCTTTGGGTCGGCGCAACGGACATCCGGGCCACCACCGAACCCGTGCGCATGGCTTTCCCCACCGGCGTGATCAACCCGTCGCAGAGCCCGAACGTGCCCAATCCGGCGGCATAAGCCGCATGGCGTTCCGACCAGTTGGAACAGGGCGCGTATGGGCCTTCGCCGGACCGCGCCCAGAACGGGGCGAGAAACGGGGGCACCGCAAGTATCCCCGCATCGGACAATCGGTCCGTCACATGGCGTCGTAACGTCTCATTGAACTTCTCACCGAAATGGCGCACCCGCACCCATCTTTCCGACGGCTGTTTCTTCTCCGCCGCATGGTCCTGCCGAGTGGCGTCCGTGGACGGCAGCACCCAACTGATCATCGTCAGATCCCCCGGTGAAACCGGCGGCTCCTCCGGAAAAGCCAGTTGGAATATTCTCAACGGCGTCAGGTAGAAATCGCCGATGTGTGAGACATATTCCCCGTACAAGGGATCGGCCCCACTGGAAAACCCCACCAGCGGCGCATCGAACGCCGGTTCACCACCGGGCGGATTCAGGGAATTAACCTCTGAGTCCGCGACAAAATTCGTAATCATCGATACCAGCCATGCCGATTTGTCCATTTTAGGCTCCTTTATCAAGACTCCAGTTTGTTGTTTATTATGTAGATTGTCAAAAAGATTTACAAATTGCATAAAGAAGACGGGACCGGAGCTCCAGGTCTGATCATTTGAAAGAGATCCAATCGAATGCCTTTGCCATTTCAAATTCGGTTGAATACCGATCCGATTCTATGTTCACCATTAATAGAAAAAAGATGACAATAATCATTAAAACGTGAACCAGTTCACAGACAAAACCCGGAAAATGTGGCAAAGTGATCCTGAGACGTCAGATAAGTTTATGATGTTCCCTAAAGCAGAAGGAAACTATCATGCAGGTTCTGCCGCAATTGGAGCGATTGGTCTGGTTCCATGATCAGGCAAAATCCGAGTGCCGACCCAATGCGTCGCGCCTGGCAGACCGCTTCGAAGTATCCACCAAGACCGCACAACGCGACATCACCTGCCTGCGGGACCGGTTTCAGGCTCCTTTGGAGTATGATCCATGCCGCAAAGGATACTATTACACAGATGAAATCTTTGAACTGCCCTGCCTGCCTGCTGGTCAACAGGAAATCCTTTGCCTGCTTCTGGCCCGGCGGCTGCTGGATCAGACAGCCAGCGGTTTTATCAGCCGTGAATTGAAGCTACTTACGGACAAGATTTTTTCAGGGGCATGTAAACCGCGAGTCGATCCCGAAATTATCAACGAGGCCTTTTCCGCCACGTGGAGCGGTTACAGCGCCACCCAGGAGATGACATTCCGTCAGATCGCTTGGGCCCTGCTTCATCATCGCCGGGTTGCCTTTGATTACCACTCCCCGCAGACCGATGCCGTCACCCAGCGCATCACGGAACCCCACCACCTCCAGCACTATATGGCCTCGTGGGTACTCACCGCCTGGTGTCGGAGCCGCAAGGCCTGGCGAAAATTTTACCTGGCCCGGATGCACAACCTGAAAACCATGGAACAGCACTTCATCCCCAGACCTGTTGAACAATGGCATCCCCTTGTGGAAGACGCCTTCGGCCTGTTCCAGGGAAACCGGGCGATACCGGTCACTCTGCGATTCACACCGTTTCGGTCCCGCTGGATCCGCCAACAGCACTGGCATTCCCGGCAGGAGATCAGTGAAAACGCCGACGGTAGCCTTGAGCTGACCCTGCCCGTATGCGACTTCCGCGAAATTAAAATGAAGATCCTGCAATTCGGTGCGGACTGTGAAGTGATCGCACCCGAAGAACTTCGAAACGAAATCAGGTCTGAAATTGAAAAAATGACAAAAATATACAAGCAAACATAAAAAATCATATGACATAGGAACCCGGATGTCCCACCAGGTATGGTAGGGTGAAGCAAACCTCAATTAGCGAGTCAAGAGCAGGAAACGCAAAAAATGAATGTGTTTATGCATTATCAGTTTGATCCCGAAAAAAGCGGGTGGTCAAAAACCGACACCGAAGGAAATCCCGGATTGTCTGTATTCGAGCACTGCCGCCATGTTGGCTGGGTGGTACTTGAGTTGATGAAGCAGGGTATGGAAATACCTCACACGAAAATCAATCACATGCTTGCAGCAATCATTGCCGCATGCCATGATATTGGCAAGTGGTCTCCTGGATTTCTACAGATGTGCCCGGTTTGGTTAGAGCGGGAAGGCTTAAAAATCATTTCGGCGCGCAATGCATGGGAAGCGCAAGCAGGGACCCGTCACGAAAAACACAGTCAGGATTCAATTCAACTCCTGCTCCAAAGTCGAGGTTTCAGGCAATCGGAAGCCACTGCCTGGGCAATCATCGCGGGAGCTCATCATGGCAAGATGCATCGACAGGACCACAACAAACCTAAAGATATAGAATTTTTATTAGCAGATATCTGGCACAGCCAACGTCTTCAGGTTATCAACACCATTGAAGCGCAATTCGGCGGTAAAATACAATCTATATCTCTTAAAAAAGATGATCCCATTGTGCCCTGGTTAATGGGGTTAACCAGTGTGGCGGACTGGATCGGATCAGACGAGAATCATTTTCCGGTAAAACATGGCTTATGTGAAAAAGATGGCAAAAAATCAGCACGATTGGCCATTGAAAGCATCGGTCTGTGCAAACCATGGATAAAGAAAGATCTTTGGTTCGAGGATATCTTTGGTTTTAATGCCAATGAAATGCAGCTCAAAGCCCAATCGGTAATCACCAAACCCGGTATTTATATCATTGAAGCTCCTATGGGCTTAGGGAAAACGGAAGCAGCATTAGCATGTGCCTACGAGCTTTTACAATCCGGTCAAGCATCCGGTCTGTATTTTGCGCTGCCCACGCAACTTACTTCCAACCGTATTCATTTAAGGGTAAGCGGTTTTGTAAAAAAAATAACCCATACCTCGGATAAAACTCGTTTGGCTCACGCCAATGCATGGCTTGAGGACGGTTACTATCAGCCGCGCCCGGTACAAACCCTGATAAAACGCCCTCATGGCGATGCCACTGCCAGCCGGGATTGGTTTGCCTCAGCCAAAAGAGCCCTGCTGGCTAATTTTGGTGTGGGCACCATTGATCAAGCATTAATGGCTGTGGTTGCAGTAAAACATTTTTTTGTCCGACGGTTTGCGTTATCCGGCAAGGTCGTTATCATCGACGAAGTTCACAGCTATGATCACTTTACCGGCACCCTCGTCCGATGCCTATGTCAAGAGTTACAAAAACTCGGCTGCACCATCATCATTCTTTCGGCCACCCTGCTGCCGAATGTTCGCAATGAATTACTTGATTTTCACGAAGAAGAAATACGTAACGACAGTTATCCACTCATCACTGGAAAAAGCATTAAAGGGGTCCCGGTTGTCCTGCAAGGCGGGAAACCCAAACCTCGCCCGGCCGTCAAGCGTATTTTTAAGAGTGTGGAACAGATAATCACAGATGCAAGCAACGCAGCCTTTCGAGGCGCAAGGGTGCTTTGGGTATGTAATACGGTAAACGCAGCCCAAGAAATATACCGTGAACTGATACAACGTGAAAACAAATTTAAAGTAGGACTACTGCACTCACGCTTTCCCCACTTTATCCGGCAGCGACAAGAAGAATACTGGATGGAACGGCTGGGCAAGAAAGACAATCATGAAGGCGGCTGTATTCTGGTATCTACGCAAATCGTAGAGCAAAGCGTTGATATCGATTCCGACATCCTGATCAGCGAATTGGCGCCCATGGATATGCTGCTACAGCGCATGGGACGATTATGGCGACATCTTGAAACAAGACCGGCAACGCAGCGACCTGTTGACGCTCCCGAAATATGGATAGTCAAAGAACAAATAGATCTTCCTGAAATGAAACAATCCACCAGCGAACAATTAAAAAAGGTTCTGGGAACAAAAGCCAAGGTCTATCAGCCTTATGTACTGCTGAAGACCTATGAGACACTGCATATGGACAAATTTGATTCTATCAATATTGCTGACCAGGACGGCAACTCTGATATCCGTGAGCTATTAAAGTTAACCTACCGATACAATGAAAGCGATTCCGATTCCTGGAATACGCTGCACGGAGATGTGAAAGGAACTAAATTCGCTGAAAAACAGTTAGCCATAGCAAATACTCACCTGTTTGCCAAAGCCGCCTTGAATGATGAGGAAGGGAAACAAACCCGCCTCATCAACATCGAAACGATTCCCCTTTTAATTGCAACCCGTATTGAGGAAACCGAAATATTTTTCCTCAATGGCGAGTGCATAGCGAAGACCCCTGAAAAGTTTGATATTAACCATGCCAGAACGATCCATAAAAACATCACACGAGTTCATGCATGGTCCTTTGAAACAGTGGAATCAGCCCCTGCGGTGTCGTTTTATTTAAAAGGAAATCACTGCCTGGCTGTTTTGGGTGAAAACAATGGATTAAAAATCAATGGGCTAAAGTCCGGTATAACAATTCAATGGAGTGAAACGTTGGGTATAGTGCAAACCTACAAAAAAGGAGGTGATGATGAATCTTGTGACTGACCCCTGGTTGCCCGTAACCGACACAAAAAACAGGCTGCGCTACATCAGCCTGAATCATCTATTTGAGCAACCGAATGAATGGTTGGATTTAGTGCTAAAGCCACATGAGCGGGTTAGTGTCATGCGTTTGCTTCTTTGCATTGTGCAAGCCGCTCTAACTGGTGGACCTGTTGAAGATGAATGGGATGCTTGCATAGACGAATTTCCACAAACAGCTTTAGGCTATTTAAAAAAATGGAATGGTAGCTTCAATCTATTTGATGAAAAAAAGCCATTTTTACAGATCGCTGAGTTGAAGCCATTTAACAAAGAGCCGACACCAATTACAAAATTAAACTTTGCTCTGGCAACCGGTAACAACACAACATTATTTGACCATGGTGGTATTGGAACGACGAAGGATGCGCCAAGCCGATTGATAGATGAGTCGAGCCTAATCATCTCGATGTTGAGTTTCAATAATTTTTCCCTGGGCGGTCTATGTCCACAAGCAACGTGGGGCAAAACATCAACATCTAAGTCCGGGGTTAAAGATGCTCCTTGCGCGCCCCAATCTATGATCCACTGTTTTGTAAGAAAGAATACACTTATTAAAACACTCCATGCAAACATACTCACACAAGAGCAACTTGCGGATAGATACGGAGAGAATATTGGCGTCCCGATCTGGGAATGTTTTCCATCTTCACCTTTCGACGAAAAGGCAATTAAAAATGCCACATTAACTTATATTGGCCGTCTTGTTCCAATGAGTAGGTGGCTAAAGATATTACCAGATAAAAAAACAATGCTAATGGGAGATGGCTTCGTTTACCCCGCCTATCCGGAATTTAAAGAAACGACATCAGTCGAAGTCGTTTCAACAATAAAAGAAAAACAAGAATATAAAATTATTGGTTGTAAAACAACAACACCATGGCGTGAGCTCAATGCTATTACAACGAAGCGTATTTCAGATAAAAATGATATCGGAGGACCGGCAGCAATAGAGAAACAATCTCAATCTGAAAGTTATGATTTACATATTTTGGGTTTGAAGCGGGAGAAGGCATCAATTCTTGATTCGGTAGAGTCTATCCTCCATGTGCCGGATTATTATTCCATATCTGAGGGATGTAGATCGTCTTATAGTAACGAAGTAAAAAAATCAGAAATAAAAGCCTCCAAGTTAGACAGATCAATTCAACGATATCTTTCACTTTTACTTCCCGATATGGGCAGAATTGTAAATAAAAGCTTTACAGGGGAAAGATTAAAAAAAAATGAAAGTGAAAAATACCGTTCACTCAAAAATAAAGTTAAAACTAAATATCTGTTTCATTATTGGACTCTTATCGAAAAACAGCGGCACGTGCTAATGCACTATGTTTCCCTGATAGGTACAGATCAGGACCAAGAGCGGGAAAAAGCCAAACAAGCGTGGCAGAGTGCAATCAATAATGCTGCAGAAGAGACCTACAAAACTCTTTGCGCACAGGAAAGCCCGCGTCAAATAAAAGCCTATGTTGCAGGGTGGCTGCTACTGCACCCGACGCGATCTTATCAAAAGGAGGAAGCATGAGCCAAACATTTGCAGAAGGTTTCGTACAGTATTTACAAGGAATGGATGGCGACAGAGGCAAATTGGCAATCCTGCGTAAGGGTTTGATTGACACCCAGGCCCAGGCAACTTGGCCTCAGCTAAGCAGGTTTATGAATTTTGATAGACCTCATCAAATGAAAGCCTTGCAAACGGTAGCAGGATTATTCGCACACCACTCGAACCATACTATCAAGGGAAATTTTGGAAGTTTATGCCGACAACTACTGGACTCGGATGAAAAACAGAAAATAGCTCAAGGCGAATCCGGACCGATTTCCAGACACTTTCAATACGCGCTGGCAGCAAACGGAGAGGAAATATTTGCTCGCGTCCGGCGCTTGGTATTACGCGCCAGAAGAGACAACATACCAGTCAACTACATCCAATTGTTAAAAGACTTGATCGGCTGGCATGCGGATTACAAAAAAAACAGGATAAAGCTGGCATGGGGCAAAGCGTTTTGGATAGTCGACGATAGTAAGGATGATGAAAAACCGGAAAGCGAGGCAGACGACAATGATTAATCTTATGAAATTATCATTCGGCTATGAGCAGCTTGCCAAAGAAAGAATCCACGATAACTATGCATGGCATAAAAAAGCCTGGACCCTGTTTGAACATCATCCGGAATTAAAAGAAAGAAACAATAGCCCTCAGAAAGATAAAGGGCCTACTCCCTTTTTGAGTCGCTACACCCTAAAATCAAGCCGCGCCGAGTTGCTGATATTATCAGTCTTTGAGCCTCTGAAGCCGGACTGGTGCGGGGATGATCAATGGCAGCTTATCAGAATTGATAAAAACTATCTCTCCCAACCCAGCTACTTTTTTGATTTATATGCCAACCCAACCAAGTCGGTAAAAAAAACGGACGGTAATGGCGGCTATACCAAAAACGGCAGGCGCTTAACCTTGATGAATGATTTATCTCAAAGGGAGTGGTTATCGAGAAAAGGTAAAAGCCACGGGTTTCAACCGGCGGATGAAATCCCATTGCAAATAAGAAAACCTGTTAACCATCGTTTTTACCGTAATGGCAAAAAGGGCTTGCATATCGGGGTGCGGTTTCAAGGCGCACTGCACGTCACCGATAGATCAGCTTTTGAAAAAGTTATTCAAGAAGGTATCGGTTCCGCCAAAGGATTCGGCTTTGGCCTGATAATGATCAAACCCGCTCAAATTTAATACATAATTTTTGATAGGAGATTAGCATGAAACACTTGGAACTGCACATTTTACAATCCGTACCCGTAACCTGCTTGAATCGTGATGATTTGGGTTCACCAAAAACAGCTTTCTTCGGTGGTGTTCAACGCGCTCGCGTGTCAAGCCAAAGTTGGAAGCGGGCGATACGTGAATACGCCCATGAAATCAGTCCGTATTTTGAGGGGAAACGCAGCCGGTTGATCATTGACCCCCTAAAGAATGAGCTGAAAAAATTGGGGAAGAGCGAAGAGGAATCTTTGGAGGGCGCTAAAAGCATCGCATCAGTTATAGGAAAAATGGATTCAGATGCTGAAAAAAAGGAACTATACAGGGTAAAAACTGTTCACTACACAAGCAAATCTGAGCTCGAGGCTATAGCCAATTTGTTTACTCAGTATCTTGGTGAATTAGATGATGACCCATTATCCCAAAAAGTGAGTAAGCAAAACGAGGCAGACAGGGCAAATGATGATCAAAAGAAAAAAATTGTGAAAGAAATAAATGCACTTGAAAAAAAAATAGCATCAGTGGGGCAAAAAGCGGTTAAGGCCATCGGTGTGAGTGTGCTTAAAGATGTTGCAGATTTAGCACTTTTTGGCCGTATGGTTGCCAATGATCATTCATTGACCATCGATGGCGCAGCCATGTTTAATCATCCGATTTCAACCCATAAAGTAGACAACGAATTGGATTTTTTTGCCACTGTAGATGATTGGCAAAAAGAAGGGGATTCTGGTGCAGGTATGACGGGTACGCTTGAATTCAATTCATCCGTTTATTATCGATTTGCCGCACTGAACCTGGATATGCTGGCAGACAAGGAGCATCTTGCATGCATGACAACCGAAGAACGGAAAGAGGTCGTATCTGCCTTTGTGCAAGCAACACTGGAAGCGGTGCCTGGGATGACATCATCAAATTCGGGCCGAAAAAACTCCATGAACGGGTATACGCGACCTTCCTACGTATTAGGTATTGTTCGTAGCAAAGGCCATCCCATCCAATTTATTAATGCGTTTGAAGAGCCTGTATGGTCGGGGGCCGGAAGAGGTATTATGAAAACATCCATTGAAAAACTCCAAAAAGAAGAAGAGCAACAGAATAAAACCTGGATGTTAAAGAAGTATGAAACGGGCAGAGCCGTAATGCCTGAACAAAATATTGATGCCTTTATCAAGGAGATGGTGACACATGTCGACTAAACTGGTAGTCTTGCGGCTTAGCGGCGTACTGCAGTCATGGGGCTATAACAGTGAATACACCTACCGGAATACCGGTCTGTTTCCCACTAAAAGTGCTGTCCTTGGCCTATGCTGTGCCGCTAAAGGATTGAATCGCGGCTCAGATGAAGAGCACGAGTTTTTGGAAGCCGTTGCCGGATGTCCCATGACAGCGGTAGCTTTGCCTCGCACACGGACGGTAGGTGAGAAGAATTGGTCGGTCAATGTCAGGCGTATTGAGGATTTTCATACAGTCCAGGGTGCCCTTAACGCAAAGGGAAAACAGCAAGTCCTAAAAATAGATGGAAGACAACAGGTGAGGGCTAATGGTTCAAAGGTTTTGCAATGTGATGTTACTTACCGCCAATATCTCTGCGATTCTGATTTTTTAGTAGTGATAGAAATGGATGCCAAGGTTGCCGATGATCTTAAAGACAAACTTTCAGATCCGGACTGGGGTATCTGGCTTGGCCGAAAAAGCTGCATCCCCAGTGCGCCGATTTTTGCAGGTATTTTTCAAAATATTGATGCGGTAAGCAACGAGCTGCTCCAAGGTAAAGCATTGGACAAATTTACCTGCCAACACGAGGTTAAGGATTTTGAGCAAGGCACTGATACTTTAATGGACAATCCCATTGACTATGCCGTCGACAAACGTGAGCGGAGTCATAGGAGGGTAAAAATATGTGAGGCTAAAAGATAGCAGGACACGAAATCATGTAGCTAATAGCTCCGCCCTAAGGGAATTGGATACTGATCCAATAATTGGCTACCAATTGGATACTTTGTATTCTAACACTCTGTTATCATAAGTGTAATTCTTGCAATGAGCCAATCGCCCTTCATACCCCTCAAACCCATTCCCATTAAGGACCGGGTTTCCATGATCTTTGTCTACTACGGCCGCATCGATGTGAAGGACGGGGCTTTTGTGGTGATCAATGAAGTGGATGGCGAGGACCGGGAGCGCAAGCATATTCCGGTGGGTTCGGTGGCCTGCATTATGTTGGAGCCGGGCACGCGCATCAGCCATGCGGCGGTGAAACTGGCGGCGGTCACGGGAACCTTGCTGATCTGGGTGGGCGAGGCTGGAGTGCGACTGTATTCGGCAGGCCAACCGGGTGGTGCGCGGTCGGACAAGCTCCTTTATCAGGCCAAGTTGGCCCTGGATGAGAGCCTGCGGCTTAAAGTGGTGCGCAAAATGTTCGAAATGCGTTTCGGGGAGAAACCGCCTGAACGGCGCAGCGTGGACCAACTGCGTGGTATCGAGGGCATTCGTGTCAAAAAGCTCTATGAACTACTGTCTCGTCAATATGGTGTGGATTGGCGCGGGCGGCGTTATAATCCCAAGGACTGGGAACAAGGCGATCTGGCCAACAAGTGCCTGAGTGCCGCCACTTCCTGCCTGTACGGCGTGACCGAGGCAGCGATTCTGGCCGCCGGTTATGCGCCTGCCGTCGGATTCCTCCACACGGGTAAGCCCTTGTCTTTTGTGTATGATGTGGCCGATGTGTTTAAATTCGATACCGTGGTGCCGGTGGCGTTTCAGATAGCGGCAAAACACCCGGCCCAGCCGGACCGGGCAGTGCGTATGGCCTGTCGGGACAGTTTTCGCCAGACACGCCTGCTGAAAAAGATCATCCCCGCCATCGAGGAGATGCTGGCCGCCGGGGAGATCTCACCGCCGCCTCCGCCCGAAGATGCCCAACCACCCGCCATTCCCGAACCTGAGTCTCTCGGGGACGAAGGGCACAGGAGCAAATAAAATGAGCATGCTCGTGGTGGTCACTGAAAATGTTCCCCCGCGACTTCGCGGAAGACTGGCCATCTGGTTGCTGGAAATACGCGCCGGAGTCTATGTGGGAGACGTATCAAAACGCATTCGCGAAATGATCTGGGAACAAATAGAGGCCTTGGCAGAAACCGGCAATGTGGCCATGGCCTGGGCCACCAACACAGAATCCGGATTCGATTTCCAGACCCATGGCGAAAACCGCCGGATACCTATTGATTATGATGGCCTGCGCCTTGTTTCATTCCTGCCGCCGGATTCGCTCAAACCGGCCCCTGCTCTTTGACAATTTGATTTGGATATCCATTAAAAACAGATGAAAAAAAGTGGTAGAAAAAATTCATTCCGGAAACTAATATAAATTCAGCAGGTTCCAGAAAGAGTGTTCCCCACACCCGTGGGGATGAACCTGATAACAACTATGTTGTCGTTATCACGGGTCTGTGTTCCCCACACCCGTGGGGATGAACCGGAGTGTGACATGAATAAAAAATACACATATGCGTGTTCCCCACACCCGTGGGGATGAACCGGTATCCCTCCTACCCTACGGCGCAACAACCCTGTGTTCCCCACACCCGTGGGGATGAACCGGGTTTTTAACATACCGCCCCTTAAGGCTGTCGGTGTTCCCCACACCCGTGGGGATGAACCGAATACTTTGATTCTAAATTCGAGCCCGTTCTCGTGTTCCCCACACCCGTGGGGATGAACCGTAGGAATTGAGTATCCCCGCAACCATCTGAGTGTGTTCCCCACACCCGTGGGGATGAACCGTAATTAAAACGATATACAGGAGGTAACATCATGTGTTCCCCACACCCGTGGGGATGAACCGGCCTTCTCCCAGGCCGCACAAAACGCCTCGGTGTGTTCCCCACACCCGTGGGGATGAACCGCAGGACCAACAACTGGATAGTCGAGAGACACGGTGTTCCCCACACCCGTGGGGATGAACCGTCGTATTTTCACCCGCCCTTTAATAAAAACTTGTGTTCCCCACACCCGTGGGGATGAAC
Organism: Desulfobacteraceae bacterium; assembly: GCA_013003715.1. GTDB lineage: Bacteria > Desulfobacterota > Desulfobacteria > Desulfobacterales > Desulfosarcinaceae > JABDIN01. The sequence continues at coordinate 18,871 of JABDIN010000040.1, read as the reverse complement.
TGCTTTATGGAGATAAAAAGGGGTGTAAATTACGGTGTTCCCCACACCCGTGGGGATGAACCGTATCATGGTCGTGTGCAGCATCAGCCGCTCCCGTGTTCCCCACACCCGTGGGGATGAACCTTTGGAGTCGGCCATTATATGCCCTGCCCTTTAGTGTTCCCCACACCCGTGGGGATGAACCCATCGTACAGTCATACTCACAATGCGTACTATGTGTTCCCCACACCCGTGGGGATGAACCGGTAATGGTTATTGATAATACTAAATTGTTCCGGTGTTCCCCACACCCGTGGGGATGAACCGTGTTTTTGAGGTGTGCGGGGTTGATTTTTCTTGTGTTCCCCACACCCGTGGGGATGAACCGGCCCCCCAATAGGTCCTAACAGACCAATGTCTGTGTTCCCCACACCCGTGGGGATGAACCGCTTTCTGATGTAATTTCATTCCCCAAATATCTGTGTTCCCCACACCCGTGGGGATGAACCGGCCACGGGGCAATCATGGACTGCCGCGGAACAGTGTTCCCCACACCCGTGGGGATGAACCGCTCTTTTTCTTCAAAATATGCGGTGTTGAAGCGTGTTCCCCACACCCGTGGGGATGAACCGACGTTAGGCAGAAATATACCAACATTGATGGTGTGTTCCCCACACCCGTGGGGATGAACCGACGGCCTGATTCTTGACGTTTTCCCAATACCCGTGTTCCCCACACCCGTGGGGATGAACCGCTTGTGGAGCTGGGTGGTGTTCAACCAACGATAGTGTTCCCCACACCCGTGGGGATGAACCGATTGCAGTTCCCAAGCCCGGCCCTAAAGCCGAGTGTTCCCCACACCCGTGGGGATGAACCGGTTTTCGGAAATATCACCACTACCGTTGACATGTGTTCCCCACACCCGTGGGGATGAACCGCGGGTAGGCGTCGGTTGTGTAAAATTTCCATTGGTGTTCCCCACACCCGTGGGGATGAACCGCCTTTTACGGCGCCCTGGTCGGCGTCCCCGTAGTGTTCCCCACACCCGTGGGGATGAACCGGTGATATCCGGATCATCGTCGAATCCCTCGACGGTGTTCCCCACACCCGTGGGGATGAACCGTACCTGGATAAGAGTTCGCTCGAATTCATCAGGTGTTCCCCACACCCGTGGGGATGAACCGCCGTCTGAGTTCGCATGTCTGGGTGATGGGTGGTGTTCCCCACACCCGTGGGGATGAACCGCAAGTTTATTACTTCGTATCTGTTTAAATCAAGTGTTCCCCACACCCGTGGGGATGAACCGAGTGTGCTTTAACAACATTATGACTGACCCAGGTGTTCCCCACACCCGTGGGGATGAACCGGAATAGTATTATGATTTGCTTTTATCACGTAGGTGTTCCCCACACCCGTGGGGATGAACCGTACTTAGAGGACGTCAACAAAGCCGGTCACGCGTGTTCCCCACACCCGTGGGGATGAACCGTCTTCCCTCTACCCGGACGGCCTAAAAGCGATGTGTTCCCCACACCCGTGGGGATGAACCGCGTTTTCGGTGGCGGAGTAGTCTCGGTGGTTGGTGTTCCCCACACCCGTGGGGATGAACCGTCCGGCGGCTGCGACACGGAAGCCGTAAGACTGTGTTCCCCACACCCGTGGGGATGAACCGTTTTTGATTTGATGCTATCCATTCGTTGAATGGTGTTCCCCACACCCGTGGGGATGAACCGGCCGGCGAGTTTTGCATCGGCTATTGAATATTGTGTTCCCCACACCCGTGGGGATGAACCGTCCTTTCAAATTCGAATCATGATGTTTCATTGGTGTTCCCCACACCCGTGGGGATGAACCGTTTAAACGTCTCTATATATTCCCACACGTCTGGTGTTCCCCACACCCGTGGGGATGAACCGTTCTTTGGTCAATGTTCCCTCCGTCCACTCCGGTGTTCCCCACACCCGTGGGGATGAACCGGGCACGTTGATATCCCGGACCTGGGTGGACATGTGTTCCCCACACCCGTGGGGATGAACCGTGTCCTACTCTTCGGGGTTATCTCCGGTATCTGTGTTCCCCACACCCGTGGGGATGAACCGCAAATATTAGATACGGAGTTATACCACATTATGTGTTCCCCACACCCGTGGGGATGAACCGTACCATGGTGTTTTTGCGACTAACATAAAGTTGTGTTCCCCACACCCGTGGGGATGAACCGGTATGTGGTTTTTGAAATTGTTGGGTATGTGCGTGTTCCCCACACCCGTGGGGATGAACCGTTTTTTTCCCTTCCACGTGTCTACTATTTCCTGTGTTCCCCACACCCGTGGGGATGAACCGGTTCAACCATAAAAATCGTTATGGGGATTGAAGTGTTCCCCACACCCGTGGGGATGAACCGCCGGATAGCTAAAGAAGTGGAAGCGAAAAAGGGTGTTCCCCACACCCGTGGGGATGAACCGGTTGATGTGGGAAAGATCTTAACAACCCAAGAGTGTTCCCCACACCCGTGGGGATGAACCGCGGGTTTCCGGGACGATTACTGTTGATCCATAGTGTTCCCCACACCCGTGGGGATGAACCGCCATTCCTTACTCCTTTTCGTTTTATGTTGCTGTGTTCCCCACACCCGTGGGGATGAACCGGGAAGCAAGGTTTTATTTTTGGTGAACCGCAGGTGTTCCCCACACCCGTGGGGATGAACCGATCGTGGAATAACTCAGGCGGCCAACGATGTGGTGTTCCCCACACCCGTGGGGATGAACCGCCATTGAAATTACTAATCATCCGAATCAACGAGTGTTCCCCACACCCGTGGGGATGAACCGTAAATAATGTAATAAAAGATGAGTAAATTAGGGTGTTCCCCACACCCGTGGGGATGAACCGCATTATGTGCTGGTCATGAATCCCTGGCAGGAGTGTTCCCCACACCCGTGGGGATGAACCGATTCTCAAGGTAGACAAATCACTTGGCATAGTGTGTTCCCCACACCCGTGGGGATGAACCGGTATTCAATTCTTTCTTGCATACGTTCAATCTGTGTTCCCCACACCCGTGGGGATGAACCGACGACAAAAGAAAAGAGATCGAGGACCAACACCTGTTCCCCACACCCGTGGGGATGAACCGCTTTAACAGCGGTAACGGTGATGATTTCATCAGTGTTCCCCACACCCGTGGGGATGAACCGTTCCGGACAATGCTTCAGTACAAGTATACTACGTGTTCCCCACACCCGTGGGGATGAACCAGGCCCATTTAATATAGGTTGAGGAAAAAATCTGTCTAAATTCTACTAAATTAAAAAACTTGATTACCGCCAAAAGCCCACCAAACGGGCTTAATTGCTCGCTGCACGTTTCAAAAGGAGTTCGAGCGTTGATTTTCCTGGCGTTATCTCTATTCCTTCCGGACCCTTTACCTGTGCGATTTTTCTTGGTATTATCTTTGCGTTGTTTTACCATTTGGGTACCTCATCTTTTTTAAGGTTTCTGGTTCAAACCCTTTATTGATGGTATTCCAGATGGTTTTTCAACTATTCTTTTTTTTTCGTACAAGATTCAGGTAATAAAATGAACATTTAAGAACAGTAGATACATACAGTCAGTACTATTGCAAAATATTAAAGACGAGAAATCGCATGAAAGCAGTTGTCTGTAAAAAATATGGCCCACCGTCGGTATTGCAGCTCATCGAGTTGCCCAAGCCAGTGCCTAAGGACAATGAAGTAATTATAAAAAATTATGCATCAGCAGTAACGGGAAGTGATGTGTTAATCCGTAGTGCCAATTTTCCTCTTCTCTTGGGGCTGATGTTTCGAGTTGTGATAGGATTTACCAAGCCGCGAAAACCAATTCTTGGACTCGTTTTCGCAGGGGAAATTGAATCAGTTGGTAAAAATGTGAAACGATTCAAAAAGGGAGATCAGGTTTATGGGTTCAATGGTTCCAGTTTCGGAGCTTATGCAGGCTATCTGTGTATTTCTGAAAAAGAGTCCAAAGAAAGCTGTTTTGTAATTAAGCCTTATAATATGAGCTATGAGGAGGCTGCTGCCGTTGCCTATGGGGGTGTTTTGGCACCCTATTATCTGGAAAAAGGTAAAATTCAAAAGAGACAAAAGGTTCTAATTTATGGTGCTTCAGGAGCATTTGGGACAACTTCGGTGCAACTTGCTAAAAATCTGGGTGCAGAAGTTACAGGTGTATGTAGTACAAGGAATGTAGAATTAGTAAAATCGATTGGAGCTGATAAGGTGATTGATTATAGGAAAGAGGATTTGTCCGGTAGTGAAGAGCGTTATGATTTTATTTTGGATGCGGTTCCTCACGGCAAGATTGACAAGAAAAGCCTAAAAACTCAGTGTAAAAAGGTGCTCTCTCCGAACGGGAAATATGCATCCATTAATGAGGGATCTCCAAAACTGAAAGCTGAATATCTCAATCAACTCAACACACTATTCGAGCAAGGAAAATTTAAGGCAGTCATCGATAGGAAATATCCCATAGAACAAATTGTTGAAGCACACAAATATGTTGATACAGGACGTAAGAAAGGAAATGTGGTAATAACAGTGGAACATCCTTGAACTTAACGAGTGCATTCAGTTGACCGCAATCGCCCTCAGTGAGGGCAAGTGCAGCGCACTTGGCAAATTCATCAATGACATACCATCAGCGCAGCGGCAACTGAACCCATCGTTATGTTTAAGTAACATTATATCGAATCAATGCAATAAATTAAAACAACAAAGAAAGCTGCTCATATGGATGATATGAAAGTAAAGTTATCAACATTATGGATATTTGTAATGTTTAATATGATTTTTGCAGATATCGTCGGATTTATGAATCCTGGTGCACTTGAAGATATTATTACTGGCAATGTAGGGGTTCAAATCACGCAAAAACTATTGTTGGTATTTTCAATTCTGCTAGAAATTCCAATTGCTATGATCCCTCTGTCCCGCATATTGAAATATAAAGCAAACCGGTGGGCAAATATTATCGCTGGCTTGATAACAATTATATTTATAATAGGTGGTGGCGATACTTATCTTTCTTATATCTTTTTCGCCACAATAGAGGTTGTTTGTATATTATATATTATGTGGTCTGCGTGGAATTGGCATGAAGAAATTGCATGACTAAACATAACGAATAAGGTTAGATCGTGAGAGCGAAGCGAACCACGATCTGAACCATTTGTTGGACAGGCCCGATCCATCGTATAGAAAATATCTTTTGGGGAAGACTGTCTGATTTAGGCAACTGCGTCGTCGGATGACCGATGATTTGAATTATTTCAGTTTTGATCGTCTATTTCATGTCTGAAACAGGTTTTTTAAGGTAAGAACACCCCCTTTTTTGCATAGATATCCATCGCCGATAATATCGGAAATATTTTAATTACCAAAAGGATTACCAAAAGTACCAAAAGGGACAGGTAAATCGACATATTTTCCCTGTCCCCTGTTCTCCCGGTTTCATTTATTAGCGTATAATTATTTTATACGACTATTTGTTCACATCGCATGGTATATCAACCTAAGAATCAAATAAATAGCCGCCAATTCGCCGGTTTTTACCAGAAAATGGGAAAACTATGCGGCGCATACGCAGCCTAGTTTCCATTCGTCTGCAAAAAAGACGTATTATAATGCGGCGTTTAGGCCACCTATACTATATTATATAGAAATGAGGAATGCTTAATGACTTACATCGACAGGCATCGTTTTTCGAATATGGCGGAAGACTATGATGCAATGGTTTGCTATTTATTGCCGAAGTACGGCGATTTTCAAGATGAAATGATCAAGATATCCGGGATGGCATCCGCAGAAAAACCGATTGTAATGGATCTTGGTGGAGGCAGCGGTCGTTTTCTGGAAAAATTGCTCACACTCAATCCAACTGTTACTGCCTATTGGGTGGATTCTTCAGAAGATTTCTTATCTGTCGCAAAGAAGCGGCTTGCTTCTTTTGGAGAGCAAGTGACTTTTATTTCCTCGCCCCTTGAAGAAAGATGGGAACAGAAGATCGAACAGCCAGTTGACGCCGTGTTCTCAATGTCCGCAATCCACCACCTGGAATCTGGCGAGAAAAGGGACTTGTACAAACGATGTTTTGATCTGCTAAGGCCAATGGGCTGGTTTCTAAATACGGACGAGATGATAACCATACATCAAGACTCGTACATCGCAAGTATGCTTTATTGGGTTAATCATGTCATTGAGGCGAAGGATGATATCCCTGAAGATATGCATGAGCTGTATGAAGACTGGCAAGGGCACTTTGCAAAGTGGAAGCAACGCAATATTGACGAAGTTCATCTACCCAAGAAAAAGGGCGACGACCTTCACGAATCGTTTATGGAGCAGATAAAATGGCTAAGAAAAATCGGTTATACTAATGTGGATTTGTATGTGAAGCACCACTTATGGAGTATGATTGGTGGACAAAAGAAGTCATAACACTGCATTGCACAGGACTGCTAACACTATGCCGATATTGAAAATAGTTTTTTCCTTTTCGATTATAGCATCTGTATAAAAAATAATAGAAAAGAAGAGGATCGCTTGTTAATATCTAAAGATAAAAAATTGGGCTATTATCATGCCTACTGGTTGATAAAGGAAGATGGGCAGGAAGAATATGTACCATTATTAATCACTAATGGTCCCATTGAGTACATCAACTTTAGAAAGTTAAAGAAAATGAAAGATCATCAATACAGCAACGATGATTTTTTACGTCTTCAAGCACTTATTATAATTACTTACGCTAAAGATTCGATTTGGAACACAAGTTTCAATCCGTTTCAGCCAGCAAACATGATCCACAAGATAAATCACGATGAAAAGAGATTAATTATGGAGCGGTATAAAGGAGAAATCTATAAATATAGTTTTCAATTATGCCCACAGGAAAAACTATTAAATTTACTTAGAAATCCATATGGTACAATTTCAATACATAGAATGGCAAAGCCGCTTGCCGGGGGTGAAGAGATCGCTGAGGAATTAATTTTGGCAATTCAGAATCAAAATAAATAATGAATCGCTACTCTACAGCTAACAATGCCATTCACTGGATTTTGTTCCGCTAGGGCTCCACAAAACCAATGATGGATAAAGTTGGCCACTATAAACAATGATCGCATTAGGAAAAATCGGAACATACATCGGCGGTCTTCCTCACATGGCAGTGGTTGAAGTCGATGTTGATCTCGACAGCAACAAGACCGCCATTTCTGAGCGATATGGCGGTGATGGATGGATTGCCCACGGCCACCTCGAGGATGTCACGGAAAAGGGATACGACGACTGGAAGGCGGGAGCAAAAAAAGGTATCGAATGGGCTCTTGAGGTCGCGAAGACGTCAAAACACGTTCAAATTATCCGAATCACTGGGATGATTACTGATACCGATCCTGGCATTGTCCAGTGTGCCGCAGCACATGCCGTTTGGAACGCGCTCGGCTTTGTACCAGATGATTCGACACTCGCGCAGATTGAGAAAGTACTTGCCAATTCCTGGCAGAAATATAGGGATGGCCAAAATCATTGAGAGGGACTGGAAAAAACTGTGCGCCCTTTGTTTGCTCCGTTTTTTCCAGCCCCTCATGCTTGGCGTTAATAGTAATTTATATAGTGGCATCCCCCGAAAATCATTGTATACGGAATTGAAATGAAAAATATAATCGATGAAATATCGACAAGCAAAGCTGCAATGGTTATAGGGATTGCGTTTATAACATCGGTTATCATCGTAACCTTAATTGATGATATTATTTTAGCAAATTTTGTAGTGCCGGGAGATACCGCAGCTTTGGCTAAAGATATTGAGGCTAATGGGAAGCTATTTGGTATTGCTGTTGTTGGCTATCTACTCGTACTTGCACTTGATTCGATTATTGGTCTCGCACTTTATGTTGTGCTTAAGCCAGCTAATATGAGCCTTGCGTTGCTTGTGGCAGTTCTCAGGCTTTTATACGTAGGTATTTTGGTAAGTGGATTGTTTGCTCTGGTATTTCAAACTATCGATATTTACGGTTATGAAAAAATAAAACTATTTGGATACATTTTTTTTGCCTTGCATATCTTTGTACTTGGTTATTCGATCTTTAAGTCAGGATATATCCCGAAAAGCTTTGGTGTATTGCTGATATTTGCATCTTTCACATATATCGTATTTTTTGTAGATCTCCATTTATCTGAAATACATGAGGTGATTATTATGTGTACAATGGCAATTGCAGAGTTATCGCTATGTGTCTGGCTTATGGTGAAAAGAAACAGGCTGCCTCAAATTAGTATTTAGTGAAATTACAAATTGTAAATGGCTGTAACCGAATTTTTATGAAAAAACCCAACAATCACAACAATTCGCTCCCTGCGATCGCCGGACCTCTCTACCGCTCGGCCGCTTAGGTGGGCGTTCGGTGTAGATGAGAATGAAAAAACGTCCCACAATCGAAACAGAAAGGCTGCGGCTCAGACCATTCCGATTGTCTGACGCGAACGATGTTCAGCGTCTGGCAGGAGATAAAGCCATCGCAGACACCACACTAAACATTCCGCACCCATACGATGATGGCATGGCGGAAGAATGGATCTCCACACACCAGCCGAAGTTTGATGCAGGAGAACTTTTGAATTTTGCCATTGTCCTAAAACCTTCAGGCAATCTAATTGGAGCTATCGGGTTGATAATCGTTCCATCTTTCGAGCGAGCAGAACTTGGCTATTGGGTCGGAAGGCAGTACTGGAAAAACGGCTACTGCACGGAAGCAGGTCGCGCCGTGCTTCAATACGGATTCTCTGTCTTAAAACTCAATCGGATTCATGCATCACACCTCACACGCAACCCTGCCTCTGGCAGGGTGATGCAGAAGCTGGGGATGGAACACGAAGGATGCGCACGACAGCACGAGAAGAGATGGGGTAGGTTCGAGGATCTTGAACTCTATGGCATTATTAGGGAACAATGGATCAGAAATACCGAACAAGCGTCTGCTGTCGGACTGGTAACAGCTCCGGCTTTGCCTCCACTTTTACCAGCCGCAGGGCCGGGCGTTATACACCAGATAAGTGGGGCTAATTTGACTTTTTCATCGATTAATTCAGATCGTGCACCATCAGCGCTTGGTGGTTACAGTCAGGCCACTCTTGTTGAAAATGCCAATAGAACTCTGTTTATCAGTGGTCAAATTCCAGAGACACTTGAGGGAGATACACCTGTTGAATTTGAATCGCAATGCCGTTTAGTATGGAAGAATATCGAATCGCAACTTCACGCTGCGAATATGGGAATTTTGAACCTCATAAAGGTTACCATTTTTTTGTCATCCCGAGAGTTCGCCGAAAAAAATAGTAGTATTCGGCGGGAAATCCTTGGCGATCATAGACCTGCGCTCACAGTCATAATTACTGGTATCTTTGATGAGAAATGGCTTGTTGAAATTGAAGCGTATGCTTGTGCATAACATGCGGTTTCACAGAGGACCGCTCGTACCTCGCGGCCTGTGAACCGCGGCGTTATTCAATCTTATCAGCTTTGGCAAGATCTGGCCAAATTCCCAAGATATTCTGGTCAATCAACCGTGGTTGGCCCTTTGGGTTAATGAAAACATTGGTGATATTGGCTTGAAGTATCATCTTTTCAGATTTTTTCAGATATACTTTTTGATCCATCTGAAAGCTATGAGCGGAGCGCTGGTCAATCTGTGTTTCAAAACGCAGAATGTCACCGATATGTGCGGGTTGTTTATACTGAATCATGACATTGGCGACAACGTGAAAAGCCCCAACGCGATGAATAGGGTCAAGCAATTGATTTTCTTCAAGGTAGCGCCAGCGAGCTTCCTCAAGCAACTCCACAAACCGGGCATGATTTACATGACCAAAATGATCAATATGATAGCTTCGAACCGTAATTTTAGTGGTTGATTTCATAGATATTCTCCTTTGCAATTGAATTGGCCGAATGATATCCCCAAAGCATTGCATTGCCTAAAAAACATAATTTAACAAGTATCCATGCTGTTGACGTACTCCCATTGACAACGCCGACTAAAGCTACGGCAAGCAATCCTGCGATTACCGGTATTGTCGTTAAAGCCATAACCACTCTACGTTCAACAGGATTATTTGCTGTCCAGGCCAAAAGCATTGTCCAGCCTGCCATTAGCGCACCCGCAATACCCAGACCCATTCGCAGGGAAAGATCAACTTGCAGGTCAGGCTTGCCGGCCAGGATGACATACAATTGAGGGAAAACCAACGCGATTGTCCATAGTGCATCCGCAGCAACACCAAACCAGCATATTGTTTTTATAATCTGTATCTTTTTTTTTGATGTCATTGTTCTTCTCATTTTTTTTTGTTAAATTTGTGTAACGATCATAAATATAAAAATTTCATGTATTGTATAGTTTGACTTTGTAATAAGAATACACGCCTTTCCGTGTTAAAGTCTTGATCGTTCATACAAATAAGTTGATCTTTTGTGCGAACTCAGGTTATTTTTAATCCAATCATTTTTCTTGGAGATTCTTGATGGTTAACTATCAAAAAAATCCTACTGTTTCGGTTGGATTAGTTAAGATTTTAAATGCCTATGCCAACAGACGGGGCATTGATTTTAAAAAAGTCGCAAGGTTCTGTGATTTTGATATTGGAATCCTCAATAACGGTGAAGCCAGGGTTTCAAGCACATTTTTTGAGTCAATGTGGCTGCGGATTGTATTTTTAAGCAAAGATCCTTATCCTGGGTTAAATTTCGGACGTCAGATGGCAAAACACTATCCTGGTGGAAGCATCCTTTTTACCATGATGATGAACTGTGCTACCATTGAAAATGCTCTTCAAGTCTTTGTTCGCTACCATCGTATCATGGCGGACATCATCCAACCGCAATTTCAAAAAACAAGGGAATTGACTCACTTATCATGGGAAATATCAACACCTAAGATTCACAACCGATCACACTTATCAGAAGCCCTTTTGTGTACATATTACTCTATTTTGAACTTTCTCAGCCAAGGCGAACTGACACTTATAAAGGTTTGCTTCACACACGCCGCGCCAAGTGATCCGGCCGATATGAACGAATATCAACGAGTGTTCAACGCACCAATACTATGTTCAAACATTAACCTGATGCATCTTTTTATCGCCATCCTACACAAGGGGATATTATGATAAAGGAACTGTAGCTCCACTTTTTTTCCTGCCACGGGTTTCAGACGATTCGGTGTGTGCTCAAAGGCGAGTGCATCTAACCGGAAAAATATGGCGGGTTTATCGTATGGGGCAGTGGTATTCGGTTTGCTATACCCCCCGAATGTGATCCGCAATGTTCAGAAAAGAGCAAATATATGACTATAGACTTTGTTCCAAAAGAAGATGCACTTAAGATTATCCAGCGCCTTCGTGACAACCCTAAGGCAAGCATCCCGCCGACTGAACTTAATTTCAAGGGTGTATCGCTGCGTGGTGAAGATCTAAAGGGGCTGAATCTTGTGGGTGCCTGTTTTGTCGAAGCCGATCTGTCCGGTGCTGATCTAAGCGGAGCCCATCTTTTTAAGGCTGATTTCAGCAAGGCAAGTCTGGTCAATGCAATACTTAATGATATCGAATTGACTGGAGCCAATCTATCGGAAGCCAATCTGGAAGATGCCCGTGCCGAAAGGGCTGGCCTCGGGATGGCGACAATGACAAAAACAAGGTTGTTCAATGCGGTACTAACCGATGCGACCCTTACGAAAGCAGATTTGACGGAGGCGGATTTGCGGCATGCCAAACTCAACCGGGTGAGATTGAGGGACGCAGTACTTCATAAGGCGGATTGTACCGGAGCTGATTTTCGGGGGGCTGATATGTCGCTCTCAAAATTTACCGGCGCTACAATGATTAACGCCGACATGCGGGATGCACGGCTGCGCCTGGTCAAAGGCTACGAAGAGGCTAAATGGTACGGAGTGGATATCCGTGATATCAACTTTGCCGGGGCCTATCGGCTGCGACGTTTTATCATGGACGAAAATTATCTCAAGGAATTCAGGGATGAAAGTGAATTTAACCACATGGTTTATAACGTCTGGTCAATAACCAGTGACTGCGGCAGGAGCCTTAATCGCTGGTGCCTGTGGGTTTTGGGAATCATAATAATATTCAGTGTGTTCTATTCTTTTTGCGGGATCGATTACGGTAAGTATGACAACTGGATTGGCCCATTTTATTACTCGGTGGTAACTATCACCACCCTCGGCTATGGTGATATTGTTCCGGCAACGCCTGTTGCCCGTGTTATTACCATCTGTGAGGTGTGTATCGGATACATTATGCTCGGAGGACTTTTATCCATCTTTACAAATAAAATGGCCAGGCGTGGGGATTGATTCACTATGTTTAATTTTTTGAAACGAAAACAGAAGGACCCAAAAGAAGCATTGAAAGCCTTACTTGGTGGTTATGAACTGCAAAGTTTCCCGGTGGCAGTGATGAATGTTCTTGGCATGCTACGAGATCCTCATTCCGAGGTTAAGGATATCGCTGACCAGATCCAGATGGATCCAGGGATGAACATCAAGATACTGAGGCTGGTAAATTCTGCAGGCTCCGGTCTGGCCACTGAGGTTTCAAATTTCCATCATGCTGTCACCCTTCTTGGTCGCTCCCGCCTGGAATCCATACTTCTCACCTATGCCGTCGCTACCACCATTCCTCCCAAACTAGACTGCATGGATGTCTCCCGTTTCTGGCTTGCCGCGGCCCGGCGGGCGTGTCTTGCCAAGCATATAGCCCTTCATCTGCACGCTGCAACCCAGGCAGAAAGTTTCACTGCGGCGTTACTGCAGGATCTGGCCATTCCACTTATTTCCGAAGGAAAGCTTCAGCCTTACAAAGCGCTTTTGAACAAATGGCATGCAAATATGGAAGCGGATATCAATGTTATGGAACAAGAGCTTCTCGGTTACGATCATCCAACAATCGGCGCCTTGGTTGCTGAAGGCTGGGGGCTGCCGGCATATCTAATTCATGCCATTGCCGGTCATCATGATCTTTCGGAGCAGTCAACGGCAGAGCCTGCTGTGCGGCTGGTTTCGCTGGTACGGTATTTTGACGAAGATGACGGCACCGAACGTCTGCTCAAAACCGCGGAAAAAGATTTCGGTATCGGCATGAAAATTATGGAAGAGATGCTTTTAAAAGCTTTTGCCGAAGCGGAACAGTTTGCCGATACCTTTCGATAGGAAAAGACAAAGGGGACAGACGATTAACGTGATTTAGAATCAGTAATTTGCTATAGAACGGATGGGCATAGCCAAGGATAAACTGGATGAAATAGAAAAGCCGACTGAGTTTTGTACAAATTACAAGTATCTTTATCGGCTTTTCCTTCTAAAAAGAATACTCAAAAGGTTAACCTGAAAATCAACGGACTCGGTTCTATCGCCGCTGAGAAATGCGTTTGCATCTATAGTGAAGGAGTACTCCAAATGAAGATTATTGATAGTATTACTGCCCATGATATGGAAGCTGATTTATACGATCAACAATCAAGCGATATAAATTGGAGCGGGCCAGAGATAATTTTTGGACTAAGCTTCAACTATGTTAAATCGAATGAAGATCTTTTTGATTTAGGCATCGGAACTGGTTTGAGCTCTCAACCTTTTAACAAAACAGGATTAAATATTTATGGACTCGATGGATCAAAGAATATGCTTAATATTTGCGAATCAAAGAACATTGCTGTAGATCTAAAACAATTTGATATTCAATCAAGTCCTTATCCTTATTCAGATAAATCATTTAATCATGCGATATCAGTTGGTGTATTTAATTTCTTTTGTGACCTAAAAGTAATGTTTCAGGAAATATCACGAGTGATGATAAAAAATGGCATATTTGGCTTTACAATAAGAGACAATGTGTCAAGTCAGAATTCTAATCCAACTAACATAAAAGGTGTATTTACTGAACCTACGAATGAAGGTATCCCCGAGTTTATGCATGATGATGAATACATAGAGAATCTTTTACAATACTGTGGTTTTGATAAAATTAAAGAGGTAAAATTCATGGTTTGGTATACATCAGAACAACGTGAAGTTCCATTTCTAGCCGTTCTTGGACAGAAGTTATAAGTAGATTAATGAGATGCTAACATCTATATGGCGTTAGTTGTTAATAGAAAAATGTCAGATCTAAATGAAAAATGGAATAGCTCAGGCTATTCTAAATTGTCGGATTCTGAACATCATTTTGAATTCGGAATCATTGAAGCGCTTTTATGGGAAAAAATCGATATTCATTGTATTTCCAGATCTGGTAGTGAACATCCTTGGTTGCTAAAAGATGACGAGAAAGCTGAACTTGTTTTACATTGTGCAACGCAAGCAAGAAAATTAGAAAATTATTTCCATGGCCTTTTCGATTACCTGAAGAAGGATTTAGGTCCTATCCCACCTTAGGCGTCGCTTGAATTGATTGTTATGAAAACGAAGCAACAATCCAACCAAACTGTGATAAATCTTTAAAGCATTTCTATGAATGATTCACAACTTAACGAGTCCAATCCACATAATATTTGTAGTTGTAAACCAGAAGCCAATTGTAAGGAATGTAATGAAAAAGAGGATTTAAATTGCCGGTTTAGTTTTACAAAGCTTTTTCAGTTCTATTGCCTTTTTTTACCTTTTGCCATTCCGGCAATTATTGGTGTCGAGCAAAGTGGATACTCGTCTTATCTCTGGGGTTGGGCATTAATGGCAATGGTTTTTTTTGGATTTTGGGAGATTTACATACTATGCAGTCACTGCCCATATTATGCACTGAACAACGGTCTTATAGTGTGTATTGCCAACTTCGGATGTCCACAGTTTTTCCAATATCAACCGGGGCCAATAAGCAAATCCAAAAAAATCCAATTGGTTATTGGTTTTATCATCATGAGTGGATATCCGTTCATTTTCATGAATTTTGGCCAACAGTACCTACTTTTATTTTTATCACTTCTTGGATTGCTTATCTTCTTTGGAGGGTTGTTCAAATTCAAGTGTACAAAGTGTGTCAATTTTTCTTGTGTTTTTAACCGTGTACCGATCAATAAGGTCAATGCATACTTGAAACGGAATCCAGTTATGGCAAAAGCATGGGAAGATGCAGGTTGGCAACTTGATAAACCATGATTTTCATAACATTTGTTTCAAACCGACGTATTTCGCCGCTACGCTCTGAAAAACGCGGATTAGACAGGCGTTCGCTGGAAGATTCTATGACTGTCGATAGAAATGGAAATAGTTTAGAAGTTTGGTTATAAAAACAGGTAAATTATGCTTATTACTCCCCTTAATTACAGGTGCAAGGTTGGGGATTGGTAAGCGTTCAGCGAACCCCATCTTCACAGGTACGAAAAGCTATGGCATGGTATATCCCGAAAACAATCACCCCTAAGGGAGGAACCCATGCCAAAGAAAACACCATCAGCCCAACAGATTGAAAAGCACCGCTTCTGGAAAGCACACATCGACAGCTTTAATGCCTGCGATCTGAATCAAACCCAATACTGCCGAAAACATCAACTTAAATTTCATCAATTCGTTTACTGGAAGAAAAAGTTCTTTAAACCCGAGCCGTCATCTGCCGTCTCTATAGTAGAAGTCCCTCTACCCCGGTTATTCCAGCTACCTAAACCCGATAGTGCAGCCACCTTGAAAGTTGATCTCGGTCATCGATACAAAGTCGAAGTCAACCCCGGCTTTGATCCTACCACCTTAAAACAGCTCATTGTTACCCTGGGGGCTTTGTAATGTTTTTGCCGATCGCCACCCGCATCTATCTTGCCACCGGGGCAACGGACATGCGAAAGGCCATCAATGGGCTATCGATTCTGGTGGAACATCAATTGGAACTGGACCCTTTCTCCGGTCATCTGTTCGTCTTTTGTAACCGGCGACGCAATATGGTGAAAATTCTTTACTGGGACCGCAACGGCTTTTGCCTGTGGCACAAACGGCTGGAAAAAGATGTGTTCTTCTGGCCCGAGAGTGCCGAGCAGGTTATAAGTGTCGATCCGTGCGAGTTGACCTTTCTTTTAGACGGTCTTGATATCGGACATGTAAAGGGGCATGAAAGGCTTTTTTACGAGACGGTAATTTAGATAATAAACATTTGATATTAATAAATATTACTTGATTTAACCATGGTAAAATGCTATAGGTTTTGCCATGACTTTAGCCGATAAAATACTCTGCGATGACCCTGAAAAACTCAAAGCCATTATCTTTGAAAATGAAAAGCGTTATCAGGAGCGTATAGATCATCTTGAGCAAATCATCCGGCTGTTAAAAAACGAGATCTTCGGCAAAAAGAGTGAAAAACGCCCGGCACCCGATGGGCAACAGCTTCTTTTGTTTGACGAGGCCGACAGCCAACCCCAATTGGAACCTGCGACCACGCAGGTTCCGGCCCACAGTCGTAAAAAACGAGGTCGAAAACCGCTTCCGGCCGATCTTGCCAGAGTTGATATCGTTCATGACATCGATGAAAAGGATAAGACCTGTGCTTGCGGGTGTCAGTTAAAGCGAATCGGTGAAGAGACTTGCGAAAAACTCGATTATGTACCGGCACAGTTGACCGTCGAACGCCACATTCGTCCCAAATACGCCTGTCCCAATTGCCAAGGCGTTGAAGATGAGGGTGCTACGGTCAAGATCGCCCCGCCCCCGGTGCAGCTTATCCCCAAAAGCATGGCCACCGCCGGTCTGATTGCCCACATTGTCGTATCAAAGTTTGAAGACGCCCTGCCGCTGTACCGGCAAGAGAAAATCTTTGCCCGTCTGGGCATCGATCTTCCCCGATCAACCATGGCAACCTGGATGATCAAGGCAGTCGAAAGGGCCGGGCCGCTGTTAACGCTTTTGAAAAAGCAGGTTTCTTCCGGTCCCCTGGTCAATATCGACGAGACCCCTTTGCAGGTATTGAACGAACCGGGTCGAAAGAACACCACCAAGTCTTATATGTGGGTGTACCGTGGTGGTGATCCGGCCCATCCGGTATTGTATTATCAGTATCATCCCACTCGGGCAGGGGATGTACCGAAGACTTTTTTGGAAAACTACAAAGGCTATGTTCAGACCGATGGCTATAGCGGTTATGAGGCTCTGGGGCGACAGCCGGGCATCTACCTTCTTGCTTGTTGGGCCCATGCCCGCAGAAATTTTGACAAGGTGATCAAGGCCAAGGCCAACCCGCAAAAACAGAGCCTGGCCGATGAGGCCATGGGCTATATCGGCCGATTGTACGGCATTGAAAAACAGGCAAGAAAAGAAAACCTCGATGTTTACCAATTAAGAGAATACCGCCAGGTTCACGCAAAGCCGGTATTAGAAGAGTTTAAAAAGTGGCTTGACGCCAAGGCGCCCACAACCCCTCCCAAGGGGCTACTTGGAAAAGCCATCAAATACACGCTTAAGTTCTGGGACCGATTGATTGTCTATATCGAAGACGGTCATTTGAGACCGGACAACAACCTGGCTGAAAATGCCATCCGCCCCTTTGTTGTGGGCAGAAAGAACTGGCTGTTCAGCGGTCATCCCAATGGCGCTCATGCCAGTGCCGCCTTGTACTCACTTATTGAAAGCGCCAAGGCAAATGGTTTGAAACCCTATGCTTACCTGCGGTATATGTTTGATCGGCTGCCTCATTGTGAAACAGAAGACGATTACAAAAAGCTGCTGCCGTGCTTTATGGATCCGAGTGTTTTGAGTGCGGACTGAGCAGGGGGGTGGTTTATAAACCGCTTACACAGCAAAAGCTGTACCTTGAACCTGAGATGGAGACATCGCATATTCAGGGTTCTGAAATGGCTATAGCGTCGTATCTTACCGAACACCCGGCAGGTAAAGACCGGCTTATGGAGACGATCTGTGAGCGGGGGAACATGCGAAAGGCCTTGCAAAGGGTCCGAGCGAACAAAGGTGCGCCCGGAGTCGATGGAATGTGCGTTAACAGACTTCCGGCGTATCTAAAACGTCATTGGCCTAAGATCAAACAGGCTCTGCTTGAAGGAACCTATGATCCACTTCCGGTCCTGAGGAAAGAAATACCAAAGGATACCGGTGGCATCCGATTGTTGGGTATCCCCACGGTGTTGGACCGATTGATCCAGCAGGCGGTGGGACAAATCCTGCAGCGTATCTGGGACCCGGTGTTCTCCGAATCCAGCTATGGATTCCGGCCGGAGCGAGGGCCGCAGCAGGCCATCAGATCCGCTCGTGAGTATGTTGCCAATGGGTACAGGTATGTAGTTGACCTGGACCTGTCAAAGTTCTTCGACCGGGTTCATCATGATCGGCTGATGAGCCGACTGGCAACACGGATCCACGACAAGCGGGTGCTCAAACTCATACGATCGTTTTTAACAGCTGGAGTAATGATCGGCGGGCTGGAAGAGCCCACGTATGAAGGAACTCCTCAAGGAGGGCCACTTTCGCCTTTGATGTCGAACGTCGTGCTTGACGAGCTGGATAAAGAGCTTGAAAAGCGCGGCTTGCGGTTTGTGAGGTATGCTGATGACTGTGTTATATACGTTAAAAGCAGACAGGCCGCTCAGCGAGTGATGGGAAGTGTCAGTCGTTTCCTGGAAAAGAGGATGCGGTTGAAAGTGAACCGCGACAAGAGTGCGGTGGGACGACCCTGGGATCGGAAGTACTTAGGCTTTTGTATGACCAATACGCGCAAAAGACCGATGATTCGAATCCATTGGAAAACCATCAAGCGTTTCAGGAAACGGATAAGAGAGATTACATCTCGAAATCGGGGGCATAGTCTCTCTCAGGTGATGAAGGAGTTGATGCAATATCTGAACGGATGGTGGG
>JABDIN010000029.1 GCA_013003715.1 Desulfobacteraceae bacterium | reverse complement strand
TACTACTTGTAAGAGATGGTTGCAGATCCGTTCAGATCGACCTGGAAAAGGATACATTCCTGCGGGTTAACCGGATATATCTGGATATCACCGACGTGAAATATGCCCAGGCCGACAATGTTTTAGGGCCAATTTTTGAATTTCTTGCCTACCGGCTGCGATTTAATCCCTGATTCCCTCGCCCGCAAAAATTGCTAAAGAATCCTTCTGATTTGGTCGATACTTAAAGTAAGCTCGGGCGGCCCTGACACGTTACATTTCAAATCGGCCAAAGTGCTGCCGCCCAAGATGGCGCAAGGTTACGGATACCGTGACGCATGAGTTGACCTGCCGATACCGGCAGCCCACGCGGCGGTTCCAACGAAAACGGAGGATGGCTATAATTATGGACAGAAAAGAGATCATTTTTTTCGATGAGCTCGGATTCGGTTGGGTCGTGGATGGACAGACGATCAAAAAAATCAACGATTTTGATGGTCGTGAAGAGTTGATTGTGGAGCGTACCCTGGCGGACCTGCTGAGGAGAAACAGAGCGTTCTGACCGGATCAAGTGAGACCATTTTAGATTTCGGTTCGATCGACCGCCTGTTGCCGGGTCGCCGGGCGTTAATGTTCGCCGCCCCTCTCCCTTCCACATATTTCCCTTGAAAAAAAAACAATAACCGACTAGTTTAGGTCGAATGAATCGTCTAAACCCATTCTATTGCATTGTTGTACTGGTCTTGTCGGCAACTGTAGCCTTTGGTGACACGGAGGGTACCACCGGCGAGACGGACACCCCGAAGCTGAGCTTGCAGTCGGCGGTGATGTGCGAGTCGATACAGGGGTATTCCCCGGTCAATTCTTCGGTCATCTTTTCCATCAGTATCGGGAAAGTCGCCTGTTTTTCCTTTTTCAATCCGGTTCCGGACAAGACTTTCGTTGAACATCGATGGTACCATCGGGACAAATTGAGCACCACTAAAAAATTATCCGTTAACCCGCCGAAATGGGCAACCTACAGCAGCATACAATTACGTGAAGCCGACAAGGGGCCGTGGCGTGTGGATATCATCGATGATAGCGGCCATAAATTAGAAACACTTAGATTCAGCATAACGGACTGATCCCCAATGTATGAGTTTTTTTCGGTGTCCTCTGTTTTCAGATGGCAGGATGTTGTGGACATTCTGTTGAACAGCTATATTCTATTCCGTCTCTATGTGCTGTTCCGGGGTACCAATGTCCTGCGGGTCATTGCAGGCATCGCCTTGCTATGGGTGTTTCAACGGGCAGCGGTTTCGGTGGGTCTCATCGTGACATCGTGGGCAATGCAGGGCATCATTGCCGGTGCCGCACTCATTATTATTATCGTCTTCCGAAATGAAATCCGAAATGTGCTCCAGGCACCGAATCTGAAAGCCATTTTATGGGGCGTGCCCCAGAAAAGCGTCATCGCGCCTGTGGACAGCATCATTGAAGGGGTATACGAACTGGCAAAGAACAAGGTCGGCGCGTTGATTGTGCTGCCGGGCAATGAGGGCCTCAAGGACCACATCCAGGAAGGCGTGTGGTGGGACGGGAAAATCACCAGGGAAATGCTGATGAGCATTTTCTGGCCGGACAATCCGGTTCACGACGGTGCCGCCATTATTAAGGGCGATAGAGTGACCCAGGTCGGCACCATTTTGCCCTTGTCCGAACGCGTTGATTTGCCGTCATATTACGGTACCAGACACCGCGCTGCGGCCGGTTTGGCTGAAAAATCCGACGCCATGGTGATTGTGGTTTCTGAAGAACGTGGTGAAGTCATGGTGGCCATGGGAGATCAACTGCTTGAAATAAAAGATAATATTGATTTGAAAACTTTAATCGACGAGCATCTGGACATCTCTCCACCCCATGACGGACCTGCCAAAAAGGAAAATCCTGAATTTCTGATTGCCGGTTTAATTTGCGTGGTTTGTGTTTGCGCGGTTTGGTTCAGTTTTTCCCGTGGTCTGGAAGCCCTGGTCACGATGGATATTCCCGTCGAATATATGAACCGCAGCAGTACCATGGAAATTTTCGATACCTCTGTGAACAATGTGCGTCTTCATTTGAGCGGATCCGGTGCTCTGATCAAGAATATCCATCAGGATCAGATCAAATTCCGCCTGGACCTTAAAGATGCCGTTGTGGGCATTAACCGTTTTGCCGTTACCCAGGAGAATGTATCCCTGCCACCGGGTATTTTCCTGAGAAAAATGGAACCTTTGGTCATAGAGGTTATCCTTGATGTACCGGTGGTCAAGGAATTACCCATACAAGTCGATTGGATAGGAAAGATGGGGAAATCATTGATATTGGAAGATGTGGAATTGTCCCCGAATTCTGCCAAGGTGGTGGGCGGCAGTAGAGTATTGGAAGGTGTTACAACCCTTTATACCGAAAAAATACTATTGGATACGCTAACAAAGACCGGGCAGACCGTGGTTAATCTCGCCCTTTATCCCGCCAATCTGAAACTGGCTTCTGGATCGAGCAATACGGTTGTGATCAAATACAAAGTCAAAAATCGTTCCTGATATCCCCATCCTGCTCAACAACATCTTAAGGTTATTAATAAAAATGCCGATAAGGTATTCAGTGTCCTTTGAAATCGTAACCGTTTGTAATGCATAGGGAATGATTCCCTTTGCGGGTTCGGTTCGTCATAACCTGAATCCTGCAGGATTCAGGAACACACCGGCAGGGACTCATATCCCGCCGGGAAAAAGGGGGTCGGATATGCGAATCATGATCAGCGACACCATACCGATCAAGGACCAGAAGCAGAACAGGAACAATGTCTATCAGCCTGTGACCGGAGCGGTGAAGAAAAAACGCAGAAAATCAAAGACGGACAGGCAGCGTGATGAAAGCGACGGTGTTTTTGTGACGCTGTCGAGCAAGAAAGATCGACGAGACGGTGCCGATCAACAAAAAAAGAAAGCGGATTGAACGAGGTATTTAAGACTGTTTTCTACTTGTGATGCGCATGCACACCATCACGATGCACCCCGGACTGCATTCGCTCATGCAACCTGAGGGCACGCAAACAAAATGCCTCGAGTTTGGCGGTGATTAGCTGCGGAAACGGGGAACCGTCACTTTCAATGGCCAAAAACGGCAGATTCTCCATTCCCTTCAACACGTCTTTCAAACGATGGTCATTGCCATTGGTCAATTTGTCCTTTGTCCGCATGGTCTCGGTGAGGATGGATTCGGACAATCGATTGGGCATGCATCCGAAAGGTCCGATGGCGATAACCCCGCAGGAACGGCTTGCCACCTCCATCATGGAACTGCCAACGGTGAGGATGGCCTCCCCACCCAAATTCGGTGAGATGTAAGGTGCGGCGATATCGATTACGGTTGTTATATCAACCGATTCGGAATTTACCAGTGCCGATCCGGCCATGATGGATTTGATTTTCTTTTCATCGTTTTTCATGACCAGTTGTTTGGCTTTATATTTCAATTTGCCGGCCATGGACAGGTGGTGATCGTTTATACCGGACAATACCAGGTGGTCGGCATAGTGCACCCACTCCGCCACGGGCGCGCAGGTGACGGCAAACCCAAGCTTTGCCAGATTCTCCGTCAGGTATTGGCGGGACAATCCGTCCCGGCGGACAAATATTTCTCCGGTCAGTGAAATCACCGGAACCTGGTGTGCAGGTTTTTTCATCGCCAACTTTACCAATGAATCCGCAGATGCCTTAAGCTGTTGCGTCAGGCGCGAAAAACGTCCGGTTTCCAAGGCCAGAAGCACCTTATCCCATTCTCCGTCGAAAGCATCCATTGCCGCAGGCAGATCCACGGCATTGGTCAGAACCATCGAGCGGATGTCTTCAAAAACATCGGAAACCACCACCGCCCACCAGGCCTTGCGATGTATATCCAGATCCAAACCATCATAACCATTCTCCGAAGATAAAGAAAACATGGCCACATCAGGGATTTCCAGCCGTTTGATCAGATCCTCCATGAAAACCTGATACTGACCGAAACGGCAGGGGCCGGAACCGGTGGGCATGAAATACAGCAGGATCTCCTCCGGTTTCTTATGAAAATGGATATAGTTGAGCAGTGTTCCGGTGGTGAGGATCAGCGGCAGACATTCCTTGCAGGTGGTGTTTCCCCTGCCCAGCTTTAATATGCCTTCGTCTGCGGGGGGATGGGCCATCGCATTCAATCCGGCGCCCCTGAACCCGGCGGATAAGGCTTCCGAGGCAATTTTACCCATGGAGGGAAACAGGAGTGTCACCCGCTCATCCGACAGCCGGACCCTTTCATCGGATGAGGCGCGCACGGACATGGTTCCCTTTCCGTAAATCACCTTTGCCGGAGTAAAACCCGATCCGGTATCGTTGCCGGATGCAGTGGTGTATTCCTTTTTCCGGACGGTTAAATTCCGAAATGCGGATACAATATCCAGATATGCTTCAATGCGGGTTTCCAGCCCTGCGTCCGCTGTATGGCTGTCCAATTCAAGCGTCAGGGACGGTTTTTTCCCCATAATCGACCGGAAATACCCGATCAGGAACGAATCCGGTCCACATGAAAAATTGGTAATGTAAGTTCCGAAAAGCTGGGGATGCCGCTTCACAAATCTTGCGGCCTTAAGGATCGTCTGGCCCGTTCCCCAGTACATGTGGCGTTTGGCCGGCTCCACCGACAGGGGTAAAAAATCCAACGGGATGGTGGCAATGCCGCGGGTGGCGATTTTGTGGGGAACTCCCATGTGGGCTTCATCGGCGAATGCGTTGTAGGAGCGACCAAAAATTACAATGGCCGTCTTATCCGGCGTTGATTCGAGATCAGCGAGCAACCGGCGGCCGATGCGCTGCATTTCGTCTCGGCACTCACGCTGGCGGGTCATGGCCTTTTCAAATGCCGACGCGGCCTCTTTTTTGGACACGCCCATGCGTCCGGCGGTTTGGACGAGTTGTGACGCCAGGAAGGCCGTTCCCCGGTTCATGTCCAGCAATGGGGTGAGCAGCCGGACACCTGAACGCGTCAGTGATTCGATTTCCCGCCGGAACGTGGTTTGTAAATAATAGGTTTCACCTTGGACAAAGGGGCACAATTGAGCGGAATGGGAGCCGTTTTGGGTCGGAATGGATTTGAAATGCGGCATAAACAAATAATCCAACGGTTCCTCGTGCTTTAGAAGTGATTGAAAAAAGCCGTGGGCCAATTCAGCCGGATGGCAGAATGCCGCGTTTCGCCGATCGATTCCGGTTTGAGACGGGCGGTCCGGTATTACCGGTTTAAAACCCAGCTCGTCAAAGAAAACCGAATACAACGGGTAGTAGGTGTTGACCATGAAGCTGCGGTTGAACCCCACCCGGCCGCGATAGGTTTTCCGGGCATCGACCTGCTCAGGGATACCGTATTTTTCAAAAATGAGATGCTGCCGGGTTTGAACAAAATTGAGGTCTTCTCCCCTGAATCGCAGCTTATGTCTGAGATTATAATAGCGATTGCAGGCGCCACCGAACGGATGTGTGCTGCCGTTGACCTTAATCCGTGAAATTTCGCACCGGCGGTCGCACTTTTGCCGTCCGCCCTTGCATATGAATGTCTTGCCATAGGTCACTTCACGTTCGGCCAATTCCGATAAATCGAATCGAGCCGATTGCATCGATCCTGTTTTTATGCGTTTTTGAACCTCAAGGGCAGCGCCGAACGCCCCCATCAGACCGGGCTCCGGCGGCACGATGATCTCCTTGCCCGTTAAAGATGCCATGGCCAGCGGTACCGCTTTATTGTAGCAAACCCCGCCCTGCATGAAGACACGCCGCCCCACCGGCCGGTTGCCTTTGACCCGATTATTATAGTTCATGCAAATTGAATATACGAGGCCGGCGACAATATCCGCCCGGGCGATCCCTTCGTGGATCGCATTTTTAATGTCCGATGCTATGAAGGCGGCGCACTGGTCGTTAAAATTCGATGGATGGGTGCCCTGAAGCGCTATGTCCGCGATATCCGTCATCCCGATGCCCAGGGATTCATAGGCGGATTCCTCAAGAAAGGACCCGGTTCCTGCGCTGCAAGCCTCGTTCATGGCATAATCTGATGCCACACCATTGGTAATATAGGTGTACTTGGCATCCTGGCCGCCGATTTCGAACAGGGTATCCACTTCGGGATCAAAGTAGACAGCCGCCGCCGCGTGGGCGATTATTTCGTTGATGACGCCTTCCGTATCGGCATGAAGGCCGGCAATCTGACGTCCGGAACCGCACACACCGATACCGGTGATATCCATGCGGCTCATGTGCGATCGTGCATTCATTTGATCGCGGATGGCCCGGTAGCACTGCCGGGATGCACCCACCGGATCTCCATTGGTGCGCAGATAGATGGATGCCGATATGCTGTTGTCCGCTGTCGCCATCAGCACGGCCTTTGTGGTTGTCGAACCGACATCCAGGCCCAGAATATATTCTCCACCATCCTGTGCCCGGCTTTCGGGCAGTTGCTCGAACGATACCTGCGCGGTATAGTCCTGGATGGGGGGCAATACTTCAAAGGCGGTTGCATCCGGGGCGAAAAGATCATCAAAGCCCGGAAATCGAATGGTGTCGTGATCCAATGCCCATAGCGCCGCGCCAAGCGCCTCAAAGTAGGGTGCCTCTTCCGGCACCATGAGACCGGGGAGTTCTTTTCTCAAATGTGCTATCATTGCCTTGTTTTTGGTGGTGCCGCCGATGATCATGATATTGCTGCGGTCCACATTTCTGAGTAATTCGATGACCTTGTCGGCCATCATTTTACAGAGGCCGGAGATTACACGTGATTTGGGGGTACCTGTGTTTGTGGCATGGGTACAATCCGATTTGCAGAACACCGAGCATCGGCCGGATACCTTGTAGGGGAGTGTTTCCGTCTCCCATGTCGCGGTCTCCTCGAGCGTCACATCCAAGCGGCGTAATTGTTGTAAAAAGAATTCTCCGGTACCCGATGCGCATTTATTGCCGGTGAGGACGTTTGATATCCGTCCATCGGCATCCAGCACATAGGCCATGAAGGTCTCACCTCCCGCAGCGACGATGGCGGAACTGCGGAGATCATGTGTTTTACGGATAAACCCGTAGGCGTATTCCACGGCTTCGGGTTCGCTGATGGTGGTGAGATTTGTATACTTGCGGAATTTGCGTCCGGTTACCGCAACGGCATTAAAGCCGCCGGGATCAATCTCCTCGAGGGCGCGGCACAGGGTTTTTCGGGGATCCCCTCCGTGAGTAAACGATGAGTACTCGACGATGCGGGGTTTCGAGTTGATCCGTTCCGGGGTACCTGAAACAAGGTGTTGAGACACCTGGACAGCGGATATGGTTGAAGCGCCGAGGCACAGGCCAAGCGATTTGACTGTTCGGTGCATATTCTACCTCCGGTGAGATTCATCATTGATACATACATATGAATTTACAAAGATAGGCGAAAATACTATTCTTACGTATTTGCATATCCCGGTCAATATTTTAGATGACGATTTGAACCCTTTTCACCGATGATATGCGATATCCGGTTCGTCCGAACCGATGTATTGGAGATTTTTGCCACGATATTCCGGAGCGAGCCGGTGATATCGATTCCTGGTGTTGACCGGGATGCGAAATAAAGACGCTTCCGGACTCAGCGGATTTGGTGTATTCGGTATTGAATCCGGGATTTTTGATTGTGCCGGGAGCGACCGGGAACGGGGGGTTATGCCCTGGAGCCGGGTGTTGCCTGGTGATCAGGCTGCAGCCGATCCGTGTATTTTCGGCCCATCGTGAGGGTCGCGTGTCCGGATTGATTCATCCGCGGCTTTTTTCGTCCAATGGTCAATGGTCTTTCGCATATCCATCAGTGTCCTCGTCAGGTAGCCGGTGAACAGACAGAAGGAAAAACAGAATACCCCTGTAAGCAATGACGCAAACCCCAGGAACACACCCAGCGCGGTCGGCAGATTCGCAGGCGCAATGATTGCCGGAGGCAACCGGTGAGCGACGGCGGAGGCCACCCAGAAAAATATCGACCCGAGTCCGCCGAGGATAAGCATTCCCCATGCCGCGCTTGCCAGCACACGAATCGCATAGTCTTCGATACGGCGTTTGTTGGCGGGTGATCGTGTGGTATCCGAATCCATTGAAGATGCCGGCAGGGCCGAATGGGGTGGACCATGCTTCCGGCTTAAGGTCTCTTCCAAGGACGAGGTGCCGGCGTAGCGCCGGTTGAATGATTTTTTTCTCAAAACCACCGCTTTTTTTTGTTTGATCGCCATTTTTAACCGACGGAGCTTAAGCCTTTTTTCTTTACGACGACTGAAAAAACCTTTTTTTTCAGTGGGTTCCGCAGGACGGCGGCGAAGCGATGGGCCGATGCGCGCAGCTGCCTGTATCCTGGGATTGAGAGTTTTTTGAGGGGTACGGATGGTCCTCGCCGCTATTTCCATTGACTTCTTAGCTAAGGGAGTTGAGCAATCCGGCTTCTTCATTGTCTCGGTCTCGTTCGGTTTCGCGATATTGCTGTTTTGTGCGGAGAGAAAAACCGACGGTTCTGGAATTTTCAGACGAGGACCATCCGATAAGGATGTTTGAATGTCTTGCTGGTGTTTCCGTGCTTGTGACCCCGCTGCCGGTTTGCCAGGCAGATTTTTTGGGGGTCTTACTGGGGCCGCCGTTTTCGGGGAGGGCGGGGTATGGTTGCCAGGGCTTTTTTGCAGTGTTGCCACGGTATTGACGGGTATGTCCCTGTCCGTGTTATCCGCTTCCCTGGGTTGGGTTTTGGCATAGATGACACCGCATTGCGGGCATTCATACTGCGGAATGAAATCATCATATCCCGGTCTGCGATGGTATCCGCAAATTTGGCATCTCATGTTCGTATCTCCTTGTATCGGATTCGTGATTTGCCATTAAAACGAATATTTAGTAGACTGAAAAATGCAATATTTATGCCCGACAGTTTTTATGGAATTGTAATAACAATGATACCAGTTGGTTGGTTTGAGCGATGAAAAAAAAGAGGGCTGAATAGGGGCTGATAATAAGTGCGATTGTGCACGTAAATATACAGCCTCCTTTACGATAACTGACATAGAGTGGTAACAAATAACAGATAGCCAGGATTCGGAGGATAATCATCCATCATGACCAAAATCGTCAGGGAAACCCGATCATATCGCGGATTGCTGCAGTCCGAAGACGGCGTCATCGCCAGGGTTGTGGAATCGAATACACAGACCATTACCTTTGAAACCACTTTTGGGCTGTCCCCGCATTTGATCAAGCGAATTCAGCAACAACCCGAGCACATCGTATTCAGTGAACGATCCAGAATCGCCCGGCTGGGCATACAGATCACCTGTGAACCCCCCGCTGCAGACAAGCTCTCCGGCGATGTGCTGACATTGACACAAACCGCCACACCCTTGATCCCCGGATATCCGGGGCTTAATGAGTTACGGGAGTTTTTCGATGTCGGCCTTCCCGTTGGGCGTCTGGTGTTCTGCGATCCGAAAGCATTGCTTTCATCCGAGGAGGTCATGGCGGCCATTGAACGGTCGGAGTTGAAGCTGCCCGAATCAACAGCTGTTTCAAGCGATGGGAGTATCGTGATTACTCCGCACAAGGTGGTGTTTGAACTGAAGGATAAAATAGACAAGGATACATTCGGTCGAATATTGATGAGGGAAGATGGCCGGGAACTGCTCAATCGGTATCAAGTATCAAGACCGGTTAATGCCGTCTCCATACCGCCCGGCAAGGGTGTTATCACCACGTGCTCCATGTATCTCAACGAACATTATGTGGTGCTGCAGAGTGGTTTTTCCCTTGGGCGGAATCTGCCGGCCACAGTTCTGGATCCGATCAAAACAAGAGGGATTCGGATATACCTGGAGATTGTCAACCACAGCCGGCACCCTATTGTCAACCCCTTGATTTCCGCAAAAGTCTATGGCCCCCGCAAATACAAAACACAGGAACGGCGAAAGCCGGTCAAAAAGCGGTCAGTACCCTATAGCTATGAGAAAATGCGGCGGTTGATCAATCGTATGAATGATGTGGAACCTTCAACCTGTCATTTCCAGAATAAACCCGTGGCGGTGTTTGATAAACTCGATCAATCCTGGGAGAAAGCGAGTCTCATTTCCAATGGGCCTGATGAACCTTGCCGTGTATCCACTGCCCACTGCACCGCGGCACGCAGATCCTTTTCACCCAGAAGTGAATGTGCCCATGCCTACGCCACATCAAAAGTCGCCGAAATGATCGGTAAGGACCCTGCCGTACTGTCATTGAAATATTTTCCGAACATAATGGAGCACCGCGACATTATAAATCTGGCGTGTGACGGTAAGATTCACTCGATTTATTTCTTCGAACCCTCGTGCGAACATGGGCCTTTCCTATCCCAGCAGGATCATACCCGGCTCCAGGAGTACCATACATTCGGTGTTGACGTTTACTGGGTTTGCGCATTGACACGTCGTATCATGGTCCACACCATGCGGGACGGTATGGGATATTTTGTTGTACCGGAAAGATTGGCCGATTTTCACAAATCCATGCTGTTCGCCTTTTACGGGTCGACCCTCGAGTTGACACCCCAAGGCGTTGAGCGAATGGGCAGATTGATGGATGCGTTAAAGGGATTTTGGGGGAAAGCCATCGGTATTGTTACGGGTGGCGGCAGCGGCGTTATGGAGGAGGCCAACACCCAGGCCCGTAAGCGGGGGATTCTATCAGGCGCGAACTTTTTGGATATCACGGACCAGTTGATGACCACCGATGTGGATTTTTGCCAGGTTTTCCAATCCACTTGCCGCCACAGCCGGCAGAAATGGTTTGAGGTCGCCTCATTCCCCATTTTCAATGTCGGCGGGCTGGGATCCATGGAGGAGTTGGGCATCACGCTCTGCAACATGAAATTGTCCATTCTGGAGCGTGTGCCGATTATCCTGTTCAGTACGGAAGGGGACAGCCGATTTTGGGTGCATATGGAACGTCAGATTCATGAAATGGTGGAAAAGGGGAGGGCACCGGAATGGATTTTGGACAATATCGTGCTCACACACGACCCTGAAGTTGTCATCGATGTCTACCGGAGACGCCTGCATCTGTTTTAATCGCGGGTTGGAACCCACGCGCCGCCGACACTGTCAAGCGATCCGAACAAGCATCATGCCGGGTTTTTCAAATGCCCGCTTGACCCTGGAAGCACTGCCGTTGTACTTATACGCTATGCGATCGGTTTCCGCTATCTGCATGATCTATGATGACCATCATCGACAAGCCGGAAAATAATTCCGGTTGAACGCCATGAATCGGTTGGCGCGTTGATCGGAAAGTACCTGAATCTTGAACGTGTTGGAGGCTTTCATATGCAAGATTCAGGAAATAACGATTGACCATTTTTCATTGGTAACATCGTCATCATGATGCTCTCCGCAAACAAATTGAGAACGGTTATCCTGGTGTCGGGTTTTGCAATGATGGTTGCCTCCGGCCGGGCTTATGCCGAGTCCGCATACACTCGCTATCCCGTCGTTGCCGGTGCTTTCTATCCTGAGGACACGGACCAACTCCGTGAACTGATCGGCAAGTTGACACGCAGGGCCGGTCCTTCCGCACCGGCCCTTCCATACGGAACCAGTTTGAAAGGCCTGATCCTGCCCCATGCCGGTTATGAATACTCGGGATGGACCACGGCTCATGCCGCGGCCGTATTAAGCGGGCTCAAAAACCAGAAAATCATACTTCTGGGGTCCGATCACCGTATTGGATTCACCGGGGTTGCCGTCAGTTCGGCGGATCAATTTCAAACGCCCATGGGACCGATACCGGTGCATCCGGATGCCGGGAGGTTGAGGGAGTTGTCTCCATGGTTCAAGCCGGTTAAGGCTTCAGACCAGCGTGAACACGCATTGGAAGTAATCCTGCCATTTCTGCAAACGTATGTGAAAGGGTTCACCCTGGTGCCGATGGTTACGGGTACCGTCAAGGTAGAACGTGTGATCGACGGTATAGAAAGCATCCTGGACGGTGATACTCTTTTAATCGCCAGCTCGGATCTTTCGCATTCTCTGCCTTATGATGCGGCAGTGCGTATTGATCAGGAGACCATAGGAGCCATATTGAGATTGGAATCCGGATCGATTATCCGGAAAAAAAACAGTGCATGCGGTGCATTGCCCATCGAGGCGATGATCCAGGTGGCCATCAGGCACCATTGGCAACCCATGTTATTGCATTATGCCAATAGTGGTGATACCGCAGGTGACAAGACAGCTGTCGTTGGTTATGCAGCAATTGCCTTTTTTGGAGAGATGACAATGAATCAGAAAAAAAAATCCACCAGTGAACTCACAGATTCCCAGGGGACGATATTATTGCAATTGGCCCGGAATACCATTTTGGAAACCTTTGACAAGAAGCCGGCATTAAAAGCGTTGACGGCACTCGATGCGTCGTTGCGGGACAAAGACCTTGAAAAAAAACAAGGTGTGTTTGTGACCCTTAAACTCAACCATGAACTCCGGGGGTGCATCGGCAATCTGTCCGCATCCGAGTCCATCGTCTCCGGTGTCCGCCGCAATGCGCTCAACGCCGCATTTCATGATCCGCGGTTTCAGCCGCTGACACGGAAGGAACTGGATACCACCGATATCGAGATCAGTGTCCTGTCGGAACCGCAAGCCCTCGCATACGAGGACGCCGCCGATCTGGTGACCCGGCTGCGTCCCCATGTCGATGGTGTAATCCTGAAAAAAGGGCATGCGTCGGCCACATTTCTTCCCCAGGTATGGGAACAGCTTCCCGCACCCGAGTCTTTTCTGTCACATCTGTGCTTGAAAGCCGGACTTGCTTCAGACGAGTGGAAAACCTCGCGGTTAACGATTCTGACCTATCAGGTTCAATATTTTGAAGAGGAGAACTGAGCGGATTGTCTTGACCGCGGTCGTTGCCACGGGTGTCTCTTCCGTGGTGACGCAGTTGTATACCATTCGTGAATTCCTGTCCCAGTTTCAGGGTAATGAGATCGTCATTGCCCTGTTTTTATTCAACTGGCTGATTATCGGTGCCATGGGCACATATACCGCCCATGGGGTGGCACGACACATCGCACCAGCAAGGTTGACCGGCCTGGTTGCGGTATTGTTGGCCCTTGCCGTTCTCCCTACCATTCAATTGCTGACTATCCGTCTCTTACGGACTTCACTGTTTATCCCCGGTGTATCCGTGGGATTCTACCATGTATTGTTGTTTTCTTTCCTGACCATGGCACCCTATGCACTTTTGGTGGGATTTGCATTGCCCTATAGCTTGTTCATTTTACGACTCGCCAGGCCTGATTATCCGGGAAATCGCATTTATATCACAGATAATTTCGGCGATGTGTGCGGCGGTGCTTTATTCTCATTTGTGCTCGTCTCGTATTGTGCCCCTTTCACAGCCCTTGCTATTGCCAACGGACTTTTGGTCCTTTGTGCGCTGGCCGTCTGCCATATCGCCGGAATTTCCCGCAAGGTTTATGTGCCGGTATCGGTTGTCATTATTTTTATATTGGGCGCCGGAACGCTCGTTGAATCATGGACACCCGGAGCCGGCAGGGGAAAGCTGGTGCACACCACGGAATCACCTTACGGCAGGCTCCAGGTGTATCGGCAGCATGATCAGTATGCCCTGTTCAGTGATGGTATGCCGCAGTTCAGCAGCCATGATCCCATTTCCGCCGAAGAATCCAGTCACTACCCCTTAAGCCAGCTCCGCCGAATTGATCAGGTGCTGCTGATATCCGGTGTCGGCGGCATCCTGACACAAGTCCGAAAGCATCAGCCGAAGGGTATCGACTATGTGGAATTGGACCCGGAAGCGGCTATAACTCAAATCGCATATGGTTTTTTAACACCGGTGAACACCCTTGAGGTGATATACGCGGATGCCCGCGCTTACCTTAACCGCACCGATAAACGATATGATGCGGTGATCATGAATCTACCGGAACCGGTCACGTTCCGGATCAATCGTTTTTACACCTCGGGGTTTTTCAGGCTTGTGAAAAGCAGATTATCGTCCAATGGCGTTTTCTCATTCTCGTTCAGCGGATTCGATAATTATCTTGGTGAGCACCACCGGCAGAAAATCTCATCTATCTACAATTCCTTGGCACCCCATTTCCAACATGTCTTGCTGTTGCCCGGTGAGAAGATCTATTTTCTCTGCAGCAATGCGCCGGTCAGTTCTCAAATTCCCGATTTACTCGCAAAGAAGAATGTCGGAACTGAATATATCGATGCCTATTTTTCGGGGAACCTGACACCGGAACGAATTTCGAGCCTCAACCAATCCATTGATCCCGGGACCCCCGAAAACCTGGATTTGTCACCGTATTTGATGACACTGATGTTTTCCCAATGGTTTGACAAGTATGATATGTCACCAACGGTTTTTATTGCGGTGCTCTGCCTGTTGTGCCTTGTTTACCTCAGCCGGCTGCGACCCGAGACTTTTGTTCTGTTTGCCACCGGCTGGGTCACCATGGGCAATGAAA
The DNA here is from genome assembly GCA_013003715.1 of Desulfobacteraceae bacterium. Classification (GTDB taxonomy): domain Bacteria; phylum Desulfobacterota; class Desulfobacteria; order Desulfobacterales; family Desulfosarcinaceae; genus JABDIN01. Next base: position 163,330 of record JABDIN010000029.1, on the reverse strand, counting down.
TCCTCGTTATTTTTGCCTTTCAATTGTTTTTTGGGTATATTTATCTGCAGATCGGATTAATTATCACCGTATTCCTTGCCGGCCTGTTACCCGGCGCATTGTATGGCGGCCGAATCAAGCATCGCCATCCCTTCTGGCTGAAGATAACGGATGGCGCCATTTGCTTTCTGATGGTCTTTTTCATGGTTTTCATATTGCCGGCGGCGGATCGATTGCCGGTTTCCGTATATCTTGCATATGGATTTTGTGTATCCATCGTCTGTGGATTTCAGTTCCCCCTGGCGCTTTCCATTGGTGGTGGCGGCAATTCAGCGGTAGCCCATAGTTTTTCTGCTGATTTGATGGGTGCCGCCATCGGCACGTTAATCACCAGTGTCATCATGATCCCGTTGTTCGGCATTCAGCCCACAGCGATGGTATTGGTGGGGTTTAAATTGATCAGCCTTGGCACCATCCATATTTTTGCAGGGGATTAAGCAATATAATTGTTAGGGACAGGTCACCATGGATTCTATGAGTTGGAGCAGGCGTCGATTTATCGGGTGTACAGCGGTCATGCTGTGTTCCGCCGGCAGTTCGATGGCCTTGTGGCCATTTTCAACACCAGGCGGTCCTTCTGATATCCACGGCAGGATATTCAAGGGAGATGCTCCGAAAACCTTATGGAAATGGTCGCACGAGGCATACGCATATCGGAAATTGAGCAAGGACAGAGTGGTTTGCGGCATTTGCCCCAACCGATGCCTCCTGTCACCTGGTGACAGAAGCGTCTGCCGGTCCAAAGTGAATGTGGCGGGTAAACTTTACAGCCTCACCTATGGCAACCCCTGTGCCGTTCACGTGGACCCCATTGAAAAAAAACCATTGTTTCATTTTTTGCCGGCATCCCGGACATTTTCCATTGCTGCGGCCGGATGCAATTTCAGGTGCCTGAATTGTCAGAATTGGGAGATATCCCAGGCCAAACCCCATGAAGTGCGCCATAGCGAACTTTTCCCGGATCAGGCCGTTGAACAGGCGCTGAATGCCGGGGTCCGGTCCATTGCCTATACCTATTCGGAACCGGTCACTTTTTTTGAATATATGATGTCCACCGCGTCGGCCGCCAAGGCTGGCGGTTTAAAAAACTTATGGATATCAAATGGGTATATCAATCAAAAACCATTATTGGATCTTTGCAAGGTATTGGATGCCGCCAATGTCAATCTCAAATCCTATAGTGATAAATTGTATATGAAACTTAATGGCGGCCAGCTCCAACCCGTCCTCAACACATTCAAAACCTTGCACGACCAGGGTATCCATTTTGAGATGACAACACTAATGGTGACCGGTTACGTTGATGACCCGGACATGTTCAAGCGAATGTGTGAATGGATTTTGACGGCAACAGGTCCGGACCATCCCCTGCACCTGCTCAGATTCTTCCCGCGGTATAAGCTGGAACGCCTGCCGCCGACACCGGTTTCGGTACTGACCCGATTCAGGGAAATCGCCATGGCTGAGGGTATACGATATGTCTATGTCGGCAATGTTCCCGGGCACGACGGCAATAATACCTATTGCCATCAATGTCATCGGTTACTGGTCGAACGGAGGGGATATCATATCCCTACCTTCAATATCTCCGGGCAACACTGCAAATTCTGCGGGACTCAAATTCCGGGGGTTTGGAACGATCACTCCGGTGGACAGATACAAAACCCGAATACCGCAGGAAGGGAAATGGTGACCGGTTAAAAAACAAACGGAAAGAAAAAAGAACATGTCCCTTTTCTTTCCGTTTCGTGTTCTGCCGCGGCACCCTGAAGGGTGCCGCGGTAACCACAGGCGGGGCCGTGCCCTGTGGATTAAGCTTAACCGAAGTTACTCGGTAATTTCTACAATATCGCTGGCAATGATGGTTTTCGCATTATCACCTTCCTGCAGGGTTCCGGTAACCTTCACTCTTTTACCGGCCATCGCGGAAAGATCCTGGTCAACCTGGATCAAGCTGCCGTCTTCGAGCTGAAGCATGAATCCGTCATCAGTTTGAATAACCGTACCGGTGACTGAGTCTTCGGCCAGTGCGATACCTGCTACGGAAACAAAACAAATCAGGGCTGCCCATACTACCATTTTTTTCAGACTTACTTGCTTTCTCATTACTTCCTCCTCGCGTTGGTATTATCCAAATGTAATAGGATAATAATTCCAATCAATTGATCTCTTCCTTAGTTGCCTTGGGACCCCGTGTCCCAGTGGATAGCCACACCTATTCTTATACTGTCATCGTGACCATCCGGCGGCATGTTTCACTCTACCTTAAGCAACCCATATGCCAGTTTTATGCATGAGAATAATTCTTATGGCGGCAAGATTTCTTATGAATAGAATATCTATCTGAAATAATGACTAATAGCCGATTCTAAGGGGTTGCCGTACCAGGCATAATTTTTCTGCTAAATGAGAAGATTGAGAACTTTTTAATATTTGGACGCACAACTTTTAAAAAAAGATCGGGCGGAAGTTACGAATATTGCGTTGCGGATTACACTTTTTACTCACCACTGGTAATGCCACCCGGATTGAAGAATCCTCCGGTTGCACGAATAGAAATATAACCTATCGTTATCATAGGGGGAAATTATACTGTCAGGTGCGGCCGGGATAATTTATCAATTATCAGGTAATCGACTAATGTGTTCGCAGTAGTCGGCCGATATATAAAATGTACCGTTTTTGAAACCCGAACTTGCATTTCAACAGTCGGTAGACCAGTAGAATGGATAAGATTTACAACGAAAAAGCATGTGATATTGCCGACACCACCCGACGGCAATTCTTGAAAATATCCTGCATCGGCCTTTTGGGGTCCATGGTGCCGTTCAGGAACACCTGGGCCGCCATTGATATGGATTACCATGAGCAAGTGGCTGCACTGGGCCATCTTAAGCCCTACGACAAGCCATTGTTGAAATTCAGTAAATTGAATGAGAGCACCGACTTTGAGATCGAGGCACTGATCCTGAAGGATATATCCGGCCGATCTGATTTGATTCAAAAGGTGAAAAGCCGGTTGGGCGACGATCCGGATATTCGTTTCAGCATGGACAGTTTGAAAGTAAGACTATTGTTTGTACCTGAAATCAGGGCGAATTATGCCGAATCCTATGAACGGTTCTGTCGGAATATCACTTCATTTATATTCGGCAAGGTCAATATCCCCGACTTCTATTCCCAACTGGTCACCCCGATGCTGGAATATCCGGAGATAAAAGACGATGGTGTCAGTGCATTCATGGTCCATCAACTGGCCAAAGAATATGTTGCCACCTGTAAATTCAGTAATGTATCCGGTGACCATGTGCGATATCGTATAAAAGGGGCCGCCTTTTCAAATCATCTGGGTGCGGTGGATTTAAATATCGACAATCCCGAGGATGGTTCGTTTAAATTGAATCGGGGCAATTACACGATCTGGCAGAATCGTGTCCAGAACCCGTATATGCTTTTTGTCGTCCCCGTGGAAGAAACCCTTCATTATATACTCGGCCCATATACCGATCGTACCATACATACGGAACTGGATGATCTTTCCGCTGCATCGGTTTCACAGGTGAAAACCCTCGCCCAGGACTGGATGATGGTTGAAGAGGCGATTGTGGGAGGACTGATATCCTTGATCATCGATGAGTATTCCCGGAAATACCAGAAGGATCTCCCCACCGTTCAGATCCGGCAGCATTTCGCCGAGATGCGTAACATTCCCCAATACAAATATCGATTTAACGGTATAAAGCTTGTCCGGGATCTGGGTATCGACCGGTCATATGAAATGTACCGTGAAGATCCAATGGAATTTAAAAAAATGGTTTTGCAAGCCTGATGCATTCAAACAATGCACAAGCGTGCTGAAAAATCACCCAACCCGCTATCCCTCTGCTTCCGAATCCTAAACTCCCCGAACCCTCAAGGCAGGATAAATCCGGAACCCACATCATTCCGGCTGCAGGATTTACAATAGCCCTTCAGATGTGATGCAAGTATTGCTTGTGTCCCTGTCCTGATCAATCGTACTGATGCCACCGTCCAAACCACCGGGCAGGATGATCCGTGCGTCGGCGACCACACATCTGTCTGCGGAACACATGACCGGATTCAAATCAATGGATTCGATCCGGTCTCCGATTTCCATGACCATCTCCGAAAAGCCGATCATCAGTCCGACCAGTTTGCCGATATTTACCGCTTCGGAACCCCGGTATCCCTGGATAAGCTCTTTCGCGGTAAGACTGCTGATCATGGCGATGACATCCGCCTTTTTCAGTGGCGCCATTTTTATTGCGGTGTCACGGTAAATTTCGACACCCGTACCACCAATGCCGAGCATCACCACCGGACCGAATTGATAGTCGGTTTTCGCCCCGACGATCAATTCGGCGCCGGCAACCATCTCCTCCACATGGACACCCGTGAATCCATCCATCCGAGAAAATCGGTCGAATACTTTTTCCAACGCGGCTTTGTCTTCGATACCGACCACCACACCATCGACATCCGATTTGTGGATAATTTCAGGGGAGACCACCTTCGCCGCCACCGGGAAACCATTGGTGCCGGCAAATGAGAGCGCCTGGTCCAGCCGCCGGCAGTAGGCCGATTCCGGGACATCTATTCCGGCAATGGCCAGGATTTTTTTGGCATCCGGTTCCATGACCCATCCAGTTTCTGCGGCTGCGTCCAGGAGTGGTTTTATTTTTTTCAGCATGGCAAAACCCTTTTCATTGCTTCTACCATCAGTACCGCCCCTTCAATGGAGGAAGAGACAGGGATTCGATTGAGTTCGAAACCTTCGATGAGCATTCGATATTTTTCAACATGGGGAACATAGGCGACCAGCGGCTTTCCGGTTTTGAGATAAATATGGCTCAACCGGGCGCCGATATCCGAGGATATGCCGGGTGAATAAGGCAGCAGCAGAATCAGAATGCAGTCAATTTCCGAACTCTGGCTCAGGCCATTGGCCGCCGCCAGGAAATCATCATCCGTGGCACTTCCCGTTAAATCCAGGGGATTGACCAATGCGGCGATCTCCCGCACACTCGGTGACAGATGTGCTTTGATCTTATTCCGGGTAGCGGCCGAGAGCGCGGGAATCGACAGGCCGTGACTGGCACAGGCATCCACGGACAACACCCCGTGTCCGCCACTTACCGTGACAATGCCCACCCGGCCGGTGATGGCTTTCGGATAACAGCTCAAGGCCTCGCAGAAGCTTACCAGTTCATATTCGTTTTTGGCTTCGGCGATTCCGAATTGCCTTAATACCTGGGAAAAAACCTCATAATCTCCGGCCAGGGATGCCGTATGGCTGGAAACAGCCCGGCTGCCCTGCCGGCTTTTTCCGGCCTTTAACACCACCACCGGTTTCCTGCATTTTTCCGCTGCCAGGACAAATTCACGCCCTTCATTTTGATTGAAACCTTCTATGTAAAAAGCAATGACATCGGTATTCGGATCTTCAGCCAGGTATTCGAGCAGATGAATTTCACGGATCAGCGCCTTGTTCCCGATACTCACCGCCAGAGACAGGCCGATCCCCTGACCGGCGAATTTAACCATCTGATCCACCAGAACGCCGCCGCTCTGACTGACAAAGCTGACATTGCCCAACTCGGGCCTGACCAGCCGTTCCGCAGGAAGGAAAAAGGTATCAAATTGTTGCGGAGAATAGATGCCCAGGCAATTGGGACCGATAAATGGGAAGTCCGCCTCCCGGGCCATATCCACCATGCGATTCTGGATGTCGGTTTTCCCTGTTTCGGCAAAACCGCCCGAGATGATCGTGGCGGATTTCACGCCGCCGGCAATACAGGATTCAAGGATTTTGGGCACGTAGTCCGCCTTGGCTGCGATAACCGCATGGTCGATGGTTTCAGGCACCATTGAGATATCCGTATAGACCTTCTCCTGTTGGAGAATGCCTCCTTTCGGATTAACGGCGTAGGCCTTGACCGGATAACGCAGGAGCAGTTTATTGTAGATCACATTCGCCGGATGACGTTCATTCGTCAGCGAAACCCCGATCACGGCCATGGTGTCGGGTTTAAACAACGGGGAATAATCCAATCACGCCTCCTTTGTAATGCCAAGTGCTTATCGTCTTTTCCGTATCATTTATCACGGTTATCGTAAAGACGTGAAAAAACGGCTCACACGGATTACGTCAAACAGGGGAACCGCCATTTGAAATTTGTCATTACCACCGTTTTCTCCAAAAACTGTATACTTAAAAAATCCAAGCCGATGCCAAATGCGGTTGCCCTGTTGCGTCAAGTCACGGGGCTTGAAAAAGCGGTGGCCGGTGTATATAAACCAAGGATACCTATGCTGGAGTACCATGGCAACATATCCCTAAAACCTTTTTGGAGCAACTATTATGTGTGATATCAATGCATTTGTCTTAAACAGCAACAACGAAGAAAAAATAATGGAGAATGTGGATGTGGTGGAAACCCAAGGGGAAATGGTGAAACTCATCAATATTTTCGGGGAAACAAAAACGCTCCAGGGCAGGATTGTCTCCTTCGATAACAGCCGGAAAAAAATGGTACTTGCCGTGCTCTGATCGAACGCTTTCAGCCCATATGCAATATACACGATCACGGCGTCCCTTTGGCCGGTCGATTCCTCCATTTGCCAGAGATTTTTGCTTATTGTTTGATAATGCTTATATTGCGCGACAGGTAAACGGCATATGGCCGGGATCAGCCACCGATATGGAGGCTGGTCGAGGAGGAATGGAAAATATGATCGATAAAGAGACATTATGTGAAAAAATCGTGGAAATATACCCCGATGTCGGGGCCTGTGGGATAGATGTAAACGTCGATTTCGATGAAAACCAGAAACGCTGGATCGTTGATCTGAAAAAGGACAACCATGTGCTGAAAACTTTTCTGGAGGAGGGCGATGCGGAGTTATGCCTGGCGGGCAAGCAATGTGTCAGCCTGGGAATAGAAATCGCCCAACTCAAGGATAATATTACACGATTGTGATGGTTGCGTTGCGGGTCATCACACCCCTCGTGTTTCCGGCTCCCAGACCGGAATCATTCCGGATATTCCGTCGGGAGTGTTTTGCTGAAAAATCCGGGCCGCAGGAAAAAGGGTGAAATTTGGAAACCAGGAAAGAGACAGACAGTTTAGGTGCCGTTCATGTGCCTGGTGATGCATATTATGGTGCACAGACCCAGCGTGCAGTTGATAATTTTCCGGCAACCGGCCTGAGATTTTCATCGGCGTTTATCTCCGCACTGGCATTGATAAAGCGATGCGCGGCGGAGGTGAACCGCGATCTGGGTCTCCTGGATCCTGAATTGGCCGCGGCCATTGTCACTGCCGCCAAAGAGGTTATGGACGGCGAACATCATGACCAGTTCGTGGTGGATATCCTACAGACCGGGTCCGGCACTTCTACGAATATGAATATGAACGAGGTGATCGCAGCCCGGAGTAACGAGATCCTCACCGGTCAAAAGGGCGGGAAATCCCCTGTTCATCCCAATGATCACGTGAACCTCGGGCAATCCAGTAACGATGTCATTCCCACCACCATACATGTGGCGGCGGCCATTGCCATCGACAACCGTCTCTTACCGGGATTAAAGACATTACGGGAATCATTTGAAGAAAAAGCCATCATTTTTTCCGCTGTTCCCAAAATCGGTAGAACCCATCATCAGGATGCCGTACCGATCACGTTGGGACAGGAATTCAGCGGGTATGCGCGGCAAGTGGAATTGGGCGCCGAGCGAATTGCCGGCACCATGAAGGGTTTAAATGAACTGGCCCTGGGTGGCACAGCCGTTGGAAACGGCTTGAATACCCATCCTGAATTTGCCCGGCGGTGCATCCGCAAAATTACGGATACGACGGATCTTCAGTTTCATGAAGCCCATAATCATTTTGAAGCCCAGGCGGCCAAGGACGCCGCTGTGCACACCAGTGGCGCACTGAGAACCGTCGCCGTCAGTTTGGTGAAAATGGCCAATGACCTCAGGTTGTTGGGATCCGGACCCCGATGTGGAATAGGCGAACTGAAACTCCCCGCGCTTCAACCCGGTTCGTCCATCATGCCGGGCAAGGTGAATCCGGTGATACCGGAGTCCGTTATCCAGGCCGCCTACCAGGTGATCGGCAACGACACGACCATTACCCTGTGCGGCCAATCCGGTACCCTGGAACTGAACGTGACCATGCCGGTCCTGGCCTATAATCTGCTCCAGTCCATCGAATTGTTGAGCGTTTCCGTGCACAATTTCGCTCGAAATTGCATTGCCGGTCTTGAGGCGGATGATCAGGTCTGTGGTGAGTACATCGAAAAAAGCATGGCACTGGTTACGGCATTCGTACCGCGCCTCGGATATGATAAAGCCGCGGATCTGGCCAAAAAAGCCTACGCCTCCGGGAAAACTATCCGGCAGGTGGCCCTGGAGGAAAAGGTATTGCCCGAACAAGAGATCCATCAACTGCTGGGTGGATCAATGGTGCCCTGACCGGGGTCCACACACCTCGAGTCACAGTGGTGGTGCTGAACAATCCATTGATAATGCCACCTGACATAGGCCCGAAGGAGAACCATAGAACAGGAAAAACGCAATTATTGCTCCGGCGGATAAATACGCAAAGCGCGTATTTCTGGTTTATGGGAGGCGGTGGCTGCAAGAAGGCTTGTCTCCGGCACGTTCCGCCGGAAACTCATTACGCGAATCAGCGATACGTCACTTCACCTATTTAGTTGCCGGATTAATATTTCATTTGTTCACCAGTATTCAACAGGTACAAGGAGGATGCCAATGGCAAAAAAACGTTTTAAAGTCGAGAGTTCATGCCCCCAGTGCGGGTGCAGCGCAGTAGCCCATTTATCCGAAGAAGAGATCAAGGAAAAGTATGGTGATGTGGCCAATGTTCATATGGAGTGTGGTGAATGCATGCTGAAATACAGTTCGCCCATGGCGTCGGCCTGCCCGGAATGGGATGAGGCCTGCAAAATGAAGACGAAATAGGTAGATACCGGCGTTTCATTGGGTATCTTTACAATCCCTGCAATACCGGATATAGTCCGTCCATGGCCTGCATTCCGATACGAAAGTGTCATATATGATGTCCCATGGAACCGTTTTAAACATGAGGCAAACGATATCAGGTCAAACGGAGAAATTGACACTCCGGTGTCCACAAAACTTCAATAGTGGAAAGGATTCTTTTAACCATGATGTATGACTTTAACGCAGATGACATTTTTGAAATTGCCGAGCAGCTCGAAAAGAATGGGGCGCAGTTTTATCGAACGGCCGCAGATGCCGTGAGTGATGAAAAGGCAAAAGACCTGCTCTCTGGCCTGGCGGCCATGGAAGATGATCATGAGAAGACATTCTCGGAAATGCGGACCGAGCTCACCAACCTGGAAAAACAGCAAACCGTATTTGATCCTACCGGTGAAGCGGCCCAGTATCTGAAAGCGCTTGCCGATACACGTGTTTTTTTTGAGAAAAAGATCGACACTTCTTCTCTGAAAGCAATTCTTAAGGATGCCGTTACCGCTGAAAAGGATTCCATTGTTTTCTATCTCGGCATGAGAGAGGCCGTGCCTGAAAAAATGGGAAAAGAACGATTGGATAGTATCATTAAAGAAGAGATGGCCCATATAAAATTGCTCAGCAATAAGCTGGCGGCCTTAAAATAAGTCAACGCGGTTAGTGATTGGTCGTATTCTGCGGTGACCGGACGTCACCGCAGATGGGGTTTTTGAATTGCTTCTTGTCCGCTATGCAGTACCCACTACTCCGCCAGCCTACCGCTTTCCGACAGCTCCTGTAAACCGGGCAGGTCGGATAATATGATCTCCCGGCCATTCACGCGGATCAACTGCTGTGCAGACATTTTGGTCAGTATGCGGGAAAGGGTCTCCGGAATGGTGCCCAGGAGACTCGCCAGTTGGCCCTTTGATATGGGTAGCGTCACGACATCCTCACGACCTTGTTCCGAGATCAAAAACAATAAGTATGACGCGAGGCGGCCAGGCACTTCCTTCAGGCTCAAATTCTCTATCTGAGTCGTGAATTCCCGGAGCCGGTTGGACAGGATGGCGATCATATTAATGGAAAGGGAGGGTTGTTTCTTCAGCAGATCAATGAACGCCGGCCTTGGGAAAAAGATCAGATGGCTCTTTACGATGGTTTCGGCATTTGCCGGAAATCGGCCACCGGAAAACACCGGAACTTCACCAAAAGGGTTTCCGGGACCGAAAATATGTAAAATCTTCTCTTTCCCGTCCGGAGACAATTTAAAAATTTTAACTTTACCGGAAGCCAGGATGAAAAAACCGATACATTCATCACCTTCCATGAATACGCTTTTGCCCTTACCGTAAAACTTGTCCACGGAGATGTTTCGCAGATCCTGTAAATGCTCCGGAGAGAGCCCGTTAAACAACGGGATCGAAGCGATGATACTTAATATTTTTTCCATTCTTCACACTCGCTGAATCTGACTATAAGCTATCTCAGAAAAGTCTTTTGGCCCAATATCGGCGTTGGAGCCTCCTTTCAACTCCTCGAAATACTACAGTATTCCTGCGGGGTGAAAGTCGGTTCCGCCTTGATCTTGAACCAAAATCTTTTTTTTGAGATGGCTTCTAAGTGTTATTCAAATTTCCGGTGATATCCTTCAACGTTGAATTCGACAGCATATCGTGTTCATCGGCTGGGTCAACAGGGTGATCAACCGTCCTCAGTTGAATGGAGGTCAGTTGGCACCTGCACCGCTCTTTCTATCCTATGGAAGGCCTTGTCTTTTCGTGCAACTTGGAATCATTCCGGGCAGTTTGCATCATGACGGCGGCCGAGTCAACAGGCAAGTCCGCCGCGCGCTCGTGCCGGCACCTTATAATTTGCCGGATGGGTTATGTACAAGCGTGGAAGGGTGGCTATATTCACAAATGTCAATCCGGTAATGGGGAGCTATTCAGCGCATATCGTTAAAAAGTGTATCCTTTGACATAAGTCAAGGTGATTGGCGCCGCAATGGATTAAAACCGGTATCAACAACGCGAAAATGTTTTTGATCAGAAAATTAAATACTAACAATACACAAGGAGGCGTAATATGTTTTGTTTTCAATGCGAACAAACTTCCAAAGGTGAAGCATGCACGAAAATAGGTGTCTGTGGGAAACAGCCGGATGTGGCTGCGCTGCAGGACCTGCTGCTCCACATCGTCAAAGGGATGTCACTCTATGCTGTAGAGGGCGGCAAATCGGGTGTCAAGGTCCCGCAGGTGAATAAATTCACCCGTGAGGCCATATTTTCCACCCTTACCAATGTGGACTTTGATCCGGACCGGTTCGTCACCCTTATTCAGCAAGGGGTCGCTTTGCGCGATGAACTCAAGGAAAAAGTCGGCGCTGAAGGCGGGAATACCGATTTCACCCATGACGCCGCCAACTATAAACCATCCGGTGGCATCGATGCCCTGGTCGCGGACGGTGAAAAAGTCGCCATCAATGCAGACCCGGGTGTTGATCCCGATATACGATCCCTCCGCGAGCTTTTGATTTATGGTGTGAAGGGACTGGCAGCCTATGCGGATCACGCCGCCCTGCTGGGGCAAGAGGACGATGCCGTATATCAGTTTATTCATGAGGCCATGGCCGCCACGGTGAATAAGGACCTGGGTGTGAACGATTTTGTCGGCCTGGCCTTGAAGTGTGGTGAAGTGAATCTGCGGGCCATGGAATTGCTGGATGCCGGGAATACCGGAACCTACGGTCACCCCGTGCCCACATCGGTTCCCCTGGGTGCCAAAAAAGGCAAAGCCATACTAGTTTCCGGACACGATTTGAAGGATCTCGAGGAGATTCTGAAACAATCCGAGGGTAAAGGCATCAATGTCTATACCCACGGCGAAATGCTTCCCTGCCATGGTTATCCGGGATTGAAAAAGTATCCCCATTTTTATGGGCATTACGGCACTGCGTGGCAGAACCAGGCCAAGGAGTTCGATGCCTTCCCCGGCGCCATTCTCATGACCACCAATTGTATTCAAAAACCCCGTGATTCATATGCGGACAATATTTACACCACCGGACTGGTGGGCTGGCCTGGCCTGGCTCATGTTTCCAATAAGGATTTTACACCGTTGATCAACAAGGCGCTTGAAATGCCGGGATTCACCGAAGATCAGGACGGCAAGAGTGTCATGGTGGGATTTGCCCGGAACGCCGTTATGGGCGTTGCACCCACGGTGATCGAGGCCGTCAAGAATAAAGCCATCCGTCATTTCTTTCTGGTGGGCGGCTGCGACGGTGCCAAAACCGGACGGAACTATTACACCGAGTTTGTGGAGAAGGTACCGGAGGATTGTGTCGTGCTGACGCTGGCATGCGGAAAATTCCGGTTTTTCGATAAGGACCTTGGCGATATCGGCGGCATCCCCCGGCTGTTGGATGTGGGGCAATGCAACGATGCCTATTCAGCCATTCAAATCGCCGTTGCCCTGGCCGGTGCCTTTGAATGCGATGTAAATGATCTGCCGCTTTCCATGGTATTGTCCTGGTATGAGCAGAAGGCCTGTGTGATTCTGCTGACCCTACTCCACCTCGGCATCAAGGATATCCGTCTGGGGCCCACACTGCCCGCGTTTATCACCCCGAATGTGTTGAATGTACTGGTGGAGAATTTCAATATTATGCCGATCTCCACCCCCGATGATGATCTGAAAGCCATCCTGGGTTGATAGAAATGAGCAGCTCAGTTGGTTGAAGGTTATTCATCGATCCGGCAGGACCACAAGGATGAGCAATCCGATCCGCTCCCGTGAAGGTCACGGGAGCGGTAATCCTGCCGTGAAAAAGGCCCGGATGGCGATAACCGGATCGGGAGGAGCGTGAGATATGAAATGTCCTGGACAAGACACACAATACTGGACGCCTGGTGCCATTTTCGAGGTCGATTGTCCCCAATGCCATAAAAATGTCGAGTTTTTCAAAGACGACACCAGCCGCAAGTGCGGTCATTGCGGGCACCGATTTGTCAATCCGAAGATGGATTTCGGTTGTGCGGCGTATTGCCAGTATGCGGAACAATGCCTCGGTACAATGCCTGCGGAACTGCTTGCCCAGAAAGAAGACCTGTTGAAAGACCGGGTGGCCATTGAAATGAAACGCTATTTCCGCACCGACTTTCACCGGATCGGGCATGCCACGCGTGTGGCCCGGTATGCAGAACGCCTGGGCAAGAATGCCAAGGCAAATCTGGCCGTTGTACTGGCCGCCGCCTATCTGCATGATGTCGGCATAAAAGTGATGGAAGAAAAGTATCCGGGCCGCACGGATGTGGACCATGGGACCGAAGGGGTGGTTCCGGCTGAGGAAATCCTGATGAAGCTTGGTGCCGGTGAGAAACTGATCGAGGCCGTATGCGGTATTGTCGCCAACCATCATCGGCCCGAGGCGGCGGCATCCCTGGAATTTAAACTGGTTTATGATGCGGATTTGCTGGTCAATATTGAAGACTCGCTGAAGACGGCGGACATCGATAGGGACCGGTTGAGTGCGCGGATCGAGACCGATTTTCTGACGGAACCGGGGAAAGACCTGGCCGAAGAGATATTGTTGTCACAAAAGAGTCAGCTTTTGATCTAAGTCAATGCACGATCTTGGCCCATGAGTTAATAGGTTGATTAAGCATGACCGCTGTTTTTACGCGGACAAAGTCGGGCACCACAGACGATATCGCCCATTAACCTATTCATCATTGAGTCAACCAAGGAGGCACCCATGAAGGTATATCGAAAAATATTGGAAATAGACGAAGAACGTTGCGATGGCTGCGGGCAATGCGTACCGAGCTGCGCTGAGGGCGCACTTCAAATTATCGACGGAAAAGCCAAGGTATTATCGGATAATCTATGCGACGGCCTGGGTGCCTGTTTAGGTGATTGCCCGAACGATGCGCTTCACATCATCGAAAGAGAAGCGGATGATTTCGATGAAGTCGCAGTGGAAAAACATCTGGGCACAAAAGAAGCGGAACTGGAACCGCAAACCATGGCTTGCGGCTGTCCTTCGGCGCAAATACAAGATTTCGCACCATCCGGTGCCTGTCAGAAGGCCAACGTCCCTGCCGCATTCGAAGAGACCGGTTCCGCCCTCGGACACTGGCCGGTTCAAATCACACTTGTTCCCCCCACAGCCCCGTTTTTAAAAGGTGCGGATCTGCTGGTGGTCGCGGACTGTGTGCCGGTGGCGTTTCCAACCCTCCACCGCGATTTTTTAAATGGTAAAGCCGTGATGATGGGATGCCCGAAGCTGGACGATGCCCAGGCATATATCGACAAATTTGCGGCTGTTTTTCAACAGGCCGGTATCAAGAGCATCACCACGGCCATAATGGAAGTACCCTGCTGTTCCGGATTGCCGGTCATCGTTAAAAAGGCGCTGGAAGCCTCCGGGAAATCCATTCCTTTGACGAAGATCGTGATCAGCACCCGGGGAAAAATTCTGGAACAACGCAAGGTGGCCTGAGCGGCAACCCATCAGAATCCACCCGAACCCGTCCGTGGAAGGCGCCACCAGATACTGGCGGGTTTTCGGTTCTCAACCGGCACGAACACCGGGTGCCCAAAGGACCCGGTGGTTGATCGGGCCGGACTCATGCCGGATGTGGCCGGGCGCGGTTTCCCTCGTTAATACTTTGTGTCCGCATAATTCAGCCATCCACCGGCGGTTATCAATTCCCTGTCAAAAGTAGAGATGGAGAAGGGGATCTGTTCCGTTTGGGTGTTGTTCGACAAGGTGATCGTGCCGGTATCCGGATCCGCTTCGGCAAATGCCGGCTCCGCGGAATACTGCGAAAACAACCTGCCGATGGTATCCCCCGGCAATTCCAGGGCCATCATCCCGCAGTTAAACATGTTCTGGCGGAATATTCTCGCAAAGCTTTCCGCGATCACCAAATTGATCCCGTTGGCCTCCAGGGCCCAGGGGGCATGCTCCCTTGAGCTTCCACAACCGAAATTGGACCGGGTGATGATCACATTGTTTTTTTCAATATCGGTGGCCGGGTCGAATCCGTCGAGCTTGAGATCCTCTAAAAGAAATGGTTTGAGCGCTTCCCGGGAAATCTCGGTCAAGTACTTGGCCGGAATGATCTCATCGGTATTGATATCCGGCCGGTCCAGAAACAGAACCCTGCCATTGAATGTCTTCATTTTTATTTTCTCCCCCCTCTTCGCGATGGGTTGATTCAATATTAACCTTGCCTGACAGTGAAATCATCCACCATGATTTCTTGTACCCATTCATCCCCTGACCGCTGTGATATGACCGGCAATGGCAGTGGCCGCCGCAGTGGCCGGACTCATCAGGTGAACATTTCCACCTTTGCCCATGCGGCCGTTGAAATTGCGGTTGGTGGTGGAGGCGCATACCTCGCCTTCGGCCAAGACGCCATTGCTCATGCCCAGGCAGGCGCCGCAGGTGGGATTGGTGACACAGCATCCCGCATCCGTGAAAATCTTGATCAGCCCCTCTTCAAGGGCGGTTGCATAGACCTTTGGTGTGGCCGGAGAGACAATGGCGCGAACGGTGTCACTGATGTTTTGTCCCTTGAGCACTTTCGCGGCCTCCCGCAAATCTTCGATACGGCCGTTGGTGCAGGAGCCGATATAGACCTGATCGACCGGCGTGCCGTCCATTTCGGATACCGGCTTGACCTCATCGGGTTTGTATCCGTAGGTTGCCATGGGCACCAACGAACTCACATCGTGGTTTAGGACACTGGAATACCGGGCATCCGCATCCGGTTTGTGGACTGAAAAAGCGTCCAGTGCGGCCGATTCGGACGCATATTGATCTGCAATGAATTCCCAGAGATAAGCCACCGTCGTCGAATCCGGTTCACAGATACCGCAGGTTGCCCCGGCCTCTATGGCCATGTTGCAAAGGGTCATTCGGGCTTCCATGCTCATGGCTTCCACCACCGGGCCACCGAATTCGATCACCTGGTTTGTGGCGCCGTTCACACCGATCCGGCCGATCACGGACAGGATGACGTCTTTTGCGAAAACGCCTGCCGGCAGGACACCGGTGATATTGATTCGCATGGTGGACGGGTATTTAAAGGCGCAGACCCCTTTTAATATCCCCACCTCAAGGTCGGTTGTCCCGACGCCGGCGGCAAAAGCACCGAATGCGCCGTAGGTGCAGGTGTGCGAGTCGCCCATGATGATCGTATACCCGGGACGCACAAAACCTTTTTCGGGGAAGAGGGCATGGCAGACGCCGTTTCTGCCGACGTCGAAAAAGTTGCGGATCTTGTGACGGCGGGACCATTCACGGAGGATTTTGCCTTGAAGGGCGGTTTTCGAATCCTTAGCCGGTGTCACATGATCGATTACCGCTTTTATCTTTTCCGGCTCAAACACCCGGTCCTTGCCGCGTTCGATGAGGTCCACAATGGCCGACGGTGTCGTTATTTCATGGCAGAACACACCATCCAGCCGGATGACATGGATGTCACCGGATGGTTTGTCCACCACATGGGACGCGAAGATTTTTTCAGCTATTGTCTTTCCCATTCTCTCTCCTTGGTGCCTGAAAAAAGTAAAAGCGCATACGGAATGCTCAAGTCAACTATTCAACCAACTAACCACTCCACCCGATTCTCCGGGATCTTGCAGGTTTTTACGATTACTGAATAATTTACCCTGCTACAGATACATGCACATATCTTCGGTAAACCACGGATACAGCCTTATTCACCATCCGTCTTCAGTACGGATAAAAACGCCGATTGCGGAATCATGACCTTACCCACCATCTTCATTCGCCGCTTACCTTTTCGCTGCTTTTCCAGGAGCTTGCGTTTACGGGTGATATCGCCGCCGTAACATTTGGCGGTGACATCCTTCCGAAAGGGCGATACGGTGGAACGGGAGATGATTTTGCCGCCGATGGCGCCCTGGATGGCGATTTTGAACATCTGGCGGGGGATTTCATCCTTGAGTTTTTCACAGGCGGTCCGTCCCCTGGAAACGGCGCGTTCTTCGTGGACCAATTGGGATAACGCATCCACACGTTCCCCATTGATCAGGATATCCAGCTTGACGAGCCTGGACGGCCGGTAATCGATGAGGTCGTAGTCAAAAGAACCATATCCCTGGGTAACGGATTTAAGCTTGTCGTAAAAGTCGAATATCACTTCCGAAAGCGGCAGTTCGAAAATCATTTCCAGGCGGTCGTTGGTGAGGTACTGGTAATTTTTATTGATGCCCCGGCGATCCAGGCACAATTTCATCACCGCCCCCATGTAGCGGTCCGGTACTATAATGGTGGCTTTGATGTAAGGTTCTTTTGCCGAATCAATCAAGGTCGGGTCCGGGTAGAGGGCCGGGTTGTCCACCACCAGTTCCGTGCCGTCATTGAGGGTCAACTGATATTGCACGGATGGCGCGGTCAGGATCAGGGACAGATCATACTCCCGTTCCAGCCGTTCCTGTACGACCTCCAGATGGAGCAAGCCTAAAAAGCCGCAACGGAATCCGAAACCCAGTGCCACGGAGGTGTCTTTTTCATATATCAGCGAAGCATCGTTAAGCTTGAGTTTCTCCAATGCCGTGACCAGCTCCGGGTAGCCGTCGGAGGCAACGGGATATATGGATGAGAACACAACCGGTTTTGCTTCCTTGAATCCCGGCATCGATTTGACGCAGGGGGTTTTATCAAGGGTAATGGTGTCGCCGCAACGGGTGTCGCTGACGGTTTTGATGCCGGCGATCATGTAGCCGACCTGTCCCGCCGAAAGGGTTTTTTGCGGGACCCGCACGATCTGAAATATGCCCACTTCCTCCACTTTATAGCTTTTGGTGCTGTTGGACATGAACCGGATGCGATCCCCCGCTTTGATGGTACCGTCAATGACTCTGAAGTGGACGATGGTACCGCGAAAGGCATCGTAGTGAGAATCAAAGATCAACGATTTCAACGGCGCGTCGGCATCGCCGGAGGGCGGCGGGAGATTCCGGACCACCCCTTCGAGAATATCCTCCACCCCTGTTCCTTCTTTTGCCGAGACCATAATGGCGGTTTCCGGATCAAGGCCCAGGTCATCTTCAATCTGTTTTTTGACCCGTTCGATGTCTGCGGACGGCAGGTCGATTTTGTTGATTACGGGAATAATTTCAAGATCGTGTTCCAAGGCCAGGTATAGATTGGCCAGGGTTTGGGCCTCCACCCCCTGGCTGGCATCTATGAGGAGCAGCGCCCCTTCGCATGATGCAAGCGCCCGGGACACCTCATAGCTAAAATCCACATGCCCGGGCGTGTCGATCAGGTTCAGAAAATATTGTTTACCGTCCACCGCCGTATACGGCAAGCATACCGTCTGGCTTTTGATGGTGATCCCGCGCTCCCGCTCAATATCCATATTATCCAGGATCTGGTCCTGGAATTCGCGATCGGAAACAATGTGTGTCAATTGGATCAATCGATCGGAAAGTGTTGATTTTCCATGGTCTATATGAGCGATGATACTGAAATTACGGATGTTCTTCATGTCTTATATCTTAACCAAATCCCGGTTGACACTGCGTATCATCCCGGTTATATTGAGAATCAGTAAAAATTTGATTTTCTAACAAATATCATTGGATTGTGTCAATCCGTTTAACATAAACCAAGTAAAATAGTCGTACAACCTAAAATGGATAACCATATACTGATTGTTGATGATGATTCATCCATCCGGGACTCAATGTCCGAATTTCTCGAGGCTGCCGGTTTCCAGATATCCCTGGCGGCTAGCGCTGAAGAGGCATTGGTATTTCTGGAAAGCAATGCCGCCGAAGTGATCATTACGGACATCATTTTGCCGGGATTGGACGGTCTTGAACTCACGGATAAAATCAGACGGGCATATGATTCAGATGTAATCGTCATGACCGGATACAGTGCGGACTACTCTTACGAGGAGGCCATCAGTAAAGGTGCCAGCGATTTTGTTTTCAAACCGGTGAGATTCGAAGAGCTTGTGCTGCGGCTCAAACGGGTGATCAAGGAGCGGAAACTCAGCCTGGAACGCATACAGATGCTGGAAAAACTGAAGAAGCTTTCCATCACCGACGGTTTGACCAAGCTTTACAATTCCCGTCATTTTTTCAATCATGTGAAAAACGAGATCGATCGATCCAACCGATACGGCCACCCCTTGTCACTGATGCTGCTGGACATAGATAAATTCAAGGTATACAACGATTCATACGGGCATCTGGAAGGTGATAAAGTTCTGATAAAATTGGGGCAGACCATCAAACTGTGCCTGCGTAAACTCGATTCGGCCTATCGGTATGGTGGAGAGGAATTTACCATTATTCTGCCGGATACGGAAGGGGAGGAAGCTCAAAACGTTGCGGAAAGAATCCGGGCTGCGGTCGAAGCGGAAACATTTTATCCTGTGGACAAAACCGGTGTCGCGATTACCATCAGTATCGGTGTCACACAATATTTACAGGATGAAGATATTTCGGATTTTGTCCAGCGTGCGGACAAGGCCATGTATATTTCCAAGGAAAATGGCCGGAATCGGATATCGACCTTATTTCATGACACCTCATGCCATCAAGAAAAAAAATAATCCCGGCTTATTCATTCCTTAAATCACCTACCCCGCAGCAGATAAGACAACTCATTGATCTTTACCGTGCCAATGGCTGGTGGTGGGAAAACGAGGACCGGGAAGACGTGATCGCGGGTATTGTGGCCGGAAGTTTTTTTTTCCTGGCGGCCTTGCATGAAGATGTGATTCTGGGCATGGGCAGGGCCATCAGTGACGGCATCAGCGATGCTTACATTCAGGATGTGGCGGTGGTAAAATCGTTCGAGGGCCAAGGCATCGGTTCCGCGATTGTCAAAAAACTTATCGAAAACCTGCAAAAGGAGAAGATTAGCTGGATTGGGCTTATTGCCGAACGAGATTCGTATGGATTCTACGAAAGATTGGGACTCAAAGTGATGCCCGATGCAAGGCCCATGATAGTAAAGAGTTTATGAATTTACGACAACTCAAGTTCGAGGATTATCCCAAGTACAAGCTTTTTTTCAACGATCAATCCCATACCCTTTGTGCCTACTCGCTGCCCTCGGTTCTGGCATGGACAAACGATGAATACCAACCCTTTGGGGCTGTTTACAAGGATGCCCTGATCCTTGCAGCTGAATTTCAAACCGAGAAAAAATACAGACACCTGATATTGCCCCTCCGACCGGGGCATGACTTCTCTCCGCAGGAACTCTGCGATATCGCTGTGACTTCAGGTTTCGATGAATATTGGTTTGTACCTGAAGCGTTTCTGAAACACCAGGGCACGTCTGATCTAAAGGCCCGTTTTCATGTCCACCGGCATGCGGAACTTGATGATTACATCTTCCTTGTCGAGGATTTAAGTTTGCTCAAAGGGAATAAATTCTCCAAAAAAAGAAACTTGATCAATCAGTTCCACCGGGACTATGTGGATACGGGCCGGGTTGACATAGAACCCATTACCCCAAATGCGCTTGATGACTGCCTCGAATTTCTGGAATTATGGTGTGAAGAACGAAAATGCCATGAGGGAGAGGATATGCTTCTTGCCTGCGAGAAACAAGCGACCATCAATACTCTGTTGAATATCTCACTGTTCGAGTTGACGGGAATCCTGCTGCGTATTGACGGAATGGTATCGGCATTCGGCATTGCCGCGCCGTTGACACGGGATATGGCGGTGCTTCAATATGAGAAGGCATTTTCAGATGTTAAAGGACTTTATCAGTATTTCGACGGTCAATGCGCCATGCGGTTGTTCAACGGGTATACCTATATCAACAAGGAAAGTGATATGGGTGTTGAAGGCTTGAAAAAAGCGAAAAAATCTTATCACCCCGTAAAAAAAATGCGATCGTACCGGCTTGTTTTAAAGAAGTGAATCAATGGATATACATGCTTAAATCCACGGCCCGTGCGGAATGGGTGAGGGCGCCGACGGAAATGATATCCACACCGGATGCGGCCAGATTTTTTAGATTTCCCCGATTGATGCCGCCGGAAACTTCGATGAGTGCTTTTTTATTCACGATTTTCACAGCCGCCTTGATCTGATCCGCATCCATGTTGTCCAGCATTATGACATCCGCCCCGGCAGCGATGGCCTCGTCGACCTGTTCCAGGGTTGCCGTTTCGACTTCGATCTTTATCAGATGAGATAATTCCCGTCTGACTTTAGTCACCGCCGCCTGTATGCCACCTGCCGCTTCGATGTGATTGTCCTTTATCAATACGCCATCAAACAATCCCATCCGGTGATTCGAACCGCCGCCCATTCGTACGGCGTATTTCTCAAGCACCCGCCACCCGGGGGTAGTTTTCCGTGTATCCACGAGCCTGGCCCGGCTTCCCGTTAATTCCCGGGTGTAGGCATGCGTATTCGTCGCAATACCGGACAAACGCTGCAGAAAGTTCAGCGCGGTTCGCTCTCCCTTCAGCAATCCGGCCAAAGGCCCCTTAAGCGTGACCACCGTGTCCCCGGCGGCCACGAGCTGGCCGTCCGAACAGGCGGGTTTGAACTCAATGGCGTTATCCACGCGTGCAAAAACCGCCTTTGCTACATCCAGCCCGGCCAGGACACATTGCTCTTTAGCCACAATTGTCCCGGCACCTGTTTTGTCGGGTGCCACTATCGCGTCGGTGGTGATATCCCCGGTGCCGATATCCTCGGCAAGGGCCAGATCAATCAGGGTGTTCAGTGCAAGATTCATATCCCCCCCCCGATCAGGCCTGAATGCGGCTGATGCGGTCCAATGTGGCCTGGAGTTTGTGTTCCTTCTCCATCATGGTTTCATGCTTTTGCTTGACCTTCTCCACCACATCCCCTGGCGCCTTTTTCAGGAAATCCTCGTTGTTGAGTTTTCGGGTCAACCCGGCCATCTCCTTGCCAACCTTGTTGATTTCCTTATTAAGCCGTTCGGATTCCCGAGCAAAATCAATTATGCCCTCAAGCGATACGAACACCGTTGCGTCTTCAACAACGGCGGTTGCAGCGGTTCGGGGTTTTTTGCCGGGCGCCTCCGTTCTCAGCGTCTTTAAACGGGCCAGTGTGCAGATCAGCTTTTCCTGTTGCCGGAGGACGGATTTGCTCTCGCCATTGTCACTTTGTATGATCACTTCCAATTCTATGGACGGTGAAATATTCATCTCGCCCCGGATATTCCGGATACTGGAAATGATCTGGGAGATCATCGACATCCGCTTTTCAGCAACTTCGTCCAGAACCGGACTCGAACAATAGCTGTCCGGATCCGGGTATATGGCTTTCGACACGGACCCCTGGCTTCCGGGCAGCTTTTGCCAGATTTCTTCGGTGACAAACGGGGCAATCGGATGCAGGAATACGAGGATATCCCGCAGTACGAACCAGAGCACTTTTTTTGTCTCTTCTTTTTGATCGTTTCCCAGTTTGTCGTATAGCGCCGGTTTGGCAGCCTCCACGTACCAGTCGCAGAATTCATGCCACACAAATTGATAGGCAGCGTTTGCGGCATCATTGAATTTATAGTTGTCAAGCGCCTCGGCGACCTTTTGGCAGACCTGTGTCAGACGGGAGAGAATCCATTTATTCGGCAGGGATATGGTGGCGTTGTCCAGGTGGTCATACCCCCTGTCCAGATGCATCAGGGAAAAGCGAGCGGCATTCCAGAGCTTGTTGATGAAATTACGATAGCCTTCCACCCGCTTTTCCGACATCTTGATGTCACGGCCCTGGGCGGTGAATGCCGCCAGGGTGAAACGCAGGGCATCGGTGCCGTATTTTTCTATGATATCCAGGGGATCTACAACATTACCCTTGGATTTGCTCATTTTCTGACCCTCTTCATCGCGGAGGAGTGCATGGAGAAACACATCCGTGAACGGAACTTCCTTCATGAAGTGGAGACCCATCATCATCATGCGGGCAACCCAGAAAAACAGGATATCAAAACCGGTCACCAATACGGATGTGGGATAAAAGGTACCCAGCAACGGGGTCTTTTCCGGCCATCCCATGGTTGAAAACGGCCAGAGGGCTGAACTGAACCAGGTGTCGAGTACGTCGGTTTCCTGAACCAGATCCGTTGACTGGCAGGCCGTGCAGGCCGCCGGCGTTTCCATGGCAACCACCACCTGATTGCAGGCCGTGCAGGTCCAGGCCGGAATCTGGTGTCCCCACCAAATCTGTCGTGAGATACACCAGTCCTTTATATTGTACATCCAATCGTAAAAGGTCTTGGTCCACATGTCCGGAACAATCCGGATCTTACCGGTCTTGACGGACTCTATGGCCTTCTCCGCCAGCGGTTTTACCTTGACGAACCATTGTTTGGACAGATTGGGCTCCACTACGGTTTTGCAGCGATAGCAATGGCCGACGCCGTGGCGCAATGGCTCGATCTTTTCCAGGAGGCCTTTTGATTTGAGTGCTTTGACCAACGCTTTGCGGCATTCAAACCGTTCCAGGTCCTTGAACTTTCCGGCTTCATCGGTCATCCGACCGTCTTCACCGATGACTTTCACCCGGTCCAGGTTATGGCGGTTACCGATATCAAAATCATTGGGATCATGGGCCGGTGTTACCTTCAGGGCACCCGTACCGAATTCGGTATCCACATAAGTATCTTTTATAATGGGAATTTCACGGTCCATCAACGGCAAGATTACACTTGCCTTTGTCAGATCCCGGTACCGCTCATCTTCCGGATTAATGGCCACGGCCGTATCCCCGAGCATGGTTTCCGGCCGGGTGGTTGCCACCACCATATGACCGTCGCCGTCGGCAAATGGATATCGGATATGATACAGGTGACCATCCAGATCCTCATGCTCCACCTCAAGGTCCGACAGGGCCGTATGGCACCGGCAGCACCAGTTGATGATATAGTCACCCTTGTAAATCAGCCCTTCTTCGTACAATTGCACAAACACCTTGCGCACCGCCAAGGACAAACCCTCATCCATGGTGAATCTTTCCCGGTCCCAATCACAGGAAGCCCCAAGCCGTTTTAGCTGATTGATGATGGCGCTGCCGTATTTTTCACGCCACTCCCAAACCGCTTCGATGAATTTTTCCCTGCCCAGTTGATGACGGTCCGTACCTTCCTCCGCCAGTTTTCGTTCCACAACATTTTGAGTGGCGATGCCCGCGTGATCCGTTCCCGGCATCCACAATACATTTTCACCCTTCAGCCGATGGTAGCGGCATAGAATATCCTGGAGTGTATTAACCAGGGCATGACCGATGTGCAGGACACCGGTGACATTCGGCGGCGGTATGACGATTGAATAAGCCGGGTTCGAACTTTTGTCTTCGGCTTTGAACAACCCCTCTTTTTGCCAGTAATCGTACCAGCGTTTTTCCACCGCATGCGGTTCATACCCTTTTTCAAGCTTGTCAGAACTCATAATTATATGCTCCCTGGTAGTACCCTGTACATGTAACTCAATAATATCCGGATTCGGTCGTGTTATACGGGTGGCGGCGTCCGCCTGCCCTAAAATTGAAAAACGGGGATAAGATGCTCATCCCCGAATATTGGTTTCCGCATATCTCACGGTGTAGATGATATCAACGGGTAATGTGTCCTGATATCACTCGTCCGACGACTCCTCCATCAACCCCGTTCTCAATTTCCGGATTTCCCTGGATACGGCGGTTTCAATGGTTTCATATAGCAGTGCTTCTATTTTTCCCTTGAACTTTCTGTCGATGACCCTTTCGATGGCAGCTTCCAGTTCGTCCATATCCGCGACGGCGGTGGCGGCGTCATCTGCTTGATTATCCGCAGGCGCAACTTCCGTGAAGTCAATGACCTTGTCGACAGTCTCTGTTTCTTCTGCAACATCTTCTTCGGGTGTAATGGGGGCGGTGAGGTCGAATTCTCCGTCGTTGTTTAGGTTTTGTGTTTCCGGTCCTTGTTCCGGGTCGATGCTGGAAACTTCCGAATCTCCAGGCCCGTCGACTTTCTCGGTCAGATCGATGGCAGGTTCCAATTCGTCCATATCCGCGACGGTGGTGGTGGCGTCATCCGCTTGATTATTCGCAGCCGCCACCTCCGTGAGGTCAATGACAGTGTCGCCCGCCTCTGTCTTCTCTGAAACTTCTTCATCAGGTGTAATGGGGGCGGTGAGGTCGAACTCTTCGTCGTTGTTCAGGTCTTCCGTTTCATGTTCCAAATCAATGATGGGAACTTCCGAATCTTCGGGTCCGTCGATTTTCTCGGTCAGATCGATGATATCTTCCCGCTCTGTAAGATTCGGATCAATTTTTTCAGTGAGTTCAATGATGTCGTCGTCTTCCGATTCCGGAATCGTTTGTCCGGTATTATCGGTAGGTCCCATGTCTTCCCCCCTGATGATTTACCACCTGTGATTCGATGATGTGTCGGTTTGGATACATATTCGGTCTGCTTCAGCCGTACTGCCATTTAAACCTGCGTGAGAAATATCATATGCCGTACAAACATGTCAAGTCGTTTGATTTTTCGAATTTATTGCGATAATAGACGGTTACACGCATAAAGACGTGTAAATGACACCAATCGTTTCCGGGAATTATGCCCATGGATTGAGTGGTGCCCGGTTTTGGAAATTGGACCCCGCCGCCACGCTTATAAGGATGATATGAGACGATTCTACATTGCACCACAGGAAAGTGGGACATCACCGTTGACCATTACCGGGCCGGATGCCCACCACATCGCGCGGGTTCTCCGTTTAACCGCAGGAGATACCATTGAATTGTTCGACGGGCGGGGAATGAATTATACGGCGGTCATCAAGGGGATCTCCACAGACGGGGTGACCGTGTCGATATCCAATTCGAGGGCCGCCGCATCCGAAAGTATTCTTCACCTGGCTATTGGTGTCGGGATGCTCAAAGGAAACAAACTCGACAAGTTGATTCCCCCGCTTTCCGAACTCGGCGTGGCAGAGCTGCTGCCATTTTATTCAAAACGAACAATACCGGCTTCCCGGGCCGGGCAATTGCAAAACCGCATGGCCCGATGGCAAAAAATTGGTATTGAATCCCTGAAGCAATGCCGCCGCAGCCGGACGATGGATATCCATCTGCCCGGAGAATTCGCTGATACCCTGAACATCGCCGAAACCTATCAATATAAAATGCTGTTTTGGGAGGACCGGAGGGATACCGCAGATAAATTGCAACCCCTGCCCGGTGTAAAACCCGGGAGCGTCTTCCTGTTGCTCGGACCCGAGGGGGGATTTGACTCCGCCGAAGTTGACGCCGCCAGGCGCAGCGGATTTATGGTTGCTTCCCTGGGACCGCGCATTTTAAAAGCGGAAACGGCGGTAATCACGGCCTGTGCCCTGGCACAATACGTTTTTGGAGATATGGGAAATAATACTTGACATCAGGGGGCGCTTTTTATAGATAGGGCAATCTATTTTCAAGTGTACCCGTTCGTGCCGAGGTAGCTCAGTCGGTAGAGCAGGGGACTGAAAATCCCCGTGTCGGCAGTTCGATTCTGTCCCTCGGCACCATTAATAAAAAACCCGCTGAATTCAGCGGGTTTTTTATTTTAATCCCGTGCAGGCGGGTCGGAAGAAGCGGAAACCGCATGGGATTGCCGGTGCATCACGCCTTCATGCGTTGAATCAGGGCGTCGATCATTTGAGACAGGTATGGATTGATGCCTTGAAATTCCACACCGATTCCGGTTGTTTTTTTATGGGTTACCCGGCCTTCGATCTCCAGCGGTTTATAGAAGCCCTGAAGTGAGAATGTCATCTTGATACATTCTCCTTCCGACAGGTCGTTCTGTGTTTCTATGAAAAGGCCGTCCTTGCCGATATTGCCGATGATGTCTTTAAAGGATCTCAAATCATTTGAAAAACTGACAGGAATATTGCACGACTGGCGGTTGGTGGCCCTTTTGTCCTGGATGAGAATTTCTTCGGCGGTTTGCAATAACTTCTTCTGTTGTTCCCCCGTCATTTGAATAATGATTTCAAACAATCGGCTGATGGTAAGGTTGTATTTTTTGATTGTCTTTTCTTCACGGTCCATATCTGCCTCAACTCCGCTTGTTGTTATCGTGATCTAAAGTCAGCTATCCCGATTATTGGGTATTTACGTGAATGTGTCAACCATCTTCATCGGCAGTGCTTGAAGCCGGGGATCATCGGGCCGAAACTGCTTAATCTGCGGATACCTGTGCGTCCATGGCATCGATGACGGCGTCATAGGGCAGGAGAAGGCAGCTGTGGCGGCTTTTATGGGGCGCAACCGGACTGAACACCGCCACCGGTGGAGGGAATTCATGGCGGTCACTGCCTTGTGATGATAGCGCCCGGTTAAATTCATTTCTGAGCCGGTGTATGCCTGAAATGTCGACACCTTCAATCATTCCGGCCAGGTTGGCGCAGGAAGCCCTGGTCAGAAGGCAACCCCGGACCTGGTATTTCATGTGGCGGATGATGCCGTCGCTGATGTCCAATTCCACCGTCACCCGGTCGCCGCAAAGCGGATTGTCCGCCGTGCCGCGGATGTCCGGCGAGTCAAGAAATCCGTCGTGTTCCCGTTGTTTCGACAGGCGTATTATAGGATCCTGATAAATATCTTCGGTCATGCCACTTGCCCTGACGATTTCAGGTTTATAGTAGAATTCTCATACACTCCGCGATGCCTTCAAGAAGGATATCCACATCCTCTTGCGTATTAAAGGCAGCCAGACTGACCCGCGTACTGCCTTCCGGGAGACCCAATTGCTCATGAAGCGGTTGGGCACAATGGAATCCTCCCCGCAGGGCGATGTCATAACGGTCACTGAGAAATTGGCAGACGTCGTGGGGATGGATGCCGCGGACGATAAATGAGATTATCGGCAAGCGGCCGGTATCCATGGCCGGATGAATGATACGGATGGCATTGGATTCGACACTCAGGTGCTGCAGCCCGTTAATGACCTGTGTTGTCAAGGTCATGAGATGCCGGTTCAACCCGGGTTGATCGAGCCGGTGCAACCAGTCCAGGGCGGCCCCCAAGCCGACGGCCTGGGTGATGGGCGGCGTTCCCGCTTCGAACCGATGCGGTATTTCCGCATAGGTGCTCGTCAATAATTTCACATCTCCGATCATCTCGCCACCGCTGAAGACCGGTGACACTTTTTCCAGTTGTTCCATTCTTCCCCATAGTACGCCGATGCCGCTGGGGCCATAGGCCTTGTGTCCCGAAAATACATAGAAGTCCGCCTTAAGTGCCGGCAGATCAACCGGGCCATGGGGAATGACCTGGGCACCGTCAAGGATAAGGACGGCGCCATGTTCGTGAACAGCGTCTCCCAGGGCCGCGGTGTCGGTAAGGGCACCGGTGACGTTGGAACCATGGGATAACGATACAATACGGGTCCGTGGGGTGATATATTCAGTGATGCTTCCGGTGTCGATGAGACCGTTGTCGTCCATGGGCAGGAAATTAATATGGATGCCGAACCGGTCCTGAAGCATCTGCCAGGGAACGAGATTACTATGGTGCTCAACGGGGGACAATAAAATCTCATCCCCGGGTTTCAACGTATTGCCCAAGGAATGGGCAAGCAAATTGATGCCGTGGGTGGTACCTGAGGTGAAAATGATTTCGGCCGGATTTTGTACACCGATAAATCGGGCCACTGATTCTCTGGCGTTTTCATACGCTGCGGTCGCGGATTCGGCCAGGCGGTGTATTCCGCGTTTGACATTCGCACGGCGACCCGCATCGTGAGCAACCATGGCGTTGATGACGGCATTCGGCACCTGAGCGGTGGCCGCGTTGTCCAGATAGTGGAGGGTGTTTTTCCCCGTGCCGGATTCGAGTATGGGAAACGCTTTCATGATTTGGCGTGGATCAAAAGCCATAATACACCCACTGTTATCGGTTGACCCGCCTTTTTTGGGTAATTTCCGCCATGATGGAAATGGCGATTTCTTCGGGGTTCACGGCGCCGATATCAAGCCCGACCGGCCCATGGATTCTGGATAAAACTTGATTCGTAAAACCTTCATTCCGTAATCTTTCCAGCCGGGCCGCGTGGGTTTTACCGCTTCCCAGGGCACCGATGTAAAACGCGGGGGACCGCAATGCGGCCATTAAGGCCGGATCATCTATTTTGGGGTCATGGGTGAGGGCGACCAATGCGGTTCGATAGTGTAAAATCCTTTTTTCAAGCACCTCATCCGGCCATTGGGTGTCCAGGTCAATCCCCGGAAACCGTTCCTTGGTGGCAAACGCCGTGCGCGGATCGATCACTTTGATC
Source organism: Desulfobacteraceae bacterium (assembly GCA_013003715.1). Classification (GTDB taxonomy): domain Bacteria; phylum Desulfobacterota; class Desulfobacteria; order Desulfobacterales; family Desulfosarcinaceae; genus JABDIN01. The sequence goes on along the minus strand of JABDIN010000029.1, from coordinate 133,970 downwards.
CTGTAACCGGTGTTTCCGGCGATTTTCGCCAGGGGGATCGTGATATGAACGGCACCAATGATGATGAGCTCCGGTTCAGGATTTATCACATGTATGAAAAACAAGCCCTCATCGGTTGCCACGGATCTGCTTTCATCCGAATCCTGTACGCTCTTAATGGTATCCATGAGAATCGCCGGAAGGGGGCGTGACAAGGGGTCGGTCTGATCCGTTCGTACCAATTGCTTTTCGCCGGTTTCAAGGTTGGTGATCATGCAACTGGGAATGCCCGACCGCTGCAGGGACAGGGCTTCGGCATAGATATCATAAAACGGGGCGGCACTTTCAATATAGACATCCACTTCTCCGCCGCACGCCAACCCGACATCCCAGGCCTGCTCCGTGGCAACACCAAAGCTTAATCGCCGGTGTTTTCCCGTCTTTATCACCTCCAGGGCGTCCGAGATCACCGCTGCCTCAATGCATCCACCGGACACCGATCCATTGAAGGCGCACTCGCTATCTATAATCAATTGGCTGCCCACCGGACGCGGTGAGGAGCCCCAGGTGTCGATTACCGTGGCAACGGCCACACGACGCTCCTGATCCATCCACAAGGTAGCTGTTTCCAATTCCGTAAGAGCGCTCTCCCGAGGTTCCATTCTCCATGTCCGTTCTAGGGGCTGTTAAAATGAAAAAGGCGAAGTCCTCGCCAGGCTCCGCCAATATTTTTGGTGCAATCGGTGATGGATTTTATATGGGTCTTACTTGAATTGCCTGAACACCCCTGGGGGTTTTTTTAATTTCAAATGACACTTTATCCATTTTTTGAAGTCCAAAATGTCCATGATCGGCAATTCCGGAACGATGCACGAAAAATTCTCCGTCGTTCTCTGTCTCTATGAATCCGAAGCCCTTTTTTTCATTGTACCATTTTATAGTGCCTTCAGCCATTTGCAGATTCCTCCTTCTCGAGAATATTTAACACAGCCATTGGAGGTCACGTTGGAAGATGGGCAATGAGTGTTGCCCGTCGGCTACTTCTAATTGGTTGCTTCCAAAATGATTCCCAAACAATGCACAACAGCGATGTACGGGTCGGCATGTGATTTGTAAATTCCAGATAAACCGGTGCTCGGTATCGGGCCATATATCCATGAGTCCACGCATCATCGTAACAGGGCTTTATATTATGCTGAACTCCACGATGAATTATCTGAAAAACGGTTCAATCGGCTGTGCTTATTAACTTTTGGGACCAGCATAGGTTGTTTTATATAATTTGTCAAAACCTAACTATAGCGCTTTTTTTTATCTTTTTTCCGGATCAGCACCAGGTCCGGTGTCCGGCTTACCGGATGAACCGCTAATGAAAAACAACATTAATGCCGATGTAGCAGTTATCAGTTTTGTAAGTGTCATTATAATTATGTGATAAGACGTTGAAACGTCTTGTGCCATTCATATACTGATCCCAAACAAACGACTTTTTTTATCGGAGTGTAATCGAATTCTGCCATGAAAACCGTTTATAAACTTGTCAAAGAGATCAGCAGCCTGCATCCCATACCACCGGTTGCCAATCAGATCCTAAGCCTGGCCAACGACCCGGACAGTGCTATTTCGGATCTAGTGGAACTGATCAGTTTCGATCCCGCCATCACCGCGAATTTATTAAAAGTTTGCAATTCCGCTTATTTGGGGATGGCGATGCCGGTAACATCCATACAACAGGCGGTTGCGCTGTTGGGTATGAAGCGGATTATCGAACTTGTATTGATGAATTGCCTGAGCCCCAACCTGCTCAAGATCCAAAAGGGATATCAGCTTGAAAAAGGAGAGCTCTGGAAAAACAGCGTAGCCACGGCTCTTGTATCGAAATCCATTGCACAGACCCGGGAAATAGATGATGTCTTCTTCATCTATACGGCTGCCCTGCTGAAAGATATCGGAAAGGTCGTCATCGATTCTCTGGTGGGGAAGTCTTGTCAGAAGATTCGCCGCCTGGTCATGAAGAAAGGTTATACCTTTGACGAGGCAGAGAAGAAAATCATAGGTATCGACCACGCAGCCCTGGGCGGTATTATCGCAGATCTCTGGAAGTTTGATTCCCGGCTTACCTTTATCATAAAAAACCATCACATGACCCAGGAAGGCGCCCGTCTTGATCAGGACACCTCCATCGTGTACCTCGCGGATATTGTTTCGATGATGGTCGGCAGCGGTATCGGTGTCGATGGCCTGGCCTATAAGTTTTACGAAGAAATTTTTACTGAAATGTCCGTGACTGAATTTGAACTTCAGAACCTCCTTGTCGAGTATCATACCCATTACAAAAAAGCGGATACTCTCTTAACTATTCAATAAAACTGCCTTTTCGTGGATATTTCGGGTGCCCTTGTGTTTTTTCTAAAGACCTCGAATTGGATAGTATTCATTTCACTATTTCACCAATATACCATTTAACCATATTAAAGGCGCAACCGGCTCTCCAGGATGTCGCATTTTTTCTATAACTGGAGCCATACAGAGAAGCATATTTTATGATTGCGGCATCTGTTCAAACTGGGCCAGGCCTGACTTGCCGCCGCCTCATTCGGCGATGGTTATCCGGCGGTGTTTTGACATGTCCGAATTCTTTATTATCTTATGACCTCAGTAAAATTCGACAATAGTCAGTGGAGGTGCATCCATGCTAGAAAAAGACAATTCATGCAACACAAAGATGGTCCGCGCAATGACCGAAGTTGTGCTTAATGATATTTTAAATTCGGTGATAGACGAATTTGAAAAAAAAGTGGGAACAAACATAGGTGCGATCAAAATCAGTCCACGCAAGCGTGGGCAGCGCAAAAGAGAGATCAATATCGAAGTGAAACGCGCCACCAATAAATGCCTTGATGGTCTGGTTCAATATAAGAAATTTCTCTGTTCCCAGGAATCTTATAAAAGCGGTCCTATGTGCACATCTTAAGTATCAGCCCGCACCACGATTTTCCCCTCGTGCGTGGCCGGCCCGATACTTATGGTTTTTAATATACATGCCACCGGACAGCCTCTTTCAGGATATGGGTGCTGTCCCACCTGTTTCCTTCCTTTGCCATTCTGCGTCATTCCATGCCTTTTCGATTCGACGACCGGTATCGGTTGTCCGATCTAATGATAAAGCGTATCGGCTATTTATCGCTTTTTTCATGGATACATGCTAAGGAGTCTTTGCCTGTTTGAAAATCGCATGTTGTGATGCATCAGCATGCCACGATGCCCTTTGTGTTCGTTTCGAACGAAGACGCATCACTTTTTCCCCGTCGAGGTTACCTGCATTGGAACAGATTATTAAAAAGTGCCTGCCGACGTATGATGTGGAGGCCAAAATTGGTGAAGGTATCTATGGGAAGGTTTATCGAATAAAAGATTCTTTAAAGACGCGCGCAGTGAAGGTCGTTCCCTTGATTGTGGAACGATCTTTGTCATTCAACTCCACTACAGATCTGGATGAAAAAATATCTGCTGATTTTTATGCGATTCGGGAATATTATGAGACCATAAAAGGGCAGGGGGTCCTGGAAATTTATGATTTTCATCTCGTGAATAAAACCATCACGGATCAGAATGCCAAGGGGTATCTGGTCGTACTGATGGCATACTACCCCGAGAACCTTGCCGATCATGTGTTGAATCGGTTTCCCCTTCGTCCGGACGCTGCCGTTTCATTGATAACCGATCTGGCCAAAGTGCTTGACCGGCTTTTCGCCAACGAGATTGATTCCTATCTCATTACGGATTTAAAACCGGCCAATTTGCTTATTGATACCACCAAGCATCTGCTGATCGGCGATCTTGGCGGGGTCAAGCGAATCAATAGTATTTCAACCGCCGGACTGGCCCAGTTTACGCCGAATTGGAGTGCGCCGGAAATTGTGCTGGGCGGCAGCAAACCTTCATTGGCATCCGCTATTTTTTCATTCGGACTCGTCTCTTTCTTTATATTCGAGGGACGGTTGCCCTACGAATCCATAGGCTTTCTCGAGAGATTAAACACCCTGAAAGAATCCGGCGCGGATTTCAGCCGCAGGGATACGCCGGCCATGGTCATCCGTCTTATCCGGCAGTGCCTGGACAATAATGTTGCGAATCGTCCGATGGATTTTATGCAGATCCTGAATGCGTTGCAGGCCGGTGCCGGTGACAGGACAAGCGCCGATGGTACTGTCGAAATTCAGAAGAACCAAGACGCTGACCTGGATAGCAATCAGTCCCGCCGATCACCCCCCTTTCCGGATGGTTTTCAACGGCCAGTGGGCGGAACAGCACCGGCGCCATGGATCGAACCCTTGACCGGCATGGTGTTCGTCTGGGTGCAGGGCGGCGTTTTTCATATGGGTTGCGGGGAATGGTGCGGAGAGGGATATGACAACGAATATCCGGCGCATAAAGTAATCCTTTCCGGGTTCTGGATAGGGAAACATCCGGTCACACAGGGGCAATGGTCTTCGGTCATGAACACCGATCCGTCCTGTTTTAAGGCGGATCAGAATCGCCCCGTCGAACAGGTATCCTGGGTGGATGCGCTTTCTTTTGTGGAAATGCTTTCCAAGGCATCTCCGGGTGACCGCCGGTTTCAGCTGCCCACTGAAGCGCAATGGGAATATGCGGCCAGAAGCCGCGGAAAACCTCATATTTATGCCGGCGGCGCCGATATAGATATGTATGGGTGGTATTTCCATAATACGCGGGAGTCGACCTGTGCCGTCGGAGGGAAAAAACCGAATGATCTTGGTATCCACGATATGAGCGGCAATGTCTGGGAATGGTGTTCCGACGCTTATCATCAGGAGGCTTATCAATTGCACGGATTGAAAAATCCGACGATGATAGACAATGAGGCATTGAAGGTGAGGCGGGGCGGCTGCTGGTTCAGCCAGTCCTCCGGCTGCCGGACAACCCATCGCGGAAAGGGGCTGCAAACCGATTGCGCCAATTATATCGGCTTTCGGGTGGTTATAACAGCGCCCGGTTGAGTTGTGCTGTGCTGCCCAACCGTGATATATGGTTAATAATGATTTGATATTATAGCGATAATGGTCCATACTGATGATTCGGTTTCTAACTCTTTTCAAGATGGGGCGTGATGTTATCACGGCAAAGATGGATGGTCTGGAGGTTTAATGGACAGCAGTTGTGATCGACATATTACCGATAACAAAGCGCCTGTCATTTTAATCGTTGATGATAACCCCACCAACTTATCCATAATTGTGAACTATTTCAAGGATTCGGGTTTCCGTCTGGTGGAAGCGTGCGATGGTGAAACCGCCCTTGAACTTGCCGCTTCCCATGGGCCGGATTTGATCCTTCTGGATATCCTGATGCCGGGATTGGATGGATTTGAGGTCTGCCGGCAGTTCAAATCAAACGATGCAACGAAAGAGATACCCGTCATCTTCATGACGTCGCTGGCGGATACCGAGGATAAGGTAAAAGGTTTTCGTGCCGGTGCGGTTGACTACATCACCAAACCGTTTCAGCATGAAGAGGTGGTGGCAAGAGTCCATGCACACCTGCGGATAGCTAAACTTACTCAGAATCTGCAGGAGCAAAACAAACAATTGGAAGCATTGACCCAGGCTCTGTCATCCCGGGCCAACCTTCTTGAGATCAGTAGCGAAGTCGGGCGCCAGATAACGTCGATTCTGGACCTGAACCGGTTGCTGACGGAAATCGTGACCCTCATACAATCCCGATTCGGATTTTTCTTTGTGGGTATTTGGCTGTTGTCCGATGATGCCACCATGATTCTGAAGGCGGCTTCCGGATCCGAAGGAAGCGAATTGATCGGGGCCAAGGTACCCATCGGAAAAACCGCTCCCCGAAGCATTATCAAACGTATTGCCCAAACAAAGGAACCCTACCTGGCGACAGATATTTCCACTGATGCGTACTATTATTCCATGAATCCGTTTTCAATATCGCATTCGGAATTTGTTGTTCCACTGGTTGTCGGTGGTGAGATTATCGGGGCACTGGATATGATTATCCATGAAAAGGACAGATTTACAACCGATGACCGAAAGCTCCTGCAGACCATTGCCGATCAGATCAGTATCGCCATTCAGAATGCGCGGTTATACGAGCTTGAAAAAAATCTTCGGGAAATGCTTGAGGACAAAGCCAACTCACTTACCGAACTGAACGCCAGCAAAGACAAGTTTTTCTCCATATTTTCCCATGATTTAAGGAACCCGTTCAGTGTGCTCATGACAACGGCCGAGGTCCTGTTGATGAACCTGGACCGTCAGAACAAGGACAAAATCCGGAAAAAGGCACAGGTGATATTCGATGCGGCCAAATCCACCTTGAATCTGCTGGATAATTTATTGACATGGTCAAGAATTCAACGGGGGCATATGAAATTTCTGCCCGATCGTGCCAATCTGCAATCCATCGTTGGGAACACCTATAAATTGTTTGCCGAAAATGCCGCGAAAAAAGAGATACAGCTCGAGGATCTCACCGATGAGTCCGTATATGTTCATGCGGATCGCAACATGATAGATCTCGTGATAAGAAATCTTGTGGGCAATGCCATTAAATTCACACCCATGAAGGGCAGGGTTACCATTTCGGCGGTTCTACGGCCCCGTCAAAACGGGGATGCCCGGCCCGTTCATTCACCTAAGGGCCGATTGGTGGAGGTCTGTGTGGAGGATACCGGCGTCGGTATCGGGGTCAAGGAGATGGGATATCTATTCAAACTGGATGTCCATCATACCACCCTCGGCACGGCAAACGAACAGGGAACCGGCTTGGGATTGATCTTGTGCCGGGAGATGGTGGAAAAAAACGGTGGTCAAATAAAGGTTGAAAGTGAGGTGGGGTCAGGCTCCACCTTCAAATTCACCATTCCCGAGTATGTGTAATGTGGTGGTCTTTATGAAGAGAATAACCATAGATGTTGCGGACATGAAAATAAGCAACGATGAGGACGAGATCTTAATTGCGCCGTCTCTGGGTTCCTGCGTCGCTGTATCAGCATATGATCCGCAGATCCACGCCGGCGGCTTGATCATCTGCATGCTGCCGGTTTCTTCGGAAATAGAGGTTTCGCAGATCCGGGAGCAGACGTTCATGTTTGCCGATACCGGGCTGCCGGCATTTTTCAAAGCAGTTGAAGATTTTGGATTCAGCATGGAACAACTTAAAATCGTGATCGCCGGCGGCGGCCAGATACTGGGACAGAAAGGGGATTGCGATCTCGGTACCCGAAATTGCGATTCCATCAGCCGAATACTTGCCTCGCTGGAGCTTGTGCCGACTCATCAAAGCATCGGCGGCAGCTTTAACCGCACCCTGGAGCTCGAGATAAAAACCGGTATTGCCACAATTTCCATTGCCGGTGATGGTATCGAGAAAATATGATAAATCCGCCGGACACCATTAGATATCCATTTACCCCTGTTCCACAGCGGTAACGATTATATTTTTACCCTCCACCCGCCATTTCACTTCCACATCAAACAATCGGGTACCGAACTCATTTTTTTTTGGTTTTGTTTTATAATAAGCCGGACGCGGGTCTGACCGCAGCAACTGGCGGATGAGGCGGCCGAGCCGGGGGTGTCTGTTTTGTTCAATTTTTTTCAAGCCGGACCGGGCATTTGGTGAAAAATCGACTTGAAACGGCTTGTCAGGTCCGGCTTTGGCGAATCCGCCCCGGGCGGATGGCAGACAATCCGCATAGGGTACATAAGGCTTGATATCCAGTACCGGTGTGCCGTCGAGCATATCGACACCGCTGATGTGTAACAGCGCCTGGTTTTTTTCAAACGTGATGCGGTCGAGTTTCACGGCGGACAACCCAATGGGGTTTGGTCTGAAGGGGCTTCTGGCGGCGAATACGCCGATGCGCTTATTCCCCCCCAGGCGGGGCGGTCGGACCGTCGGCCGCCATCCGCCGTTTATATGCTCATGAAACACAAACACGACCCAGATGTGCGTAAAGGCTGACAGTTCTCGGACACAATCGGAATTGTCATACGGCGGCAGTAATTCAATGCAAGCGCTTGCTTCAGCGACCAGACCTGCCTGCCGGGGTATCCCGAATTTCTCAGAAAAGCACGAATGAACTTTGCCGATGGGGGAGAATGAATAGTCCATGAAGTATGTATACCATATCCCCCGCTCGTAAAAATAGAAGAAATCGACGATGAACGGCATGCGCGGGAGATCCGTAAATTTACGATGAAAATTATTTCAATAGACACGATACTTTGCTACGATAACAGGAAGTTGAAATGCCCGGTAGGAATTCCCTGATGGGGCTAAAATTTCGATTGTGGATGTGGAAATGACAATTCAGACAATCAGGTTTATACTAAAAATACAGGAGGTTTTGCGATGTTTAACCCTGAAAAATTATTGGGGGGACTGATCCGGGGCGGTATGCGCCGCCGAGGTGGTATCGGCGGACTAGGTGGTATTGCGAAAGGTGGTGTGGCCCTTGGACTTGTGGGCGTGGCCATGGAAGCCGTCGAGCATTTTATGAATCAACCCCGGACCGCTTCGCCTTCTCATACAGGGGGCGGTGCGCCTCCTTCACCGCCCCCCGGCACCGGGTCGGTATCAGGATCTGCTGCGAGTGCTCCACCACCACCGCCCGGCAGTGCAGCGGCACCGCCACCCCCCCCGGTTTCACCGGAAACGGTGGATACCGACAAGCCGGCGCAAGCCGGCGCCGTTCTATTGATACGGGCGATGATCGCGGCCGCCAACGCCGACGGTGTAATCGATGGGGACGAGCGCCAGCGTATCCTGGGGAAATTAAAGGCAACCGATCTCAGTGAAGAAGAGCATCAATTTATCGTTCATGAATTGTTGCAACCCGCTGATCTTGAAACCATCGCAGCGCAGGTGACCTCCCCTGACCTTGCAAAACAGGTGTATGCGGTTTCAGTGATGGCCATGGATGTGGATACCGATGCGGAGCGGGAGTATCTTAAGGCGTTGACCCAAAGGATTGGCATGGACGATGAAACCGTCCATGCCATTCATCTTGAACTCGGGATTGCACCATTATAACGGATCGGCGGATACAAGCCGGCGAATCTCGGCATATTAACAGAAAATATGTATTCAAATGAAAACCGATATGAAAGGTAAGGAGGATTTTTATGTCTCAATGGTATTTGAGCTTTGAGGGAAAACAAGTCGGTCCGTTTGATCGAAGCCAGGCCATTGCCCACGCCCGGCAGAATTCAGCCGGATTCGCATGGCGCGACGGGTTCACCGATTGGATGCCGATCTCACAAATAGAGGAACTCAATTCATCATCTGCCGGTTCAAAGGCTCCGCCACCCATGACCGGGAGGACCACCTCGGATGAGATTGACTTTAAAATTATGGGTGCGGAAATGCAGTTTGTCGAAGTTGAGCTTGATCCCGGTGAGAGTGTAGTGGCCGAGGCCGGTGCCATGATGTACAAGGATATGTCGGTCCAGATGGAAACTGTTTTCGGAGATGCTTCCGGATCGGATACCGGTGGAAGATTTATGGATAAGCTTATTGGCGCCGGCAAACGGTTGTTAACCGGTGAAAGCCTGTTCATGACGGTATTCACGCACACGGGTCAAGGCAAAGCGCATGTGGCCTTTGGTGCCCCATATCCCGGCAACATCATCCCTGTCCCATTGCCAAGCGTCGGCGGCAGCCTGATCTGCCAGAAGGATAGTTTTCTGTGCGCAGCCAAAGGGGTGGCCGTGGGTATCCATTTCCAGAAAAAGATACTGACCGGACTGTTTGGCGGAGAAGGTTTTATCATGCAGCGGCTCGACGGCGACGGGATGGTTTTTATCCACGCCGGTGGAACAATTGTGAACCGGACGCTGAGTGATGGTGAGACGCTGCATGTCGATACCGGGTGTGTGGTGGCCATAGCGCCCACGGTTCAATTTGACATCCAGCAGGCCGGAAATATTAAAAGCGCCCTGTTCGGCGGGGAAGGGTTGTTCTTCGCGACAATCAAGGGGCCGGGACAGATCTGGCTCCAGTCCCTGCCGTTTTCACGCTTGGCCGGACGGATGCTCCAGGCCTCGCCGGAACGCGGCGGTGGAAAGGGTGAGGGCTCGATATTGGGCTCGCTCGGAGACCTTATCGATGGCGACTAAATCTTTTTGACGCTAAGTATACGCAGATCTACAGATACGCAGTCACAAAACCCGGTTGGCTTCATGGGGTCATCGGAGCTGACCCAGGCGGGTTGAAGTGGATCGTTATTATGATACACGGCCGGCCAGAAAACCGATTATTGATGCGGAGACTCTCATTGTAAAGGATTCAGATGCTCTTAGCATGTCGACATATCACGCTCAAGTATGCGGGATCTGAAAAATATGTTTTAAAGAACTTTGGTTTTGAAATCGACGGACCCGGCTTTCACGCCCTGTTCGGACCATCCGGCGTCGGCAAAACCTCCCTGGCCAGGATTCTGATCGGTTCGATAAGCGATTATGACGGTGAGATTGTCAAGCGGCGGATTCAGAGTATTTTATATTCCTACAACATGGAGAGATTACCGGGGTGGTCGAACGTCGGTACCCATCTGGACCGGATAACGCCGTCCGCAAAGAGGGATCTGAAGGATGAAATGGTCAACGCTTTCGGATTGGCGTCGTTTTGCAGTCAACGGTTCTCCCAACTCTCGTTGGGTCAGAAAAACCGGATCAACCTGATCCGATACCTCGTTCAGGATTTCCAGGTATTGATAATGGATGAAAGCCTGGCCAATGTTGATGAAATTACCCGGGAGAAAATTCTTCTCACGATTAAGGACCTTTTTCCGGATCGTTGTTTTTTCTATATTTCCCATAATGTGCTTGAGGTTTCTAAATTTTGTGAACACATCGTGGTGATCCGTGATGCCAACAAACAGCCGCAGGCACACCTTATCAAGGGACAGAATTTCAGTAACGGTCATCCGCTTGATAAGAATGCTTATGAGAAAACGATGTTGGAGATAATGAATGCTTCATAGACGCGTATTGCAATTCCTCATCATTTATACCCTTGGTCTTACGCTTTTGCTGGTTGTCAAATACCTCCTGAACCTCTCCGATTACGTTATCCCCAGCCCCGAAAGCCTCATCAATACCAGCCAACAGGTGTTCTCAAGATATTTCGGGGATGTGATGGATACACTGTTGGTGGCTATCATCGGGCAGGTGGTGTCCATCTGTCTTGCGGTACTGGTCGGTGTTCTGGGGCGTCAAACCACATGGTTCGGTTCTTTTATCAAAGTCGCCGCATACAATGTGCAGGCTTATCCCATTGTCGCCATCGCCCCTATCATTTTTATTCTGCTCGGAGACGGATTCATGTCCAGATTGTTGATTGCGGCGATGATCTGCTATTTCCCGTTGCTCCTGTCGATCCTGGGGATTATGTCCGAACCGGTGGTCGACGTCGAACACTTTTATCGCATTACCGGTCGCATCCGCTGGCAATTGGAAATCAAAATAAGGGCGTTTGAAAACATACATAAACTCACCACCGTTGTTTCCGGGAGTGCAACACTGGCCATGGCCGGTACCATTGTCGCAGAGTTCATGGCGGCCAACGCCGGAATTGGTTATTCCATACGCATCGCCTTGTATCAAAGTGATTTGTCGAGAATCATCGTCGCCTTGTTCCTGATCGGCATCTCCTTGTCTGTTTATCAGGGATTACTTGAATTTTCAGGGAGTTGGGTAAAAAAAACCTGGGCAAGCGCCTAAGCTTTTTCCCACTTGTCCACAGTAAAAAAAGAATATATTGTATCCTAATTCATAAAGGCATTAAACCCATTGTACTCTTTACAGGGGGACATTATCATGAATCGCAGACGACTGAATCCATTCCTTTTTATAATCGTTTTGATGTTTATTCTCCAATTCCTTTCTCCGCCCCTGACATCGGCGGCGGAAAAATTGAATTACCGGTTGAAGTGGCTGTTCAACGCCAGTGTGGTCGGTGATATCTGGGCTACTGACCAGGGCTTGTTTTCGGAGGCCGGTCTTGACGTGTTGGTGAAAGAGGGTGGACCCGAACGTGATGCCATTAAAGAGTTGGAGCTGGGACAAGCCCAGTTCGGGGTGGCCTCCGCCGACCAGGTGATACGTGCTCTGTCCAAGGGATCACCCGTGGTGGTGGTTGCCCAATTGTTTCAGATCAATCCACTCCACTGGATTTACCGGTCGGATAATATGAAAATCGACCGGCTGGATGACTTTAAAGGGAAAATCATCGGGATCACCTACGGTGGTAATGATGAGACCATCATGCGCACCCTGCTTGCCAAATCGAACATAACGGAGAGCGATGTCAAGCTGTTCAGCGTGCGTTACGACTTTACCCCCTTTTTTACAAAAAAGGTCGATATATGGCCGTGTTACATCAATTCACAGGGCCCCATTTTAAAGCAGAAACTGGCCGACGCCGGTGAGGGCGTGGCTTTTTTCAACCCCTCGGACTTTGGTGTCAAGTTTGTTGCCAATTCCGTGGTGACTTCCCGAAAAATGTTGGAAAACAATCCGGACACCGTAAAAAAGTTTACGACGGCGCTGCTCAGCGGATGGCGGATCTCCCTTGATCCGGCCAATAGGGATATCGTCCTGGAGACCTTGAAAAAATATGATAAAAACACACCGCCGGATATTCTGGCCCTGCAGCTTGATCTGACCCGGGATCTCATAAAGCCAGATGCCGCCGTTGAGATCGGTTATATTGATGTGGATGCGTGGAAACAGACCGAAGAGGTAATGATAGTTCAGAAAGTGATATCTTCACCGGTAAGCGTGGAAAAGGCTTTACAACCACAATTTTGAACGTCTGTCTACACGGAGGGGAAGGATCATCCGTTATTCCGGATGGTTCCGGATGGCGAACTGCCTGGAGAGCGGAATAACAACGGCGAATGACCCGGAGGGTATCCAGCCAAGCACCGGTTCAGTCCGGGTAGATCTCCCGGCGTTGTTTGTCCAGTAGGCGTGACCGCATCCATAGGATGCCGGCTTTTGATTTTTCGTCGAATTCCAAAAGCTTATCCGTTGTTTCGCCATACCACAGAAATTTGTCTTTTTCCGGATTGTTCTGGATAGCCTTGCCATATCGCTTAAAGGCTTCGGTTTTAAGTCTATTGAACTGTGAGTATCCATCCGTCCACAGGGTAATGGTGTATAAGCGGTTCCGCCAGAACCCGAGCATCACACCATCCAGGGAGGTATTGCCCAGGGTAAGCGGATCATCCGGGCGATAATATTCATCTATGCCGCCATAGATGTCCACCGTTCGCCGCTTCGTCAATCCTTTTATGCTGTCCACCGGAACCCCCCACTGCAAACCACCAAAGTCTATCCGGTCGTTTTTACCTGCCCCTGGATCCCTGGGTGAATTCCGTTGCTGGGGTTCAGCGGGTTTTTTTGTGGATGCCGGTGGTGGGACTTTCGTCGCACTTGTCCGGTCTGCAATGAGTGGCTGGGATCCAGCTCCTGACTTTTCCGGTGCGGTATTCTGCTGGGACGCCGCCGGCGTTACCCTGGGTTCAACAGGTGGATCATCTTTGATCTGGGTGTTGCCTGGGGTGTCGGACACAATCTGCCGAACGTCCTTTTGGGGCACACTGACCACCAGGCCCTGCATATAGAATTTAATCTTCCCGTTTTCCTCCCATGCTTTTTTAGTGGTAAACTTGTCCCCGGATTTCAGAATGACGGTGTCTGCGCCGGTGGTTCCAATGAGAAACAGTAAAAGGGTACCTATCAAGCAAAGCGTTTTCATAATTTTATCCATGATAAATTATATGGGGGGCGAGGCGTTTTTCCCATTGAGCCGCGTGTTGGATAATTGTTCATTCCGTTTCTATTTTTATACAAAATTAATCGGCAGTTGGTGAATTAAGTTTAGCGGCACATTAAAAAAACAATTGTCCGCTTTCGAAATGTGTGGATGGAAAAATTAAGAAATGGAGTTGGATCATACAACTTTTGATAGGGATCGATCGATGCGGGTGCACTGAGCGGTTCATCGCCGTGTGAGGTGATTTTTGAATTTCGGATATACCGCCGTATGGGCCTATTTCCCAGTCTAATTCGTCTTAAATAAGTCCCAGTAGACATAATCGCTCGAACAATATTCACTGGCTGTCATCAAGGTCCCGTCAACTTTTGGTGCAGCGGCATTCATATCTCTCGTCTCTAACTCCCGCAACAATGAATGCTGATCGGCTTCCGGCAGTTGGGCAACCAACTCGATGAGGCGTGACACAATATCATGAGGATTTTTAGCACTATCATAGTAAGCCATGGTCCACCCTTTCCTGAATATGGTGAGCATCCGATGGGGATGCTCGCGTTTTGCAAGTAATAATGCAAAAAATGGGCCATGAAAATCGTATTGTGGTATTTTATCAATGATAACGGGATTATATGCTGTTTGCCGGCGGTGTTAGATGGGCGGTTTCTCCCTGTTATGGCTGGAGGTGTATAAAATATTACACATAATATGTATACATTTAGTGAGGGAACAGGGATTGGATATGTCGACTATGCTTGTTTTAAAATATTGATGTTGATCGTATTGCCCACCAATCGGGCCCTGATATGGTCCGGGCCGGTGTCCTTCGGTAGCAGCACAAATCGTTGGATATTGCGCGTCTTTTCATCAACAAACCGTGGAATCCCCTCTGAAGCCCGGTTCACGTTGATTTGTCGGCAACTCAATATCAAGATCTGACCGCTGACTTCCAAATAAATACTGTCCTTCACAATGTTTGGCAGCGTGATTTTAATCGTTATGCCTTTATCGGTTTCGGCGATTTTCACATTGTCTTCATCTGTAGCGCTTGTTTCATTCCCGTCTGATACCATGGTGTTTTCGGTAAACCAGCCGTGTGCATAATCCGTTGGATGATGGTAGATGTCATCTATGGGTTTCCAACCACCGTAGGTTAGTTCCCGAAATCCGATTTTCTTATCGACGAAGATATCCTTGAATAGATAATCAACACTGTCCGGACTGATTTTTCCCTGTTTCACAATATCCCACCTTTTACCTGATATTTTTTGCCGTTTTTCCCTTACGGTTACTTCGGTGTCCATGGGGTACTTCTATCCGCTAGTTGTGGAATTGGGATTGAACGATGCCGGGTTGAAGTTGTTCATCCCAAAAATGATGGATTACAGTGTGCTGATCGGAGAAATGAACCCAGTGAAGTCTGTGAATGATAATAAAGCAGCGAGAAGATGTACGTAGTTACGAGATTAACTGTTTCGTTATGATCAAGTTCTGTAATAATGACGCTACAGGGACATAGATCGCCACAATCGTACGATACTTTAGATAAAAACTGAACAAATTTCATCGGCGGTATATCGACCAACGCGAACTGTAAGCACCCGG
Organism: Desulfobacteraceae bacterium; assembly: GCA_013003715.1. GTDB lineage: Bacteria > Desulfobacterota > Desulfobacteria > Desulfobacterales > Desulfosarcinaceae > JABDIN01. Next base: position 118,562 of record JABDIN010000029.1, on the reverse strand, counting down.
ACTGAACGCGGCTCCGGGTCGGCTTTGCGACTAGAGTTTATACCCGATCGCCCGCAGCAGGGATTTGCGATCGCCGATATCTTTTTCAGTTTCAATACCTTTTGAAGCATAGCCGTCGATGATTCCGAGTATCCCCCGTCCTTGGCCGGTTTGGGCTACAACGACCTGCAACGGATTGGCGGTGGCGGTATAGATTCCGCAGACTTCGGGGACAGCCTGTATGGTGTTCAGCACGTTGATCGGAAAAATATCTCTCATAAACAAAATGAAGGTGTGGCCGGTGGATAGGTTCAGGGCGTTGTTGGTGGCCAGTTCGATCAATTCGTCATCCGTCCCGGCATGTCGAACCAGGCATTTATCCGAGGCCTCACAGAAAGCCAATCCGAATTTTACCCCCGGTACTGTATTCACCATGGCTTCATAGATGTCTTCGACGGTCTTGATAAAATGCGAGTGTCCCAGGATTAAATTCAAGGCGTCCGGGTTTACGATGGTGACGGTTGATAATTCCATGCCTGCCTCCTTTGGTAGGGTCCGTATATTACCTGAATCTTGCATGAAAATAAATGAGAAAGAGAAATAACCTTGTGAATAGCGGGATAATACAAAATTTTTGAAATCTTCGGTTTAACCCATATGGTTAAAATGGATTGTGGTCTGATTTTCTCATTAATTTTCACCTAAAGGCGTGTCGGAGGCTTTCATTTGCTGCGTTATTAAGGGATCGCGGTAACCCACTACAGCTTCACCCTTAATGCCTTGCATATGAAAGCCTCCAACACGTGCAAGATTCAGCTATTATGCCGGCCGCCGGCAGCGGCAGCGGCGCACGATTTTGCATAAAGCGATATCCACTGAATTACACCGGTAATCTCCAATTTTCAAGATAAGTTGCAATTCTCGTGATAGTGACGGGCTGTGACCCGGTTTGAATTTAGGGAAATGGGTATTACTTTTATGCCATCACGTTCCCGCCCGGAAGGGGAGAACGGTTTGAAAAAAAATCATCAAGGAGGCAATATGGATTTTCGAATTCCCCAACATATTGAAGCGGATCTTACTGAATTCAAACTGTTTTTAAAAGAACGGCTGATTCCGGAAGTACCTACCTGGCTCAAACGCAATGCCTTGCCATCGGCGTTTTTCCAACTGATGGGCCGTCAGCGGTGGTACGGGTTCACATATGAAAAAAAATCCCTCGTCAAGTTGCCTGCAATACGGGAAGCGCTGATCACCGAAGCACTTGCCCGTGTGTCTCCGGGTATGGCCGTTGCCGCCCTGGCACATGTGGATCTGGGCTTGATGGGGCTTTACTTGTATGGCACAGATGACCATAAAGCCAGGTTCGGCAAATCCGCCGTGGATGGTGAAACCATCATGTGCATTGGCAACACCGAGAATATCGCCGGCAGCGATGTGGCCGGGATAGGCATGTCGGCCACAAGAGCCGATGGTGGGTGGGTGTTGAACGGAAGCAAAGCATATGTCACCAACGGCAGTGTGGCGGACCTGGCGGTGGTCACTGCCGTGTCCGATCCAAAGGCATCCCGCAGCGATCGGTTATCCATGTTCCTTGTGGCGCTTTCCCATCCCGGCATCCGGCGGACAAAGCTGAATAAAGGGGTTTGGCTTCCGTCGGATCTGACGCGGTTGCAGTTCACCGATGTGTTTGTGCCGGACGCTGATATCATGGGACACCTTGGCCATGGATTGCAACAGGTGCTCGATATTTTTACCCATAGCCGTGTCTCCATCAGTGCGCTGACCCTGGGAACCGCTGCCGGCGCGTTCGACATGGCTGTTCACCGGTCATCAAAGCGAAAAATGTTCGGTAGCCGGCTGATGGACTTCCAGTCCAAGGCGTTTGAAATGGCCGATTATTATGCGCGTATGGAAGCCGCGCGGTTGATGATTTACTCAGCCTGCGAATCGATGGATAAAGGCCTGGATTTCGGTCTTCAAGCATCCATGGCAAAATACTTGAGTGTAGATATTGCACGGACTGTTTCCACCTGGGCAGCCGACCTCTTTGGCGCGGCTTCTGTCATTCAGGACCACCCCATCCATAAATTCCCCATGGATGCCTGGGCGGCCTCCCTGGGGGAGGGCACCCAGGATGTACAAAAACTGGTCATCTTCAGGCAGATGCTGAAACAGGCGTTTCCTGAGATTAAGGCCTAAAAGAGTTGCGGCGACCGGCGGTCGGTGATATTTAAAAAAAACCGGTGCCAGGTTCAAATAGGCCTTTCTTGTGACGGTTGGCGGTGATGACCTCATCAAAAGGGTTTCAGGGTATTTAATTTCCATGACCAAATGGCGATGTCTCATATGCGGTTACATTCATGAGGGTAAAGAACCACCCTATCAATGCCCGGTTTGCGGTGCGTATTCGGACATGTTCGAAAAAATTGTGGTACCGGATAATGCGGATGATAGCGCCTCGACCCATCGTTCACGATTATCATAGGTTGGCCTGATAGGTCCTGGGATGTCCACTGGCCGCATCAGTTATTATGAAAACGGAGAAAGATGAAATTATACACCGGAACCGGCGATCGCGGGAAAACCAGCCTGTTCAGCGGAGAACGGGTTAAAAAGAGTATTGATAGAATCGAGGCATATGGCGAGGTGGATGAGCTTAACTCGGTTATCGGCGCCGTTATCTCCTTCCTGCCCGCCGGGTCCCGGGACGTGAAGCGAGAATTGCTGCTCATTCAGTCCCATCTGTTGCATGTGGGGGCATGGCTGGCGACCACCGACGGATCACATGCGCAACAACAGCTGAAGACGCTTGATCCGGGTGAGATCGTGAATGTGGAAACGGCGATTGACCGGATGCAGGGCAGGGTGCCCAAACTCAGCAACTTTATTCTTCCCGGCGGCCACCCCAGCGCGGCAATGGCCCATGTTGCCAGAACCGTCTGCCGCCGTGCCGAACGACGGGTTATCACCCTGATCCATCAAGAAAAACTTCAAGTCGGCGACGATCATCCCAACGCCCATATCATCACCTTTCTGAACCGTCTCTCGGACTACCTGTTTATCCTCGCACGGTATCTCAATCACTCCGAAAGCATTGACGATGCACTCTGGAGCGGATGAATCCGGTTCCATGGGAAATGGGGGATAAAAAGTGATGATCTCAGTTTTATTTCAGTTCCCCAATGCATGGCCTATTTAATACTCACCGTCTCACCAGCGCGCGGAACGATCACCGGGTATCCCTCCTTTTTCAAGGTATCGGCGAAGGCCAGGCTTTGATCCTCCTCACCGTGAACAAGGGCGATTTTTTTGACTTTCAGGTCAGATGTTTTCAGAAACTGGAGCATTTCATTTTTATCCGCATGGGCGCTGAACCCGCCGATTTTCACCACTCGGGCTTTCAATGGATATTCCTTGTTCAGGAATTTAAGCAAAGGGGGATCACCGTGCCTGTCCGCCGCTTCATACGCCTCTCCCTGTTCGAGGATACGTCGGCCGAGTGTGTTGTTCGCCATGTATCCGACGATGAGAATCGTATTGTTCGGATCGTGAATTTTATAGCGCAAGTGATGAAGTATCCGGCCCGCTTCACACATACCGGACGCGGAAATGACAATATGCGATTTTTTCTCTTTCATCAGTTGCATGGAGGCCTCAACGGAACTCACAAATTCCACCTGACTGAACAGAAAAGGGTTCTTGCCTTTTTGTAAAAAGGTGTCATGGGTTTCGGCGTCATATACTTCCGGATGTTCACCGAACACTTTTGTGATATTCGTGGCCAGAGGGCTATCCACATACACAGGGATACGCGGTACGCTTCCTTCGTTGTAAAGTTCGTGGATGACATACAATAATTCCTGTGTCCGCCCATAGGCAAACGAGGGAATCAGGACCGTACCATTGCGGTCGATGGTATCCAGCAACACTTTTTTCATTCTTGGTTTGAGATCGATGACCGGTTCGTGTTCACGATCGCCGTAAGTACTTTCCATGATCAGAAGGTCGATGTTCTGATCCGCCTCGGCAAATTTGATATTCGGGTCCCTGATGATGGGTTTGCTGAAGCGCCCAAGGTCACCGGTATAACATACCGTGTAATCCCTGCCGTTTTCCTTCGCGTGAATGATGCTGATGGCCGAACCCAGGATATGGCCGGCTTCGTAGAGGGTGCAGGTCATATCGGTTCCAACGGTGAACGGGGTCCGGTAGGGACGGCCGTCGAAGCAGTCAAGCGCGTCCTCTGCATCCTTTGATGTGTACAGCGGTGATACCGCGTCCAGGTGAAGTTTGGTCGCCCAGGTGTTTATGGCCTCTTCATCCAGCCGGTGCCCGTTTTTTTTCAGCAGTTTTTTGATTTCCTTTTTTTTTCGTTTCGAAAGGTTGCTGCGCCCGCCGCTGGTTGAATCCGACAGCGCAGCACGGACCATCTTATAGTTCAGATACAATGCATCCGTTTCCTGGATGTGCGCTGAATCCGGCAGCAGGTAGTCGCAGGCGTCGTTGGTGGCCCGGGTGGAGAGTATGCGGCCGGTGAATCCATTCCGCGTCAACAAGGGAATTCTACCTGAATGATCGATATGCGCATGGGACAGAATAATATTGTTCAAAATTCCCGGATCAAATGGCAGGACCCGGTTTTTACGGTCGGCATCTTTTCGGCGACCCTGAAACAATCCGCAGTCGAGCAGAATCCGGTCGTTGTCTGTGGATAAAAGATGCATGGAACCGGTGACTTCCCTGGCAGCGCCGTAGCTTGTGAGGAACATGAGGACTCTCCTTTCCGGGTGTAAATCGCGTATGAATATGAGTTGTTCGTACGGAATTTTATTATCGGTTATTACCACACAATCCTTGTTTCGTACAGGACGGACTCAACTTGGGGTGATGGCAGGTTAAATCGGCATAAAATTTCGCTCACGATTTGACCAATACACAAGTTAACCCTTCAACGAGTTGCAATCACTCCACTGGTGTCCATATAATCCGTTCATCACCTCGTGTAACGGCGATGATATGGTCCTGATGGCAAAATTGCACGATGGGCCATAATTTTTCTTTATAGGTAATGTTCAAGCGGTTGTCATCGACGATTCCGGCAATCCGGCATCGGGAAATACCCTTAAAGCCATCACCGGTGGCTTTCAATACCGCCTCTTTTGCTGTCCAGAAACGATAGAATAACAACCGGCGATTCATACCCCGTCCGAGATTCCACTCGTCCGGCCCGGCGATTTTGACTTCGATTTTTTCGTTGTAAGGCCCCATTTTTTCAATGTCGATGCCCACCGGAGCCGGGGAGGCCACCGCCGCCACCATCTCCGTTTTGTGGGCGATGGACCAGTAGATCCCGTTTTCCGGCAGGGGAACACCGTCATCCGATTTGGGAAACCGGTGGAATGAATATCCGATTTTTGATGCTGAGAGGTTTAGGGCGACCCGTGCGTTCACGGATAGTGCGGACACTTTCTCCTTGCCTTTCAGTATCCTTACATCCTCTGGTATGGGCATGCATACGGGGTAAATGGATATCTGAGGGATTGGCTGTCTCCTTAACTGGTTTTTTCCAGAATCATCCGGCAATCGGCAACGGTGACCCCGTCTCCTTCCGCGTGAGCCAGGAGGGGGTTGATATCCAGTTCAAGTATTTCCGGATGTGCCATGACCATTTCGGATAATCGTACGATACTTTTTTCGATCTCCTTTATATCGGTCTTGGGTTTTCCCCGAAATCCCTTCAATAACTTGATGCCTTTTATATTGCGGATCATACGACGCGCTTCATTGCGAAAAACCGGGGCCAGGCGGAAAACCACATCCTGGAATACCTCGACATAAATCCCGCCGATACCGAACATCAGCAGCGGGCCGAATACCGGATAGCGGTTCATGCCCAAAATGAGCTCTTCACCCGGATCGGCCATTTTTTGTACCAGAACGCCTTTAATGTCTGCATCCGGATCATATGCCGCGGCGTTTTTCATGATGGTTTCAAATGCATCCTTTACGGCGGCCTGATTTTTCAATTTAATCATGACACCGCCTGCATCCGATTTGTGAAGGATGTCCGGGGACACGATTTTCATGACCACCGGATACCCCATTTTTTCCGCGATGGCAGTAGCCTCATCGGCCTTGGTGGCCAAGGTCGTGGGAAGGATCTTGAATCCATAGCATTTGAGCAGCTCCAGGCCGTCCAATTCACCCAATCGCGTTTTCCCTTCCGACAGGCACGCCTCGATGATAGCAGATGCTTTTTCCGTATCGTAATCAAGCTTGAACTGCGCCATATGCTGCCGGTTGAGCCACTGGGAATATTGATAAATCGCTCCGAAGGCCTTGGCCGCATTTTCGGGGAACTTGAACACCGGTATACCGTGTTCCTGGAGATATTTCACACCGGCGGAAACATCGATGATTCCCATGAAACAGCATAGAATGGGTTTGTGTGACCGGCGCGCGATCTTGGCAATGGCCTGTGCGGTGCCCAGGGCATTGGTCATGGATTGGGGGGTCAGAATGACCAGGGCGCCGTCAACCCCCTCATCCCGGATAACAGCGGACAAGGCATTTTCATATCTGTCTTGAGCGGCGTCCCCGATGACGTCCACCGGGTTATGAACATTGGCCGTCATCGGTAGGTGGCTTTCCAGGGAATCAACGGTTTCTTCCGAAAACTTCGCCAGTTGCAGACCTGAAGAGACGGTCATGTCCGTGGCGACAATTCCCGGGCCGCCGGCATTGGTAACAATGGCCACCCGGTTGCCGTTGGGCACTTTCCGGCGCAACTTCCCCAGTTCACTCTCATTTTTGTAGGCAAAAGCACTGGCAAAATCGAACAATTCATTGATATTGTCCACCCGGATAATGCCGGATTGCTGAAAGATGGCGTCATACACCGCCTCGGTGCCTGCCAGCGCACCGGTATGTGAAGCGGCCGCCAGGGCACCGGCACTGGTCCGGCCGGATTTGATAACCAGTACGGGCTTCGGGCGGATTTCTCCGCAGGTAATTTCCTTTACCGCCTCGATAAATTCCGGACCCCGGCGGAGTTCTTCCAGATAAATCATGATCACTTCGGTATCCAGGTCCTGATGAAAATAGCGCAACAGGTCGAGCTCATCCACATCCGCTTTATTCCCGATGGAGATGAACTTCGAGAATCCAAAATCACGGTCCGCGGCGAAATCCAGCACCGCCGTGCACAATGCACCGCTTTGGGAAATAAAGGAGATGTTTCCGGGTTTGGGCATGCGGGCGGAGAAGCTGGCATTCAATTTAACCGACGATAGCGGGTTGATCACACCGAGGCAATTGGGACCCACGACGCGGACTTCGGCTTCACGGCACATATCAATGATGCGATCCTCGATCTTCCGGCCCTCTTCGCCCACTTCACGAAAGCCCGCAGATACGATGACGATGCCCTTGACCCCTTTTCTGATTGAGGATTCCACCGCTCCCAGGGCGGCCATGGGCGGCAGGATTATCATTGAAAGGTCGATTTCGTCGTCGATAGCGGTGATATCCGGATACGCCTTGACACTTGAAATCGAATGGGCCTTGGGGTTGACCGGGTATAGGGTGCCGGTATACTCGCCTTTGAGTATGTTGACGAAAATATCGTGGCCGACCTTTCCTTTTGTGGTGGAAGCGCCGACCACGGCAACGGATTTCGGTGAGAAAATTGCATCTAGTTTATCCATGTAAAAACCTCTTTTCAAGCGATCCCGATCCCCTACTATGGTCCGGGGGTGCTTTTTTTCAAATTTAACAGTTCATCATAAACCCTGCCTTTGGGCAGGCCATAACGCCGGGCCACGGCACCGGCAACTTCAGAGGGTCTAGCACCGGTGGTTTTCATCTCATCGATGAGTGCCGCCCTGATCTCATCTATTCCCGTTGCGACCCTGTGGCCACCCGCCGATACAATCAGCGTGCATTCGCCTTTGATGCTCCGGCGTTCGCTGAGGGTGGCCAATATGCCGGAGAGCCTGCCCCTTAAAAACTCTTCAAATTTTTTTGTCATTTCCCTGGAAAAAAATGCCGGACGATCGCCGAATACCGCCACCAGCTCTTTCATCAACGATAGTACCCGTTTAGGAGATTCATAAAAAATGACGGTCCCGTTGGATGCGGCATATGTGTGCAATAGTTCCACGCGCTTCCCTTTCTTTTTCGGCATGAAACCCGCAAACGTGAATGCATTTGTCGGCAGGCCGGAAACGCTCAAGGCTGCAATTGCGGCGGATGCCCCGGGTATCGGCACCACCCGTATCCCCTTTTCCGATGCGGCGCTGACGAGCCGGTATCCCGGATCGGAAACCAATGGTGTTCCGGCATCGGATACGAGCGCCAGGGAGTTTTTTCCCACTAAATGTGTCACAAGTTCGGATGTTTTTTCGGATTCGTTATGCTCATGGTAGGCGGTCAGCCGGTTTTTTATCCCGTATTCACTCAGCATCAGTTTTGCAGTGCGTGTATCCTCTGCGGCGATAAGGTCGACACCTTCCAGAATTTTCAGCGCGCGCAGGGTGATGTCATCACGGTTGCCTATGGGCAGGGCCACCACATAAAGACACCCTGGCGCCACAATGGGACTTGAATCATCCATATGCAAGATCGAAGGCATTTCGGATAAGCTCTATTTCCGGGGCTTGATCCAAAGATTGGATGGAGACGACGTCAAACCGGGCTTTGCTGTCTATCCGGTTCGACGATTTCAGGTATTGAAGCGCGACCATTGAAATTGTCTTTTGTTTTTTAGGAGTGACCGCCCATTTTGGATTCCCGTACTGGTTCGATTTCCGGGCCTTTACCTCCACAAATGCGATGGTCTGTTTGTCCCGGGCAATGATATCTATTTCACCGATCCGGGTACGATAATTGCGCTCCAGGATTTTATAACCCTTTTTTTTGAGGAATCGGGTGGCAATCTCTTCGCTGCTTTTTCCAAATTCCTGTCGGTGGTTTTTCATTGTCAGTATCGGATCTGTCTGTAAAGGGAGATCAGATATATTCTTTGACGCCCCTGAAACTGTGACGGTGTATGGGGCAGCATCCATGTCTCTCAATGGCCGCCTTGTGAGCCTTGGTCGGGTATCCCTTATGCTTCTCGAAACCGTATTCCGGGTAATCCAGGTGATAACGCCGCATCAATCGATCCCTTGTGACTTTTGCCACAATCGATGCCGCCGCAATGGAGATGGATAGTGCGTCACCTTTCGGAATCGGTTTTTGCGGAAGATCGACGGGGATTTCGAAAATACCGTCGATAAGGAGATACTCCGGGACCGGTGACAGGTTACGGACCGACAGGACCATTGACAACAATGATGCCTGCAGGATGTTGATGCGGTCGATTTCCACGGGGTCAACGATACCAATTCCGATGGAAACGGCATTCTCGTAGATATGATCGTAGAGGCGGTCTCTTTTTCGAGGGGTTAATTTTTTGGAATCGTTCACCGACGCCACCGGGAAAGAGCGGGGCAGCACCACCGAAGCGGAAACAACGGGACCGGCCAACGGACCCCGACCCGCCTCGTCAATCCCCGCAATTTTAGTGAATCCGCTATCAACGGTCTCGTTTTCGTACGCCCAAAGATCCAATGCCATGAGCTATACCGATCCTGAATGCGTTGCCGGCCACCACCAAAACCCCGGTCCGGCAATGGCCCCACCGTTAATTATAGCGTCGTTCCTTGATACGGGCGGCTTTTCCGCGAAGTTTCCGCAGATAGTATATTTTTGATCTGCGGACGCGGCCCTGTGCCAATACTTCGATTTTATCGATTGCCGGCGAGTGGAGCGGGAAAATACGTTCGACACCTATGCCGTAAGAGACCTTGCGAACAGTGAATGTCGCGTTGGTGGCGCCCTTTCGCTTGCTGATGACCACACCCTGGAACGCCTGAATTCTTTCCTTTTCACCCTCTCGGATTTTCACATGAACTCTGACCGTATCACCGGCAGCGAAATCGGGCAGATCCAGCCGCATGTTCTCTCTCTCAAGGTTTTTGATAATTTCCATTTTGTACCCCCCAAAAAATAGTCTGTTAAATCTTCTGTATTCCGTAATATCTGTGGCATGTGTGTACCTGCAAAACGTCCGGCAACACCGCTCAGCTTATATCATCACGTCCCAGCAGTCTGTCCAGGATAATCGCCGCCGCCGCTCTCACGGACAAATGGTTGTATGATCCCGCTCCTTGCACCGGTTCAAGTATATATTCGACATCTTCCATGAATTCAGCTGTCAATCCCCAGGCTGTCCCGAGGGTCAACAGATATGGTTTTTCATCTGAAAACCGCTCCCGCAGCTCTTTGAACCCGATATTGCGGCTATCATGCCGTGCGCTCGTGCCGATCAACCTGGGCTTGGTACCTTCGATGTTGCCAATCCGATCCACCGTTTCCGCTATGGTGCCGGCAACTTGCAGCAATTCCAGTGCTTCCCGGCGCTTCGGATTGTATGTGGCCCCGTAGCCGGTCACCCAGTGATCGATAATGGTGCGGACCAGTTCCTGTTGATCTAATAACGGCGTGACAACATAATATGATTTCACGCCATATGTTCTGGCCGCCCTTGCAATATCATGAAGATCGAGATTTGTCACCGCCGAAGCGATGGTTTCACCATTTTTATCCTTTACCGGGCAATGCACCAGAGCCAGGTAAAGATTTGGCTTGAATAATCCTTTCAATCTGCTGATACCATGATTTTAGAATATCGATTTCTTCCGCGCTCAATTGTTTTGACATCAATAGGTCCGGCCGTTTCAAAAATGTGCGCATGAGTGCCGATTCCAGCCGCCACCGGTCGATGCGGCCATGGTTCCCCGACATTAATACGTCCGGTACATCCATGCCTTCAAATTCAGGCGGTCGTGTAAAGTGTGCGTGTTCCAGCAAACCATTGGAAAAAGAATCGTTATCCGCCGAATCCTCGTTTCCCAGCACATCCGGCAACAGCCGGATCACCGCATCGATGATCACCATGGCGGCCAATTCTCCGCCGGTCATGACAAAATCACCGATGGAGACCTCGTCATCTATATAGCGGTGGCAGATCCGCTCGTCGATCCCTTCATACCTGCCGCAGACCATCACCATCCCATCACATGCTGCCAGATCACGGGCCATTTGCTGATTGAAAACTTTGCCCTGGGGAGTTAGCAGGATGGCTTTGGATGTTGGTGATTTTTCTTTGGCCGCCCGAATGGCACCGGCCAAAGGTTCAGGCTTCATCACCATCCCGCAACCACCGCCGTAGGGTCTGTCATCGGTGACCCGATGCCTGCCCGGGGCGAAATCCCTGATGTTGATAGTCTGCTGGGCGATTCTGTTTTTGTCAATGGCCCGCCGGACGATACCATAACTCCAGAACGGTTCAAATAAATCAGGAAAAATTGTCAGGACCGCTATATTCATCCCGTTCACTCCCGGATATTCATTACTACGGTGAAGCTGTGGTCGTAGCTCACATCAAGCCGTCAGGTAACTCTACCGTCATGGTTTTTTCGTTGAGATCAATATCAACCACCACAGACGCCGTACCGGGGATGAGAATTTCCGTTTCCCGATCTTTTTCCGTCGGTTTCACAACATAGACGTCGTTGCTTCCCGTCGGTAAAACCGAATGGACTTCTCCGAGAAAATCTCCATTCGTGGTGAAAACCGAAAGGCCGACAATATCACACCAATAGTAGGTGCCCGCTTCCAATTCGGGAAGCAGGGACCGTGGCATGAAAAGTTCGGTTCCGATCAAGGTTTCCGCTTGGTTACGATCTGTTACATCCGCCAGTGCGAGCCGAACCGTCCGCGAATGCTGTTGCGCCCATTGCACGATAAATTCATTTTCACAACCATCCGGGGCTTTGCCGTGTAGACGAAGCCCCGGAGTAAATGTTTCAACGGATTGTGCATAGGACGTAATTTTAAGGACGCCCTTTATGCCATGCACACCCGAAATTTTAGCGATCAGGATATAGTGCCGTATGTCCTCCCGGCTATTCAATGATCTCAAGCACCGCTCGTTTCTTTATTTTCGCAGAAGCGGCGTTGAGAATCGTACGCATCGCTCTGGCGGTTTTACCTTCCTTGCCGATCACTTTACCCAAATCCTCTTTTGCCACACTCAGTTCAAGGACAAGCGTCTGGTTGCCTTCAACGACTTCAACCCGGACTTGATCAGGGTTGTCCACCAGTACCCGGGCAATGTAGCTGATCAATTCTTTCATCGCTCCATCTCCTTGCGTTGGGTGGTTGAGGATCTGGTATATCGCTCCGGCGGATAAACACGCAAAACTCGTATGTCTGGTTTTTGGGAGACGGTGGCTGCGCGAAGGCTTGTCCCCCAGTACGTTCCGCCGGATACTCATTACGCTAATCAGCGATACGTCACTTTACCTATTTAGTTGCCGGATTAATAATACGCTGGTTATGCTGCCGGGGCGCTAAAAAGACCTTTGGTCTTAAAAATTCCTTTTACCGTATCGGTGGGGATAGCCCCCTGGTCGAGCCAATACCTGGCGCGGTCTTCGTCCAGGCTGACTGCAACCGGATCCTGAAGTGGGTTGTAAGTTCCGATTTTCTCTAAAAATCTGCCGTCGCGCGGACTCTCGTTGTCTGCCACTACAATGCGGTAAAAGGGGCGTTTTTTCGCACCGTGTCTGGCTAATCTGATCTTCACTGACATATAATTCCGTCTCCTTTAAAAGGGCAGCATGCCACGGCCCATTCCACGCATGCCGCCTTTGTTCAGCTTCTTCATCATTTTCATGACTTGAGCGTAATTTTTAATAAGTTTATTGACATCCTGTACACTGGTTCCGCTGCCTTTAGCAATCCTTTTTCTTCGGCTGCCGTTGATAATATTATGTGTTCGGCGTTCTTTCGGGGTCATCGAGTTGATGATGGCTTCAATTCTGACAAACTCTTTTTCGTCCACCTGGAAATTTTTCATTTGCTTCATTTTTCCCATTCCGGGAATCATGTTCAACAGATCGGTGAGGGATCCCATCTTGCGGATCTGGACCATTTGATCTTTGAAGTCTTCAAGTGTGAACTGATTTTTTCGGAGTTTTTTCTCCAGTTCGACGGCCTGTTTCTCATCGACAACCGCCTGGGCTTTTTCAATGATGGTCAGTACATCGCCCATGCCAAGAATGCGGGACGCCATTCGATCCGGGTGAAACGCCTCCAGATCGCTGAGCTTTTCCCCCACACCCACAAATTTAATCGGTTTGTCGGTAATGGATTTGATGGAAATTGCGGCGCCGCCGCGGGCATCGCCATCCAATTTGGTCAACACCACACCACCGATATCGAGCCGCTCGTTAAAGGATTGAGCGATGTTCACGGCATCCTGACCGGTCATTGCATCGGCCACCAGTAGAATGTCCGACGGTGCGACGGCTGAGGAGATACGCCCCAGTTCACCCATCAATTCCTCGTCGATATGGAGTCTCCCGGCGGTATCCAGGATCAAGGTGTCGCATCCTTCCTTCAGGGCGGCAACCCTGGCCTGCCGGCAAATTTCAACGGGATCCATATCCGGCGTGGAGGCGAACACCGGAACGGTCAGTTGCGTTCCCAGTTTCCGGAGTTGGTCAATGGCGGCCGGCCGGTACACATCTGCCGGCACCAGATACGGATTTTTGCCGCTCTTGCGTAAAAAAACAGCGAGTTTTCCCGCTGTGGTGGTTTTACCCGAACCCTGCAAACCCACCAGCATAATGGAAACGGGATGGGTGCCGGAAAGGTTGAGTTCTTCATGTTCCGATCCCATGAGGCGGGTCAGTTCATCATTGACAATCTTTACCACCTGCTGGCCCGGCGTGAGGCTAGCCATGACTTCCCGGCCCAACGAGCGCTCTTTGATGTCGGCAATGAGCTTTTTGACAACCTTATAGTGGACATCGGCCTCAAGAAGCGCCATCCTGACTTCCCGAAGGCCATCGGCAATGTTCTTTTCGGACAATTTGCCGTGCCCTTTCAGTTGCTTGAATACGTTGTTCAGCTTGTCGGTAAGATTATCAAACATATCAATCCGGTTTCTCCAAAACTAAATCCTTGAAAATAGACCGTTGCCGATGCTATGTCAAGCTAAATCAAAAATCGTAAGGGTAACTGAATTATATGACATCTTCGCCTCCGCAACAGGATATTAAAAATTTCGACCGGGATCAGTTGGTCCGTTATCTGGACGATCAGGGGATCCGTTCTTTCCGTGCCGCCCAGATTTTAAAATGGATCTACATCAGGCAGGTGGACACGTTTGACGAGATGACCGATTTGAAAAGAGACACCCGTTCATCGCTCGACGCTGCGTTTACCATAGAACGGTTGAAAAATAAAGCCGTTGAAACATCCTCGGACGGCACCCGCAAATATCTATTTGAATTAAGCGACGGCAATCATATTGAAAGTGTGCTGATCCCTGAAAAGAATCACTACACCTTGTGCATCTCCAGTCAGGTGGGATGTGCCTTGGGATGCCGTTTCTGCCGGACGGCAAGAATCGGCCGTGTGCGGGATCTTACCCGGGGCGAGATCGTGGCCCAGGTGCGGGATATCACGAGGGACCTGGGGGAAGGTATGCGGTTGACCAACATTGTCTTCATGGGGATGGGAGAACCGCTTGCCAATTATGATAATGTGGTCTCCGCCATCCATACCTTTGTGGATAATGAGAGCGGAATGCGTCTTTCCGCCCGTAAAATAACCGTGTCCACGGCCGGACTGGTGCCGGAGATCGTAAAACTGGGAAACGATACCACGGTTAATTTAGCCGTGTCGCTGAATGCGGCGGACAACCGGATACGCGACAAGCTGATGCCCATCAACCGGAAGTATCCGCTTGAGCAGCTCATTGATGCCTGCCGGAGATATCCGCTGCCCAAGGGACGCCGGATTACCTTCGAGTATATCCTCATAAAGGATATCAATGATTCACTGGCGGATGCCGGAAAACTGGTCAAACTTCTTCGCCCGGTAAAAGCCAAGGTGAACCTGATCCCCTTCAACGCCCATGACAAGACGGCATTTGCCCGGCCCTCCGAGGGCCGGATTGATGCATTTTTTCAATATCTTCTCGATCATAATTACACCGCCATCATCCGCCGGAGCAAGGGGCAGGATATTTCAGCCGCCTGCGGTCAACTGGCGGCCGGTGCCGGATCCGTGTATGAAGCAGAGGGCAAGCGGGTTGGGTGATTTTTCAGCCGCGCTTGAGCATGAGTTTGCACAACGGAATAAAAAATTATCCAGCTCGCGGCTCAATTGGAAGAACTCCCCGACCCCTCGACGATTAAGATATATGGTGTGGTTAATATCCGTTCCCGGCGCCGACCTGGGCCCATGCCCATGCCGGTCTATTGGGATGCATTGGCGAACCGTTTCAGAGACAGGTGTTATATGAGGAAATTCTTCACATCCTTCGGCAGCAGGCCGATTACGGTGATGGGTTTTGTCCGGCCGTCATGGGTGATGTTGACCTGGACGGGCATCTCCCTGGGTGCCTTGCTGTAACCGGTACAGATGGACGCGGCCAGGAACACCATCTCTTTGGGGCCGCCATGGGGCATGATCACCGTTGGGCCGGGCGAGCGTGTCACCTTTATCAGGACATCGCTCTGGGGATCGTATAGAGCCATCAATCCGTCATTTTCCTGTTTGGTCCGGCCGATGACAATTTTGGTGGTATCGTTCAAACGGAAATGCCGCCCCAGTTTAAGCAGGTTGAGCTCCCTTTCCGTATAGCTGCCCTGATGGCTGAACAGATCCTTCAGGCGATCGGAAAACCCCTTGTCCGTCAGCAGGCAGCCGCCCGCCGGGGATGGATATTCAGTGATGCCGAACTCCCTGGCAAGTGCCATTTGTGGCTTCCGGGAGCGACCGGACAGGTCCAGCAGTTGATCCCTGTCCACCAGTCCTGTCTTTTCAGCCTCTGTTTCCGGCAGCTTTTTCGCGCTCAGGGGGCGCAGGATCAATCCGTCATACCCCGAGTGTTTCTCCACATAGCGCAATGATGACATGGTCTGGCTCATGGGGCGTTGTCCCAGCACCTCACCGCTGAAAAGGAAATTAAATCCGTTTTCCACCATGAATAAACCTGCCTGCCGGAACATGAGCGTGTGGCAATCCATGCACGGGTTCATGTGTTTGCCATACCCGCAACGTGGATTTTTCAGCATTTCCAGGTAGGTCGGCGTGATGTTCCGGGTATGCAGGGGGATGCCTGTCATCCCGGACGCTTTTCGCGCATTGATTGATGGGAAAAAGGGGGTTTCAAATGATATCCATTCCACATCGATGCCCTGTTTTTGTAAAATCAGGGCGGACAAAATACTGTCCAGGCCGCCGGAACACAGACCCAGGGCGCGAACTTTTTTTTCTGAAGATTCCATGGTAATAACATCTATAGGGTTTATACACATTATGATCAGGTGATGACAACGCATGAACAACAACACCCATCGTGCAGATAAGGTTCAGAAAATACTAAAGAGTCGCTATACCGATGTCAAGACGCAGCTAAAGCACAATTCCCCTTTTCAGCTACTGGTGGCGACCATTTTATCGGCCCAGTGCACGGACCGGCAGGTAAATGCGGTGACCCCTGCCTTGTTTCAAAAACTGAAGACACCTGCGGATTTTGCAGCCGTACCCGTGAAGACGTTGGAAAAACTGATCCATTCCACCGGCTTTTACCGGAACAAGAGCAGAAACATAAAGGCTTGCGCCGGTACCTTGTTGGCGGAATTCAATGGGATTGTGCCGTCGAATATCAACGACCTCGTGCGCCTTCCCGGGGTGGGGCGAAAAACGGCCAATGTGGTGTTGGGGGCGGCTTTCGGCGTCCCCGGCATGGTGGTGGATACCCATGTGGCACGCATCAGCCGGCGGCTTGGGCTGACCGGCCATAAGAATCCGCATAAAATCGAACTCGATTTGATGAAGGTCATCCCCCGGCGCCAGTGGTCGATTTTTTCCCTTCGCCTCGTATACTTCGGAAGGGATATCTGCCAGGCACGGAAACCGAGGTGCCCGGTTTGCCCGCTTGCGGATCATTGCCCGTACCCTGAAAAAACCGCAGCCACGGGCTGAACGTTCTGCACCATCCTTGTTTATGTTGAGCGGTGCTTCATTCCACAATCACGCTAACACAATAAATGTCCATCGGGCTGAACGGAAATCTACCCCCTATAGATTACCGTAAAGCGCTTTCAATTATAACTTGACTCGGTATATGGCAGGTGTAGTATAGCAGGGGTAATGTGTTCGCCAGAATGAATTGTTTTATGGTTTGATCGGATAACAATAAAAGGAGCCGCGATATGAAACACCACATTCGCTTTAAGGTAAACGGCGATCAATACGACCTTGCCGTGGATCCTTGGCGCACCCTGAACGATTTGCTGAGGGAGGACCTCAACCTGACCGGAACCAAATTCGGCTGCGGAACAGGTGATTGCGGGGCGTGTACGGTAATGCTGGACGGTAAAACCATCAATTCCTGCCTCACCCTGGCGGTGGAAGTGGACCGCAGGGAGGTCACAACGGTGGAAGGGCTTGCCCCGTCCGGCGAAGAGCTGCATCCGATTCAGGAGACTTTTATCGAGAAAGGCGCCATTCAGTGTGGTTTCTGCACTCCCGGCATGGAAATGTCCGGTTTATTTCTGTTGAACGGGAAAAAAACACCCACTGAATCCGAAATCCGCACGGCACTCTCCGGTAATCTTTGCCGGTGTACGGGGTACAATAAAATTGTCGACGCCATTGCCGAAACGGGTAAAAAGATGAAAAAATAATCGGGAGAATGAAAGATGTCGAAGATACAGTTCGAGTACTTTGCACCGGAAACCATTGAAGAAACTGTCGCACTGCTCCAGGCGCACGGGGAGGGCTGTCATGTGATGGCCGGGGGTACGGATCTTCTGGTGAAAATACAGCATCGGGTGACCCATCCCAAGGTGCTTGTCGGATTAGGTAAAATAAAAGAGTTAAAGCGGATCTCCTTCAGCCTGAAATCCGGGCTGACCATCGGTGCCATGGCATCACTCGCCGATGTCGCCGCTCACCCTAAAATCAAGAAACATTTTCCGTCCGTCGCCCACGCGGCCGCGAGCACGGCCAATGTCCAGGTGCGCAACAAGGGAACCGTGGTGGGAAATATCTGCAATGCCTCACCATCGGCCGATAATATACCGACACTGCTGGTCCTGGGAAGCCGTGTAAACATTGCCGGTCCGGACGGTGAGACCCGGATGCCGCTGGCTGACTTTTTTCTGGGTCCGGGCATTTCAGCCCTCAAGCCGGGACAGTTCGTGACATCGTTGAATGTGCCAGTTCCGGAGACCCACACCGGAACCGCATACCTCTCCTTGTCCCAGCGCGGTCAGTTGGATTGCTCGGCGGTGGGGGTCGCGGCCATGGTGGTAATGGATAAAAACAAGTGTAAGGATGCCAGGATTGCCGTCGGCGCCTGTGCCCCCATCCCCATGCGGACCACGGCTGCTGAAAAAATGCTTATCGGTAAGCCGTTGACCCATAAGGCCATCGAAGCGGCCGCTGTTCGTGCTTCCAAAGAAACCAAACCGATTACCGATGTCCGGGCCAGCGCTGCATACCGATGGAAAATGGTTGCCGTGTTGACCATTCGGGCGCTCATAGAAGCCCAGAAGAACGCAAGGAAACAATAGCCATACAGATGAGGAATTCCCATGGAAGATAATACCATCATCGGAAAAGATATCCCCAGAACCGACGGACGTGTCAAGGCAACCGGCGAGGCGATTTATACCGACGATATCAAGCTGCCGGGTATGCTTCACGGCAAGCTTTTGAGGAGTCCCGTGGCCCATGCCAGAATCGTCAACATCGATGTGAGAAAAGCCCGTGCCCTTCCCGGTGTCAAATGCATTATCACCGGAGCGGATACACCGAAAATAAAATTCGGCAATTGGCGATTGTTCCCCGCCACCCAGGATGAGTTTCCCCTGGCCGTTGACCGGGTGCGGTTCATCGGGGATGAAGTGGCCGCCGTGGCCGCCATCGACCGGGAGACCGCCCGGGAGGCCCTGGAACTGATCAAGGTGGAATACGAGGAACTGCCGGCAGTTTTCGATGTGGACAGCGCCACGGCAAAGGGCGCCCCGGTCCTTCATGAGAACTCCCCCTCCAATATCAGTATCGACCGGAAGATTCAGTACGGTGACATCGAAAAAGGATTCGCTGAGTCCGATTATATGCATGAGGATGTGTTCACGGTTCATGCCGTGAGCCATGCCTACCTGGAGCCGTGTTCCTCCGTGGCCCAGGCCGATATCGACGGCCGAATCACCTTGTGGACGTCAACGCAGACCCCGTATATTGTCCAATGCCTCCTGGCTGCCACACTGGGGTTGCGCGAGAACGATGTCCGGGTGATCAAACCTTACGTCGGCGGTGGATTCGGCGGAAAGATGGAGCTCCGGCCCTGGGAGTTCTGCGCGGCATTCATGGCCAGGAAAACCGGCCGTCCCGTCAAGTTCACCCTGACGCGTGAGGAAGAGCTGGCCTGCGGCCGCCGCCGCCACGCCATGAAGCTCCACTCCAAAGTGGGATTCAAAAAAGACGGCACGCTCGTGGCCAAAGACCTGAAGATTCTGCTGGACGGTGGCGCCTATAACAGCATGGGCCCCACCGCAACCTTCCTGTGCGGAAATTTCGGGGCCATGCTGTATCGCTACCCGAACTATCGGTTTTTTGGACAGCATGTGTATACCAACAAGCCGCCGGCCGGCGCCATGCGCGGTTTCGGCGCACCGCAGTCCTTGTTTGCCGCTGAAACCCAGATGAATATCGCCGCCAAGGAACTGGGCATCGACCCCATTGATATCCGGATTAAAAACGCCATGGTCACCGGCGATGAAATACCGGATGTGGCCACCATATCCAGTTGCGGATTCATTGAATCCCTGGAAGAAGTGGCAAAGATGTGCGACTGGAAGAAAAAACGCAAGAACCTGAAGAATGGAAAGGGCCTCGGCGTCGGATGCTATTCTTTTATCTCCGGCGGTGTGTTCAACTGGTTCAATACCCAATACCCGTTTTCATCCGCGGAGATTCGCGCTTTTGCCGATGGCACCGTGCATCTGCTCACCATGGCCTCGGACATCGGTCAAGGGTCGGATACCGCCCTCAAACAGATTCTGGCCGAAGAGCTGGGCCTGAAGATGGCGGATATCAGACTCACCGCCGCCGATACCGCCATGACCCCCCAGGCCGATCTCGGGACCTGGGGCAGCCGGGTAACGCTCATGGCCGGAAACGCCGTCATCGATGCGGCCCGTAAAATCAAGGAGCAGTTGTTTGGAGCTGTATCCGCCAAATTCAATCTCAATGTCATTTTTGACATGGAATGCAGGGACGGCCGTGTCCATGCCGCCGGCAAACCGGATCGGGGAATGAGTTTCGGCGACGCCGTTGCCTTCGTCCAGAAAACAAACCGGGGCGAACCCCTGGTGGCCCGCGGTTCTTATACTCCCCGTGGAAAGGGCCTGGTATCTCCAGCCTTCAGCTTCGGTGCCCAGGTGGCCGAAGTGGATGTGGACAAGGAAACCGGTAATGTGAAGGTAAATAAGATGTGGACGGCCCATGACTGCGGAACCGTACTCAACCATATGGCCGTGGAAGGCCAGTTGGAAGGATCGATCCAGATGGGATTGGGGTATGCGCTATCCGAGCAATTCGTCATGGACAACGGCAGAACCCTGAATACCACCTTCCTGGACTACAAGATGCCCCATGCCATGGATATGCCTCCGGGCGAATCCGCCTGCATCGAAACCTATGAACCGGAAGGTCCAATGGGCGCGAAGGAGGCCGGTGAGGGCCTGGCGTCACCCACGGCACCGGCCATTGCCGAAGCGGTATTCCACGCCACCGGATACCGGTGCAAGGACCTCCCCATCACACCGGAGAAGATTCTCAAGGGATTGGGAAAGCTGGAAGATTAATTCTAAATCAAATTCACCCCACCACAATTAAAGCCGCGTCCGGACATTTGGCGCGGCTTTATTTACATCAAACACGATTCATGGTAATGCAGGCTCACGCTCTAATGAAAACTACTGAGAGGTAATTCCCATGACAACTGAATATGAAACCATAGAATTTGATGTCTTATTTGTGGGCGGCGGTCCGGCTTGCCTTGCCGGTGCCATCCGGTTGATGCAGACCGCGAAAGAACAGAAACGTGAGATCGAAGTGGCGCTCATCGAAAAAGGCGCAGAAATCGGCTCCCATGCCGTGAGCGGCGCTATTTTAAATCCCAGGGCTTTGAAGGCGCTTATCCCCGATTACCTGGAGAAGAATTTTCCGTTGGAAGCGGACATCCGGGGCGATGAATTCTATTTTCTGACGGAAAAGGGCCACTATAAAATGCCCATGGTGCCCAGGTATCTGCACAACGAGGGGTTTCATGTCGTGAGCCAGTCCAAACTATGCCGATGGCTGGGGAGTATCGCCGAAGACATGGGAGTGAATATTTTCCCCGGATTTACCGGTAAAAAAGTGCTCTATGCCGACGATGGGAAATCCATCATCGGAGTACGCACCGGCGACAAAGGCCTGGGCAGGGACGGCGAGGCAAAAGCCAATTTCGAACCCGGTTATGATATCCTGGCCAGGGTCACTGTTTTCGGAGAAGGGGCGCGGGGCAACCTGACCAAGGAGATCGATGCCCATCTCGATCTGTACGATGAGCAATTGCCGCCCGTATACGAAACCGGGATCAAGGAAGTCATTCAACTGCCGGAACACAATTACTTCAACACCAGCCAGGGCAATGTGGTCCATGTACTGGGCTACCCTCTGGGACTGAACATTCCCGGCGGCGGTTTTATCTACCAGATGAAGGACAATAAAATCGCCATCGGGTACCTGACCGGCCTGTGTTATGAAGATCCAGCCCTGGACCCCTACGAGGAGTTCATCAAATTCAAACACCACCCGTTCATCGCCGGAATCATCAAGGGCGGCAAAGTGGTGGAGCAGGGCGCACGGACCGTTTCCACCGGCGGATTCTACACCTTTCCCAGACTGACCGTGAACGGCGCCGTTTTTGTCGGCGGCGGTGCCTCAATTCATAATACACCGGCCTTGAAAGGCATTCATGTCGCCATGAAATCCGGACTGGTGGCAGCGGATACCATTCAGGAGGCCTTGGCCGGCGAAGAATTGTCCCAGACCCTTCTGGACGATTATGCCCGGCGATTCAGAACCAGCTGGGCCGGTGAGGAGATTTACGAAGGCCGGAATTTCGCCGCCGCTCTCGCCAGAAAAGTCCCCACCAAATTTGTCCACCTCGGTGCGCAATATGTCTCAAAGGGGAGGGGAATTGTAGAACGGCTCGGGCTCGAGGAGGATTGCCTTACCCTCAAACCACTCAAGAATGCCGATGCCGATATGCCTGACAGCAAGGCCGGTCCATACGACGGAGAACTTTATATCGATAAGCTCACCGGTGTCTACCTCTCCAAAACCTTACACCGTGAAGATCAGCCGTCCCATCTCCTCGTTCACGATACGGATCTCTGTGTGACCACCTGTTATGAGACCTACAAGAGTCCGTGCACCCGATTTTGTCCCGGAAATGTCTATGAAATCGAAACGGACGGCACCACCGGCCAACGCAAACTGAAACTCAATCCCTCCAATTGTTTTCATTGTAAAACCTGCGATATTAAAGACCCTTACCGCAACATCACCTGGGTCTGCCCCGAAGGTGGTGATGGACCGGGATACAATATTGTTTAGGTCGGGAAGGGTTGGTGTCCGCAGGGTGAGGATGCGCCGGAGGTGGTTTTGACCTCACGTATCAGGGCTATTTCAACTGTCCGGTTTTATCTGTCAAAATGGTAGGATTATAGCGCTTTGTAAATAACACCACCCAATCTCGTTCATGCTGTTGATAATGGAACCTGTATGTGGCGTTTGAGGAGTTTACCGACGGATGGCCGCATATTTTCGTCAAGCGAAAGCGGCATCTGCCCTGAGTAACACACTATTGTGACTAAAGGGCCGCCGGTTGCCGGCGGCCCTTTAGATTTGAGATCTACATGTATTTCTCGTAGGCCACGCCCCGGATCCGGCCCCTCTCCTTGTACCACTCCGATTCATTTTGAGGTGGAAGCATCTCTTGGGCGTTTTCGCGGCGGACCAGTTCGATGGCGTCGGTGGGGCAGGAGGAGATGCAAAGGCCGCAACCGATGCACTGCTCAGGATGGACGGTGTAGACATCGTCTGTTTCACTGATGGCGGACACCTGGCATCGTTCCTCCTTGCAGATACCGCAGGCTTCGCAGCTATCCGTATCGATCCGGGCGTGGTAAGCCGACCGGACCACTTGTCCGGCCGGAATGCCAAGCTTGTTAATTCCCTGCAGAACACCGCAGGAGCACCCGCAGCAATTGCAGATAAAATGCTGTCCCTCCTGAACATTATAGGTCATGTGCACCAGGGCTTCCTCTTCGGCCCGGCGAATGATATCGTAAGCCTCCGTCTTGGTGATCACCCGGCTGACGTCACTGTCCTTGAAAATGCCGGGAACCGGGGCGATGGCCAGGCACCCTTCGGGTGTTTTTTCGCAGGGCTCGCCCACCAACCGGTTTTCCTTTCGGCAGATGCACTGGCTGACCTGAAAATCCCGGCCGTTTTCGATGATATGGGACACCTGCTCATAGGGAAGCGCCGTTTGTTCAGCGCCGATGGTTTTTTCCACCGGCACCACGGACATCAATTGCGGTTTTTTATCCAGGAATTGTTGTGCGAAAACCGGGTTGTATTTCCGTGCCAGCAGGGCCAGTTCCTCGTCCATGCGGGGCAGTTGCAATTCGTAAATACCGAAGATCCACGGCATCATTTTATAAATCCTCGTGCCCCCCAGCTCCACAGAAAAAATCTGACCCCGTTCGGCCATGATGGCCAGACGCGGTTCCAGGTCCTCCGATGCCTGTCCCGTGCGTTCACTGATCTGCTTTGCGGTTTCCCAGGTCAGTTTCAGCTCGCAAAACAGCTCCGCATCTTCAGGCGTGAATATCTTTTCCAGTATTTTCATTTCCACGCCGTCTTTTGTTGCCGGGAATCCATTGGGTAAAGTATCCAATACCTCCGCCAGTTTCTCATAGCATGCCTGGATCATGGTTGCCCCCCCTGTTGCTCGGTCAAATGATTGTTTACAATTTTTCCCACACCATCCAGGTTGGAAAAAATTGAGTTAAATGTCAAACCTTATTTGCCCTTATCCAACGCCTGTCCGTTTATTACGCGTTGATGTTCAAGGCCGTGTTCCGCCATATTTCTGATATTGACAAATCAAGGACAGCATGCGAACGATGGAGAAGTTTGCCTTACCTGTTGCGGACGCTCCGGATATTTCGAATCATGTTGAAAAGAGTGTATTCCCCTCCCTCGGATCGAAAAAAATTGAACCTCTTTGGCCATGTGGACCCGGGTTTAAGAAGTTGGCAAAATTCCGATTATAAACAGCCGTACTTTGTTCCACCAAACCATAGATGGCATTCCTATATAGCTGTTACGGATGCGGATAATTGTGCGAAGAAGGCATTAGAGCTGGGCGGAAAGGTTCTGGTGCCGCCCCATGATGTTCCTGATGCCGGCCGTATTTGTGTCGTATCCGATCCGACAGGTGCCGTAGCTCACTTAATGCAGCCGGCAGAAAGAGATTGAGCATCCGCTAAAAGACAGGATCTCCCTGTGATATTGGCAAGTCTTCACTTGACTTTCGGTGTCTTTAGCGACTAATCAAATACAGGCTATACTGCTCAATTGAATCCATCGACGACTTTTCATCACCCGATTAATCATAGCGATTCCTTTTCGACCTTAATAAACATCCATGCGCCGCCGAGCGCGTCATATGGAAAAGGAGGACAAATCTGTTATGGTGACACTGATTGAAAAACCAACCATAATCGAATCCGCCGGCAACAAACCGAAAATAATCGAAGAATTCGTCGGTTGTGTAAATACACGAACGACGGCGCTGAGCATCGCCAGGATGACAAGCCCGCCGGGATGGCAGGAACCTGGGCAAACGCCCGAATTTGAAGAGTATACCATCGTGCTGAAAGGTAGCTTGCAGGTAAGGTCAAAAAGTGGTGTTGTTGATGTACTTGCCGGACAAGCCATCGTCGTCAACGCGAACGAATGGGTGCAATACAGCACCCCTTCAGCGGAGGGGGCGGAATATATAGCGGTTTGCCGTCCGGCGTTTACACCGGAAACCGTTCACCGGGATGAGTGACCTGCCGGACCTTTGTTTCGCCGCTATCCGGGACAACGGTGAATTATGAACAAAGACCCCGAATGGTGGTCTGAAGCATTTATCTAAGGGAATTTCTTCACGCCCATTGAAAACATAGAACTGAAAGGAAAGAACATGACAAAATTTCGATGTTTATCGGTAATGTTTCTGGCGGTTTTGGTGATGGCCGGATGTGCGGGTTTGTCGGGTTATACACCCAGTGACGTTGAAAATGAACTGGTTGTTTTACACACCAATGACCATCACGGCCACCCGCTGGCCTTTTATGATTATCCCAGTCCGGGGCAGGGCGGGCTTCCGGCCCGTGCAACACTGGTGAACGATGTCCGGGCCGAATATCCGAATGTGCTGGTGGTTGATGCGGGTGACATGAATACCGGAAGGCCGGAATCCAATTTTTTCAAGGCGCTGCCGGATATCAAAGGGTACAACTATATTAAATATGATGCCCTTGCCCTTGGTAATCATGAGTTCGATCTGAATATGGCGGGTATGCAGGCACAGATCGAAGCGTCGGCGTTTCCGTGGTTGTGCGCCAATGCGAAAATAGACGGCAAATATCTGGACAATGTCAAACCCTATATCATTAAAAAGTATGATGGTTTCAAGGTTGCCGTATTCGGACTGGTGTCCTCCAAAACCGCCCTCACCGGAAATCCGGAGAATATTAAGGGCATTGTTTTTGAAGACGAAGTCAAGGTCGCCATGGAGCTGGTTCCGGAATTAAAGAAAAAAGCGGATATCGTCGTTGCCGTGGTTCATATGGGGATCTATGACGATCCTGATATGGGGTCGAAACGGCTTGCCACTCAAGTCCCCGACATAGCCCTTGTGATCGACGGCCATACCCATACCAAACTGGATGAACCGGAAATTGTAAGAAATATCATCACGGGTAAACCGGTGAGGATTGTCCAGGCCAAGCATTGGGGGCTTTACATGGGTAAAGCAGTGCTCCGTTTCAAAGATGGTGATGTGACCGGCCTTGACTGGTCCTCCGTTCCGGTAAACTTGAAACGGAGAGATAAAAAAGACGGTAAGTCCATCTACCATTTTGTGGACAAGGAACTCAAGGAGGATGAAACTCTTCTGGCGATGCTGAAACCGTATGAGGATGAGGTGGAAAAGGTTTTAAGCGAAGTCATCGGATCCGCGGACCAGGCGTTTATCAATGACAAGACCAGGGAGCAGGAGACGGCCCTGGGAGACATCGTGGCGGATTCCCAACTGTGGTACATGAAAAAAATGGGATTTGACATCGATTTTGCTTTCCAGAACGGCGGCGGTATCCGGGCGACACTGGGATCGGGGGATATTCAGAAGAAAACGGTTTATGAGGTATTGCCCTTTGACAATTCGATCTGCGTGGTCTCCCTGAAAGGCGATGATGTGATCGCCCTTTTCAACCAGACCCCCGCAAATGTCGGTCAGGGCGCCATGCCCCAGGTTTCCGATGGGGTGACGTTCACCATCAATAAGAGCACCGGTAAGGTGGAAAACCTGCAGATCGGCGGCAGTCCGGTTGATCCGTCCAAGACCTATACCATTGCCCTGAATTCGTACCTGGCGGCAGGTGGTGACGGATATAAAATATTTAAAAATGGCGGGGATTTTTATGATTCATCGATGATGCAAAGAGACGCCTTCATTGATTATGTTGTGAGTGTCGGCGGGAATATATCACCAAAGACGTTTGGCAGGATCACCATTAAATAGGTATTTACTCATCAATTCCAAACGGCAGACACTGTTATCGGGGTCTGCCGTTTTTGGTTGAAAAAACATAAACAAATAATTCTGTAACCACGAGTTTCAGCGTTTTAATATTGCGCTTTCTGCCTTTTAACAGGGCGGCCATGGCAGACCGAATTTCATGCCAGACTTTCGGCAGGTCCCGGAGTGAGTCGGAAAGGATTTGGGCAATGGTGCTGCTGTTCATACCGACCCGGTCAAATGGCCTGATAAATGTTCGGATGCCTGCTGTTATCGCATCGGGCCGGGTGGTTTGTGCCAATATTGAGGATATCAGGGCGAGAATGACGATACGTGTGGCAAATACACATCCCGTGATAAACGCCTCCTGGTGTAGGGTATAGTATGCGGTTTCAACTAAAATCCGGGTTCCTGAATTGAAATAAACGGGTAGAAGAAAAGAGCTGAGTACGATCAGGCTGATTCGTTTTATCACATGAAACGTGGTTTTATACCGGAGCCCTGTTGTGGGAACAAGTATCAGGATGATGATAAACAGGGCACCGTAAAGTACCAGTGATTCAATCAGCACGATCATCAGTGTGACACCCAGAATAGCGGTGAATTTGATTTCAGGGCGGCAGGTATGAAGCCATGAGGTGCCAGGTTGATATGTCCTGTTTTTATAGGCCGGTTTCGATTGCACTGATACCGATACAGCCTCTCCATTCGCCGTCAGCTGCTTTATGACTCCCGATGCAATAAATCCGGAAACCGCTCCCAATATGACGGAACCGAATGCCAGCCAGGGAATGAGAAAGAAAATTCCCGGATGCTTGATCAGCATGAGGTAGGCCAGATAAAGCTGAACCATATTATGGATGAATGCGCCCGCAATGCTCAGCCCCACGGGACTGATCCTGAACACGGGAAATCTGTCTGAGATCCGGCTCAAAATGCCTGCCACCGAAATACTCGCAAGCCCGCCGGCAAAGCTGAGCATGAATCCCGGGGATAGAAAGGTGCCAATAATAAAGGAGCTGACCACGATACGCAGCAGCGTCACGGTGAGCGCCGGTTTAAATCCATATTGAACCAGGATGATCAGGGAAACGATGTTGGCCAGTCCGAATCGGAGTCCCGGAACCGGGTGGGGAAGCATGGATTCCGATATCTGAAGAATGGAAGCCGTGGCCACCAGAAGCGGTATCTTCCCCGAAATGTCGGCCCTGTCAGCGGCTGATGGCGTCATATTCCGCATCGTTTCCTGTAATATCTACGATTATATTGTTTGGGACGCATACAATGGGGTCATGAACCTGTCCGGTCCATCCCTTGCGCACACAGATCTGCTGGCGGCAGGAGGAGGATACCACCCGTATCTTCCCATCACGGATTTCCAGAACCATGGAAACGCCATGGGATTCCAGATCGATAAGTCCCTCCGAATCCATTGGCACCTGCCGGATGATAACATCATCCTTGAAAATCATCGCTTTTCTTTCAACAGCTTCCCCATGATCCCTTATCATCAGCCAATAACAACCGAACAGGATAACGGATATTCCGATCAGAACATCCATTGGGGATAGGGAGCGTTTCGGTGGTTTGGCGGTGGCAGGTGTCATGGGCCGGGTATATCACAAGTTGCGGGGATACGGAAATCGATTGGAAAAGAACAGGCATCTCAAGGTAGGGTGCGTTTTACGCATCAAAAACATTAAGCTGGAATACACAATGGTGCATAGAATACACCTTGCAATGTTGCCCCGGATCTATTGATAAAGCAGATGCGAAATTCGTTTTCTTCATGAAGGGGGGGCACCGATTTCTATTCTACCCGGAATTGGTATGTTTACAAGTTTTCGATTGCCTTCCATTTTTATGCATACCATTTATCGAGCATGAAAATGTAGTTATCGACAAAAATATACACGAAAAAATGGTCCATAGTACAAAAGTATGTACGAAAATTTGACATGATTACCATTTTATGCCATAGTTTCGTACATGAAACGGCATATATACGAAAAATTGGTTCAATGGAAAAAATCGACCGCAAGAAAGCCAATGTTGATGCAAGGGGCGCGTCAAACCGGTAAAACATACCTGTTGCAGGAATTTGGTCGTCGTGAATATGAAACTGTCATCTATTGTAACTTTGAGGAAACATCCGGATTGGATCAATTGTTCTCTCAGGATTTAAACCCGGACCGGATTCTTGCTGACCTATCACTATTTCTTGGCCACCCCATCAGACCCCAAAAGGATCTTCTGATTTTTGATGAGATCCAAATATCAAATTCGGCGTTGAATTCTCTCAAATATTTTTGTGAAAAAAGAAATGATATTCACATTGCGGCTGCCGGCTCGCTTCTGGGTATCAAACTCTCACAGCCCGGCTCATTTCCTGTTGGAAAAGTTAATTATCTGCACTTGTATCCCATGACGTTTCTTGAATATCTGGAAGCCGTGGGTGAGCAGCGCTATGTACAATTAATTGACAGCGCAAAAAAGCCCATCCCGTTCAATGCGCTATTTCACGAACACCTGATTGACTTGCTGCGGCAATATTTTGTTGTTGGTGGGATGCCTGAGGCTGTGCAGCAGTATATCGAAACAAAAAATGTAAGCGAAACCCGCCGGATACAAAATGAAATCATAAAATCGTACGTGCTGGATTTTGTTAAACATGCACCATCGGCAGAGGTATCCAAGCTTTTCCTTATATGGGACTCCATCCCCGGTCATTTGGCCAGAGAGAATAAAAAATTCATTTTTTCGGCCCTTAAAAAAGGTGCTCGCGGCAAAACTTATGAAAACGCAATTGTCTGGTTGGAAGATGCGGGATTGATTCACAGGGTTCATGCGGTTGCAAAAGCGGAACATCCCCTGAAATTTTATGCGGATCGTTCGTGTTTTAAGGTCTATGCCCTCGATATCGGTTTGCTTGGCGCCATGGCCGGTTTACCCGTGGAATTGATGGTGCAGGGCAAACAGCTATTCAATGAACTCCAGGGTGCGCTGACGGAAAACTACGCAACCCAGCAGCTCGTAGCTCATTGTGAAAAGCCATTATTCTACTGGCGAAGCAAAGGGGGAAGGGCGGAATTGGATTTTCTCATAGAAGGCGATACCCAGGTTTATCCGCTTGAGGTCAAGGCCGGTATCAACCCGAAAAGCAAAAGCCTGACCTCCTATGACTCGCAATTCAATCCGCAAACGCTGATTCGCACGAACCTGTTAAACTTGAAGCAAAATGGGAAGATTTTGAATTTGCCTTTGTATGCTGTATCAAAACTTAATCGTATCAATTATTTTACAACACGCCCATATTTGTGAATAGATTGAGTTTGAACAGCTTGTACAATGGATTGAAAAATCATCCAGTCCGCGACTATCATTCAATTCCCATACTCCAAAGGCAATTAAAACCCCTCAAACGCCTCCCGTTTAATAAATTTCCCCCGGCCGATCTCCCCGATAAAATCCATTTTTTCACCATTCCATTGGGCGACTTTTTTGCCACGGGAGTATACGGCGACCGGCATGCCCTGGACTTCCCAGCCTTCGAAGGGGGTGTAGTCCACGTTCATGTGCAGTTTGCTCTGGGTGATGGTGAATTTCTGACCGGGATCGAAGAGGACGATGTCGGCGTCTTTACCCGCGATGATCTCCCCCTTGTCCTTGAGGCCGAACATACGCGCGGTAGCGGTGGAGAGAATATCGACCATCTTTTCGAGGCTGATGCGTCCCTTGGCCACGCCCTCGGAGTGGAGGATCATCAGCAGGGTTTCGATGCCCGGTGCGCCGTTGGGGATTTTTTTGTAGTCTTTCTTGCCGAACATGTCTTTTTTGCCCTTGAAGTCGAAGGGACAGTGGTCCGTGGCCAATACCTGGACATCTCCGCTGTTGATGCCGCCCCATAGGGCGTCGTTGCTCTCTTTGGTGCGCAGCGGCGGCGACATGACGTATTTGGCGCCGCCCCAGTCCGCCTCGTTGTACCGCTCATCATCCAGGAGCAGGTATTGGGGACAGGTTTCGGCATAGACGTTGACGCCCCGGTTGCGCGCTTCCTTGACCCTGAAGAGCCCCTCTTTGGAGGAGAGGTGGACGATGTAGATCCGCGATCCGGTCAGCTCCACCATTTTGGCGGCACGGGCCACGGCTTCTTCTTCCGCGATATTGGGACGGCTCATAGCGTGGTAGTACGGGGCGAGCTTGCCCTCTTTTTCAAGCACTTCGTTCATGTGCTGGATCATGTAGACGTTTTCCGCATGGACCTGGACAAGGCCGCCGTATTTCTTGGTTTCTTCGAGGAGTTTAATCATGGTGGCGTCGTCCACCCTGAAATCATATACCATGAAAATTTTGAAGCTGGGGGTGCCGTAGTCGCGTATGGCATTCTTGACTTCCGCAATGACTTCCGGGCGCGGGTCCATTATGGCCGGGTGCAGGGAGTAATCCACGGCTACTTTTCCTTCGGCCCATGATTTTTTCCGCTCAATGGCGTCCAGGAGGGATTCGCCGGCCTGCTGCAGGTCGAAGTCCACCACGGTGGTCACACCGCCGCAGGCAGCGGCAATGGTGCCGGTTTCATAATCATCCTGGGCATGGGTACCCATGAACGGCATGCTCAGGTGGGTGTGGGGATCGATTGCCCCTGGGAGAACGTACTTGCCTGAAGCATCCACCACTTCATCCGCAACCACATCCAGATGGGTTCCGATGGTTTTGATGGTGTCGCCTTCGACAAACAGATCTGCGGTATACCGGCCGGTTGACGTGACGATCAGGCCGCCTTTGATTAGCACAGACATTCGTTACCTCCTTCGGTTGATGTGGCAATAAAGGGTTCATGGGCGATCTCTTTTTCAAGATCCGGATCCATAACTGCTGTCTCTTTCCGGTTCCAAGTCTGTGGCATCTCCTTGAAAGTGATCAGGTCCGGTACCGGGCAGACAAAGCTGCAGATCATGCAACTCAGGCATTTTTCTTCGATGAGTCTGGGGCGGCGGTTCTTCGCGTCCCATTCCAATGCCTGGCCGGCTGCATCCATGCAGACCGTGTAACATTGACCGCAGCCCACGCACCGATCCAGGTCGTACTGTGAAATGCCCTGTCGGTCGAGGTCAAAATGATTGGTGGTCTTCACAT
Source organism: Desulfobacteraceae bacterium (assembly GCA_013003715.1). GTDB lineage: Bacteria > Desulfobacterota > Desulfobacteria > Desulfobacterales > Desulfosarcinaceae > JABDIN01. The sequence continues at coordinate 86,395 of JABDIN010000029.1, read as the reverse complement.
TTTCAAGGGCACGCCCCACCAGATCCTGCACCCGGGCAATACCTTTTTCCCTCATGAAATCGGACAAGCCCTCGATCATATCCTCTACGATCCGGTAACCGTAGTGAATGATGCCGGTGGTGACCTGGATGGTTGACGATCCCAGAAGAATATATTCCAGCGCATCCACCCAGGTTTCGATACCGCCGATGCCGGACAGGGGCAGGGCCAGGTCGTCGCACTTGGCCATATCGGCAATGAAGTGCAATCCGATGGGTTTGATGGCCGGTCCGGACGTGCCGCTGACAGCTCCCACACCGAAAACATTGGGTTTGGGCACCAGGTCGTCCAGACCGATTTCCGATATGCCGCTGACCGTGTTGATGGCCGATATGGCGTCCGCCCCGCCGTTTTTGGCATACATGGCCGGTTCGTTCATGTCGGTGATGTTGGGGGTCATTTTGGCGATGATGGGTATGGAAACCGTACTTTTTACGGTGGCAGTGAACTTTTCGATGAGATCAAACGCCTTTCCCACATGGTGGCCGGTGCCCTCGATGCACATGTGGGGGCATGAGAAGTTCAGTTCCAGCATATCCGCGCCGTTGTCTTCGGAGGCTTTGGCCAGATAGGCCCATTCATCGTTGGAGAATCCCATGATGCTGGAGATGAGAATATGATCGGGGTAGTGTTTTTTCAGGTAAAGGAAATCCACCAGGTTGTCTTTCAACGGTCGGTCGGATATCTGTTCGACATTCTGCAATCCCACCAGCCGTTTGTCTCCGTAATGGTAGGAGTTCATCCGGGGGGAGGGGTGAATGATCGGTAAGCGATCCGAATTCAGGGTTTTGAAGACCACCCCGCTCCACCCCGCGTCAAAGGAACGCGCCACCATTTCGGCGCTGTTTGAGACGGGCGAGGATGAGAGCAGGAAGGGGTTTTTAAATGTTTTTCCGAGAAATTCTATGGACAGATCGATATCTTTTCCGGGCATATCATGGCCCTCCTATTCCTTTAAGTATTCCTGGATAGCCTTGGCGGCAAGCTTGCCGTCCTGGACGGCATTGACCACCAGTGCCGGGCCTCTGACGATATCTCCACCCGCGAAGATGCCCGGTGTGGAGGTGGTGCCGGTTTCCGGATCCGCTTTTATGAGCAGCTTGTCATCCACGTCCACATTCGGGTACCATCGTGAGGAATCCGATTCCGCCCGGTTGCCGATGGCTTCGATGACCATGACCGCATCCAATGTCCATTCCGATTCAGGGATCACTTCAGGACGCCGGCGGCCGGAATCATCGGATTCACCCAGGCGGGTTCGTACCATTTTCAGGCCGGTGAGGCGATTTTTCTCATCGGTGCGATAGCCGGTGGGCTGATTCAGCAGAAGATAGTGAACACCGGCCTCAAGGGACTCTATGCGTTCATCCTCTTCCGCCGGCATCTGCATCCAGGAGCGGCGGTAGACCAGGTAGACGTCTTCGGCTCCCAATTTGGCTGCCGATTCTATGCAGTCCATGGCTACAGACCCGCCGCCGATTACCGCCACGGTTTTCCCCTCCACCTGTGAGGCGATCTCTTCCAATCGCCCGTCCCTCAGGGCTGCAAGATATTCCACCGATGTGAACAGGCCCTCAGAAGGCTCCTTTTCAGGGGCGAGGCGCATGGCACCCCAAAGCCCCGGTGCCAGAAACACTGCACTGTAGCCGTTTTCGAGCAATTTCTCAGCCCCGCGATCGCCTTCGATCCGGGTATTGCATTTGAATTCCACGCCAAGCGATTTCACATCCCCGAGTTCTTTTTCCAGGAAATCAAGGTCAAACCGATAGGAAACCACACCATAGCGCAGGACACCACCCGGCTCCGGACGGGCCTCGAAGACCGTCACCGGGAAACCTTTTTTGGCCAGTTCGGCGGCACAGCTCAAACCTCCCGGTCCAGAGCCCACAACGGCAATCTTCTCATTCCGGGGATTCGGGGTGTCGAACAGATTGAGGTTGCGTTCCCAGGACTGCTCGACGAGAAATCGTTGGATCTTTCCTATTTCAATAGGGCGGCCGATACCGGTGGCGCTGCATTCTTTTTCACAAAGACGTGCCGTGGGGCATAAGACACCGCAGGCACCACCGAGGATGTTGTTCTCCTTGATGGTCCGGATGGCGCCCGTGATATTCTTCATTCTGAGTTTACGGATAAAGGTTCCCGGCTGGGTATTGGCCGGACACGCGGTTGAACAGGGTGGTTCGTGGCAGAGAAGGCACCGGTCGGCCTCGGCCACTGCCTGCCCGAAGTCCAATCCCGGTTTCATTTTTTTAAAATTGTCGGCGTAGCTCACAATTCTCCTCCCTCTTTTGATTAATTTTTTTTACGGTTGAGCAAGAAAAATCATAGGCCCTTATTTTTCATTGGCGGATGCCAACATGCATTGAAGCAATACATTGGCACCGGCTTCACAGTCTTCCCAGGTGGTGTTTTCCACCTCCACATGGCTGCGGCCACCGATACTGGGAACGAAAATCATTGCGGTGGAGGTAATCTGATTCATATAACTGGCATCATGCCCCGCGCCACTGACCATGTGAAGGGCCGGATAACCCAGGTTTTCCGCAGACTGCAGTACGCGTTGAACCAATCGCTCATCAAAGGGCGAGTGTGCCACGCGCCATGTCTCCTCGATGCGGATGGGACAACCTCTTTGACCGGCGATTTCCTCGAATGCCTTTCGGACATCCTCCCAGGCGGCAATGGCCAGATCGTCGTCCCAGGAGCGGATATCCACGGTGAAGTGGACCTTATCGGGGATGATGTTCCGCGAATTCGGGTAATTTTGGATCTCTCCAACGGTGGCCACCATGTCCCCGCCCATTTTGGTGGGCAGTTGGTTGACCTTCAATATCATTTCTGCGGCGGCACACAAGGCGTCGTTGCGCCCTTTCATGGGGGTGGGCCCCACCTGGTTGGCGGTTCCTTCCAGGTAGATGTCGTACCAGTGGAGGCACAGGATGCCCTTGGGAGCGCCGATGAGCTTGCCCTTCCGTTCGAGAATGGGTCCCTGCTCGATATGGTATTCGAAATAGGCGTGCAGGGGGTGTTGCCGGCAGGGGATCTCCCCTTTGTAGCCGATGCGGATAAGTTCGTCTTCGAAGCGTTTGCCGTTGATATCGGTGCGGTTGTAGGCCCACTCTTTTTCAAGGGCGCCGGCCCACACACCGGAGGCGACCATGGCCGGTGCGAACCGGGATCCCTCTTCGTTGGTCCAGTCGACGATGTCGATGGGCCGGTGGGTTTCGACCTTGTTCTCGTGCAGGGTGCGCAGCACTTCCAGAGGACCCATTACCCCCAGTATACCGTCAAAACGCCCCCCTTTGGGTTGGGAGTCGATATGGGAGCCGCTCATCACCGGCGCAAGGCGGTTGTCGGCACCGGCCCGCCGGCCGAAGATGTTGCCCATGTCGTCGATGGTGACGTCCAGGTCGAGTTCGCGGAGCCATTTGACGAACAGATCCCTGGCCACTTTGTCCTCGTCGGACAAGGTCAGCCGCTGCACGCCCCCACCGGGGGTTGCGCCGATTGCGGCCATCTCCTCAAGGCTTTTTCTCAGGCGCGAACCGCTTATGCGTAAATCTTTGGTTTCCATAATTACCTCCTCCGGATAGGCGCTCTCAGTTCCATTCAAGACAATTGATCGAGCATTTTCAAATGCGCACTTCGCTTTTTCCCCATGAGCTTCAGCGCCCGTGCCACCTCGGGAAGCGCCTTCATTTTGTCGGCAGCCGCCTGATAATAGCGTTCGGCCCGTTCCTCCAGCGTTTTTATCGTATCTATGGTTTCTCCAAGCGCACAGGTGTGGCATGCGTCGGCGCTTTTGATTTCCATATTCAGCTGAAACGGCTCCCGGGTGAAATTCTGGATTCCCTCCAGGATCATCTCGGTGACATTCTCGCGGCGGGTGCGCTTGACCGTTTGTATGTTTTTCCCGGCATCCTTGGCGAACTGCTCAAACAGCGCCTTGTTCACTTCACAAGCAGGGTTTCCTGCAGCTGCCTGATAGTAGGCCATATCCAAAGTTTCGATCTCTTCGGCAAAATTCATGATGGCTCCGAAATTAACCAGCGGCATTTTTCCCCTCCTTAACATGGTGCCCGGTGCATTGCAGCCGGGTACAATGGGCAAGTGGTAAGTGGTAAGTGGTTAGTGGCGCATTAAAACCAACGCTCGATAACAACCTTGGTGTCGGTGAAGAATTGGAAAATCTCCTGTCCATGGGCCTTGATATCGCCGAACATGGAATTGCCGTATCCGCCGAACGGGAAAAAGCTCATGGGTGCGGCGACACCGATATTGATGCCGACCATGCTCGGATTGACCCGGTATTTGAATTCCCTGGCCGCACGGCCGCTGGAGGTATAGATGCATGAGGCGTTGGCATATCTGCGCGTATTGACCAGATCAATGACATCATCCAGGTCCTTGGCCCTTACCATGCTCACCACCGGGCCGAAAATTTCCTCGCCGGCGATACTCATGTCAGGGGTGACCTTGTCGAAAAAAGTGGGGCCAACAAAAAAACCGTTCGGATAATCCTCGACAATGCAATCGCGTCCATCGAGTACCAGGTCGGCACCTTCGGCGATGCCCTTTTCGATGAACCCCAGGACGCGTTCTTTGTGACCGGCATTGCCCAGGGGTCCCATTGCCGTCTGCTCGTCGAGGCCATTACCGACCTTGATCTGTTTGGCCGAGGCCACGAATTTGTCCTTCAATTCATCTGCGATATCCCCCACGGGTGCCAATACGGCGCCGGCGAGGCACCGCTGGCCGGCACAGCCGTAAAAAGAGGACACCAGGGAGGGCAGCCCTTGGTCCAGGTCCGCATCGGGCATGACAGCGACAATGTTCTTGGCACCGCCCAGGGCCTGTACCCGTTTACCAGTCTCCCCGCAGCGCTTGTAGATATATTGGGCCGTTGGTGTGGATCCCACAAAGGATATCCCCTTGATGTCGGGGTGATCCAATAGCCCGTTGACCACGTCTTTAGCGCCGTGAACCATATTGACAACCCCTTCGGGAAATCCGATGTCGTCGATGATTTCGAATATCTTGGTCTGGGTCATGGGCACCTGCTCCGAGGGTTTGACGATGAAGGTGTTGCCGGTGACCAGGGCATAAGGCAGAAACCACCAGGCAACCATCCCCGGGAAATTGTAAGGTACGATGGCGGCGAAGACACCCATGGGCTGCCGGTGGCCGTAGCAGTCAATTCCTTTGGCGATATCCTCCAGGGTATAACCGCACATGAGGGTGGTTACACCGGTGGCATGCTCCACATTTTCGATCATACGCCGGACTTCGCCGCGGGCTTCATCGATGACCTTTCCCTGCTCGATGGTGAGGGTTTCGGCGATCTCTTCGAAGTTCTCCTCAAAGGCGTCCTTGAGACGGAACAGATAGCGGGCACGGGTGAGCGGCGGCGTTTCGCGCCATTCCGGGTAGGCATCCCGGGCGGCCTTGACGGCCCGGTCCACATCCGCTTTGGTGCCATAGGGAACCGTGGCTATTTTTTCACCTGTTGCCGGATTCCATACATCGCCGAATTGTGCTGAATCGGACTGGACGAATTCACCATTGATGTAATTATTTACGACAGACAATGACATTGGTGTGCCTCCTTAAATACAGTCTCGTTGTTTTGATATGCTGCCGGCCGATAAGGACATCCGGTCATGCCGCCCGGCATTCGGGATCGAACAGGAACTGGTGTTGCAGTAGGATGACGGCCGTTTATTCCGAGTCGGAATAGACCCGGGTGATCACGGTGTCTTCCCTGAGCTTCATCAGGTTTTCTTCGATGGCCACGATATGGTCGTGCATCTCCGCTGCTGCTCTTTTCGCATCGCGGTCGCCGATGGCCTTGTAGATCCGGTCATGGGCGTCCAGGACATCTTCAAAAAACTTTTGATCCGGACCGAACATCCGCTTGAAATCCACCACCAGGCTCTCGACAAAATCCAGGACCAGAATCAATATCGGGTTGTTGGTCTGCTCCGCAATGGTTTTGTGAAAGTTGATTTCATCCTTTTTGGCCGCCGGCACATTATTTTCTCCAAGGTTTTTGCGGGCTGAATCATTGAGTTCCTTGAGGTGGGCCAAATCCGCGGTGGATATGGTCTCGGCTGCCCTGCCGGCCGCATAGGGTTCAATCAGCTTCCGAAATTCAGTGATGTTGTCCAGGGTCAGGTTTTTGAAATAGAGGTAGTTTGCCAGGCTTTCCTTGGTCACCTCGATATCCACTTCGACGATAAAGGGGCCTCCGCCGATCCCCTTCCGGACATCGATCAATCCCATGTGTTCAAGGGCGCGCAGGGATTCGCGCAGGGTTTGTTTGCTCACCTGAAACAGGTCCACCAGGTCTTTTTCCGGTGGCAGTTTTTCCCCGGGTTTGAGCTTGCCCTCGAGGATAGCGGTCCTGACCTGGGCGATAATCTTCTGTGTGATTTTACTTGGACGGACTTCTTTAAACATGTGATTATTAGTCATTTATGTGTTTTTTCAGAGCATTAGTATATTTGATATACCATGTCAAGATATACTTTGGTATTATTATAAATATCATAATATTTATTAACATTATAATTGTTATAAATAGGGCTTGACCCGAATCCGATAATTAAGTTAACTTGCCTTAATTATAGAAATCATATTCAGTGCAATGGATTGTATTTGTTTTTCAATCAACACGCCTTCCAACGGCTCCATGTATCAACCTGTGAAAAAAGGGGGATGAGAAGATGTCGAGAATCGTTAAATGTGCGCATATCCAGGCCTCCAATGCGCGAGATGATGGAACACCGGCTGAGATAAAGGAAGCCATGATTCAAAAGCACATCCCAATGATCGAGGAAGCCGGCAAAAAAGGTGTTCACATCCTGTGTCTGCAGGAAATTTTTCATGGACCTTATTTTTGCGCCGAACAGGATAGCAAATGGTACGCAACCGCCGAGACGGTTCCCGGCCCCATCACCGAACGTCTTTCCCCGTATGCTAAAAAATACAAGATGGTCATGATCATTCCGGTTTATGAGGAGGCCCTTGACGGGGTATATTACAATACCGCCGCCGTCATCGATGCCGATGGTAAATATCTTGGTAAATTCCGGAAAATCCATATTCCCCACACCTGGCCCGGGTTCTGGGAGAAGTTCTATTTCAAGCCGGGGAATTTGGGGTTCCCCATTTTTGAAACCGCTTATGCCAAGATCGGCATCTTTATCTGCTATGACCGCCATTTTCCTGAATGCGCACGCATTCTGGCGCTCAACGGCGCCGAGATCCTTTTCAATCCGTCGGCCACGACCACGGGAAAATCCCAGTATTTGTGGGAGTTGGAGCAGCCCGCCCAGGCCGTTGCCAACGGCGTTTTTATCGGCGCCAACAACAGGGTCGGCACCGAGAAGCCATGGGAATTCGGCACTTTCTACGGCACCAGCTATTTTGTCGATCCCAGGGGGGAAATGCTTGCCAAGGGCAGTGAAGACCGGGATGAAGTGGTTGTCGCCGACCTCGATCTGGAGATCATCCGGGAGGTCCGCGATGGGTGGCAGTTCTTCCGTGACCGGCGGCCGGAAATGTATCCGGAGATTTGCAGGCATCTGCCATAAATAAGCAGATATCTGCCCTGATGCCCAACAACAACAACGCAGTGTAATTGAAAAGGGGGTAAGAGAGAGATCATCACAGGATAGAGCCAATCGTTTTCAAATTTCATCCGGTTATCGTCTGAGACCGGAGGGAAAACCGGCAAAGGAGGCAACAGACAAATGGTTGAAGAAACGAGAGAGAGTAAACACTGGATTGTATATCCCATCGGAAGTAAACCCAAGTGGCCCCTGGCGGTGCTGTTAGGCATTCAGCAATATCTAACCATGTTCGGCGCCACGGTTTTGATTCCATTCATTGTCGGGGGGGCCATGAAATTACCCCAGGATCAGTTGGCCCTGATGATATCCACCATTTTCTTCACTTCCGGACTCTGCACCTTGATCCAGCAGTCGCCTCTGGGAAACCGGCTGCCGGTGATCCAGGGGGGGACCTTCTCATTTTTAGGCCCCACGTTCGCCATTATCGGCATGGTGGCTGCCAAACAATTGACCGGCACCGAACCCATGTGGCAGATTCAGATCCAGGAGGTCGCCGGTGCCATCATGATCGCATCGGTCGTCGAGATCATTCTCGGCTACACCGGGATCATGGGGCATGTTCGCAAGCTCATCAGCCCCATCGTCATCGGCCCCACCATTGCCATGATCGGCCTGGCACTGTTCAGCATCGGCGCACCGTGGATGGCCAGCAACTGGATTATCTCCCTGATTACACTGGGTGCGCTGATCATCTACTCCCAGGTCCTGTCGGCCAAATCAAAAGTGTTCATGCTTTTTCCGGTGCTCCTGGCCATCGCCACCGGCTGGATTTGCGCATTGATCGGCACGGTGACCGGCATGATCTCACCGGACAACGCCGCCTATTTGAAAACCGACCTGATCGCCAGTGCTCCCTGGTTCAGCTTCATGCCCATGGTGCCGTTTAAATGGGGTTTTCCGGATCTGGGCAGCTCGACCCTGTGGGCCGGCGTATTCGGAATGCTCGCCGGTTACCTGGCGTCCATGATCGAGTCCATCGGAGACTACTATGCCTGCGCCCGTATCTCGGAAGCACCCGTGCCCACATCCCGGATGATCTCCAGGGGTCTTGGCGCGGAAGGGCTGGGATGTTTTATTGCCGGGATTATGCAGACCTGCAACGGCACCACCACCTATTCGGAAAATATCGGGTCAATCGGCCTGACCAAGGTGGCCAGCCGCCGGGTTATCCGTGCGGGAGCCCTGGTCATGTTGTTTATCCCGGTTGTCGGCAAGTTCGGTGCTGTTCTGGCGACACTGCCCCAACCTGTAGTGGGTTCCATGTTTGTAGGGCTTTTCGGCATGATCGCCTCGGTTGGCCTATCTAATCTTCAGATAGTCAATATGAACAACTCACGTAACCTGTTCATCATCGGCCTCTCCTTTTTTGCCGGCCTGACGGTTCCGTACCATTTTAATCCCATGCTGTCCGCCAATGCCGTCCCCATTGCCTGGGGCGCAGATGGGAACTTCTTGCAGGTGCTGGGAAACATCCTGCAGGCTATCCTGACCACCGGGATGGCCGTTACGGCCATCACCGGCATCGTGCTGGATAACCTGTTGCCTGGTGCGACACGCGCGGAGCGTGGACTCGAAGTATGGGAAAAGGAAGCTTCTGAAGAAGCCTGGGAAAATGCCGAGGCCTCCTGGGCGGGTATGAAAGAAGGGGAAATGCGCCCGATCTGAAATAAAGTGGATTCAACCTGAATCCATTATAATGCAGGGATGGCATCCGGCCGCGATTTGATCCCTCAAGGTTCCTATCGCGGTTGGATGCCCGCTCCCGGCGGAAGATTCTCACACCATGCCTAAACCGGTTCTTTATTTTATATATACCGCCATGGTCAGCATCGGCCTTGTGGCCATGTATACCATCCTCAACGCCGGCAATCCTGACAGCTTCATGCGGCCCTATGTGGGTGACCCTGCCCTGGATGTCTACGTTGCCATGGGATCTTCCTTTATTGTTTTCGTTCTGGGGTTTTTCGTGTTCTACTCAAGGGACCGGGAGGGGTTTCGAAATCTCGTCGACCTGAACAGGGAAAAGATCCGTGAGCTGAGATCGGGAGGGGTTTCGGATGATACCATCGCCGACGAGATCCTGGCGGCAATGGGCAGTATAAAGGGATACCGGCACAATCTGGCACGCCGCAAACTGATCATCGCCCTGTCCGAATTTCAATAAATCCAACGCCTATGAACACAATTATACAACAGCAGTGGCTGATCATCGGGATTGTTTTTTTCGGGATTGTTTTTTACATATCCCTGATCCGTTACCGGGATAAGCGCTGGATCGACAAACGTTTCGGCAGTGATACCGTTAGGGCCATGAGTTTTGGTGTCAATTACTTCGGCAGGGCCACTGAAAAGGGAGCGCCGCGGAAAAGCAGCGGTTTTCTACTGCTGCTGTCCGACCGGCTTTTCTTCCGAAGCCGCCTGGCGCGGTTGGAACTGGACATTCCCGCCAAAAGCATCCAACGCGTATATCACGGTTCCGACCACAAAGGGGTTGATCTGCATCAATCCGTGATGAAGATCGACTTCCTGACCGTTGACCACCGGCAGGACACCGCCGCATTTAAAGTCCCGTATCCACCCCAATGGATATCCGCCATCCGGAACACCCTGATCAAGCAAGCTTCCTGATGTAATCGACACCGGCGGATGGCAGACCCCGGCCTGTTCCTCAAGGGCCGACACCGGTAATGTCAAATGATAAAACTCAAATTGCAAATGAGGGTATGCTATCTAATTACCAGTGTGTCCCCTAATTCCAATAACTATTTGTTAATAAAACACAAATACTGTTTTTTAGTTACGAGTCCTTAAGCATGAGTTTGCACAACGGAATGAAAAATTATCCAGCTCGCGGCTCTATAGGAAAAACGCCCCGACCCCTCATCCATATTTAAAGGACCGCTTTGACAACAAAGTGAGGGTAAAAACGACAGCATTCCTTCATTTGACATTATAGGCATGCCTCATATCACAACATGGATAATAATTTATGGTATCTGACGGCTTGCCAAATCCACACGCGATCACCCCGATCGGTTCCTTATTGTATCTTGCATTCCGACTTTCAAATTGGTATAAAAAAATCAAATGATTACGGATTGGTTTTAAAATCAAATGGTAACATCCGGGTGAGGCAGGTTCTGTGATGCGCAAGTTTAATAAAAAACAAAGATGGGATCTGATTCGCAAGATTATCCATGAAAAGGAAATCTCCGATCAAATTCAATTGTTGGAGGCCTTGAGCCATGAGGGTCTGAAGACAACCCAGGCGACTATCTCCAGGGATCTGCAAGAGCTGAAGGTGGTCAAAGCGCGCATCAAACCGGGCATCTATAAGTATTCCATTTTCGAGAGTACCATTTATTCCAATCTGATACATCAACTGGGTGTTTTCTTTTACAATTTTGTCAACGAAATTAAAGGTGCCGGCAACCAGATCGTGATTAAAAATATTCCGGGAACCGCCGGTACCGTGGCCATGCTGCTGGACCAGATGGAGCGCAATGAAATTCTGGGTACCATTGCCGGCCTCGATACCATCCTGGTGATAGTGGATTCGGAAGAAAACCGTATCAAGCTGCAGAAGGAATTCAACGATATCCTTACCCGGGAACCTTAAGTTATTATGTGTATCACCTAAATCTGCCATAACGATACAGCATGGATTAGTCTCAATGATAGACATTCCACTTCTCAAATTTAACCCAGGCCTGCAATTTCCGGCCACCTGCAAACGTCTACCGAACTAAAAAGGAAGAAGTTCATCGCTGAATAAAGCACTTTACAAAACCAAACTTTTTGTATATTAATGCAGGAATATGTATTTTTATACAAACGGTTCTCTGCAGTGCTCATCAGTCCCGGCCGTTGGCCGGATTCGTCACATTGGTATGGCAGGTTTTTGCTCCGGCGGATAGATTCGCAGAATTCGAATTTCTGGTTTATGGCAGACGGTGGATGCTGGAAGGGTGTCCCCCAGTACATTTCGCCGGAAAGGCCTAATGCAAATCAGATATACGTCACTTTGCCTGTTTTCGTTGCCGGGTTAACATAGCTGTCTCGAAAATCCAATAGAGAATGCTGGTGGTACGGACGTCCGATGTTCGCATTCGGCGTTTTATCAAGAACCGGGCTGAACTATTGGGAACTCTTGTGGTGTACGGTCTGGAGCGAAATATAGCCCCCAGGGTGTGACACGGATGGCCAAACAGATTTCAGGAGGGAAAAGCATGAAAAGAATGGGTTTGGGATTGGTAGTTCTGGCACTGGTGTTGGGATTTTATTCAGCAGATGCTTTAGCCGTAAGGAACGGAGGCACCTTTCAGTGGATCGCACCGTATGGTATCTCCATCGATACACTGGATCCGGCAGCCACCAGTGACGACAAGAATATCCTTGTCATTCTCAATATTCACCGCGGTTTATTCGGTTGGGATGCGAAAAACAGCACCTATAAACTCGACCTTGCCGAAAGCATGACAGCCGATGACGATGGGTTGACCTACGTCATCAAGCTCAAGGATGCCAAATTTCACAATGGCCGGACGATAACGGCTGATGATGTGATATACTCCTATAACCGGCTCGCGGACCCTAAAAAATCGTTCGCCTCATCCCACCTTCTGGTTGAAATTGATGGGGCTCAGGCCTACCTGGATGGAAAAGCGGACCATATTTCCGGTCTGGAAAAAATAGACGACAAGACCGTCCGGATCAAGTTCAGAAACCCGGTGGACCCCGGTTTCCAATTGTGGCGTTACGGTACCGCCATTGTTCCCAAAGAGGCGGCGGAAAATGAGGATTTCGGCTCGAATCCCATCGGATGCGGACCTTTCAAATTACAAAAGTGGACCAAGGGCGTTGAAATCGTTCTGGTGAAAAATCCGGAATTCTACGAACCGCGAAAACCTTATCTCGATAAGCTTATTTACAAAATTATGGCGGATGCCGCCGCCCGCGACATGGCCTTCCAGGCCGGTGAGCTGGACGCCAATCTGTTGTATGCCGCACAATATGAAAAATTCAAAAATGATCCGAAACTCTCCAAACACATGATGGAGGTGCCGGAAATGTTCACCCGTGCCGTGCGTTTTAATCCGAATTTTACGTTGGCTGACGGCCGAAAGCCTTTCAGTGATAAACGGGTTCGGCAGGCCGTCAATTATGCCATCAATCGCGAGCTGATCGTAGAAAAATATGCAAAGGGAAAAGCATACCCTGCCAGAGGCTTTCTGGCGCCCACCACACCGGGTTTTGATCCGGATTGCATGAGCTACGAATACAATCCGGAAAAAGCAAAGCAATTAATGAAAGAAGCCGGTTATGCCAAGGGATTCGATCTGACGGTAATTGCCGGGACCAGCACGGCGTATGGTGCAGGTGTCGTGGAAGCCGCCACACCGTTTCTGAAAGAAATCGGTATCAAGGTGACCATCGACAAAATGGAAAATGCGGTATTGTATCAAAAATACTCCGATGGCGAATTTGATGCAGCCATTGCCTCTCATAGCTCAGGCCCTGATCCCATCAGTATCATGTACCGGTTCCATTCAAACAGCCCGCGGTTTAAACAGCGCGGCGAGACTTCCCAGAAAATCGACAGTTTCGAACAGATCATCGATTTGGCAGCGGCCACAAGAGATCCGGCCATGAGACTGGAACTTGTAAAAATAGCCAATGACATATTGACGGAAGAAGCGGTTCTTTGGTTTTATAATTACAACAAAGCGGTAATTGCTTATCAGCCCTGGGTTCATGATATGGAACCCGTCGGTGTGGAAATGATGTACCAGCACATGGATAACGTATGGGTGGATGAGACATCACCGCGGGCCAACCAGAAGTAGCCGATGCCTGTCACAATAGAAGTGATCTCAAAAGAAAGACATTTTTAAGAGAGCTTCCAATGTTATCAGCAGGGTATCCTGTTGTATCGTATTGCACTTTCCCGGTATGTATGTGAATAGTATCCGGGAAAGTGCATACTCGTATTTGCAGTGATGTAAACGCCATCTCATAGTTGGAAAACATGTTCGCATTCATCATACGCCGCATTCTCCAGTTTATCCCCACGGTCATTGGCATTTCCTTTATCATGTTCGTGTTGCTGAACGTGCTTCCCGGCAGTGCTGCTCTCATGACCGGCGGAAAAGAAATACTCTCCCCTGAAATCGTCAAAAAGCTTGAAAAAAAATGGGGTCTGGATAAACCATTCCATGTCCGCTATTTAAACTACATGGTCGGCCTTGCCAAAGGTGATCTGGGAACATCATTTATACGGGGTGACAAGGTCCGTGACATCATCGGCAACCGTTTATGGCCGACCCTGAAACTGGCCGTCGCCGCATTGGCCATCGCCTGTTTTATCGGAATCCCCTTGGGTTTTTATTCAGCCGTTAAGCAGGGGACATGGGTGGATACGGTTACCATGGTGGGCGCGGTGTCAGGTGTCTCCATGCCTCAATTCTGGTCCGCCCTGTTGCTCATGTATCTGTTCTCAGTGGTTTTAAGGTGGTTGCCCACCTTTGGATACGGGAACGGAGACCTTAAAAACCTGATTTTGCCGGCGGTGACCCTCGGTATCGGCTATATGGCCCTTCTGGCCCGCACCACAAGGGCCGCCGTAGTGGAAGTCCTCTCACAGGATTATATCCGCACCGCCCATGCCAAGGGGTTGTCCGTACTCTTCATCAATGGAAAGCATGTTTTCAGAAATACGATGGTTCTCATCCTGACCACCATCGGTATGCAGTTTGGTTCACTCATGGGAGAAACCGTTGTGGTGGAAACGGTCTTCTCCTGGCCGGGTATCGGATCGTTGATGGTGGATTCCATCTTCCTCCGGGATACACCGGTAACCCAGGGCTGCATCATGCTGATCATTTTTGTTTTTATGTCGGTGAATCTGAGCGTGGATATTCTTTACTCAGTTGTAGATCCCAGAATTCGTTACGATTAAGGAAGCGCAACTTGTCATTCTCCTGGAAAAATATCAAAAGAAGAACAAATCTGCTGATCGGCTCGGCACTCGTCATGTTTGTGGCCGGCATGGCTGTTTTCGCACCGCTGCTGGCCCCTTATCATCCAACCGAGGATGCCAATATCCTTTACTCCGAAGAACCGCCGTGCGAGCAGTTCTGGTTCGGTACGGACATCCAGGGACGGGACATTCTTTCGCGGGTGATCTATGGTTCACGCATATCGTTAAGTGTGGGGCTGTTCACCCAATTCATGAACAGCGTGATCGGTATCTTCATGGGGCTTATGGCGGGTTATTTTGGGAAATGGATCGATGATCTGATCATGAGCATCACCAATATCCTGCTGTCCATTCCCACCCTGGTTTTCGCCCTTGCCGTGATGGCCTTGATGGGGCCCGGACTGATCAATGTATTTATCGCGCTGGGGGTGACCAACTGGTCATACACCTGCCGGTTAACCCGTTCACAGGTATTGTCTGCAAAACGCCTCAATTACGTGATGGCTGCCCGTGCTTTGGGTTACGGCAAATTTCGAATCATGTTCAATCAGATCCTGCCCAATATCATGGGACCGATTCTGGTGATATCCACCCTTGGGGTTGCCGGTGCCATTTTACTGGAAGCCGCCCTCTCTTTCCTGGGACTGGGTGTCCAGCCGCCCACCCCGAGTTGGGGTGGTATGCTGGCCGGCGCCAGGGAAAAGTTGTTCACCGCACCATGGATTTCCATTTATCCGGGTATGGCTATCTTTCTTACGGTATTGGGGCTGAATCTTTTTGGCGATGGGTTAAGAGATCTACTTGATCCGCACATTACGCAGCAAAAGTAACCGGTACATGACAGAGCTCTCAAATAGAACGAAACGCCCGCTTCTGGAAGTGGATCACCTGCACACGTCCTTTCACACCTTTGATGGTGTGGTAAAGGCAGTCAATGATGTATCCTTTGCCATGAACACGCGTGAAACCCTTGGCATCGTCGGGGAATCCGGATCCGGGAAAAGCGTCACTGCCTTGTCCATCATGCGGCTCTTGAAGTCGCCTCCCGCCCGGATTGAAAAGGGCAGGATACTTTTTGATTCAATCGATCTGCTGGAAATATCCATGAGCCGGATGCGGGATATTCGCGGCAACCGGATCTCCATGATTTTCCAGGAGCCGATGACATCGCTGAACCCGTTGTTCTCCGTCGGCAACCAGATGTCGGAAATGTTTGTCCGTCACCAGGGATTGACCCGCAGGGAGGCCTGGAATCGGTCGGTGGAGATGTTGGAGAAAGTCCAGATTCCGTCCCCCGGTAAACGGGCGCGTGAATTTCCGCATCATATGTCCGGCGGTATGCGCCAGCGGGTGATGATTGCCATGGCCCTTGCCTGCGACCCGGAAATACTGATTGCGGATGAGCCCACCACGGCCCTGGATGTCACCATCCAGGCCCAGGTCGTCGATCTCATGATGAAATTGCGGAAGGATTATGGGGCCGCCATATTGATGATCACCCACGATCTGGGTGTGATTGCGGAGATCGCCCGGCGGGTGATTGTCATGTATGCGGGCCAGGTGGTGGAGGAAGCCGATGTGATCTCCATATTCGAGGAACCGAGACACCCCTATACCCGGTCACTATTGAAATCCATCCCCAAATTAGGGGATGCATCCACCCACGGTCGCAAGCGGCTGCAGGAAATCAAGGGGATCGTACCCAGTCTGGCCGATCTGCCGGCCGGCTGCCATTTTTATCCCAGGTGCCCGCATGCCGATCCGATATGCCGTCAAGGCGAGATCGCCCTTGAGGAACCGGCCGTCGGTCACCGTGTGCGCTGTATCCGGCATGCCGGTCTGTAATCAACAATCGGGTATTTCACAGATGCTTCGGTGGAATACAACATTGATAGCAAAACAGTAAAGAAGCGACGCCATAATGACCAATGCACTGCTTGAAGTAGAAGATCTGAAGGTTCATTTCCCCGTCCGCAAGGGTCTGTTTCAGCGGGCTCAAACCTTTGTGTACGCGGTTGACGGTGTTTCTTTTCAACTCAATAAAGGCGAGACACTTGGGGTGGTCGGCGAAAGCGGTTGCGGGAAAACGACCACCGGACTGGCGATCCTTAATCTCGTCCGGGCGACGTCAGGAAAAATAAGGTTCAAGGGCAACGATATATCCGAGATCGCCGGATTACCGGTTCCGGATCAAATGCGGATCAGAAAAGAGCTCCAGATCATTTTTCAGGATCCCTATTCTTCCTTGAACCCGCGCATGACCCTCAACAAGATACTTCACGACCCCATGAAAATTCATGGCTTGTATCCCGGCAGCGAAAGACAGGATCGCATCGAATTTATTCTCAAAAAAGTGGGCCTCACACCGGAGCAAGGGAAAAAATACCCCCATGAATTTTCCGGTGGCCAGCGCCAGCGCATCGGCATTGCCCGGGCATTATCCCTCGACCCGCAGATCATCATCGGAGACGAACCCGTATCCGCCCTGGACGTATCCATTCAGGCCCAGATCATCAATCTGATGGTGGATCTTCAGGAGGAGTTTAACCTCTCATACATTATCATTGCCCATGATCTGGCTGTTGTGGAGCACATATCCAATCGTATCGCCGTCATGTACCTTGGAAAAATAATCGAGACAGCCCCGGTGGCACAGATATACCATCGTCCGCAACATCCCTACACCCGGGCCTTATTATCGGCAGTGCCGATAGCTGACCCGCGAGCCGGACGACACCCGATTATCCTTAAAGGGGATGTCCCCAGTCCCCGGCACCCGCCCACCGGGTGCGGATTCCATCCAAGGTGCCCGGAATGCAGCATTGACTGCGATATCAAACCGCCGGAACTCAGGAGCTTGGGGAAAGAGCATTACGTGGCCTGTCACTATGCATGACGGGCGGTGATTCGGTATTCCATCCGGGAGAACCAATGAAGAAGACAATACAGATTGATTTGACAAAAGAGGCTCGGAAACTGCTGCCTTATCTGGTGGACGTGCGCCGGCATATTCACGCTTATCCTGAAGCCGGTGCGGATCAACCCCTGACCGTTGCGTATCTGGTCCAGCAATTCGAAGGGATGGATGTACAACTGACATATGGCGGGGACCATGTAGGGCTTGTGGTGGATATTGTGGGCCATCAACCCGGACCAACCCTGGGATTCCGGGCGGATACGGATGCCCTTGAACTTTCGGAAACAAAAGATCCGTTGCATACGCCCAATCGTCTGGGATTCCGATCGACGATCGAGAACTACATGCATGCCTGTGGCCATGATGCCCATACGGCGATTTTGATGGGTCTGGGAAGGCTTGCCCACGCAAACCGGGATCGACTAAAAGGGCGCATACGATTGCTGTTCCAGCCCGGTGAGGAAGGGTATTACGGCGCCATCCGGATGGTGAAAAAAGGATATCTGGAGGAGGTGGATCAGGTGTTTGCCCTGCACTGCCATCCGGCGTTGCACACGGGGCGGATTGGTTATCGGTCAGGAAGTATCATGGCAGCCGTGGATGTGTTTATGGGTAAAATTACAGGTGTGGGCGGCCATGGTGCTTCGCCCCACACATCCACCGACCAGGTGCTTGCCCTCTGCCGGACAATTGAAAACCTTCAGGCCATCGTATCCCGGAGAATCGATCCCCTGGCATCGGCGGTGGTTTCAGTTTGTTATCTTTCGGCCGGGAGCAGGGAGACCAAAACGATCATGCCGGCCGCCGTGGAATTCGGGGGGACCGTCAGAACACTGGACGCCGGGGTTCGTGAGTTGATTAAAAATGAGTTTCCCGCTATTTGTGATGCCAGTGTAAAATCCATCCATCCCCGATGCCGTGTGGATCTGGATTACCACTATGGGTACGACGAGACGATTAATGATGCCGGGGTCATATCGAATATCACCGGAATTCTGTCAGCCTGTATGGATGAACCGGATCTGCTGACGGATTATCCGCCCCTGCTGGGATCCGAGGATTTCTCCTCTATGCTCACAGAAGTGCCGGGTGCCATGATATTCCTTGGCGTAACACCTGGGGATGTGGATACCGCCTCTGTTCCGTTCCTGCACAGCCCTGACTTTGATATTGATGAAACGGCACTTATGCACGGTGTGCGGACCTTCGGGAATATCGCGTTCAATTACCCGTAATCCGTGACCAAAAAAAGAAAAGCTGAACACGATGGCCTTGAATATAAACCAACAACTGGCCGGTACCACATTGATCGTGGATGAAATGCCCGGCAGAATCAACGGTGATGATGAGAATCCGCCCGGTAGAATTCTGCACCTTGACGCTGCGGGTCGTACGGTGTGGGAGACAACCGTGCTCAAAATGCCCTACGATGCCATCCCGCTGGAAGATGGGACCTACCTGGCGAACATCATCAGGGACAAATCAGTATGGCAGGTGGCCCGTGACGGTCAAAGAATACTCAGGATCAGCGTTGGCGGATACCCCTGCAGCACTCAGTTGCTGGCCACTGGCGATATTCTGGTCGCCGGATGGGACTATGACCTGCCCGGCTTTGTCCGCCAATTCGATTCCAGGGGGCATGTGCAATGGTGCTGTGAAAATCTCAAATGGCCATGGAAGGCCGAGCGTCTGGACTCCGGAAATACCCTGATCGCCGATGCCGGAAACCGTCGTGTCTTTGAAGTTGACATGAACGGCGAAACGGTCTGGGAAGTTGACGGATTAGGACCTGAAAGTCCGGCGTTGTGGGAGTCCTTGGGGCCGGTATACTGCCAGAGGCTGGCAGACCACAATACCCTTGTATCCATACGCGGTCTTAGCCGGGTGGTCGAGCTGGATGCCTCGGGCCGTATCGTGTGGGAGATCGACAATCGTATATTGAAACAGCAATATTCAGCCGTCCGATTAAAAAACAACAATACCTTGATTGCCGATGGCGGCAATTTCCGGGTGATCGAGGTGAATCCGCAAAAACAGATTGTCTGGGAGATGTCCGATCTTGGGTATCCGGCAAAGGCATATCGGTTTAAATGAGACGCGACAATGAAACTGGCTCTTTTTTCCGCGACTATTTATACAGGGAGTCAACACTCCCTCTGGGCTGAAGCCCTTTTAATCGAAGACAATAGAATTGCGGCTGTGGGCAACACGGCCGATATCGAGCAGCTGATGGATAGCCGGACCCGGTTCTTGTCGCTTCCGGGCAGATTGATCACACCGGGGCTGGTTGACGGCCATTGTCATTTCGTAAACCAGGGGGTGTTATTGCAACGGGTGGATCTGCGAGGCACTGTATCCCTGGGTTCGTGCCAGGAGAAAATCAGCCAGACCGTAAAAGCGACCGCACCCGGAGACTGGATTGTCGGCCGGGGGTGGGATCAGCATCGATGGCCGGAAGGCAGAGAACCCACCGCCAAGGATCTGGATGCCCTGACACCGGATCATCCAATAATGATGACCCGGGTATGCGGCCACAGCATATGGGTAAACTCCCTGGCGCTCTCCATTGCCGGCATTACCGCAGATACCCCGGATCCGCCTGGCGGATATATCGAGAAAGATCCAGCTACCAATGAACCCACCGGTATCATTCGTGAATCTTTCGAGATGATCACCAGTTGCCTGCCCTGCATGAAACCGGAAAATATGCGTAAAGCCGCTCTGGCCGCACAAAAAGAAGCCTTGTCACTGGGAATTACCGCTGTCCACACCTGTGAGGGATTGCCGGAGTGGCAGGTGCTGTCACAAATGGAAACGGACGGACACCTTAAAATAAGGGTGTACCATCTCTTGCATCCCGAAGATGTTGAAGCGGCGGATGCCGGGGACATTCATCCGGATTTCCCACGGGATCATTTATGGTTCAACCATGTGAAATTATATGCCGACGGATCCCTGGGGTCCGGGACGGCCTACCTCCACGCCCCCTATGAAGGGGAGCCCGACAATTGCGGGATACCCTTTTTGTCCCTGAGCCAGCTCCAGGAAAAGATCGAATATGCCTATGGCCGGAATTGCAATGTGGCCATACATGCCATCGGAGACAGGGCGGTAACCAATTGTTTGCAGGCCATCGGAAATGCACGGTCCAAATATCCCGGACCCCACCGGGACCGTATCGAACATGTTCAGCTGTTCCGTCCCGATGACCTTGAGTTGTTCAGAAAGCTTGAGATCACCGCATCGGTGCAACCGGTTTTTTTATTGTCGGACAAAGAGGTGGCGACCCTGAAATGGGGACGGCAACGATGCCGGTATGCCTATGCCTGGAAGACGCTCCTCGACGATGGCATTCGCATTCAATTCGGTTCCGACGCCCCCGTGGAACCGATCAATCCCTTATTGGGCATTCAGGCCGAACTTCAACGATCCGCAGTTTCAAGCCGGAAAAGCGATGACTGGGTGACCCATGGCAGCCTGACTTTGCCGGAATGTATTTCCGCGTGCACCCTGCAACCGGCCTGGACATCGAACAGGGAAAATGATCTGGGCACCATTGAACCGGGAAAACTTGCAGACCTGACGGTCTTTCATCAGAACCTTTTTCAAGTACCAGCGGCAGGCTGGCATGACATAGAGGTGGACCTGACCATCGTCAACGGGGAAATTGTATTTCAGAAAGCCCCCTATCCCGCCCTCAGAAAAATTACCATCTGAAAATTCTTTACATCACTAGGCCAGTTGTATATAAATGCATAAATTTGTATTAAAATGCAATTTATAGTTTTGCCATTTAGATCAGCATATCCTATATGTTGTATTATTTGTTTATGGTCTGCGGCAATATCAAGAGCCGGACCAATTCTATATCTATTTATAAAAATACAAAAAAAATACAGACGATCAACAGGAGCATACGGTATGGAATATCGAAATCTTGGTAATTCAGGACTGAAGGTGGGCAGACTCTGTCTGGGTACTATGACTTTCGGATGGGGGACACCGGAAGCGGAAAGCCGACGGCTTTTGGATAAATTTGTCGATATCGGTGGCAATTTCATCGATACGGCCGATATTTACGCGGATGGCGAATCCGAATCCATCATCGGCCGTTGGATGAAAGACCGGTCAAGGGATAAAATGGTCATTGCCACAAAAGTCCGTTTTGAAACCGATGATCATGTTAACGGCGCCGGGCTCAACCGGAAACATATACTGACGGCCGTTGAAAATAGTTTGCGTAGGCTGAAGACCGATCACATCGATGTCTATCAGGTGCATTGCTGGGATGACGGCACTCCACTGGAAGAGACGCTGGCCACCCTGGATCGTCTGGTGGCAAGTGGCAAGGTCCGATATATCGGGGCAAGTAACTTCCTGGCGTGGCAGCTCCAGAAAGCCGTCGATCTGAGCGGACAGCTTGGGGTGGAAAAATTTATATGCCTGCAAGCGATGTACAATCTTCTGGACCGTTTGCTGGAATGGGAACTGATTCCGGTATGTGAAAATGAAGATTTAGGGCTGCTCTGCTGGAGTCCGTTGGGCGGTGGCTGGCTGACGGGAAAATTTCACCGCGGTATGTCGAAACCGCCCAAAAACAGCCGTGTAAATGAAGCCGAAAAAGAAGGGTGGAGCGAATCCTGGAGCAATTACAACACAGAACAAACCTGGCAAGTGTTGGATACCTTCCTTGAAATTGCCCGGGAAGCCGGCCGGACTCCTTCCCAGGTGGCCATCAATTGGCTTTTAAATCAATCCGTTGTCACCTGCCCGATTATAGGTGTTCGCACCTTTGAACAATTTGAAGACAATATCAAATCCATCGAATGGAACCTTGACCAGGACCACCTAGACCGGTTGAGCAGCGTCAGTGAACCGCAAACACCGCGATACCCATACGGATTTATCAAGCGATTCAAACGATAACCCGAGTACCTCACAGGGTGATCGCATGTGGATTCGGCATGGTATCAGATATTTTAAAATTCTGCTCATGCCTTGATACAAGGTACGGTGTTAATGTCAAATGACAAAATCCCAATGTCAAATGGCGGAATGCTGTCGTTTAATGTTCACTTTATGATCAATGCGATCCGTAAAATGGATAGAATACCTTCATTTGAAATTTGAGCTTTGTCATTTGACATTACCGATAACATTGCCTGCTGGATTTTTCGTTCAAGGTGGTATAAAGCGATACGGAACATTTACCACGGAAAAAAGGAGGCAGATAATGGGGGGACCTGATACATCCGAGCGGTATAAAAAGACTTTTCCAATCTCCTGGGAGCAGTTGCACCGGGATTCAAAGGCACTTTCCTGGCGGCTGGTGGAGATGGGCAAATGGGACAAGATTGTGGCCATCACCCGGGGTGGCCTGGTGCCGGCGGCGATTTTGGCACGGGAACTGGAAATCCGTCTGGTGGATACGGTATGCGTATCGAGTTACGACTGGCAGAGCCAGGGTGACGGGCAGATTTTAAAAAGCGTGTCGGAGGACGGTGCCAACTGCCTGTTGGTGGATGATCTGGTGGACACGGGAAAGACCGCCCGAATAGTCAAATCCATGTTGCCAAACGCCCATTTTGCAACGATTTATGCAAAACCCGAAGGCCGTCCGCTGGTGGACACCTATATTACGGAGGTCAGCCAGGACACCTGGATTCTGTTCCCATGGGATACGGAGTCGCAATTTGTGCAACCCATCGTCGGATCCGCCGAGTGAGGATGATACGGCCGGAGAAGGGGGCATGACAAGTCGTAACATGCCTCATCTGATCCCGTTGGATATGCCGGCCACTGATGGACTCCCCTATAACTTGCCCTTTCGCAAGATCGCCACGAGCAGCCAGATGCCCATAATGGCGGCCGCGAGAAAACCGATGATCCCGATAAGGGATATTCCGTAGAGAAGGGGAGGGGTTTTGGAGATGACGATGAGGGCCGACCCGATGATCAGGGCGGCGATGATAATGGAAAAGGAGATCCGGTTGCTGATCTGATCGTGGGTGGCCAGCATGGTATCCAGGTCTTTGAGTTCCAGTATCATTGAGAGCTTTTTGTCCCTCATGGAGCGGGTAATTTCCAGAAGATCTTTCGGAAAATTCTGCACGAACTCCATGCTGTGGGAAAAGAACCGGATGAGGTCTCCACTGACCCGCTTGGGTGAGAAGCGCGCCATTTTTATCCGGCGGATAAAGGGCTCGGCCTTGGAGATCATGTCGAATTCGGGGTATAGCTGACGGGCCACGCCTTCCACGGTGGAAAGGGCTTTGAGCATGAGAAAAAGCTCGGGGCGGATGCGCAGCCGGTGCTTTGACGCGAGTTCGAGAAGCTGCTGGAGCAACCGGCCTATTTCAAGGTCCTTCAGCGGTTTGTAGAGGTGGAGACCCATAAAATCCGATACATCACGGGATAGGACGCGTTCATCGGGTTCCTGGTCCGTATCCCAGTCCGTTATCTTGATAAGCACATGCGCCGCACGGTTCTCATCGCGGTGAACGGCGCTGTCCACAAGCTCCACAAAATCCTCCCGTAAACCTCTGTCCACCGATCCCATCATGCCGAAATCAAGCAGGCAGATCACGTTGTGGGGTAAAACGAAAACGTTGCCGGGGTGGGGGTCCGCGTGAAAAAAACCATGGTCGAAGATCTGGCTCAGCACCACATCCGCACCGCGGTCCGTAATCGTCTTTCTGTCCAGACCGGAAGCTTCGAGACGATCCAGATTGGAAATTTTAATGCCGTCGATGTATTCGCACGTGAGCACACGCGCGGTGCTGGCGGCACGGTACACCTTGGGTACATAGACATGGGGATTGTCGATGAATTGGGCTGAGACACGTTCCATGCTGCCGGCTTCGATGGTATAATCCATTTCCCGTTCTATGGATTTGGCGAATTCTTCAACAATTTTGATGGGGCGGTGGAATGACAGCTCGGTGACGTGCCGCTCCATCAGTGTCGCGAGATGAAGCATGATCTCAAGATCGATCTCCACGAGTTTCCGGATTTTCGGCCGTTGGATTTTCACGGCCACCTGTTCACCGTCTTTGAGTGAGGCGCGGTGAACCTGCCCGATGGAGGCGGAGGCAAGGGGCTCTGGATCGAGATCGTCGAAAACATCCGAAATGGAATCACCCAGTTCTTCCGTGAGTATTGTTCGGGCTTCTTCAAAGGGGAAGGACGGCACCTTGTCCTGGAGGAGGGACAGCTCGGTAATGAAATCCGGCGGTACAAGGTCCGGGCGGGTGGAGAGGATTTGCCCGAATTTGATGAACGTGGGGCCCAGCTCTTCAATGGCCATGCGGACTCGTTCGGCCCGCGATAGCCGCTCCAGGCGTTCCCGCCGTTTTTTAGATATCATCTGGAGTCCGATTTCGATATATTGCTCGATACTGAGAAGTTCGATGATATCCCCGAAGCCGTATTTAAATAAAGTCCCCAGGATTTGACGATATCGGTTCAGGTTCCGGTAGGTGCGGCCGATGACACCTATTTTTCTGATACTGATCATAGATACCGATTATTCAATATGTAGCGGAGCTCGTTGATTCTCAATTCAATGATGCCGGAGATTCTCCTGCCGCAAAGCTGCCCGATACCACACCCTCTCCGGGAACAGACTGCCGGGGCAGACCCCCCTGTGGTCTTGGGCAAACCCATGGCGATTACGGGATCAGAGATCCTTCGCACCCTGATCGCTGATGATTTTCTTCAGTTCACGGATCTCTTTTTTCAGTCCTTTCAATTCGTCTCCGGTGACGATGTCCGCTTTTTTCAGAAAATTCTTGACGACGCTCTCGACCTTTCCTTCAAGCTTTTCCTGGGTGTCCTCATATTTGTGCCGGAGTTCGTCGAGCATTCGTTTACCTTCCTGCTCAGTCATCTTACCTTTTTTCTCCAGTTCTTTGGCAAATTCCTCGACTTCATCCCATGTTTTTAAGGCCAGGCCGATGCCCGTAAGCATTCCTTTTTTGATCAGGTCCAACATTGCCACCTCCTTGCGGTTAACTTCAGCCATTTTCCCGGATATCTGCGTGACCGGTGAAGGCTGATGCGGTATTAGGGATTATTTGGTTTTCGTAAATAACTGCCGGATAGATTTACCGGACCGAATCTATGGGTCTGTGATGGAGCTGTCGTATTGTAATCTGTTTGTTGAGTCGTGAAAAGAATTAATTCATCGCGCCCTGGTTGCTCCGCAGATGGAATACCCGGAAAAGCCCGGTTTGATGATGGATGAACAGGCGCTCCGATGTATAAGCGGGTTTCCCGTCTTCAGGGATCTCCGGGAAATCCATGATCCTGAACGGGGTTTTACTTCAATTTGCCCAAAAGGGCGCTGGCAATTGTATTTTTCTGGATTTCCTTGGTTCCTTCATACAATTCGGTGATTTTCGCATCGCGGTAAAAGCGTTCCACTTCGTATTCGGCCATATAACCATATCCGCCGAGTAATTGGATGGCTTCGTCAGCCACTTCCACGGCAGTCCTGGCCGCATACATTTTGGCCATTGATGTCAGCTTGGGATCGATACGGCCCTGGTCGTAATTCCAAGCGGCTTTGTAGGTGATGAGCCGGGCCAACTCGATTTTCGTGGCCATATCCGCCAGTTTGTGCTGGGTGGCCTGGAATTGTGCGATTTTTTGTCCGAACTGCTCCCGTTGTTTGACATAGACCAGTGCACGGTCGTATGCACCCTGGGCGGTACCCAGGGCCTGGGCGGCGATCTGAATGCGGCTCTCATCAAAAAAATGAAGGACGTGGTAGAAACCCTTGCCTTCTTGCCCGATAAGATTTGCCAATGGTACCCGCACATCTTTCATGTTGACCTCGGCCGTGGCCATCATGCGGATACCCATTTTATCTCCCACATCAGCGGTACTCAGCCCTTGGCGATCGGCTTCGATCAGAATCAGGCTCATCCCCCGGTACGATGGTTGGGCATCCGGATCGGTCTGACACAGCACGGAATAGAAACCGGCCAGTCCCCCGTTGGTGATGAAGGTTTTGGTTCCGTTAACCACCCATTCGTCACCGTCCTTGACGGCGGTGGTGTTCATGAAGGTGATGTCCGAACCGTGATCGGGTTCGGTGAAGGCACCGGCGGAAAGCATTTTTGCCTCGGCAACGGCCGGCAGGTATGTCTGCTTCATCTCCTCGCTGCCGTTATGAAGAATCAATTCGGAAGCGAAGCTGGCCAGGGCAACGGCACTGCCGATGGTGGAATCACCCCTGCAGAGCTCTTCGACAACAAGGATACATTCCAGGCATCCCAGTTCCTGACCGTAATATTTTTCAGGATAGTGGACGCCGATGAGTCCGAGTTCACCTGCTTTCTGCCAGATTTTTTTGGGAAACTCGTGTTTTCTTTCAAGTTCAAGGGCCAGGTCCTTGTCGAACTCGCCCTTGGTAAAATCGCGTACCGCTTTTTGAATGTCCTTTTGTGTTTTGCTGAGTTCAAATTCCATTCAATACCCCCTGTAGGTGAATATCCATACGCGTTTCCAGCCGAGAGCGTTTCTATCATAAGCCCTATTCCTTTTCAAGGAATTTGAATTTTAAGTGATTTTAGTATACTTTCATTTACGCAAGGTAAAACCGGATTTATTATTATGGTTCACCCCGTGGAAATTTGAAGAGAAAGGAATGAATACATGGCGTTTTCAATTGCGTTAGCCGGCAAGGGCGGAACCGGGAAAACCACCGTCGCCGGAATGTTGGTAAAATATCTGGTCAAAAAAGGTAAAACTCCCGTGCTTGCTGTGGATGCGGACTCCAATGCGAATTTGAATGAAGTGCTGGGTCTTGAAGTCACGGAAACACTGGGTAATGCCAGAGAAGAAATGAAGAAAGGAAAGGTGCCCAGCGGCATGACAAAGGACGTATTCATGTCCATGCGTCTTGAAGAAGCGGTGGTCGAACAGGACGGTTACGATCTAATCGTCATGGGGCAGCCCGAGGGTGCCGGATGCTATTGCGCCGCAAATTCACTTTTAGCGGGATTTTTGGAAAAGCTCACCGACAATTATCCCTACATTGTCATGGACAATGAAGCCGGCATGGAGCACGTGAGCCGGCTTACCACCAAGGATGTGGATGTGCTGCTCATCGTCAGTGACACCTCCCGGCGCAGCCTTCAGGCCGGTCTGCGAATTGATAAATTGTCCCGGGACTTGAATATCGGTGTCGGTAAAAGCTACCTGTTGATGAACCAGGTGAAAACCGAGCCGTCAGCCAAGGCGCTTGAGATCATATCCGAATCCGGATTGGAATTGGCCGGGTACCTTCCCGAAGACGATACCGTATATGAGTATGATCTGGACGGTCAGCCGACCATTGACATGGATGAGAGCAATCCGGCGGTTCAGGCGGCTTTCAAGATATTCGACAGGATTATCCAGTGAGCGGTGTGGCACCCGGATAGCGCGTGTGGATCCGTGCGGGAACAAGGCGTTATACCCGGGTTCCAACCACTATCGGATCACCGGCAGAGGGAAGGCGATGAATAAAACAGGTTATGTACATGACAACCGGTATCTCCTACATGATACCGGCCCCTACCATCCAGAAAACCCCGACAGGCTGATGGCCATTTTTGACGGCATAAAATCAGGCGGATTGTTGGATAAGCTCACCATTATCCCGGCCCGGCCGGCGGAGATGAAATGGATCAGCTCCATACACCCCGAACATTACATCCATCGTTTCGAGGAAGTCTGTCTGTCGGGGAACCGGGAGTTTTGTTCCGCCGACAACCAGATGTGTGTCAGCACTTATGAAACCGCCATACTTGCGGTTGGCGGAGTGCTTGAAGCGTGCCGCATGGTAATGGCCGGAGAGCTGGACAACGCGTTCTGTGCGGTCAGGCCCCCGGGCCATCATGCAGAAGAAAGCCTGGCCATGGGTTTTTGTTATTTCAACAATGTGGCCATTGCCGCCCGGTATCTGCAAGAGGAGTGGGGAGTGGAGCGTGTGGGTATTATCGATTTCGATGTGCATCATGGCAATGGTACACAGCGCATTTTCGAAGAAGACCCATCGGTGTTTTACTACTCCATACATCAGCATCCCTCTTTCGCCTTTCCCGGCACCGGCCGTGAGTTTGAAGCCGGAAATGCCTCGGGTCAGGGTTATACTAAAAATTCTCCTGTATTGCCCGGGAAAGGAGATGAGGAATACAAACGATTGGTTGAAAATGATATGATACCGGTTTTTAAGGAATTCAAGCCGGATGTTCTCATTGTATCAACAGGTTTTGATGCCCATGAGGACGATGATATGTCCGATGTCGAGTTGACCACCCACGGATTCAGCTGGATTATGCGGAAAATCATGGGGATCGGTTGGCAGTATGCTTCCGGACGGGTCATTTCTGTTCTCGAAGGCGGGTATTGTATCGAACGGTTGCCGGAACTGGCCCGTAATCATATGAGGATTTTAATGGGAGAGGAGACGGATTGATTGTTTGCTCCCGTTAGAGATCTGAACAACCGGATCCGCATCGATCCTGATGCCTTCGCACAGAAGATTTTTTAAAGGAGATAATAATGTTTGTCAGTAAGTCAATGACTCAAAAGGTGATTACCCTGGAAAGGGATGCCAGTATTTTCGAGGCCCAGGAGCTGATGTTTAAAAATCGGGTTCGACACATCCCGGTGGTGGACAATGATAATATCCTCATCGGAATTGTGACGGATCGCGATATTCGCACCGCCATGCCCTATGACCTGTTCAAGGACCCGGAAAATGCGGCGGCGCGAAACAGTGTGACCTGCCTTAAAGTCCGTGACATCATGACCATCAATCCCATCACCATTCAACCCACGCATACCATCCAGGATGCATTGCTCATGATATTGAAACAAAAGGTGGGCGCCTTTCCCGTGGTGGACGATAAGCATCAATTGAAAGGGATTATTTCCGTCCGGGATTTATTGCGTGCTTTTGCCAATGTGTTGGGAATCGGCCAGCCCGGTACACTGCTGGGTATCATCGCCAAAGAAAAAGTCGGTCAACTGAAGATTATCGTGGATGCCATTACAGCGAAAAATATTTCCATTGGAAGTATACTGGTCGCCAGATACTGGGAGAAAGACAAGCGCGCCGTATTTCCTTACCTGTTGACCAATAATGTGGGCCCCATCAAACGGGATTTGCAGGCGCTGGGATATACCCTGATTGATCCTATGGATTGGTGCCTGGACGAAATTCCCAAGTAGCTGCAACGAAATGGGGTGCCTCAACATATGATGATGACACGCACGTCCTGCATAAGCGTTGCCCGCCGATGACTGCACCATACCGGGATTTGTATATTTATTATCTCCGGGGGCGTTTGGGCAATTGCCTCACGGCCGAATTCAGCAATTTCCTGGGAAACTGGGAAGAGGATGAATACTCATTTCTTTTCTTCTCCAGTCCATCGATGGATGCTGTTGAATCAATTGTCCGTGAGCAACCGGAGGTCAGCCTGATTGATCATTACCGGATGAGTTATGAAGAGTGGCAGGGTGGCCCAGTGGTACCCCTGCAGGTGTGTGGCCTGACGATTTGCCCACCATGGAATGCGGACGGAACAGAGAACTCGCAACGGACGATCATACTTGATCCCGGCCTTGTGTTCGGCACTGGCACACACCCGACCACACGGGATTGCCTCGAAGCCCTGGAGCTTGCCATGGCCGAAGGGGCACCGGATCTGGCCTTGGATATCGGCACCGGTACCGGTTTGCTGGCATTGGCGGCGGCGCGGTACGGATGCCGCCGGGTGATCGCTGTGGAACTCAATGGATTGGCGGCGACCACTGCAAATCGTAATATCCGCCTGAATCGATTGCACGATCGGATCATGGTGGTGCAGGGGGATGCGGAGAAATTTATGGACTTGCCGGTCGATCTTATGATATCGAACATACATTATGACGTGATGCGGCATTTGGTTGTGTCAAAGGGTTTTTTGAGAGAAAAGCATTTTATATTATCCGGCCTTCTCCGTAGCGAGGCCAGGCAAATCAGCCGTGAACTGGAAAGAATCCAGGTTTCGATTATCAAAACCTGGCAACGTGACGGCGTCTGGCACACGTTTTACGGGAAAACGATTCCGGAATGCTGATCGGAGAATCCACAAATAATTTTTCCGGATCCAGGGTATTCAATGTATATTAAATGCTGGGGTTCAAGAGGCTCCATACCGGTTTCAGGGAAAGAGTATATAAAGTACGGTGGTGACACCACCTGTCTTGAAATCAGAAGCCGTGAAGGCGATATCATCATTGTCGATGCCGGAACAGGTATCCGCCGGCTGGGCAATTCTTTGCATGAAGAAGGAACCCGGAAATATAATTTTCTTCTCACCCATGCCCATTGGGACCACCTCATGGGATTTCCTTTTTTCAGGCCCCTGTTTCTCGAACATCAGGAAATCCGCATGCACCGCGGCCCGTTTCACAAGAAATACATGGAGAGCATGTTTTCCAAAGTCATGGCGCCACCCAATTTCCCGGTCAAATATTCAGATCTGAAAGCCAAAATAATTTACGAGCCCGGTAATCCCGAAGCATTCGAAATCGGATCCATCACCGTCATTCCTTTCCCAATCAGCCATCCCAACACCGGCAAAGGATATAAATTCATTGAAGATGGAAAATCCTTTGTATTTCTGACGGACAATGAACTCGGATTTGTACACCCGGGAGGGCGGAAATTCGATGATTACATATCCTTTTGCGATGGTGCCGATCTGTTGATCCATGACGCCGAATATAAACCTGATGAATATGATGAAATGATCGAATGGGGACATTCGACATACACCGATGCGCTGGACCTGGCTTTTGCAGCAAGTGTGAAGCAGTTCGGCCTGTTCCATCACAATCAGGAACGTACGGACAGTGAAGTGGATGCAGTGGTGGATGATTGCCATCGTATCATCGAAGAAAAAGGCATGGCCTTGCATTGTTTCGCCGTGGGCAGCGACATGACATTTGACATGGTCTGAAATGACTACCCTGATTGAAGAGGTTGCCGACCTTTTATCCCGATCCAGCAAGACCATTGCACTGACCGGTGCCGGTATTTCCGTGGAAAGCGGCATCCCCCCGTTTCGGGGCAAAGGCGGGGTTTGGGAAAAAATAGATCCCATGAAATTCGCCCATATCGATGCGTTTACAAAAGATCCGGTGTCGGTCTGGAATGTATTGATCAAGGGCATGAAAGACTTGCTGGACAAGGCCCGTCCCAACGATGGACACAAGGGACTAGCCCGATTGGAAGAATTGGGGATTCTGACCAGTATTATCACCCAGAATGTGGATGGTTTGCATCAGGTTGCCGGTAATACGGATGTTATCGAATTTCATGGCAGTTTTATCCGGCACTTCTGCAGTGAGTGCAACAGAATCTATGCAACCACCGATATCAAAATGACGCAGATTCCGCCACGATGCGACTGCAACGGAATTTTACGGCCGGATATCGTGTTTTTTGGCGAAATGATTCCGCCGGCCGCCCTGATGCGATCCCAGCAGCTTGCGGAAACCTGTGATGTCATGCTTGTGGTGGGGACATCCGCATTTGTTCAACCCGCCGCCTACATACCGGTCATCGCCAAGCAAAACGGCGCGGTCATCGTGGAAATCAATCCCGAATCCACGCCCCTAACCAACCAGGTCACCGACTTGGCCCTCATGGGCAACGCCGGTGAAACCATGAATCGCGTTCTCGGGGAAATCGAGAAGCGGATATCGTAAGCCGTCCCTTCCTATCCCTGTTCAATACCGCGCGCACCCATGCGGATCAATCCCGGGTCGAAAAATGATCTCCTTGCAACATTATGTTGTTTGTGGAATATTCTTCCCCGGTTGATGCTTACTGAAATTGCGCCTCCGGTTATTACGAATACGAAACAGATGAATGACGACAATACCAGTGGCGGTGGCTTGAACAAGGGGTGGGTCGCCAGGATTCGATTGCCGGAACCGTCTCTCAAGGACAATACGGCTGATGTCGAACGATTGATCCGTGCTCTCCGGGATTACGTCGGTGCGGACATGGTCGATGTGGATATCGATGTCATGCGCGCCTTGCCGCAGGTGATCAGGACCGGTGATACGGCCATACGCTGTGTTCTGATCAAGGACAGGTCCCGATGGCTGGTGGTGCATGCGGCGGCGGATGTCGAGATTCACCGTCTTTGCGGTACCGCAATTGATCTGGGGACCACGCAGGTGGTGATGCGGCTCATGGATCTGGCCACTGGTGAGCCAATGGCCGAGGTCAGTTTCAACAATCCGCAGACGACCGTCGGTCCGGATGTCCTCGCCCGGATTCATCATGCGGACAGCAAATCAGGCGGGAAGCATCTCACCACCTTGATCATCGACGGCATCAACGCTCATCTGGAAAGCCTTTGCCGGGATACTGGCATTGATCCGTCCGACGTTCATCTGGTCAGCGTTGCCGGCAATACGGCCATGACCCATCTTTTTTTGGGCCTGCCGTCCCGCTGGATCATCAGGGAACCTTACATCCCGGCGTCTAATCGTCCGGGGCTGCTGAAGGCCGTGGATATCGGGATCCGTGCCGGACCATCCGCCCGGGTTGTCGTGTTCCCCAATGTCGGCAGCTATTTTGGCGGGGATCTGGTGGCCGGTATTTTGTATTCGGGCCTCCATCGATCATCCGAGGTGGGTATCCTGGTGGACGTGGGGACCAATGCGGAAGTGGTGTTGGGGAACCGGGACTGGATGATGGCTTGTGCCGGGGCCGCAAGTCCGGCCTTGGAGGGGGGTGTTTCGAAAATCGGCATGCCGGCCGGTGACGGTGTTATTGATCGTGTTCAGGCGGAATCCGGGAACGGCGGATTTGCCGTCAGCACCATCGGCGATCTTCCCCCCATCGGTATTTGCGGTTCAGGCGTTATCGACCTGGCCGCCGCCTTGTTTTCCAAAGGGAAAATCGATATTCGGGGGAAGCTGAATCCGGATGCCTGCGGCGACCGGTTCAGAACGATTGACGGTCAGAATCATTTTGTACTGGTCTCCGGGGAGGCTTCGGAAACGGGTGAGGATCTTTGCTTCAGCCAGACGGATCTGGACAGCTTGGTCAGGAGCAAGGCAGCCATGTACACCATCCTCGAAACCATTACCGGTTCGGTGGGGTTGTCCCAGGATCAGTTGGACCGGTTTTATATTGCAGGGACTTTCGGGTCTCTGATAAATCCGGTTTCAGCGATTACCATCGGCATGATTCCGGATCTGCCGTTGGCGGTTTATACATCTTTAGGCAATAGTTCGCTTGAGGGGGCAACTCTGGCATTGTCATCCCGGTCGGCATTGGATACCATCGATAGCATCCGGGATGGTATTACCTATCTGGAACTCAATGTGAACCAGGATTTCATGAACCGGTTTTCAGCCGCCAGGTTTCTACCGCATACGGATCGATCCCGATTCCCTTCGGTAAAGGTGCAGCAGGTGTTCGGATAACATAATGAATGGCGTTTAATTAACGAGAGGAAATTAAGATGGCAGTAGAAGTGCGTTACCATGTTATTAGAAATGGGAAAGAGGTGGGCATGTATACGTCGAAAAAGGAAGCAGACGAGCATGATAAAATGCTCGACATCGCGGAAAAGCTTTTTGTGTTCATCGGGAAAGCTGAAAATGTGGATATCAAAGAGGATTCCCTTGATGAACTCACCGTATATCTGTCCAGAAACCGGGAGGAAGTGATACGGATTTTAAAAAACATCAAACCGAAAATGCCCCAGGCAAAAGCAGCCGCAAGCGGTATTGATGATGACAAGAAGGCGGAAGATAAGCCGGGTAAAGGCAAAAAAAAATGAGGCATAGGCAAGGAGATAAATGAAAATCACGGATCATACGCAACAACTATTGAAAGAACTGACAGAGGCACACGGAGTGCCGGGATACGAATCCGATATTCGACATCTCATCCGGTGTCACCTCGAATCCCTCGGACGAATTGAGCAGGATCGCATCGGCAGCCTTATCTGCGCTGCGGGAGAGAAGGGGCCAAAGGTGATGCTCGCCGCCCATATGGATGAAATCGGCTTCATGATTAACTACATCACAAAAGAGGGATTTTTGAAATTTCTCCCCCTCGGCGGTTGGTGGGACCAGGTTTTGCTTGGTCAACGGGTGATCATCAAAACCCATAAGGGTGATATTCTGGGGGTCATCGGTGCCAAGCCGCCACACATGCTGCCGAGTGAGGAGCGTAAAAAAGTTGTTGAGAAGAAGGATATGTACATCGACATCGGTGCATCCTCCAGAGAGGAAGTGGAATCCCTTGGGGTGAGACAAGGCGATCCGGCCGTTCCCGACTCTGATTTTAAGGTGCTCGCCAATGGCAAGTCCTACATGAGTAAAGCATTCGATGATCGCGTGGGTGTGGCCATGATGATCGATGCCCTGGGACATTTTTCGAAGAACCCGCATCCCAATCAGCTGTTCGGAGTGGCCACCGTAATGGAAGAGGTCGGTACCCGCGGTGCCAAGACCAGCTCGGAAATTGTCAGCCCGGATGTGGGCATTGTGCTCGAATCGGATATCTGCGGCGACGTACCGGGTATAAAACCTGAAGAATCGGATGTCAAGCTGGGGCAGGGCCCTTGTTTGTCGCTATTCGATGCCCGGATGATACCCAATTTGAAGTTGAGGGATCTGG
This sequence comes from Desulfobacteraceae bacterium, assembly GCA_013003715.1. Classification (GTDB taxonomy): domain Bacteria; phylum Desulfobacterota; class Desulfobacteria; order Desulfobacterales; family Desulfosarcinaceae; genus JABDIN01. The sequence continues at coordinate 51,128 of JABDIN010000029.1, read as the reverse complement.
TCATCAGCACAGCCGATGAACTGAATATTCCCCTGCAATTTTCCGCCATGACCGGCGGGGCAACGGACGGTTCGCAGATCCACCTGCATGGTATCGGTGTGCCCACCATCGTACTGGGCGTATGCGCCCGGCACATTCACAGCCACTCGGCTATCATACATCGTGAGGATTACGACAGTGCCATTCAACTGATCATCGGATTGGTAGGGAAACTGGATGCGGAAACGGTGGCCGGATTGGTGCCATGAGCTGATCTTTTGTTACGATCGATGCCGTTGCCGGTAAGAACGATACCGGTGGTTGAAATACATAAGCGCAAGCGTGAGCTTAGCCCGCCGGGTCACGTTTTTTCATCAGGCAAAGCCAGCCCCGTGGTCCGGGTTTGTGTAAGGAATCAAAGCGAATGGATTCCAGACGCAGGATTTCGAACAGGGGTTCCGTGGCCGTGACAATCTCCACTGCCGACAACCGCGGTGGCCCCGTGTCCCGCGGGGGGTCGTCCGCACTGCCGATCAGGCTGAGCCACCGGCCGCCCGGAACCAGATGCCGGCTTACCCGCTCGGCAAAAAAAACCAATTGATTGTCTGAATAAACGGAGTGGAAACATCCGCGATCGAATGCAAATTCAAAGGGCAACCCCTTGATATCCTTTTTCAGGAGATCCGCCGTGTAAAATACGCAATCGATTTTACCATCGGTTTCGGCCGCTGCTTTTTCCTGGGCTTTTTGTACGGCCAGAGCGGAAATGTCCACTGCCGTGACGGAAAAACCATGTTGTGCCAGCCAAATCGCATTGGTACCGGTACCACAACCGATTTCAAGAAGCCGTCCGGGTACGACCGGAGACTGCAGCACCGTTCTGATGAGATGCGCATCCGGGCGCCCCGTATCCCACGGAATCTCTTTATCCTGATATCGTTGTTGCCAGGTGTCCTGATTTCCCATACTGATCTTCCGGGTTGAGTGATGATGTCTGAAAAACCGTTTGGATCACGATTGTTATTAGCCTGCTCGTGCCTTTTTTTTTTCACTGCCTGTGGTGTGGTGTCCACCACATATAAAATCACCAAGGGAACTGTCAAGGCAACCTATAAAACAGCCAAGTTTGCCACCAAGGCCACCGTGGGCGCCCTGAAACTGACATATAAACTGGGCGAGTTCACCTTTGATGTTATCACCGCCCCCATGGACTGGCCCATGACCCACGATATCGACAGTATTGACGGTTTGTCTCCCAAGGAGGCGATTCAACAGGGACGTGTCAAACGTGCGCCATATGTGGTCAAGGGGAAGCGGTATACACCCATGACCATTGCCGAAGCCAACCGATATCGTGAAAAAGGCACGGCCTCATGGTACGGTTTTGAAACCTATCATCAGCATGACGGGCATATGACCGCCAATGGCGAGGCGTTCGACCCCGGTAAACCTACTGCGGCTCACAAATTGCTGCCCCTGCCGTTCCACGTGAAGGTCACCAACCTGGAAAACGGACGGACCATGTTGTTGCGGGTCAATGATCGCGGCCCTTTTGTGGCCGGGAGAATCATTGATTTGTCTGCCGCCGCCGCCAAACAACTGGGATTTCATGAGCATGGCACCGCCCAGGTCCTGGTGGAAGCCGTCCGGATCGATTAGATCATTCCGCAGCCGGCCATCGGCCGCTTACAGGTCGAATACGAGGGGATGTACCGTCCCGCTTTCCTTTTCGATTAATTGTATCCTCAACTTGCCGGCTTCTTTGGCCTCGCCGGGGAAAAACAAGATGCCGTGGGCCAGTACACCGGGTTTAATGGCTTTGTTTTCCAATGATTTGGATCGAAGATCACTGGTGATGGAGCGTCTGGCATCATTTTCGCTGTACCCCTGGGCACCGCCAAGTGTCGCCCCGGCCGCACCACCCACAGCAGCTCCCTTTCCGATGCTGGATAACATATCTTCCCCGGTTACGATGCCGATGGCCGCCCCAATGACCGCACCGGCCGTTGCCCCCAGAAAACCTTTATAAGCTCCCGCCGCAAACGTTTCCTTGGTTTGGGCATACTTGGTGGCGCGTTCATGGGCAAGGGTCTGATTCAATATCGGCCACAAATTGCCTTCCGTATCCTCGAGCAGGGCCTCTTGCGCATTCACCTCAAGGTGATACTCCCCCTGGTTGTCGAATATGACCTGAACCGGAAGCATGCCGGCCCCCCGTATGTCAAATCCAAAAGCCTCTTTGGCAAGTGTGCCGTCATCAAACGCCTGCGCAGCGATTTGAGCGCCGTTCAAGGTGACATTGTTGGTGTATGCCGAAGGCGCTTTAAATGAGATGGGCGTCGCCTTGTAAGCCGTTGAACAGCCGGATAAAATAAAGCCGAACAGGACAATGATGATACCGGTGTTTTTTTTCATTTCGCCTCCTTGGTGTTGTGCACATGTTTAACTTTTACAGGCAATATAGACATTTTTAGGGTGAAAAACAACAATCCGCTTATGATCGGCCCTGGCGGCGAACGCCTCCCGGATTGACATGAACAATTGGAAATAGAGCTCGATGCGCCTGTTTGTTGACCGCTCCTGATTTTCGGGTCGTGGACCGATGATCATGAATAGGTCAACTGCATGCCAACACCCACCTCTTTTAAATCCGCCGCCTTTGACAACTCGATCTTTGACGCCAGATCAGTACAATGGCAGGCATGCAGCGCGGTCGGCGCTGTTTTCTTCAGGTATTCGACGGTACCGTTGAGTTGGCTTGCGGGTGGATCAATGAGGTGTAAGCCGCCGATAATATCGGCGATTTTATCAACTCCGCATATATTTTTCGCATGTTCGATGATATTGCAGATACCCGAATGGGAGCAACCAGTGATGATGACAAGTCCCGCATCGGATGCATACGCCAGTGCAGTATCATCGGGTACCCGGTCGGCGGCGGATTCCGACGCTTTCCGGCCGAAGGTCAGTTGATTTTCAAAATCGAACACCCTTGGAATCTCCCCCAGGTACATCAATCGTGGTGTCAGTTCAACCGGTTTGTCGTTCAGATCGAGCCTGAAATGGGGCGTCAGCCTTTCTTCAGATATCATCGATCCGAATTCAATTTTGGTTTTAAACATGACCCGTTCGAAGGTTTTCGGATGGGCCAGGATCGCTGGCGTTTTGTATGAGTGCCCTTCAAACCCGGCTTCGTTGTACAACCGGATCAATGAATCCAGACCCCAGGTATGGTCGAGATGGCCGTGGGAAAACACCACATGGTCAATATCGTATAGATTGATCCCGAGCTTCAGGGCGTTTCGTATGAAGATGTCCGAATATCCGAGATCGAACAGGATGCTTTGATTCTCAGTCCGGATATGCAAGGACAACCCGGGTTCTGCCAGGTAATAGCGGTCTATCAGGGTATTGTTGTCCACGAGGATGGTAATTATCATGTAAGCCGCCTCTTAAATTCGGTCCAAGAGATCGATGTTGTTACCGGATTGTATGATTTGAAAGGAAACATACCGTTTCATCCCGTCCCGGCCGTTCCGGCAAGTTTGGCTTGACTCCGCCGGTTTTGTTGTTAGTTTACTTGAATTCGCCCGAAAAGGGTGGTCATTCAATCATAAGGAGATTAATATGGATAAAGTCGAAAACGACATGTATGTCAGCGTCAGTTACACCGGAACACTTCAAAACGGCGAGGTGTTCGATTCGAGCGAAGGTCGGCAACCCCTTGAAATTCAAATGGGTGCAGGCCAGTTGATCAAAGGTTTCGAAAACGCGCTTGTGGGAATGTCGTTGAACGAAAAAAAAACATTCACCCTCGATCCGGAGGATGCCTACGGCATCAAAGACGACAACCTCGTTCGGGAATTCGCCAAATCTGAAATTCCGTCGGAAATGAATCCGGAGACAGGCCAGCAAGTGGCCCTGAACACGCCGGACGGCCAGCAGATACCTGCCCAGATCGTGGGTGTGGATGACGAGAAAGTCACCGTGGATATGAACCATCCCCTTGCCGGTGAGTCCCTGACCTTTAAAATAGAAGTCGTGGGTATAAACGAAAAACCGGCCCAGCCCCAGGGTTGCGGTTGCGGATGTGATTGTTCATCCGGCGGCTCCTGCTGACGATTCCTGAAGATGGGCGGGTCCGGATTGAATATATACATGTGACCCGGTCTTCGTGCGGAGCTGAAGGATTATCCCTTCAGCTCCGGCTCACCTTTTTTTATGTTCACACCCAGTGTGCCGGCTACGCTCTGTGCCAGGGGCCCCTCCCTTCGCCAGACATGACATGAATCGAGCAGATACAACTCCATCTCATCCCCTGAAACTTCGCGCTTTTCAGGGACGCGGTCGTTGTGCACCCAATACCCCTGAAGTGCGGCAGGTGCCATGGCCAACAGCAGTGTCGTCAGGTGAATGCATCCTCTACGGCCGCCGAACAGATTTTTTACCCTGCTGGTGAATCCCGGTGCAATGCATTCTCCCTCCAGTTCCGTCAGGTTTTTCCGGACTTCCGCGCAGTCGGCATGTGGTGTGGTTATCATCTCTGCTCTTATGCCGGCAATACGCCTGTCTTTCAACGAGAGCTTCAAATCGATGCGCATGTGGTGCACCGTCATGGGCGGCCGTTGTTCACCTGAAACACTATAGGTGGATACCAGTCGCCGGTCAAGCAGTTCACCGCAGATCACCACATGCGATCCGTCACCTTCATGTGTGGTGACATCGATGCGACGGTTCTGAATACGTTCTTTTTTAATGAATATATCGTTGTTCATGGGATTCCATTGAGGTCAGGTTGTCTCTATAAATCGTCAGTCAGCATAAACGGATCCGGATGGTTTCCGGACAATTTCTCATCGATGACCGGCCGGGAGTATCCAAGCAATGTCAGGAATTCTATGGACAGTTGCTTTCCGGCCGCGGCATCGTATCGTCCGGCCTGCATCAACCCGGTTTGTTTATCTTTCAGACCGAGATAGGCGGTTTTTACCGCTTCGGATTTGTAATATAGGATGACCCATTTGTCCCGTGTGAATTCATCGGATTGCAGGGCGGTGCTCAACAACGCTTTTTCCAGGAATGAGTTCACCCCGAATCCTTCGACGATTCTGTCGGAATACGTCTTCACACGGTTGTGGTCATCGGGTGTCATCGGTGGACTGATGGCCAGGGGTTTCACACCGCAGGCCACCATTTCCACGAAACAATTGATCATGCCGAGTTGAAATGAAAATGTGTCTATCGTTTGTCGGTTGTCCATTACAAAGCCCCTTCCCGGTCAGATTACAATGTTTGTATGATTTCTTCGGCCTCACTCAGACCCAACATCAGATTTCTGGGTTGCTTGGCATCGCCGATGATCATTACCCTCGCCCGTGAGTTTTTCAACAGGTTTTTGGCATCCCGAACCGGTGCCATGGTCTCGGCAATAATTATCGTGTCGTAATTTTCCAGTACAACGGTTTCCCCATTGCTCGAAAAGCGTACGCCATCGTCGAGCACTTGCGCAATGGTTGTCTTTTTATATAATGTTACATTATCACGTTTGAGCCGCTCCCGAAGGTAAAACCGGTCATTGCTGGACATCTCTTCGGCAAAGTGCGGCCGGCGATTGAGCAGTGCCACGGTTTTTCCCTGTTCGGCCAGATAGTCGGCCATCACCATCCCGGCCTGACCGCCGCCCAGAATGATTATCCGGCCGCCGGTGGGTGAACGGCCATCCAATACATCGGTAACCGTGCACAGATGCATTGCCGTCTTGAACAGCCCTTTGATAATAGGCACCTCCGGTTGGCTGCCGGTGGCAAGTACCACCACATCGGGATCTTCGTCCCCGAGGAGTCGTTCATTCAACGCGGTGTTGAGCATCACCTTGATTTTCAGCCGTTCCAATTCGTTGATCAGATGGTTGACAATATCACCGACTTCCCCTCTTCCCGGCGGTGTTGCCGCTATGCGCATCAAACCACCCAACTTTCCGCTTTCCTCGCACAGGATCGTCCGGTGTCCCGCCTCCACCGCTGCCCTTGCGGCAGCCATCCCGGCCGGACCACCACCGACCACTACTATTTTTTGGGGATTCAGGGTTCGGTCGCGGTTGTTCAACAGATATTCCCTTCCCACTTTGGGATTGACAACACAACCACCGGGTTCCAGCGCCAAGACGGCGTGTATGCATCCCAGGCAACAGCCGATGCATGGGCGGATCCGGTCGAGGTCGCCGGTTCCGGCCTTGTTGGGAAACTCGGGATCGGCCAGTAGCGAACGGCCCAATGCAACGGCATCGGCCTTTCCTTCCCGGATCACCCTTTCCGCCAGATCCGGTGTCTTGATTCTGCCCACGGCGATTATGGGTATCGACACCTTGTCTTTTATCGCCTTGGCGAGATGGATGAAACAGCCCTGTTCCGTATACATGGACGGAATGGTCAATTCGGTGCTGCCGTAGACACCGGCGGAAACATGAAGATAGGCGGCACCCCCGGTTTCGAGGAGAAGGGCCAGCCTTATGGCCTCTTCGATGTCAAAACCTTCGTCAATGTAATCCCTGCCATTTATCCGGACCCCCACCGGATATTCGGGCCCGACCTTTTGTTGAATGTCCCTGAAGACCTCCAGGCAGAAACGGCTCCGGTTTTCAAATGACCCACCGTATTCATCCGTGCGATGATTTGCATTGGGGGATAAAAACTGATTTATCAGATATCCATGGGCGGCGTGGATCTCGATAAAATCGAATCCGGCATCACGGCACCGGCGGGCGGCGTCTCCGAACGACGATATCATTTCTTTGATTTCCGGAATGGTCAATTCGCGTGGCGACCCTTTTACCACGGCCGGCGCCGGTATGGCCGAGGGTGCCACGGTATGGTCATGATAGGATTGCCGGCCCCCATGCATGAGTTGGACACCGAATCGTGTATCAAAGGGTTTAACCGCCGCCACCATTTTTTTTAACGACGCTATGCATCCATCATCCCATAGTGTCGGCAGGTCCGGCAGTTCCAGGCCCGTGGGGTGTACGGCGCCGCCGCCGACCAGCATCATCCCCACCCCCCCTCGAGCCCTGGCGACAAAGTATTGTATGAGCTGATCGGTCACCCGGCCATCGATGTCCACACCGAAGTTGATACTCATGGCCGACATGAGCAACCGGTTTTTCGCGGTCATCGTACCGATCCGGATTGGACTGAACAGGTTTGCGTACACGCTCATCACGATCTCCTCTTTCCGATTCCGGAATACCTTGTTATGTTGCGTGGAAAATGATGGGATTTCGCGCCGAATATTTGAAATGGATTATTTGGCACGATACGAGTTTTGAACACAACCTTTTTATCGGGATTTTTTCGGATGACGATTCAATTAAAGAAAATAATCGGGTGGACAGATCAACGGGGTTTGGTCTTCGAACCTTTGGCGTCGACAGAGTTTAAGGGGCTTAAAAATGTGCATGTTGTCATCAGCTTCCCGGGCACCGTCCGTGGGAACCATTACCATCTTCTCGGAACGGAAATAATTGTCGTAACAGGATCAGCCCGTGTCTGTTATCGGATTGGAGATGTCATTGAACATGTGGATATACCACCGGATGAAATTTATCGTTTTACATTTGAACCCGGTGTCGCCCATGCTGTGTTAAACACCGGCGACCGCCAAAATGTGCTGATCGCCTTCAGCACCGAACCACATGACCGCGATTCACCGGATGTGGTTCATGAGGAACTGATCGCCCCTTCATGATCGAAACTTCGGGACCAGATCAGCCGGGATTGGGTGTGCACCGCGGACTGGAAAAAAAGGTGCTGTGGATGGCATTGACCGCTGTGGTCAAGTCTTTTTGTTTGGTTAAAAAATAGAGGGCTGCCCGGGACGGTCCGAATGAGATCATTTCGACGTTGACACCGCAATTGGCGACCGCTGTAAAACAACGGGCCGCAATACCTGTTTTTCGCAGGATGCCGTCACCCACGATACTGATCAGGGCAATGTCGTTCAATACTTCAATCCGCCGGTAGGGGCGGGGTTTAAGCTTGGCCAGGGCTGCACGGCCGGTGTCCACATCACCGAGTGACAGCAGGAGGCTGATGCAGGTCTGCGAGGTGATGACCGAACGGATGTTGATACCGTTCTCCGTCAATTTTCCGGCAACCTGGGCGAGAATTCCGGGACGGGCACCCACGCCCGATGCATGAACTTTCAGCACGGCGATATCCATGTCATAGGCGACACTTTTAATGATGGATTTCGAACGGGGGCTCTTCGCCGTTATCAGACTGCCGGCAGCATCCGGATTCAATGTGTTTTTGATTTCGATGTTGATATTTTTTGTCCTGACCGGTTCAACCGAACGGGGATGAAGGATTTTTGCTCCGAAATAAGCCAGTTCCGCGGCCTCCTCATAGGAGAGTACGGGAATCAACCCGGCTTCGGGCACCAGACGCGGATCGGCGCTCATAAACCCGTCCACATCTTTCCATATTTCCAGCAGTCCAGCATTCATTGCCGTGGCGACAACGGCTGCGGAGTAGTCGGTACCCCCCCGGCCGAAGGTGGTGATATCCCCTTGCGGACTGACACCGAAAAACCCGGGGATAAAAGTAATCGTGTCCGGTCCGTTTGTGGGTTTTAGGTGTTGTTTGAGTTGCCGGGAGGTCTGCTTTAGTTTAGCGGTGGCATCACTGAATTTGCCGTCCGTGATCATGCCTATTTTATGGGGTGCGCGGTGAACAACCGGCAATCCGCGGCTGCGCAGGATGCTGGTCAATAATTGCGCGCTGAAACGTTCACCGTAGCTTGATATGACATCGTACAACCGGGGGGTGATTTCACGCGTGAAATTAAGCCCATACAGAAGGCGTTCCAGTTGGTGCAGCATCTTCCCGATATCTTTGGTGCATTGGGCAAGGGCGCTCCGCGAATGGATAAGGTGCTTAGCGATATTTATGTGCTGGGCTTTCAACCGGCTGATGAGCCTGGGGATGGCATCTTCCTGCTCCAGGGCGATATCCATGCCGCTGATCAGCATATCCGTAACACCGTTCAATGCGGATACAACAATGATATGACCCTTGGCTTTTTCTTCAATCAGATCGACAATTCGCGCAATGGTCTTTTTACCGTTCAGACAGCCCCCACCGATTTTTATCACTTTCATTGGAAACCTCGAAAGACTTATGCATACAGGACAAAAGCAGATTCGCGAGTTGTGTTTCGGCGTGACCGCACCGGCATCACGAATGGCGTTGATTGTTAACAGCTCGTTTAAATAATGAATATCCGCTTAATTTTCAAGGAATAGTTCCGTAACCCCGGCGTCTACCACCAGAACGAACGCATGTAGCAATGACGCGGTTGGAACAGTGTCCCCTGAAAACAGGGAATGTCACCTGTAATTTGGATGTTGTCATTCACATTTTTTCTGTTCCTTGAATCAAAGCAGCGCAATATTTAAAATATCCGATGCCATGACATATCTACATGGGGTCACCCTGGATCATGGGGGCTTTACTATTGACTCGGTGCCGGTATACGGGTTAAATGACCGTTCTTGTAAAGGAGATGCCATGAATGAAAAGTTCAAACAGAAATTAATCCTGTTCCTTAAAGGATGGGGTGTATCGATTCTGGCGGCGCTGGTCATCGCCACATCGTTTAAATCGGCCATTGCCGACTGGAACGATGTGCCCACGGGATCCATGATACCCACCATCCTGCCGGGAGATCGGATATTTATCAATAAGCTGGCCTACGATTTGAAAATACCATACACCACATGGCACATCAGCAAATGGGATGACCCGGAGCGTGGCGATATCGTCGTGTTTTTTTCGCCGGAGGACGGGAAGCGCCTGGTTAAACGCGTGGTCGGTCTCCCCGGCGATACCATCGCAATGGACCGTAATCATCTGTTGATCAACAATGCGCCCCTGGATTATGCGAAATGGACACCCGAAAAACAGACCGATGTTCAGATATTGAAGCAGTATTCGGCCAATTTGTTTGTTGAAGAAACACTGGTGGATTACGAACATCCGGTAATGCTGACCCCGAGACGTCCATCCCTGCATTCTTTCACCGAAAAAAAGATACCGGACGGTCAGTATTTTATGATGGGAGACAACCGAGACAATAGTTCCGACAGCCGTTTTTTCGGTTTTGTAAAGCGGAAAAGCATCGTCGGACGGGCAGTGGCCATAGCCATTTCCCGCGATTTGTCGGAGCGGCTTTCCTATCTACACCCCCGGTGGGAGCGATTTTTCAAGAAATTGAAGTAGCGGCCCAAGGTCCTGTCCGCCGGGGAAGTCATTGTATTTTTTCAGGATTTTTCGTCGGTGCTTGTGGTTTTCCCGGAATTTCGGATCAGAAACAGCTGGATGAACCGTGGATCCAATCCTTTGCCCGGGACCTCTCCCAACTCCATCTCGATGTCGGTGAACAATCCTTCCAGTACGGCTCCCAACTGCTCTGTAATTTCATAATTTTTTAATCCGGATCGCCTGGAGAGAACATCGAGAAAATGTGCCTTTATATCGTCTCTGATTTTCCGTGGCGGGATGCCGCCTTTCCAAAGCCTTTCATGTAACTTTTTAAAGGTGCCCATGGGAATGGGGATGGGCTCTTCCGCCTGTGGCGGCATCGCGAGAAAGTCATTTGCCCATAAGGTGAGGATGAGATTGTGAAACGATAGATATCGATAAACGGTCATTGATTTGATGCGGATATCCATGAGGGATAATAGATTGTCGGCCCTGATAATCTCCGTCAAGTTGTCCCGGGTATGTAAAATATCCGCATGGGATTCGAATTCCCGGTATAATACCCCGTCGGCATGGTTGGTGAAATATTTTGGTTTGTCGATCAGTAAGCCCCCCAGCAGACCCAGCCACTTTTCTCCCCAGAAACTCAGCGGCAACCCTGTCCGGGTGAACCAGGAATCCTTCTGCCATTTTTGGGCACGCCATTTCAGTTCCAGGACAGCGCCGTATCCCACCCGGAAGATATTTATCAGCGGGTATTTTTCGATCAATGTTGCACTTGATTCCGGGGTGGTTTTCCCCTCCAGAATCAACTCGAGTCCCAGGTCGAGGTAGTCGCTGACTTTTTTCACTACGGCTTGCAAGACCTGACGGTCATGGATGCGTACGCCGTCCGCCGAGATGACCTGATTGCTCAGGCCGGCAAACTCGGCCTGAAGTTCCATGATGACACCTGCATCTTGAATCTGAGCCAAGGATCGGGCAAACAGACTCTCATCGTTCAGCAGGTTCGCGGATGAAAGGGGAACCGGCAGCATGGTGATGGATGAGGTGCTTTTCCGCAGGTGTTTTATCCCTTGTCTGTGCAGTTCAGTGACCTTTAACCCCTGATATATGCCGACCGCTTCGTGGGAGGGTAAAAACCCTTTTTCAGCCAGGTGTACATTGCGCAGCCTGAACAGCTCCTCCTCGCTTTCCGCCGGAAGGACAGCCGCGGATTCCATCAGCAGATTCTGATATCTCACATGGTCGTAAACGGACAACCGCCCGAGGAATTCCGATAAGAACTTGTATTTAAGGGCTTTCTCCCTCCCGGTCTCGTCTCCGGGGTCACCTTCTTCCCGAATGCGGACATAATAGGTGTCGTCATCGCTGAAAAAGCCGTCTCCCAGATCAGAGGGGGCTTGATCATATTCACGGATATGGATGTCAATGGTACGGAACAGGTACAATCTGACGGTTTCCATGTTTTCTTCGAAGCACCACCGTATCAGCCGACGGCTGTCCGCAGTTAACAATCGATTCATCCAGGCGGTGAGGGCCTTGATATCCAACCGGTCCTTCGACCAGGATTCGATGTCCAATATATAGTTCCATTGTCTGTTGGATGCCATCCCCAAAAGCGGCAGTGAATCATCAGGACCGATATCGTTTACCAGCAGATAGAAATCTTCTTCGGCAAAGGAGTGCACCAGCGCCACCGCCTGGGGTGATTCAAGAATCTGATCGAGTGCCTTTTGTGGCGAAAGACGCATCAATTCCTGTCTTTTCACGCGTAAATCTTCAGCGCGCGCCATGGCGGTTTTTTCCGGGTCAATAGGGTTCATGGATCCAACTCGCTTGTGAAAAGGATTTAAATTATGGTTATCCAACTGATTGATTATGATGTTTTTTACTCCAACCGATGTGGGCCTTATGGATGGCCGACCCAAAAGCTGCTCGGAAGTATGTATGAATCGTCCCGGGGTGTCAATCCTAATACAGATGGCACGCCACTTGATGAGCATCTGCCGTCAGGGATCTCAATCGGGGGGTATGGACATCGCAGGGATCAAAACGGTGGGGACATCGGGGATGAAATGCACAGCCGGTGGGCAGATCCCCGGCGATGGGCACTTCTCCTGATACCAAAGTTCGTTTTTTCATGCGCATCCGAGGATCCGAGATGGGAATGCTGTCGATCAGGGCGCGGACATAGGGGTGCCGCCCATGGGTCAGTAGTTGGTCGGCTGAAATCAATTCACAGATACTTCCCATATACATGACAGCCGTCCGGTCACAAAAGTCGGCAATCAGGTTCAGGTCGTGGCTGATGAAGAGTACGGTCAGATCATAGCGGCTCTTTAAAGATTTCAAGAGTTCGATAATCCGGTGTTGGGTGGCCAGATCCAGTGAGGATACCGGTTCATCGGCAATGAGAAGTTTTGGATGGTTGACCAGGGCCCGGGCAATGGCAACCCGTTGCCGCTGACCACCGGAGAATTCGTGGGGATACTTATCCAGTGCGCTGCTATCCAGGCCCACATCCTTCAGGGCAAGAAGAACGGCGTTTTCGGTATCGGCGGGTGAGGCACCATGAATGCGCAGCATTTCCCCGATGATGCCGCCGACCTTATGGCGTGGGTTCAAGGATGCGAATGGATCCTGGAAGATCATCTGCACATCTTTATAAAATCGTTTTTTCTCCCGGGCACTGTCAAGTGAAACCCGCCGGCCGTTATAAAGAATCTGTCCGGCCGACGGCGGCGATAAATTGACAATGGCCTTTGCCAGCGTGGATTTGCCGCACCCGCTTTCACCGGCCAATCCCATTATTTCTCCTTTATGAATCGTCAGGCTGATGCCGTTGAGCACATGGATACGGTTTCTCCCCTTGCGCCAGATACCTCCTCTGACCGGAAAGTGTTTAATTATGTCCGTGCATTCGAGTATGTTTTCCGAGATCATCATAAGATCACTGATACCGTATCAGACCTAATAGTTCTCTGGTATATGCCCGGATGGGGGAATGGAACAGCCGGTCGACATTTGCGGACTCGATGTTTTTTCCGTCCCGCATCACCATCACCTGATCGGCGATTTCGGCAATTACCCGTAAATCATGGGAAATAAAGAGCAGGGACATCTGGCGCTCTTCCTGCAAGGTCCGGAACAACTCCAGCACCTGCGCCTGAATGGTCACATCGAGGGCAGTGGTGGGTTCATCCGCAATGAGTACTTTCGGGTTGCACGATAAAGCCATGGCGATCATCGCCCGCTGGCGCATACCACCGCTGAGTTGGTGCGGATAGTTGCGCATCCGTTGCCCCGGGTTTGGCATTCCCACTTCCGTGAGCAGTGAGACCGCTCTGTCCACAGCTTCCCGGCGAGTCACCTTCAAATGGTTTCGTATCATCTCAACCAGTTGGTCTTTAATGGTCAACACCGGATTCAATGCGGTCATCGGTTCCTGAAATATGAAACCCAACTCCTTTCCCCGCAAGGGTTGCATCTGCCGATTGGAAAGCGTCATGAGGTCGCGGCCCTGAAACAATATTTGGCCGGTCATGTGCAACAGGGGCGGTGTGTCGATAAGTTTCATGACGGACAGGGCGGTAACACTTTTACCACTTCCGGATTCACCGACGATACCCAGTGTCTGCTTCGGAAACAGGTTGAACGAGATATTTTTGATAATCGGCACCGCATGATGCTTCACGCGAAACACCACGTTCAAATCCTTCACGACGAGGATCGGCGTTGGTGTATCGGTCTTTTCAGGTGTGGTTGGCGTCAAATTATAATTACCTGATCAGTTGATTGTGGATTTCGGATCAAAGCGGTCCCGTAAGCCATCACCTAAAAAATTGAATGCCATGACCACTAGCATAATGGCCAATCCGGGGAAAATAGAGACATGGGGCGCTTCCAATATCACTTGTTTTCCTTCACTGAGCATGGCCCCCCAGCTCGGGGTGCCCGGGGGGGCACCTAAGCCCAGGAAACTCAGGCTGGATTCAGCGATAATGACGCCGGCCACACTGAATGTCGCCTGGACAATCACCGGTGACAGGATGTTGGGGAAAATATGGACAACCATGATACGGGCGTCGGATTGACCGCTGGTCCGGGCGGCCTGAATGTATTCACGCTCTTTAACGGATAATACCTGGCCGCGGACCAGGCGGGCAAAAGACACCCAGCCCAGTACCGTGAGGGCGATGACAACATTGAGAATGTTCGGTCCCAGCACCGAGACCAGTGCAATGGCCAGCAACAATCCGGGGAAGGCCATCAGTATGTCCACCAGGCGCATCAGTATCGTATCCGGCCATCCCCCGTAATATCCAGAAACCAGACCCATGGTGATCCCGATGGTGCCGGATATCAGGACAACGATAACACCCACCGACAGCGAGATCCTTGCCCCATGCATCAGCCGGCTGAAGATATCGACGCCATTGGCATCCTGCCCCATGAAGTGTTCCAGGGTCGGCAGCGACAATTGTTCGGCCAACCGCATATCATAAGGGTTATACGGTGCAAGCCATGGGGCGAAAATGGCGGCCAAGGCAAAGACAGCAATGATTACTGCCCCGATATATGTCCATTTGCTTTGAAACATAGGTGTTGGTGGTGCAATTTTAAATTACAAAGATTAAATTTTAAATGAATTTTAAAATCAAAATGTGAAAACCATCCCCTGCTATCGTCCGGTCTTTTTTTAAAATTGAATCATTTGAACTTGATTTAAAATTTAAAATTTCACATTTAAAATTCACTCCAGCCGTACCCGGGGATCCACCCATGCATAGGTCAGGTCAGTCAGCAGATTGACAAGGACATATATGGTGGCGATGAACAGGATGCAGCCCTGGACCAATGGGTAATTACGCGAATAAATGGCGTCCAGAAGCAGGGATCCCAAACCCGGCCAATCAAAGATGGCCTCGGTGATAATAGCGCCCGAGAGCAACACACCGACCTGAAGCCCGATGATGGTGATGACGGGGATCAATGCATTCCGCAGGGCGTGTTTTAGGATCACCTTTCTCTCAGGCAAGCCCTTTGCCCTCGCATTTCGTACATATTCTTCGTTCAGCACTTCTAACAGGGAAGCCCGGATCATGCGCGACAGCATGGCAGCCATGGCCGTGCCCAGTGTAATCGATGGCAGGATCAGGTGTTCTATTCCGCCGCGTTCATTGATGGGAAGCCAATCCAGTTGGATCGAAAAGAGGATGATCAAAAGCGGACCAAGCCAGAAGTTGGGTATGGAAATCCCCAGAAATGAGATCAGCATTGAACTGTTGTCGATGATACCATACGGTTTTAAGGCTGAGATAATGCCCAGGGGCAGGGCCATGATCAGCGCAACGACCATGGCGCCGAACATGAGTTCAACGGAAGCGGGAAACCGTTCCAGTATTTCATCGGTTACCGGTCGTTTACTATGAATGGAGATACCCAGATTACCACGGAGAATACCCGCCATGTAACTTGCGTACTGGAGATGAATGGGTTGATTCAGGCCTAAATTTTCGGTGAGTAGTTTACGGTCAGCCGCTATGGCATGATCCCCGAGCATGATATCCACGGGATCACCGGGGATCATGTGGATGAGCATAAATACAAGGGTTACGACCCCGAATAAAACAAAGATCAAAAGCAGTAACCGTCTGATGATATAAAGCAGCATCAGTGGTATCCCGGTTATTCCACGCGTATGTCCTTAAATGAAAAGAAACCTGCCATGGGGTGCTGACGGTAATTTTTCACCCGCCGGTGAACAACAGATACATTATTAAGATGCCACAGACTGATATACGGCAGTTCACCGGCGACAATCGTCTGAATTTTGGAGTAGATACGCTTTCGCGCGTCGGGATCCAGTGTAACCCGGCCCTGCTGGACCAGGTCGTCCACCCGGGCGTTGATGTAGCGGCCCCGGTTGCGGCC
Organism: Desulfobacteraceae bacterium; assembly: GCA_013003715.1. Lineage (GTDB taxonomy): Bacteria > Desulfobacterota > Desulfobacteria > Desulfobacterales > Desulfosarcinaceae > JABDIN01. The sequence goes on along the minus strand of JABDIN010000029.1, from coordinate 34,953 downwards.
GGCCGGTGGTACTTGTGAGGAGTGAAATAAGTCATAATAAAAATCCGGCTCGGTTACCCCCACCCATCGCATGGACGTCATCTGGAAGTTGCCGGATTTAATATCGCCGTAAAAGGTGCCCCATTCGTAGGATTTCAAATCCATGTGGATGCCGATTTTCAGCAGCTGTGCCTGTATGATCCGGGCGATGGCGGTGATTTCGGCGTTATTGCTGGTTTTCATTTCCACCGTAAGGCGCGTACGGGGGCCGTCGCCGTCCGGGTCTTTGTAGCCGGCCTTGTCCAGCAGTTGTCTGGCTTTTTCCGGATCATAGACCATCACGGGAACATCCGGTTCACTGAACCAGTTGACCGGCGACAGGAGGCCCCTGGCCCGTATGGCATGACCGGCCAACTTGTATTTGATGATTTCATCCACGTCGATACCATGGGCGATGGCCTGGCGGAGTGTGTTGTCCTTCATTTTTTCATCGGCCATATTGAAGGCCAGATAATTGTACGAAATTCCGGGTTCTTCAATGACTTGATATGCTTTATGTAGCGCGCCGGATGCGAAGAATTTGATCTTATCACTGGATAGTGCGTTTACCAGTAGATCTATTTCCTCTTTTTTCATTTTCAGAAACCGGGTATTCTCATCTTTGACAACTTTGAATATAATGCGGTCACATCCCGGCGGGTCCTCCCAATATTTTTTATTGGCCTCGAACCGCAGATCGGTGGGTGACTGCGAAACGAATTTGAATGGTCCGGTACCGATGAGTGTCGTCGGAAAGTCCTGTCCCCCTTCGATGATATGCCTGGGAAGGACCGGCAGGATGATGGATGTGAGAAACGAAGCAACGGGTTGGGTCAGCACGAATTTGATGGTTTTCGGATCGAGAACTTCTATGCGCGAGATTTTACCCTTGTAGGTGCCTGCAAAAGGCGATTTTGTCGTCTCGTCCATAAGATGCTCGAATGTGAATTTCACATCTTCAGCCGTAAACGGCGTACCATCATGGAAGGTTACGCCATCCTTCAGATGAAAAATATAGGTGGTGTCATCCGGCGTTTCCCAGCGTGTGGCCAGGGACGGTTCAATTTGGAGATCATACCCCAATGTCACCAGGGTGTCGAAGATGAGATGTTGGGTGATGCGCATGCCATATGCGTCTGTGGCATATCGCGGGTCGAGTGTTTTCGGCGCATTTTCCAATCCCACGCGAAATTCAGCGGCATATGCCGCACCCTCGCCCCAACCGGGTCCTGGCGGCAGAAGCAGGTTTGCGATGAGGAAAAGTGCGATGATACCGGTCCGCTGACATACGTAACGCGTCAATGCTGTTTTTAAATGACGTTTATAGGTCATGCATTGTCCTTTCGTCCCTGTTTGCGGGGATCAATTTTCTAAAGATAGCAATTGCACCGGGGCGACGATGGGGCCGAATTTCGTTTTCAGATCAAACAGCCCCTGTTTTTGATCGTCCAAAACATCAAACAACCGTTGCGGGATGTTTTTGTCTTTGCCATAGGCTTCGATCTGGAGATCAATTCTTGAAATAATGTTGTCCACGTAAAGGGAGAATTGTCTGGTATAGAGGGTTTCCGGATAGTCTTTTTCGATGAGCTTTTGGAACAGCGCCTTCAGATCATCGTATTTCGGGATATAGCCGATGGGGGTTTCAATGGCCGTCACCTCGCCGTGGGCTCTTTTTTCCAGCCACCCCAGCCATACCTTGACGTCCTTTTTTTCACCCAGAAGTGATTTGCCCTCACCGCCTCTCGCCCCATGGGTCAGGAAATAATTCAATCCGGCCATTACCGGTCGTTTATCGTCACGGATTTTCGGATTGCCGAAAAATTTGAATTGGGTGTCCATGTAATCCCCCAACGATCCGGGAATGAATGGGGCGTTGGCCCAGGGGGCCCGGCGAACCCCGGTGGCACCGACTTCGGTTGCCGTGGCTGCAGAGACAATGCAGGCCCCGATCACGACGCCATGGTCTGAATTTTTTGCCGCCCATACCGGCGGCATGGTGTCGCTGTCCCTGCCGCTGTAAGTAATGACACGCGTTTCCACACCGGCTGGATTTTCCGCCTCTTCCGAGTAGTTTCCCAGGGACGTGGATGCGATGGTGCAACGGGAATTGGGGTGCGAAACGGGTACGGGCTTGCCTTTTTCGTCGGTCATGCCCTGCTTCCATTCGCCTTGAAAATTAAAACCCTGCTCCGGCATGGGTTCTCCGTTGCCAACCCAATGGGGAAGACCATCCTTGTCGATGAGAACATTGGACCAGATAACCTCGTGACCGGGCTTGCGGAGAACTTCCATCAACAGGGGGTCGCCTTCCTGGTTGACATCCTCCACGATGCCGAAGATACCGCATTCGGGGTTGACGGACCGGACAGTGCCGTCCGCGGCAATCCACATCTGCGCCAGGTCATCCCCCACAAAAAAGTTGCCGGCCATGGCGGTGGTGGTCTTGCCGCACCCGCTGGGTGCCGCACCGGTTATCCAGGTCACCCGACCTCCTTCGCCGCTGATGCCGGTGATGAACATGTGCTCGGATAGTTCCGCGGCATTGCCTTCATAAATCGCTTTGTCCACGGCAAACCGGTGATTCCCTTTTTTCAACAGCAGGGTATTGCCGGCATAGGTGCAGTTGAAACCATAGGTGGTCCAATGGCTTCTGTCCATAAATACCCTGGCGTTGGGCAGGTCTTCCGCACGGTTGCGTCCTTCACTGTGGATATTCGTGAAGTAATGTCCCAATCGCTCCACTTCTTTTTCAAAGTCCTGATAGGCATTGCGGTAGAGAAGTTCGGCGCTGTGGCTGACATAGGCGGAACTGGTGATTTCGATGGCCGGGTTCGATACCGGAGCACCCACCGGACCGCGCATGTAAAACCCGATGATCATCGTCATATTTTTCATGATGCCGGTCATCTTGTCCTTGACTTCGGCCACGGCCTCCGCCCTTAGGATCTTGTTGGCCAGAGAACTGACCTCTTCATCCGGATTCACAATATAGAAGGTTCGATCTATGATACGTCCCTGCTCTTGTTTCAGGTCATAGTGGATGGTGTGTCCGTCAATGGGCAGTGATTTTTCTTCACCCTTTTTGAGGCTCAACTCACGGATGAATTGTTTGTCTTCAGGTGAGCTGGTGTTAATGTAAACGCTGTCCGGTTCGCACATGATAATCGCATTGGCCAGTTTTAACAGGATATCTGTGTTCTTAAATCGCTGGATTCTGGACAGATGCGTCGCGTCCATTTTAGATTTGAAAACAGACATCGCCTGTTCCACATTTTCTATTCCCCCCAATTGCTTTACAATGTCAATACCTTCGTTTCTTCTCAGCATTGATTACGTCTCCTGTTTTAGTAATAAAAAGGCCTATATCTGATTATTTATGATGATGCTTGATTAGATGGAACAGTTGTCTATCCGGAAATGTTTGAGGCCGCACAATTTATGGGCTCGGTTGGCGGCATATGCCTGTCTATCCATTTTTCAATTTTGTCAAATTCCGCCCGCAGTTCTCTCAGAGCCTTGCCGCGATGGCTGATTTTACTTTTTTCGGCCACGGATAATTGTGCAAATGTTTTGTTCAGTGGCGGAAAATAGAACACGGGGTCATAGCCGAATCCATTTTTCCCTGCGGGTGAGTTGTTGATGGTCCCCTCGCAGGTGGCTTCATAGGTCAGCGCTTGTCCCGTGGGTACCGCCAAGGAAATAACGCATTTGAAATATGCGTTCCGGTTCGTCTTGTGGTTGAGTTCCGCAAGTAATTTTTTGCACCGCTGCTCGTCGGTGGCGTTTGCCCCGGCATAGCGGGCGGAGTGAACACCCGGAGCGCCTCCCAATGCCTCAACCACCAGCCCGGAATCATCCGCCAGCGCCGGATATCCCAGAACTCTCGCGGTAAAACTCGATTTTTTATAGGCATTGTCATCAAAGGAGTCGCCATCTTCGACGACTGATGGGATAGGGCCGAAATCAGCCAGGTTTTTGATGTTCACCGGATAATCTTTTAAGAGGTCACGGATCTCAGTGGTTTTTCCCTGATTGGTAGTGGCCAGAACAATGGTCGGATGTTTATTCATTTGATTAAATTCGTTCGTACATGAATTAATGGTCCATAAATCAAACCATATTGGAAAGACTCACATCTACTAACGCAAGCAGCGGATTTTGTAAACCGAAAAACTGCCGATCCGATGGTATGACCGGGCATACCGCCAGACATGGCGGATGCGGGATTGCCCTGGATGAGGGTTGGTTTCTATGCCGCCACCAGGCGGGGCGGGGCGGGTTGTTACCACGGTATTGACGCGTCAAACAGGTATCCATGGGGCTGATACTATTATATCGGAGTGCGTTTACGTTTTCGTCAATTCCATGGCATGGCCCAGCGCGGATTCAGCTTCCCGCCCGTATTCATCGGCGCCGCAGTGTGTAAAGATCGATATGGCTGATTTAATGGAAGATATGGCTTCCCGGGGTTTACCCATGGCGGTATGTATCTGCCCTATTCCCAGGTGCGCCTGTCCCAGAATCGCCTGGGTGCGCAGGGCGGTGGCGTCTTTGATGATGGCGGCAAACATTTCAAATGCCTCTTTTTCATAGGGCAGGGGCTGGTGAAGGTTTTCCGCCGGTGCGGATTGCCGGTGCATTTTATAAAGTAAGGCATAAATTTTAGCGAGGATGATGCTGCAACTGACGAAGCGAAGTGTGGAGTTGTTGTCTTTCCAGTATTTAAGCATGTCTTCCATTATCCGGACACCGCCTTCGGCATCCCCCGCGGCCACACGGATTATTCCCCGGAAAAACCGTGCGGGTTCACCGATGAATTCCGCCCCACTGTTTTTACTGAATTCCAGCATTTCATCGAGCATGGCGTCGGCTTCCTTATAGTTGCCGAGCATAACATTCCCATAGCACAACGCCAGTTTCGGGAATTCGCGGTACCATGGGTCCGCCGACACTTTTGCGGCTTTCTCAAAATTCAAGGCCGAATTGGGCAGGTCGCCGGCGATCAGATACCCCCACCCCATGCAGGAATATCCCAGTACCAGGCTCCGGAGGTTGGAATGCCGTTCTCCAAAATCCAGTAATGTCCTGCCGGCTTTCCAGGTGTTTTCCTTGTCCCCCATGTGCCAGTAGGCATACCCCATTCCGCCGACGGAATTAAAGAAGATATAGTGTACCGAGGGCAGATCGGTGTGATAAATTTCCTGGGCTTTTCGGGCACAGGCAATGGCATCGTCAAACCGGCCGTGCTCGGTGTTGACCCATGAGAGCCATGAGGAGGCATACCCGATGACCAGATTGCTGTTTGCCTGTTCGCCGAGGGAATTGGCGTGGATCAAGTGTTGGTAGGCATCTTGAAAACACCCTTTATGCCAGTACGCGCATCCGAGCCATGCATAAAAACCGCCTTGTCTTTTAGGATCCGGGATTGAATCCGCCAGGGTCTTGTTGGACAACAACAATTCGAGCAATCCCTTGTTATCCCCCCGGTAATAGTAAACAAAGGCCCAGTTGATGATCACGTCCATGATGGTTTTTGTCTTATTGATGGCGGGATCAACGGTTTTCTTCGCAATATCGAATGCCTGCTGAAAGTATCTGCTCGATTCTTCCAGGGCATGCTGTTTCAGATTTTTCTCCCCGGATCTGATCAGGTATTTTATGGCCTTTGCATCGGCTTTGCCACGATGGTAATGCATCGCCAGTGTTTCATAAAATTCGGAAATCCGCTCCGCGAATAAAATTTCCATGACCTCGGCAATGCTCCGGTGGATTTGCTGCCGTTCCTTGATCAATAAGCTGCTGTAGCCGACTTCCTGGGTGAGAACGTGTTTGAATACAAACTCCAGGTCGGGATGAACCGCTCTTTTTCGTACCAGGTCAATTCGTTCGAGATTAATGAATTTTTGATCTATTTCATCCCGGAAGGAAGTTATTTTTTTTAGAATTTCGTATAGGAACGCCCGCCCGATAACCGATGCTTCCTGGAGCACGCGTTTACTGCTGGCTTCCAGTCTGTCCAACCGTGATGAGATGACACCGTGAACCGTGGAGGGGATATCTGATTCCTTGAAAGACCCGGTTATCTCCCATTTTTTTTCCCGGCAGACCAGTGATTCGGTTTCTATCAGGGCATTTACGATTTCTTCGATATAGAATGGGTTCCCCTCGGCCCTGTCACAGATCAACGCCACGAGTTGTACGGGAACCGAGGAGGTCTGCAGCATGGAGCTGAGCATCTCTTTTGTATCCGAGTCGGATAGTTCCGCAATGCGAATCTGCTGGAAAGCACCTTTCAGTTTTTCCGGGTAATCTCCGTCAAAAAGCGTGAAAGAGGGCCGGTGGACGCACAGAACGATTCCCCGGATGGGATGTTGCGTTATCAAGGCGTCCAACAGGTCCACCGAGGCTTTGTCCGCCCAATGCAAATCCTCCAGAAAAAAGATAAGCGGCCTTTTTCCGGCCAGTGCGGTAAAAATGTGAACGACGGCTTCATGTAGCTTCTCCTGCCATACTTCCGGACTCATTCCTTCCAATTCAGGATAGTTCAACCCGTGCAAGGTCCCGATATAGGGAATCAGGTTGTCCGGCATATCGGAAATGCCCCGGATACCACCTTCGATCTTCTGTTTTACTACCTTTCCGTTATCGCCGTCTTCAATTTTCCATATGCGGTTCAGCATATCGATTAACGGAAAGTAAGCGATGTTCTGGGTGTGGGCATACGCATGGCCTTCGATCCACATCACCCGATTTCGATCCACGCCGGACTTGAATTCCTCGATTAAACGGCTTTTTCCTGTGCCCGCAACACCGCAGACGCTGAAAATGAAACTATTGTTGGTTTCAAGATGCAGGTATGCGTCCTGAAGGCGGTTGAGTTCATGGTTGCGGCCGATCAATTGTGCCTGTAAGCCGGAATGCTGGTGGACGGTGATGGGTTTGTTTTTTTGTGACAATACCAGGTAAACCGGCATGGGCTTGGCTTTGCCCTTGATCGGGGTCGGGGGTAATGCCCTGAAGTGAAAGTGTCCGGATGCCTGCCGGTATGTCTCGGGGCCCACCAGGATTTCACCGGCTGACGCCATATCCGCCAGGCGCGAAGCCAGGTTTACGGTGTCCCCGGAAACACCGAACTTGCCATCGCGATGGTCGACTTTTCCGGTGACCACGAGACCTGTATTGATACCGGTATGCATGGCAACAGGCTGTCCGATCTTATCCATGAACCGGCGACTCACTTCGTTGACGGCGAGATGAATTTCCCGGGCGGCTTTCACCGCGCGAAGCGGCGCATCTTCGTGGGCGCGTGGCGCACCGAAAAGTGCCATAACCTCATCACCGATAATACGTTCCACCTGACCTTCGTACTTTATGATGATTTGGTTGGCCTTTTGGAAGATGGCTTCCATGATTTCCCTGAGTTCTTCGGGATCCATGCGTTCGGCCATCATTGTGTAGCCGGATAGATCGGAAAAAAGGACGGTGATGTGTTTTCTTTCGCCGTCAAAATCGCTCTGATTGTTTGAGGGCAGGGGATCGGCGGGTGATGCCGTTCCGTTGTTCAGGGCCGCCCCGCATTCGTGGCAGAATTTGTGGGCCGGTGAATTGCTGGTTTTGCACTTGGGACATGCCAGCGCCAGTGACCTGCCGCATTCCACACAGAATTTTGCAGTGGGGGTGTTTGTAAAATGACAGAATAGGCACTTCATAATTCAATCTCCAATTAGCGGTTCGCTGCAGCTGTTAAAATTGGCGTGAACGGTATAATATACGGACATTGATTTTATATTGAAACGACAGAAAATTTGAAGCCAGAGCCATAAAGTTTAAGAGGTTGACCCATGGGGTGTCAAGGGATTTGACGGAAAATTCATTTAAGTGGTAAATGAACATCATGGTGTGATTATGCGCCACCGAATGGTTAATAGCATAAACAAAGGTGAAAAATTGATTGTTGCAGGACTGACCGGCGGCATCGCCACCGGCAAATCAACGGTTTCGCGTGTTTTTCAGCGAGCTGGCGGTGTCGTCATTGATGCGGATATTATCGCCAGGCAAGTGGTATCTCCGGGATCACCGGCCTACCGGGAGATCGTAAATTATTTTGGTGAGCATATCCTGGATGAAAACGGCGGTATCGACCGGGAGACGCTTGGCAATATCATTTTCAATGATGCGGCGGAAAAAGAACGTTTAAACCGAATGGTGCACCCCCACGTGATTGATCGCGCCGGTGTTCAGGTGAAACGGGCCGGCCGTGAAAAACCCGATGCCGTCATCATCCTGGATGTTCCGCTGCTGCTCGAGTCCCGGATGGATGAAGGTCTGGCGGAAATCATTGTCGTGTATACACCCGAGGATATCCAGCTGAAGCGCTTGATCGCCAGGGATAAATTGACAAGCACCCAGGCACTATCGCGTATCCGGTCCCAGATGCCCATCGAACAAAAGAAAAAGTTGGGTACCATTGTCATCGATAACTCGGGGTCCCTGGAAGATACCGAAAAGCAGGCCGTCACCGTTTATCACCGCCTTGAGGAACGGGCGGTTATATCATCTTGAACCAATGTAGATCGTGCCTGACACGGGGTTACTCATCGGGGTCGTTTTTTTGCAGGATATCCAGAATAGCTGAGAGGTAGTTGTCCGTCTTATCCCTTTTAAAACGGCAAGCGCCGGCTCCGCGGTGCCCACCGCCTTCAAACGCGGACAACATTTTTCCCACATTCACATGACAATGACGGTTGATAATGCTGTGGCCGACCTTGATGATGGCCATATCGTCTTTGTCATGGATGATTTTTACATTTACTACGGTATCCGGCAATAGCGAGTAAACGAGGAAACGATTGCCATCCGGTGCCGGTTTCAATGACCTGAAATCGGTAATTGAAACCTGTCCCTCTTGTTTGGTATAGCGCAACAGGAATTCGCGGTATATCTTGTTTTCTTCGATCACCCGGTCACATCGGCTCCGGACGTCATGATCATCCAATACACTGTCGACCTCGCTGGTCCCCAGTAAATCAACCAGCCGGTCGCTATAGGAATTGATAGTACCGTCGTGGCCGGATACGGTCATCGACAGCAATATGCATGGGTAGCGTTCGGGATGGAGGATTTCATCCAGGGTGAGATCCGCTGAGTCGATTTTATCGGTTTCCCGAATCAGGCTGGAAAAATCGCGGCTGAATTGATGGCCGTAGTAATCAAACACCACGCCGGCGGCTGACGGGGCGATCTCGAAGCTTCCTTCGAACTCATTGTCAATGCGGTTGGAATAGTGGTGATCGAACCACAGGGAGCAGTTTTCATGGTAAGGAAGATTGGCGATAATATCGTTCTTTCGGATGGTGACCAGCCCCCGCTGCATATCATTGGGTTGCACCCAAAGTACTGGTGAAGTGATTCCCAGGACATCCTTTAAAAGAAGTGCACATACCACACCGTCAAAATCCGGTCGTGTGACAATTCTCATTATGCTTCTCCATGATTGACGAAAGGGGTGATGGCCGATTGCTGCCGTCGAATATGACGGACGCAGTAATCAGGGCCGGGTTTAATTATTTTTATAATGGTGAGCACCATACTAACAAGCTATGTGGATGAAATCAATCTTCGTGATGCATTTGCACGGACAGCGGATATAAGAGAACAAATTCGGCTCAGCAGATGAACACCTCCGGTGGAACGCGGCTGATCAGCACAGCCGCATCCCGGGTTACCTGGATTACGCTTTCGATTCCCACACCGAATTCATCCTTGAAAACCATTTTAGGCTCGAGCGCGAAGGTCATACCCGATTCAAGGATGAACGGGCTTCCCTTGGCCATGATCGGGGATTCGATGAGTTCGACACCGATACCATGCCCGATAAATTTGACCTTGTATCCGGGCGGCCCCAGGAATTGATCCGCATATCCCATTCCACCGGCCATTCGGACCGATAAGTCGAACAGATCGGCAATGGCCACGCCCGGTCTGGCCGCAGCGATGACCGCGTCGTGAATTTCCCTGACGGCTCCGGAGGCCTCAAGTGCCTTTGGCGGCATGGATCCGAGGGCGAACATCCTGGTTTCATCCATATGGTAGCCGTTGCACATCCAGGCCATGTCCACCATGATGGGTTCCCCGGTTTTCAATCGTTTGACGCCGGCGCCACAGGGGAATGCCGGTGATGTGCCTTCTCCGCTTGCCGGAGAGTCCAACAGACCGACCTTGCTGCCATTCTTTCCGCTGAGAACATGCCAGGCATATCCTTCGGATTGGAAGTGCCGCACGCGAAGGTGCCCGGCATGCCCGATTTTTCGGGCGAAGACTTCAAAACGGGCGGCGAATTCCATCTCCGACAAGCCATCTGAAATTATGGATTTCATGTATTCAAATGTTTGCGCTGACCGGGCTGCCGTATTTTCCATCAGGTCAAGTTCATAGGCGGATTTAATTTGTCTCACCTTCAGAATCAGCGCTGATCCATCTACTGTCTTCGCGGTATTGAATAGTTTTCTATAAAACCGGAAGTCCTTGACCGGCAACACATCCAGTTCCATGGCACATATTTTCGGCAAGGTGCCATAACGGTCAATTATTATCCGGGGTATTTGTTTGACCGACGGGATTTCAACAATGTCTTGAATGGCCGATTCGGCCCTGGCCCGGGGATAAAATCGTCGAACCATCAACAACGGGGGACCGTCCACGGGTATATACAAGAATGCATCCTGTGCAGTGCCCGTGAAATAGAACAGATCCGCCCGTTGCAGGATAAACATGCCGTCCATCTGCTGGTGCTGCATCAGTTGCTGCAGAGCGGTTATTCTATTTGTGATTTCGGACATCGGTGTCAGCAGGTATTCCATATCACCTCCACTGGAAATTGCGGTTAATCTGCATATCACGCTTTTGCCGGTTTCACCACTTTAATGGGATTGTTGAGTCCGGGTGATCGCCCGGTTCGCTGTGGGTTGATGTGTTGACGTGGTCAACTGAACTGCCTATAATTACGCTCAATCAAGCTATGAGAGGAACCTGATGATCGATATCCTGATAGTGTGTACGGGGAATATTTGCCGCAGTCCCATGGCCGAAGGGTTGCTGAAGCAGATGCTGTCCCCGGAACTTCAACACAAGATACATGTCCATTCCGCGGGAACTCATGCGTTGCGGGGGAATCCCCCGACAGCTCATGCAGTGGACGTCCTTTTGTCTTCCTATGGCATTGATATAAGTGGGCATAAGGCCGAACGGATCAGCACTGATTTGATCAGTTCCGCGGACCTGATCCTCACCATGGAACAAGCGCATAGTATGACGCTTGAACAGATCGGCAAACCCCGACAACATGCGCTTCACTGTTTGGGGGAATTTCATTCGAACGGTGATTCAGGAGATATCTCGGATCCTTATGGTGAGCCGTTGGCGGTATATCGATCCTGTGCGGAAATCATACGAGAGTGCCTGGACGGTATGGTGAAATATTTGTTGCAGGAAGACGCAAATCGTTAATCAATCTTCCTGGAAAAATAGAGGTTAACAGCGATATGGTGAAGTACTGGCGGAGCTTTTAAGGCACCGGTAGAGTGCACGCCTCCGGCTCCATAGACCCTTTCGACGTATATCCCCGAAGTTATGTATCTGCGAGGATCGGGCATGTCCACCATCAGGAAACAAATGATCACCATCCTCGAAGAAACTCCGTGTTCTGCGCGGGATCTCTCGCAGAAACTGCGTATTGCCGAACGGGAGGTTTATCCCCATCTTCAACATGTGTCCCGAACTCTGCATTCCCGGAGGAAACAATTGAAAATATTGCCATTCTCGTGCCTGAGCTGCGGATATGTTTTTACCCGTCGTAACCGCTATACCCGACCGGGAAAATGTCCGGCCTGCCGTAAGACATATATTCAGGAACCGGAATATTTCATCCCTGCCACATAAACCGGCCTGTCCATGTATTGAGTTGGCACGTCAACAGCATTTGATCACCATCCATAATTCTGTGAGGCTTTCATCCGGCGTTGCGCGCAATTGAGTACCGTTCAACTATTCTGTCTCATTTTACATCGATTCTTTACTTCAATAAGATGAGGGAAAAATTTATGGATGGCTTTGTGAAACGGAAACCGTGTGAGGCTATCCTGGGAAACCCATCGGAAGTCCATGGGGCCGTTTAATTTTACCCTGCCGCTGATATACTCACAGGTAAAAACATCCATTTTAATTTTAAAATGCGTATAGGCATGGTCGACGCGTGTCAGCAAACGATCAACTTCAATATTAAGATTGACTTTTTCTGCTATTGTACGAATGCAGGCATCCCCTGTGCTTTCCATATTCCTGATCTGTCCACCGGGAAATTCCCAGAGGCCACCCAGCAATCCCCGCGATGGTCTTCTGATGATTAACAGTTTGTTTTTTTTGTAAATAATTCCGGTTGCCATCTCCCTTACAGGTGTTTTCTTCGCCTTGATGCGAACGGGGTAAACATCTGTTTTCGCGTTCTTATGCGCCCCGCATAGTGATGATACGGGGCATCGGTCACATGCAGGGGTTTTGGGTTTGCAAATCAGTGCCCCCAATTCCATTACCGCCTGGTTATAAGTCCCCGGATCATTTTTTTCCAACATGGCCTTCGCCAGGACACTAAACACCTTGTGCGAGTTGGCCTGATTTACGGGATCATCGATGCAAAACAACCGGGCCATCACCCTTTTTACATTTCCGTCGACGACGGCGTAGGCTGCGCCGTGGGCAATGCTCAGTACCGCTGACGCGATATAATCCCCCACCCCCGGAAGGGACCGGAACAGGTCCCATTGATCTGGGATTTTGCCGTCATATTTCGCAGCGATCTCACCGGCGGCTTTCAATAAATTCCGCGCCCGTGCATAATAGCCCAATCCTTCCCATCTTTTCAGGATATCTTCTTCAGGCGCTGACGCCAGGTGGGGTATGTCGGGGTAATAAATCATAAATTGTCGATAATAGGGAACAACCGTCGATACTTGTGTTTGCTGGAGCATTACTTCCGAAACCCATATGCAATAGGGATCTTTGGTGTTGCGCCAGGGTAAATCCCTTCGGTTGGCATGATACCACGGGATGAGTTTGTCGTGCAGTTCGGAGGGTCGAATATTCACCATTACTACTCCCTGTCTATTCATTCATTTAAAGAAGTAAAGATTATGCTCATAAGGTCGATATCATCTACATCGGTTTTACAACCACGGGAAATGTTATTCCTGCCGCTATTCCCATGCGATCCCTATAGAAAGGAAACTTGATGACCCACATCAATCCGGATGATTTTATTAAAGAATTACAATTTGACATACAAACAAAAGATAATCTCAAAGCCAAGCTTGTTTTATCGCACATCGGCCAGGTCGAGGAAAAATACCAGCAACAGGCGCTCCTCGAATTGAGCCGGGCGGACGATAAGTTTTCCATGCCGTTGATTGTCAGTGTTCTGGTATCAAATCCCGAATTCAATGACAGCTTTCCGCTGATTCGCGAAACGCTTTTTGCCAAGGTCATGGACAGCGAACAGGTGTTTTTGAACCTGTTAATTCGCGAATCCATGCGTGAGAACCGGATTCTGCTATCTGAGATCGCCGGTGAGATGCGCCTTGAGTCCGCAACCGCCGCCTTGTTGGGTATACTGAATGAAGACCATGATGAAAAGGTGCTGCGCGCCGCCGTCACCGCATTGGGGCAGATTGGTGATTTAAGCGCCACCACCGCCATTTCCGAGTATCTTTATTCGGGGAATATAGAACTTATCATTGCCGCGATACATGCATTGGGCAGCATGGCCACGCCTACGGCTATCCAGCGGTTATGGGAAAAGCTGGGTGAAGAACCCGATTTGGATCTTATCATTATGGATATGTTCGCCAAATCCCAGGTGCCCGCAGCATTGGAACGGCTCAACGAATCCCTGGGATCCCATTTCGCGCATATCCGTATTGCAGCGAAACAGCGTTTAGTTAAAATCGGCAGTAAAACCGTGCCATTGCTGATGAACAACCTGCTTCATCACGACCCCGATTTATTGATCCACTCCTTGAACGTTTTGGGAGATATCGGCGATGAATCGGCCATTTCCGCCATAAGAAAGCTGCTGCACAATGAGCCAAAAGATCCCAATGTCAGATTCGCCGCCTATGAGGCGCTGGGGTTGCTGCCCGTGGCAAAGGGCGCCATTACACTGGCCGCCGGTTTACAGGATCCGGTGGATAATGTGCGGTCGGCAGCAGCGAATGCGATCGATCATAATTACAATGCGGTGCTTGCCGCTGGTTTAAAGAACATGATCCGGGCCGGTGGGGACGGTGCCACGAAAATCATCCACACCGTCATCGACGCCCAGTGTGAAAAGATTTTTCTTGATCTGGTCAAGGATGACACTTTTTTGGCGGAGACCACCAACTATCTGTTGACACAGGCCCACCCGGATATTCGAAAACAGTGCATTGCAATATTGGAGGAGAATGGGAAGGCGGATGTCGCCCGGTGTTTGACCGTGGCGCAAAAGGCGGAGGCGGCTCCCGGACTGAAGGTGTTCGCGGTTGATGATTCTAAAATGATTCTAAATATTTACAGGAGCGTTCTGCACAATATCGGTTGTGAGTCGAGATTGTTCGAGTTTCCGGCCGAAGCCATCGAACAGGTTGCCCGGGATGTGCCGGATGTGATTCTGACCGATTTGAATATGCCTGACATCAGTGGCATAGACCTTACCCGCAGGATTCGGGAGCAGTTTGACGGTGATAAGCTCCCCATCATCATGGTTACCACCCAAAATGCGTCCCATGACAATGATGCCGCCTATGCCGCGGGTGTAAGTGATATTATTCATAAGCCGTTCAATGAACAACAGATCCGGGAAGTGCTTTCAAAATTCGTGGAACTTGGCTGAATGACGATTATAGTCATGTTTGGGCACACTTTTCGATTTGGCCCAGCAGAATTTTCATATGGGCTTTTTCAGCCTGGGCAATGGCCAGAAAAGCCTTTTTGGTGTGTCGATCCACGGTTTGATCGGCCATGGCCTTATACAGATCAAGGGCAGCATTCTCGATGAGAAGGCCCAACTCGATAAGGATCATGCAAGTGTCCGATTTTATGGATATGACTCGTTTAAGCATCTTTTTGAGGTCTTCACCGCCTTCAAGGATATGCCCTTTCAATTCCTGGAATATGGTTTCGAATGGCGGCGGTTCATCGACCATCCGGCACCAGACGTCATATACTGTTCTGGCGTGCGCATTCTCCGCTTCGGCCAGCCTGGAAAATACACCGGCAAATGATTTACCGGCGAACCTTTTTGCCACATGATCGTAATAGCGCAATGCCCCCTTTTCCAAATCCATTGCCGTCCGGAGCAACTCCTCTTGCGTGCCTGACAGATCAAAAATGCTGATTTTCGGGAAATCCGGCAGTGTCCTGTCTTCCCAGGCCTCAATCCCGCCAGTTAGATAATGGACATCCCTTGTCGTCACTTTCTCTTCGATGGCCAAGGCCGCCGCGGCCGCCGATCGTCCCCCGCTTTGGCAATAAAAAATCAAATCTCTGTCACCGGGTTGTTCATACAGACCGGCCACATATGTCATTATGGGACACAGTTTTGCACCCGGGATATGCTCCTTTCCGTATTCTTCGGGCTGTCGGACATCCACCAGCAAGAAATCGGACTCATGGTGGGTGGCCATATAATTTTTTAACTCATCAGGCGTCATCCCCTTCTCCTCGGTGCGCGATATCTGCAATCACCGTCTCTCATTGTGCGATTGGTATTTCATCATCTAGTTGTATATGTTATCGAAGATATCAACTTAAGCCACCCCTTTATATAAAAGTTAATAATAATCCGGCAACCCTATTTTACGGCCCGTTTTTTGCTTCAGTTAAAAACATGCGCGACATCATTTTCTTGACCCTCATATTTTCCATTCTGATCTCAGGGGCTTGCAGCCATACGCCCCCCCGGGAACTTGCCGGCATGGAATCAGGGGAACCATATGCATCCATGGCATTCTTTTATGGTGAGTATCTGAACCATTTGTCGGCGGTCCGGCGCGGTCATTGTCCCATGTATCCATCGTGTTCGGAATACAGCCGGCAAGCGGTAGAAACGCACGGGTTTTCAGTGGGATGGATCATGGCCATGGATCGGCTGATGCGTTGTGGCCGTGATGAAGTCAAATCGGTGCCACGGGTCTATATCGAGGGTTCCTGGCGGTATTACGACCCTTTGGAAAATAATGATTTCTGGCATGCCCATCCCTGATGCGGTTTTACCCGGTAAAATTGATGCCCGGGTATATGGTGTTTCCTGAGGTGATGGGGGGTTTTATTAAAAAACGGGTTGGCGAATTGCCAACCCGTTAATTTGCAAAGTCGTGGTCGGGGCGAGAGGATTTGAACCTCCGACCCCTTGAACCCCATTCAAGTGCGCTACCAGACTGCGCTACGCCCCGACACGAACGGGTTTTATAAACGCTTTAGGCCAATCGTGTCAATACGTGATTTGATTATTTTTCATAATATTGACATCCATTTTCAGATTGGTATTGATTCCGGAGAATCAAGTGGTTGTTGGATCGTTGGACAGACTGATGCGGCAGGCTTTGGATGACGGTGTGTTCCCGGGAGGGGTGCTGGCCGTGGCTCACCAGGGGATAATCCGGCATTTATCCGCCTATGGTTATGCCAACCTGTTTACGCGGCAGCCGGTTGATTTGAATACCCGGTTTGATCTGGCGTCATTGACAAAGCCATTGGCGACCACGCTGTCGGTGATGCAATTGGTGCAGAGGGGCAGGTTGAGCTTGAACGATGTGCTGACCTCATTTTTTCCCGACCTGCCGGATAAGGAAAAAGAATGTATTCGAATTGAAGATCTGTTGCTGCATGCAGCGGGAATGCCTGATTACCGCCCGTACTACAAACAATTGGTTCATATCCCTTCCGCCGGCCGGCGGGAAGCGCTTAAACAGATGCTGTTGCAGGAACCATTGGCTTATGAACCGGGTACCCGGACACTTTACAGCGATCCGGGTTTCATGCTCCTCGGCATTATCGTGGAGGCCGTTTCACGAGATTTTTTATTTGATTATATATCGGAATCTGTGTATCGGCCGATGGTCCTGACATCCTTGGTGCCGGATAAGCGGATGGGTCTGCATGGCACCGACAATGTTGCGGCCACAGAGTATTGTCCATGGCGGAAAAAAAGCTTGGTGGGTGAAGTGCATGATGAAAACGCCCACGTTTGTGGTGGTTTTTCAGGCCATGCGGGATTGTTCGGCACCGCGGAAGATATTCTCAAGCTGCTTGAAGGGGTTGCAGCAGCGTATCATGGCCGGGACACCGGCGGTATCTTCGAAACCGAGGTTGTCCGCCGATTCTTTGCGTTTTCCGACCAGCATGCCCGTGTCCTGGGATTCGATCGTCCATCTGAGACCAATTCGAGTGCCGGTTCCCGGTTTTCTCAAAAAACCATTGGTCACCTCGGTTATACGGGGGTGTCGTTTTGGATGGATTTATCTAAAGACATTGTGGTTGTGTTATTGACGAATAGAGTACACCCATCCCGGGAAAATGAGAAAATCAGGACATTCCGCCCGATCCTTCATGACCGGGTCATGGATGTCCTGAACGCCGGCGGATAATGCAACGGCAGTGTAAAGCGAAAACAAGCGAATGGATTCGTTAAACAACAGGTATGCGTATTAAGGGACCATGAGACTGCTCTCGGGTTCCAAGGGGGGGCAAATCGGAAGTACCACGAAGGGGTTTTTCTGTTCAAAAAAGAGGCGGTTTTCCGCTTCCTTTCAATGAGTAGAATACCCAATTTATTCTTGATATAACTAAAGATTTTTGTTAGCTATAGCCATCACGACCATCCATATTCCCGACTTGGATGGGAGCTGTAATCAGTGTGGTGATTTGCTAAACAGTCTTTTTATTGAAAACCGAAACACCCATTGGGTGTGATATTGAGGTATTATGAATTTCTTTCTTGATTCCCTGTTAGGTGTATTCTCAAGTGATCTGGCTATTGATTTGGGTACAGCAAATACCCTTGTTTATGTTAAGGGCAAGGGAATTGTGCTGTCGGAGCCTTCGGTTGTGGCGGTGCGAACGGATAATAGGACCAAGAATCGCGTGCTGGCCGTCGGGCTTGAAGCCAAAAATATGTTGGGAAGAACCCCCGGCAACATCGTCGCCATTCGACCGATGCGCGATGGTGTCATCGCGGATTTCGAAGTTACCGAAGCCATGTTGCGGCATTTCATACACAAGGTGCATAACCGCAAAACCCTTGTTCGCCCCAGAATTATAATTGCCGTACCATCTGGTATTACGCAGGTTGAAAAGCGCGCAGTCAAAGAATCCGCGGAATCTGCAGGTGCCCGGGAGGTTTTTTTAATCGAAGAGCCTATGGCCGCGGCCATTGGGGCGGATTTGCCAATCACTGAACCCACCTGTAACATGGTGGTGGATATCGGTGGCGGCACCACCGAGGTTGCCGTCATTTCTCTCGCCGGTATCGTATACAGCCGATCTTTGCGTGTGGCCGGTGATAAAATGGATGAGGCCATAATTCAATATATTAAACGCAAATACAACCTTCTCATCGGGGAACGTACGGCTGAAATAATCAAAACGACCATCGGCAACGCGTATCCGGATCCGGAACAGGTGGAAACCATAGAGGTGAAAGGCCGGGATCTTGTCTCCGGGATTCCTAAAATACTCGCCATAGATTCGGAGGAAATTCGCGTTGCCATTTCCGAACAGATAGACGCCATTGTTGAGACCGTCAAGATCGCACTTGAACAGACGCCACCTGAATTGGCCGCCGATATAGTGGACAGCGGAATCGTACTGACAGGTGGCGGTGCCTTGCTGAAAAACCTGGACAAGCTGCTTCGGGAGGAAAGCGGTCTGCCGATTACCGTTACCGAGGATCCCTTGTCAACCGTAGCGCTTGGATCCGGAAAAGCCTTGGATAGTCTGGAAATTCTCAAACAAGTCATAATTTACTAGCATAATGTTCTCAAAAAGGATGGTGTTGATTATTGGCGTCATCGTACTGGTGGCTGTGAACATGATCTGGTTGTCCGTTCACAGTAAACGCCCATATCCGTCCTCCGGCCCGGATCGGAATGCCCTGACATTTATCTCCCCATTTCAAGAGGCTGTGACACTCACCAGCCGTTTTCTAAAAGGTGTCTGGTTTCATTACTTCGACCTGGTGTCCACGGGTATGGAAAATGACCGTTTATTGAAAGAATTGGAGATGTCCCTTGAGACAATCAATCGGCTGGAAGAAGAAAGACTGGCCAATATCCGTTTGAGAAATCTGCTTGAATTTCAGGAAAACGCCGATGCACACGGCATCGCGGCGGAAGTTATCGGCAAAGATCCCTCCCCATGGTTTAAAACCATTATCATCAACAAAGGGCGAAAGGACAATATCGGCAAAGGCATGCCGGTGGTTGTACCCCAGGGCATTGTCGGCCAGGTCATCGATGCTACGGCCGGTTATGCAAAAGTGCTTTTGGTCATAGACCAAAACAGTGCTGTGGATGCTCTGGTTCAAAACACCAGGGCCAGAGGGATTATAAAGGGTGAGCCCCCCGGCGGTTGCATTTTGCAATATGTATTGCGGCGCCACGATCTTATGGTGGGTGAAACCGTCATCGCCTCCGGACTCGACGGTGTATTTCCCAAGGGGCTCCGCATTGGACGAATCTCTGAAATCGTAAAGCAAAATGCCGGAATATTTCAGGAAGTGGTCATCCGCCCCTACGTTGATTTCGAAAAATTGGAGGAGGTTCTGGTCATTCCCGTTCCTCCAAAACATGAGTTTACGAATCCATGATGACCCTATTTTTCCATATTTTCATTTGCATCATTTTAATTATATTTCAGACAACTGTCTTTCCTGGCATAAGAATATTCAATGAATTCTATGATTTGCTGGCACCTTTTGTCATTTATCTAGGGGTGTTCAGGCCGACTCGCGAGGGTTTTCCCATGGTGCTTATTCTCGGGTTCACCATGGATGGGATCTCGGGTAGCCCCCTTGGATTATATATTACGACCTATTTTTGGCTTTTCATTGGTGTCCAGTGGGTAATTCAATTCCTGCATGTCGGTAATTTTCTAATTCTTTCCATTGTGGTGGCTTGTGGAATTGCACTTGAAAGTATCATCCACTTCAGTATTATCGCTATTCAGACATCGATAAGCGAAATACCGCATTTTGCGATTATTACCGGCGTACGTCAAATATTATGGGCTGTGTTCACCGGTCCCTTGCTATTGTACCTTTTCCTTTTTTTGCAAAAGAAAATGAGCGCCTGGTATGGCGGTTTTCTTTCTGATTAGTCGGTATCTCCAATCCTGGTTGACCGAAGGATTATAATGACATGGCCACTTACCTCGATACCGTAGACAGTGATTGGTTCAGACAACGGCTGACCGGGGTGATGTTATGTGTCTGTGCTGCATTTGTCGCCCTGATCGTTCGATTGGTTTACTTGCAGGCCATAGAAGGGGAGGAGTACAGGAGGCTATCCGCCAGCAACAGTATCCGGCTTCAAAGTGTGGATGCCCCCCGGGGCCTGGTATATGATCGTAACGGAAAAATGATAGTGGATAACCGGCCTTCCTTTGATCTGAAAATAATCGTTAAGGATGCCAAACCCCTGGATCGGACCATACGGCGTTTGTCCGGTATTCTGGATGTCGCACCGGAAGTGCTGATGAACCGTCTGTCGCAGAAAAAATACCAGGTTGCCTATAAGCCCATTGTATTGTTAAGCGATATCGGCCGGGACAAATTGGCTGCGGTTGAGGTGTACAAATACGAATTGCCCGGTATCAGCGTGGGCATTAGCCCGCGCCGGCATTATATAGATAAACAAAGCGCCGCTCATCTTTTAGGCTATCTTGGTGAAATTAATGCCGATGAGCTCAAATTGCCGCAGTATGCCAATTGCAACGTCGGGGATTACATCGGCAAGTTCGGCGTTGAAAAATCATTGGAAAAATGGCTTCGCGGCACGCAAGGTGGTCGGCAGGTCGAGGTCAATGCCACCGGTCAGGTGGTGCGGGTGCTGAAAACGGTTGACGCCCTGCCCGGGCATAATCTTTTTCTCACCATCGATAGAGATTTACAAAAAAAAGCCGAGACACTCATGGCGGATCATACCGGTGCCATTGTGGTCATGGATCCGCGGACGGGTGAAATATTGGCAATGGTCAGCAATCCGTCATTTGATCAAAATGCGTTTATAACGGGGATGAGTCATGGGGAATGGAACACCCTGATATCCAACCCGAACAGACCGCTGGAGAATAAGGCCATCCAAGCCGAATATCCGCCGGCATCCACATATAAGTTTATAACCGCCATTGCCGGACTTGAAGAGAAGATCGTCACGCCGGATACCGAAATACAATGCCCGGGATACTATAAATTCGGGAACAGAACATATCGATGCTGGAAGAAGTACGGCCATGGTAAAGTGAATATTCATAAAGCGCTGGCCGAATCCTGTGATGTCTATTTTTACCTGCTCGGTCAGGAGCTTGGCATTGAACGCCTGGCATGGTACGCCAAGAACTTCGGTTTGGGTTCACCGACACGGATTCAACTGGATCAGGAGGATACCGGCATCGTACCCAATGCCGCCTGGAAGCGAAAACGCTTCGGGACTCCCTGGCAACAGGGCGAAACACTTTCAACGGCCATCGGGCAGGGATTTAATCTGACCACACCGATACAGATGGCGGTGGCAATCTCATCGATAGCCAACGACGGAATCCGGGTTCAGCCTAAAATCGTGAAATCCGTAAAAGCCGTTAACGGAGATGTGATTCAGGAGAATTCTGTTGTCCCAACCGGCAGCATTCCGGCCTCAGAGGAAACATTGAAGATCATCAAACAGGGGCTCTGGGAGGTTGTGAATTCTCCACGGGGCACCGCATTCGCGTCTCGCATCGAACACATCGAGATCTCCGGCAAAACCGGAACCGCTCAGGTTTTCAGTCGTAAAACATCGGACGATGAAGAATCCGAGGATGTCCCGATGCACCTCAGACCGCATGCGTGGTTCGTGGCCTATGGACCGTCCCGGGAACCGAGAATAGCGGTTACTATCATTGTCGAGCACGGGGAGCACGGGTCGGATGTCGCACCCATTGCTACTGAACTTATCCGGGTGTTTCTCGATAAGGATATCAAGCCGGAAACCGGTAATGTCGGTCAAGACCAATCCGACCATTCGGCCTTGATCAAATCACCTTTAAACAATTGATTCAATAACGCTTATGTTTGATCGACGGCTTGTACAATGCTTTGACTGGAGCCTCCTGGGCTTGACTTTGCTGATATCCGGTGTAGGATTGCTGACGCTCTATAGCGCGGTCACCGCCGATACCGGTACCCTGCAAAAAACCTTGTTCACACGGCAGCTGATCTGGTTCGGGTTGGGATTGGGGGTGATGATTTTCACCTTCCTGTTGAGTTTCAAGCTGTTGGAGCATTGGGCCAATTTTATTTATGTGGGTGGTATCGGGTTGCTGCTGTGCGTCATGTTGTTCGGGAAATATGTCGGCGGTTCAAAGCGTTGGCTGGCATTGGGACCGATTTCTATCCAACCCAGCGAAATTATAAAAATTGTCGTCATCCTGGTTCTTGCCCGTTATTTTTCGCGGTTGGTCACTACCCGTGGGTTTTCATTAAAGGAACTTTTCACACCGTTTGTCCTGACCATGATACCCTTCATCCTGATTGTGCGGCAGCCGGATTTGGGCACGGCCCTACTGGTTGCACTCATCGCCGGATCCATGACCCTTTTTGTGAAAATTGAGCGTAGATCCATAGGGTATCTTATATTGAATGCCGCTCTGGCCATCCCACTCGTATGGTTTTTCTTTTTAAAAGGTTACCAAAAACAACGAATCCTGACCTTTTTAAACCCGGACCGGGATCCTTTGGGTGCCGGATATCATATCATTCAATCAAAAATAGCCATTGGATCGGGTATGCTTACCGGCAAAGGGTATTTAAAAGGGACCCAAAACGCCTTATCGTTTCTTCCGGAGCAGCACACCGATTTTATTTTTTCGGTGTTCGCTGAAGAGTGGGGCCTTCTTGGCACCATAATGGTATTATTGATTTATCTGATGATCATCACCTGGGGACTGAACATCGCCCACCGTTCCCGGGATCCGTTTGGAACCATCATGTCGGTCGGGGTCACGGCCATGATTTTTTGGCAGGTGTTTATCAATATCGGCATGGTCATGGGCTTGATGCCGGTGGTGGGTGTTCCTCTGCCATTTATCAGTTATGGCGGTTCGTCTGCCATTACAATGATGACCGGTATCGGTATTTTAATGAACGTCAGCATGCGTCGATTTTTATTTGAATAGTTCTGGTGCTTCTTTCAACAATTACAGATCCATATGCAGAAACTCACGAAAGGGGATTAAATGAAAAAGAATAAAAAACCGGACACGATTTCTACACTTTTAGGCATGGACACCATTGTCGATGGCACATTGGAATTCAGTGATACCATTCGATTGGACGGTAAGGTGAAAGGGAAGATCACCAGCCGGGAGGGGACGCTGATTGTTGGTGAAAAAGCGGTCATCGAAGCCGAAATATCCGTCGGTATGGCGATAATAAAGGGAGAAGTTTCCGGCAGAATGGAAGCGCGGGATTCCATCCAGATTCATGCGCCTGCCAAGATTACCGGTGATATCCATGCACCATCCATTTCCATCGATTCAGGTGTCATTTTTAATGGCAATTGTTCAATGGAGGCACAACCGGCAGCCCAGAAGAAATTCATGTTCGGCAGGGACAAAAACCCTGAATCTCAAGTGCCTGAACCAGAGGAAAAAAAATCAAAAAACCTTGACAATTAATGATGCGTGATGATAAGACCGCCGCAGTTTGAACCCGTCCGGGCAAAAGCATAAATACTGAAAATAATAATAAATATAGATAGTTAAGATTTCGATTGGAGGCGCGTCAATGGTTAGTATTGATCCTTTTTCTCTTTCACTCCAGATAATCAATTTCCTTTTATTGATTTTTATTCTCAATATGGTGCTGTACAAACCTATCCGTAAAATTTTGCTTGATCGAAAAGAGAAGGTCAACGGCCTCGAACAAAACATCGATAACTATGCCAAGGAGGCGGTGGAAAAGGATCAATCGTTTGCCTCCGGCATCAAAAGCGCCAGGGCGAAAGGGTTGGAACAAAAGGAAACCTTCTTGCAAGAAGCGCTGGATCAGGAAAAACAAATCGTCGACAGAATAAATGAAAAGGCGAGGGCCGAACTCGAAACGGTCAAGGCACAGATTGCCAAAGATACGGAAGCGGTGAAAGATGCGTTGATAAAGGAAGTGGATTCATTTGCCGAGTCCATTGGAAATAAAATTTTGGGGAGGGCCGTTTAATGAAATCTCCTGGTCTATTCAGGATATTCAATCCGAAGTCATTGGTTGTTGTTGTTTTATGTATCGGTCTTGTAACCGTGTTGTCCGGTGGTTTGGCGGGCGCAGCTTCCGGCGGTGACGATCACGGCGGCGGGCATGGTGCGGAATCCAAAGGGTGGGTAACGGAAGACACCTACCGGGTGATGAATTTTGTGGTACTCGCTTTAGTCCTGTTTTTTCTGCTTCGAAAACCGGCATCCCAGGCCTTGGGTGACCGGATCAAGGGGATAAGGGAACAATTGGAGGACTTGGAGGCGAAAAAAGCCGACGCGGAAAAGAATTTGGCCGACTATAACGATAAACTGGCCAATCTGGAAAAAGAGACTGAATCCATCATCGCCGAATATATAAAGCAGGGCGAGCAGGCTAAGGAAAGAATCCTTAAAGAGGCTGAGGCATCGGCGGAAAAGCTTGAAGAGCAGGCAAAGAAAAACATCGAACACGAATTCAAGCAGGCAAAAATTATATTGCAGGCCGATATTATGGAAAAAGCGATGGCCAAGGCAGAATTGTTGATAAAAGAGAAAATTTCTGCTGATGATCAGGAACGGCTTGTGGATGAATACTTAGAGAAGGTGGTGTCATAATGAAGAATATGGCGATAGCAAGACGATATGCCAAGGCTCTCCTGCTGATAGGAAAAGAAGACGGACAAACCCAGGTCTACAGAGACGAACTCAACGGGTTTTCCGAGTTGCTTGAAAAAGAGCGGGGTCTTCAACAGGCCATTGGCAATCCGTTGTACAATGCAGGCGGGCGGCGGATGGTGCTGGAACAGGTTATAGACCGCTTAAAACTTTCCAAAGTCATGAAATCATTTCTAATTCTGCTTTTTGACAAGGGCAGGATCGGATTTTTAAAGAACATCAATGATTTTTATCTGAAGCTGGCTGATGAGCTCAAAGGTGTTGCGCGCGCCAGCCTGGTTTCGGCCAATGAACTTTCATCCGAAACCGTTGAAAAGATCCGCGCCGCGTTGTCCAAAAAAACCGGCAAGGACGTTAAGCTTGATGTTGAACAAGACCCGGGACTAATTGGGGGAATCGTTACCCGAATAGGTGACCTGGTATTAGACGGAAGCATTAAGACACAGTTATTGAATATGAAAGAATCATTAAAGAGGGGTGAGAGAGTCTAATGGAATTAAAAGCCGAAGAAATAAGTCAGATTATTAAAGAGCAGATTACGGATTACGACAAGAAGGTCGAACTTAGTGAAACGGGTGTTGTCTTGTCGGTTGGCGACGGTATCGCAAGGGTATACGGCTTGGAAAAAGTAATGGCTTTGGAACTCGTCGAATTCCCCGGAGGTATCCTCGGTCTCGTATTGAACCTTGAAGAGGATAATGTGGGTATCGCTGTTATGGGAGAGGATATTCACATAAAAGAGGGTGACATCGTAAAGCGTACGGGCAGAATTGCAGAGGTCCCGGTTGGTGAAGCCGTTTTGGGTCGTGTTGTGGATGGCACGGGCCTGCCGATTGATGGCAAGGGACCGATTGATGCCAAGGAGACGCGGCGGGTTGAAATGGTCGCGCCGGGTGTTATCGCCAGAAAAAGTGTGCATGAGCCCTGCTATACCGGCCTCAAGGCTGTTGATGCCATGACACCGGTCGGAAAAGGTCAACGTGAGTTGATCATCGGCGATCGTCAGATTGGGAAGACCGCTTGTGCCGTTGATGCCATCCTTGCGCAAAAAGAAACAGACGTATATTGCATCTATGTTGCCTGCGGCCAGAAGAAATCCACCGTCGCTCAAGTACATGCTGTTCTGGAAAAACACGGCGCCATGGAATATACTACCATCGTATCCGCCTGCGCCAGCGATCCGGCCACCCTGCAATTCATTGCACCCTATGCAGGATGCGCCATGGGTGAATATTTCCGTGACAGCGGCAGGCATGCGCTTATCATATATGATGACCTTTCCAAGCAGGCAGCAGCCTATCGGCAGGTTTCACTACTGCTCAGACGTCCCCCCGGACGGGAAGCATATCCCGGAGACATTTTCTACAACCATTCGCGCCTGCTTGAAAGATCGGCGAAACTCAGCGATGAACTCGGTGCAGGTTCCCTGACTGCATTGCCCATCATCGAAACGCAAGCCGGAGACGTATCCGCATACATCCCGACAAACGTTATTTCGATCACGGACGGCCAGATCTACCTTGAGCCCAGTCTGTTTTTTGCCGGTATTCGTCCGGCCATCAACGTTGGCCTTTCCGTATCCCGGGTCGGTGGTTCCGCTCAGGTCAAGGCGATGAAACAGGTGGCCGGTACGCTTCGCTTGGCCATGGCCCAGTATCGTCAGCTTGAAGCCTTCGCGGCATTCGGCAGCGATCTTGATGCCGCCACCCAACGTCAGCTGACCAGAGGCCAGCGCCTGGTTGAAATCCTGAAACAACCCCAGTATCAACCCCTTTCAATGGAAAAGCAGGTCACCATTCTGTTTGCAGGTGACAGGGGGTTTCTCGACAAATATCCGACAGATGTGCTTGCCAAATACGAGGCCGGGCTTTACCCGTTCATTGAAGAAAGATTTCCCCAGGTGTTCAGCGGCCTGAAAGAAAAACAGGAAATTGACAGTGAACTGGAAAAACAAATGAAGGAAGCCCTGGAAGCTTATGACGAAGATTTTAAAGATACCATCAAATAATTAAGCGCCATTTCCTGGAATGAATTTTAACCTGGAATGAATTTTAAATAGATAAGGGTTGGTCTGTAATGGCACAATTAAAAGAAGTTCAGCTTAAAATAGCCGCGGTGAAGAAAACAAAGCAGATCACAAAGGCGATGAACATGGTGGCCGCCTCCCGGCTCAGAAGCGCCCAGAATAATTCAGATGCATTCAAGCCATACGCCGCTAAATTTGCCGAAGTACTGGGCAGCCTTGCCGAAAAAGCCGGTGAAGAGGCAAGTCCGTTATTGGTGCCGCGTGAAAATGTAAAAAGGGTACACATTGTCCTATGTACTTCGGACAGAGGGCTATGCGGTGGGTTTAACGCCAATTTGATCAATAAGGCAAAAAAGATACTTGAAGAAAAAACCCAACAGGGGATGGACGTCAGCTTTACTTGCTTTGGAAGACGCGGTAAGGATTGGGCGAGAAAGAGCAAACAAAATATAGTTGACGAGCATATTGGTGTTGTCGGCGGCACATTTAATTTCAGCATTGCCGGCAATTCCGGTAGAAAATTGGTGGATAAATTTCTCGATGGTTCCTATGACGAAGTCTTTGTGATTTATTCGGAGTTTATGAGCATGGCCAAGCAGGTGCCGATATCGGCGCAATTGCTGCCGATTCCGCCCATCGAAAAAGTCGATCAGGAGACAGACGATAATTCACCATACCTTGCAGAACACATTTGTGAGCCCAGTGCCGAGGTGTTGCTTGGAGACCTGCTCCCCAGAAATGTTTATGTTCAAGTTTACCGGGCATTGTTGGAAACTTCCACCAGCGAGCACGCCGCACGTATGATGGCCATGGATAATGCCACTAAAGCCTGCAACGATATGCTGGAAAATCTCACCATGATTTACAATAAGGCCCGACAGGCAGCCATTACCGCTGAATTGATGGATATCGTCGGTGGTGCCGAAGCTCTCAAAGGATAATATTATATTCTGTATACCGAATTACATAGGAGGAAAATAGATGGCGGACAACATTGGTAAAATAACACAGGTAATGGGACCTGTCGTTGACGTGGAATTCGAGCAGGGAAAATTGCCGACCATATATACGGCACTTCATATTACCAACCCTGCCATTAACGACGAACCGGACAATCTCGTTGTTGAAGTGGCGCAGCACTTGGGCGATAATGTCGTCCGTACTATTGCAATGGATGTTACCGATGGTCTGGTTCGGGGAATGCCGGTTACCGATACCGGAAACCAAATTATGATGCCCGTTGGTGAAGCCGGCCTGGGCCGGGTTTTAAACGTTGTCGGACGACCCGTCGACGGGCTTGGGCCCGTGAACCAGGAAAAAATGTTGCCCATTCACCGCGAGGCACCGACATTTACGGAACAGGATGTCTCCGTTAACCTGCTTGAAACCGGTGTCAAGGTAATCGATTTGCTGGTACCGTTTCCCCGCGGCGGGAAAATGGGCATGTTCGGTGGCGCCGGTGTCGGCAAGACCGTCATTATGATGGAAATGGTTCATAATATCGCCATGCAGCATGGTGGTATTTCCGTATTTGCCGGCGTTGGTGAGCGGACTCGTGAGGGAAACGACCTGTATCATGAAATGAAGGACTCCGGCGTTTTACCAAAAGCCGCCCTCATTTACGGACAGATGACCGAACCACCTGGCGCCCGTGCCCGGGTTGCGCTTTCCGCATTGACGGTCGCCGAATACTTTAGGGATGTGGAAGGACAGGATGTTCTCATTTTCATTGACAATATCTTTCGGTTTACCCAAGCCGGTTCCGAGGTGTCAGCCCTACTTGGCCGTATGCCTTCGGCCGTTGGTTACCAGCCCACCCTTGCGGTGGACCTCGGTGAACTTCAGGAGCGTATCACCTCCACGGATAAAGGTTCCATTACCGCCGTACAATGCGTGTATGTTCCCGCGGACGACTTGACCGACCCCGCACCGGCAACGACCTTTGCGCATCTGGATGGAACCGTTGTGCTTTCCAGGCAGATCTCAGAACTCGGGATTTATCCCGCAGTGGATCCGCTGGACTCCACCTCTCGTATTCTGGATGCTTCGTACATCGGAGAGGAACATTATCATACCGCTCGACAGGTCCAGCAGATTCTCCAGAAATATAAAGAACTTCAGGATATTATCGCTATTCTCGGTATGGAAGAGCTTTCTGATGAGGATAAGGTCACGGTTCAACGCGCCAGGAAAGTTCAAAACTTCCTGTCCCAACCGTTCCACGTTGCGGAAGTGTTTACCTCTAAACCCGGTAAATATGTCAAAATTGAAGATACGGTTCGTGGATTTAAAGAAATATGTGACGGAAAGCATGATGACATTCCCGAGCAGGCATTTTATATGAAAGGCGGAATCGAGGAAGTCCTCGAAACTGCCAAAGAAATGTCCCAGGAATAACCAACCGAGAGGTATAAAATGGCTGATAATATATTACTTGAAGTGGTTACTCCGGAAAAATCGGTTGTTAGCGAAGACGTCCAAATCGTAATGGCTCCGGGATCCCTTGGTGAATTTGGTGTCCTTTCAGGTCACACACCATTTTTGACCACGCTGAAAATTGGACACCTTCGTTATACCGATGCAAGTGGTAAGGAAAGGTATCTTTTCATCAGTGGCGGTTTTGCTGAAGCGCTGCCCAACAAAGTCACCGTATTGGCCGAGTCGGCGGAGAGAAGAAGATCCATTGATTTGGATCGTGCAAAAGCCGCTATGCAGCGTGCCCAGCAAAGGCTTGACAGTAAAGAGCAGGATGTTGATTTTATCAGGGCGAAAGCGGCGTTGGAAAGATCAATCCATCGTATCAGTATTGCCGAAACCCGGTAGGTTTGAAATTTTCCGATAATCATCCTTCATTGACGTGTTGAAATGATTGCGAAAGGGTAAACCCGGTGTTACAGGGTTTACCCTTTTTTTATGGTTTATTCGCCGGGTACATAATTCATCCACATCATATTAAAGATCGGAAACGCGATGAAAATCGATATTGAAATCATTATCCTTGCCGCCGGACTTGGCACAAGGATGAAATCCGATAAGGCCAAGGTATTACATACCCTACTGAACAGACCCATGATCATGTATGTAATGGAAACGGCTAAACAGCTTGCCGGTGAAAACATAGTTGTCGTCGTCGGTCACCAGGCACAGATTGTTAAAAAAACCGTACTGCAGGAATACGCGGCGAAATTCGCCTTACAGGAGAAGCAACTTGGGACCGGTCATGCCGTTCAATGCGCCTTGCCATACCTATCGTCCGGGGAACGGCATGTCGTCATATTATATGGTGACGTTCCCCTTATCAGGGTCCGGACACTGCAGGCATTCATCGAAAAACATATCGAAGGCGGGAATGATTTAAGTGTTTTAGCGGTTGAAGTAAATCAGCCCACCGGTTATGGTAGAATTATCAGCGACAGCCGCGGCCGACTGACGGGAATTGTTGAAGAGGCGGATGCCACACCGGATCAGAAAAATATAAAAATTATTAATTCGGGCATTTATTGTGTGAATAAAACCACTTTGCATCACACCATCGACCAGTTGGATGCCAACAATGCCCAGAAAGAAATGTATCTGACCGATATTGTCGCCATAGGCCATCGGGAAGGTCTGGGCATGGGTGCCATTATTGTTGCCGATCCCTTGGAATTAACCGGAATCAATAGCCGGCACGAATTGAAACAGATTGAAAATATAATAAAAAGTGGGCAAAGTGAAAGATCTTGACTTTGGAATGGTTGAAAGTCTATATTAACAGAAAATATAATGAGGTAGTATGTCGGATAAAGTCGTTTTACTAAATCAATTTGATGAAATTGAAAAGAAAATCAATACTTTGATCGAGGTTAACCATAATCTTGAAGCTGCAAATAAACAGCTTCAAGATAAAAACCGGCAACTTGAGTCGCAACTTCACGATTTGGAAATGGCTGAAGAGAAGAATAATGAGGTCAAGGTTTTAATCAGATCAAGAATTGACAGTTTAATGGAAAGGCTAAACGGGATTTCAGAATCTCCGGCCGAGGCGATTGATGTAAGACATTAATGAAACCAGGTACCCCTTTATCATTGGATCAACTCGTAACCATAGAACTTTTTGGGCATCCTTTTACCTTCAAGGTAGAAGACAATGCAGCCGAGGCGAAAGCAGTAGCGGATTTTTTTGCCAGAGAGGTGGGAAGGATCGAAGCGCAATACAGCGATGATGTAACAAAAGTCGATAAGCGTGCTGTATTGATTTTGACAGCTTTAAACATTACCAATGATTATCTTAAGATACAGAAAAAGTATCGCTCTCTCTTAAAAAATATCAGCGATCGATCCAACTCACTCATTAACTTGCTGGATACAAGGGACCAGTGATAAATGGTTTATTCACCTGAAATATTGCTAATATCCACTGTTTCAATGTTAATTACACTTAATTCGGTCGCCTGTGGTGTGATACCAACACCGGCAAATTCTTATTTAATCCCCAACAAAAAAGGATGTCAATGCGATATTACATTACACCCCTGCCGTGCTCGTGATTGGAAGATGTGCTTTGACCCAACACTTTATTTTCGGGAGCTTTCACTGGTTTTGGTGAGCAGGTTCTGCGCGTACAGAAAAGCCTAAAGAAACTATAAGGCGCCCACCTCGTTCGTCAGGTTCAAAGACCTGCCAACACGGCACATTGGTGGGGGTAAACAAAATCGCATTACGGATATCATTGTCCGGCAGCATCCCTTTTAGACCTTCCTCATTACTTCATATCATCAAATATCTTTCTCCATTGACCTCAATAATGCATGTTTGATTTTAACCAAGGTTAAAATCACCGATTCACCGGTTATACCGGAGTTCAATAACCATTTGGGCTGATTTGATGTTCGCACCAGCGCAGCGGAATTAGCGAGCATCAGCTTTCAGCCCCACTGATTCTACACAGCATCCAGCGGGAGGTGTAATGAGTGAATATTTAGCTATTTACATAGGTGTCGGATTTCTGGCCGGTTCGGTTTGTGCGTATTGGCTTAAGACTGTTTTGGTGTCGCAAAAGCTGAAAAACATAAAAGTTGAATCCCAGGGAATCGTTAAAGATGCGGAAAACCGGGCACAGGCGCTCTTGAAAGAGGCCAACCTTGAAGCTAAAGATCGACTTTTCAAAATGAAGACCGAGTTTGATGCCGAAACGAAGGAGACACGTGTCGAACTGAAAAGGCATGAAAAACGACTGATTCAAAAGGAAGAAAATATCGATCGTAAAACCGAGCTGATTGAAACCAAGGATCGGGAGCTTGGGCGCACGGAACGTAAGCTCAAGCAAAAGGCGGATGAAGTCAGGATCAACGAACAAAAATATGATGAATTGGTAACGGAACAAAAACGGCAACTCGAAAAAATCTCAACACTGACGGCGGAGCAAGCTAAGGAACTTTTATTACGGGCCATGGAAAACGAAGCCCGGTATGAAGGTGCCAAACTCATCAAAAGAATTGAGAATGAGTCCAAGGAACAGGCGGATAAAATGGCCAAAAAAATTATTGCCACCGCCATTCAGCGCTATGCCGGGGATTATATTGCGGAAAGAACGGTTTCCGTTGTTCAATTACCCAGCGATGAAATGAAGGGCCGGATCATCGGCCGGGAAGGGCGAAATATACGTGCATTGGAAGCGGCTACCGGAATAGACCTGATTATCGATGATACCCCCGAAGCCGTTATTTTATCCGGATTTAATCCGGTTCGCCGGGAGGTTGCCCGTCTATCTCTGATGAAACTGATCTCGGATGGCCGAATACATCCCGCTCGAATTGAAGATGTCGTTAAAAAAGTGGAGCAGGAAATCGATGTGGCCATCAAGGAAGCCGGTGAACAGGCCGCCTTTGATTTGGGCGTCCATGGTATTCACAATGAGCTGATCAAGTATATCGGCAGATTGAAATACAGAACCAGCTATGCCCAGAATGTATTGCAGCATTCGGTTGAAGTGGGGGCGTTATGCGGCATCATGGCAGCGGAACTCGGCCTGAAAGAAAAACTCGCCAAGCGGATGGGATTACTTCATGATATCGGGAAAGCCATCGATCATGAAGTTGAAGGGCCACATGCTGTGATCGGTGCCAAACTCGCCAAGAAATTCGGCGAAAATCAGAAAGTGGTCCATGCCATCACAGCGCATCATGAAGATGTTCCCCCGGTAAGTGTATATGACCTTCTGGTTCAAGCGGCAGACAGTTTGTCCGGGGCACGACCCGGCGCACGAAAGGAGTTGCTTGAAAACTATATCAGGCGCCTGGAAGATCTTGAGGCCATCGCCAATTCTTTTAAGGGAATCGAAAACTCGTACGCTATTCAAGCCGGAAGAGAATTAAGGGTAATTGTCGAAAGCCAGACGGTATCTGATGAAGAGGCGATTTTGATAAGCCGTGACATCGCCAAAAAGATCGAAGAGTCCTTGACATTTCCCGGACAAATAAAGGTTACCGTGATCCGGGAGACACGTGCAGTGGAACATGCCAATAAATAGAATGAAATCGCATCACGATTGAAGACGTGTTTTTATTGGGGTGTTGGATCTCCTATATCTGGAATTGCGGCTGCTGGGGTTTCTTGGACCGGATTAGTACAAGGGGTGGATGCCGAACATGCCGGGTTGCCAAATGGGGCCGCGGCCATAAAAAAAGGGTTCTTTAAGTTCGGTGGCGGTTTGTATATATATGAGTTATATCAGTTGGATAGCTAAAGTCATGGGGGGTGAAGTAAAATGTTTTCCGGAAATGTGAATAAAAAGCTAAAAAACATTTGACATCCCATGGGGGTGAGTGTAAAACCCGACTCGTTTCTTCAAGTGAATTGCTCATTAAAAAACTGTCAATCTGAACCGCAATGATCGTGGGATTAT
The DNA here is from genome assembly GCA_013003715.1 of Desulfobacteraceae bacterium. Lineage (GTDB taxonomy): Bacteria > Desulfobacterota > Desulfobacteria > Desulfobacterales > Desulfosarcinaceae > JABDIN01. The sequence goes on along the minus strand of JABDIN010000029.1, from coordinate 838 downwards.
ATCTACCTTACCGGCAACCTGTTGAATTGCAAATTAATATTGCTGCCTCAGTTAACCGCACTGTAAATATCGCTTATCCTGACAGAAATTTTGCTAACAAAAAGCTTGACATCAATTTAACTTTTAGATAGTTAAAGTGCTTTCCTCTTTTCAAAAGAGAAAGTGCCATGTTCTTAAAAATGTTGATCGTTGAAGAAAAAAATGTGTTGACAAGGACAGTCTAAATAGTATAGTTAAGTTTTGTCTTTTTGGGCATGAGAAGAAAATAGAAGTGCTCACAATACAGTTTAAAAGCTTGATCTTTGAAAACTAAATAGTGACGGAAATAATAGAGTTGGGTCCTAGTTAAATTTGCTGGAGACAGCATTTGCATAATTTAATTGGAGAGTTTGATCCTGGCTCAGAATGAACGCTGGCGGCGTGCTTAACACATGCAAGTCGTACGAGAACTCTTCTGCTTGCAGAAGATAGTAAAGTGGCGTACGGGTGAGTAACGCGTGGGTAATCTACCCTTGAATTGGGGATAACATTGCGAAAGCGATGCTAATACCGAATGACATCCTCTTTTTTTCGGATTTGAGGATCAAAGGTGGCCTCTACATGTAAGCTACCGTTTGGGGATGAGCCCGCGTACCATTAGCTTGTTGGTAGGGTAATGGCCTACCAAGGCAACGATGGTTAGCTGGTCTGAGAGGATGATCAGCCACACTGGAACTGACACACGGTCCAGACTCCTACGGGAGGCAGCAGTGAGGAATTTTGCGCAATGGGGGAAACCCTGACGCAGCAACGCCGCGTGAGTGATGAAGGCTTTCGGGTCGTAAAGCTCTGTCAAGTG